>NZ_JBFBBC010000010.1:92886-310874 GCF_040689545.1 Streptomyces sp. NPDC051180
CCTGGTGCACCCAGGGCTTGGGGATGATCCGGCCGACCCCGAGCATGGCGGCCTCGGGACGTACGTGCCGGGCCGCCGGGGTGCGTCCGCGTCAGACGGAGACGCCGTGCTGGCGGAGGTAGGCCAGCGGGTCGACGTCGGAGCCGTAGTTCGGCGTGGTGCGGATCTCGAAGTGCAGGTGCGGGCCGGTGGAGTTGCCGGTGGAACCGGAGAGGCCGATCTGCTGGCCGCCGGAGACGCTCTGGCCGGCCGAGACGGAGAGGGAGGAGAGGTGCGCGTACTGCGAGTAGTTGCCGTCGGCGTGCTGGATGACGACCTCGTTGCCGTAGGCGCCGCTCCAGCCGGCGGAGACGACCGTGCCGGCGCCGACGGCGCGGACGGTGGTGCCGGAGGAGGCGATGAAGTCGACACCGGTGTGGTAGCCGGAGGACCACATGGAGCCGGCGGCGCGGTACGGGGTGGAGAAGCCGCCGCCGGCGACGGGCGTGACCCAGCCGGAGGAGGAGGTCGAGGAGCCCGAGGACGACGCGGGGGCGGAGCTCTCCGAGGTCGCGGCGGCCGGGGCGGAGGAGCGCTGGCTGCTGCGGGAGGCGCGCGGGGCGTCGCCGTTCTTCTCCGAGCTCTTGGCGCTCGGGGCGGCCTTGGGCTCGGCGGCCTTCGGCGCGTTGCCCTTGGCGCCGAGGGTGAGCTTCATGCCCGGCAGGATCAGCGAGGGGTCCTCGCCGACGACCTGGCGGTTGTCGGCGTACAGCTTCTTCCAGCCGCCGGCGAGGTGGTGGTCGGCGGCGATCTTCGACAGGTAGTCGCCGCGGACGACGGAGTACGTCTTCGGCGCGGCCTTGGCGGCGGGCGCGGCCTGGACGGCGGCGGGGGCCTTCACCTGGGCGGCCGCGGTGACGGCGCCGGGGACGGCGGCGGGCGCGGACTGCTCGGCGGCGTGGGCCCCGGTCGCCCCGAGGAGGGGGAGCGCGACGACGGCGCCACCGGTGCCGGCGACGGCGAGCCCACGGGCGAGGGGGTTGATCCTGGGACGGCGGTGCTTACCCTTTGCGGGCATGGCGAATTCCTCTCCGGCGCCTGCGAGGTGAGCTGTCGGGTTCGGACTGGAGATGCCCGGCCGCGTTCTCACGCGGCTTCACCCCAAGCCGTCCTGCATCGCGGGACCGGCGTACTACCTGGGTCCCCCGCTCCTGCCACACATGGGTGAGTGGAATTCCGGACGGTGGCAGGATTCGGCGGTCCGACCGGATTGACGGTGACGCTAGACGAGCGGGGTCGGCGCGAACAAGCCAACGATTTCCGAGGGCATTCCACGGCCCGTGATCGGATTCGCATTCCGGTCACCCTGTGTGGATGACGGTCCCTCGATCCCCTTTTCACGCAGGGCAATTGCGGCGGGCCGTCGGCCACGATCCGTCACCTTTATGACCCTGCTCACGCGCCGGAGCTCATCTCCCCTGCAACCGGGGCGCGTTACCCCTTACGCCCCAATTCGGACAGATCACCCATTCCCGTCCGAGGGGGTGCGCCGCCCGCGCGCCGGCTGGATGATTGCCCCTGGAACCGATCTCGCGTCGGGCACCCGAACGACGACACCCAGGAGCATCCGTGACGCAGCAGCTGCCGCAGGTCCCGCCCACCGAAGCGAACGAGCCCGAGCTGGCCGAGGTCCGCAACTTCCGTGACGTGGGCGGCCTGCCGACGACGGACGGGCGCGCCGTGCGCGCCGGCCGCCTCTTCCGCAGCGGCCACCTCGCCCACGCGACCGAGGGCGACGCCGCCTTCCTCGCCACGCTGGGACTGCACACCGTCTTCGACTTCCGCAACGAGGCCGACCGGCGGGTGGAGGGCGCGGACGTCGAACTGCCCGGCGTGCGGAACGTGAACATACCGCTCAACGACCCCGCCGACGGCAAGGAGTTCTGGAGGCTGGTGCGCGACGGCGAGATCGCGCAGCTGCGGGAGATCCTCGGCGACGGCAAGGCGGCGGCCAGAATGTCCGACTCGTACCGGAAGATGGTGGTCGAGCGGACGTCGGAGCACAGCCGGATCCTGCACTCCATGGCCGAGGAGAGCGTCCCCGCCCTGATGCACTGCGCGGCGGGCAAGGACCGCGCCGGCCTCTCCATCGCGATCACGCTGCTCGCCCTCGGGGTCGAGCGCGAGGCGATCGAGGCCGACTACGTGAAGTCGAACGACCCGCACCGCCGCTACAAGGTGCGCCGCAGCTCCACCGCCCCCGACGCGATGTCGCCCGAGGTGATGGAGCTGCTGAGCCCGCTCTTCGACGCGCGGGTGGAGTACCTGCGGGCCGCCTTCGAGACGATCGAGGAGACCTGGGGCACGGTGGACGCCTACCTCGCCGAGGGGCTGAAGCTCTCCCCGGAGACCCGCGAGCGCCTGCGGGAGCGACTTCTCACGGAGGCGTAGTCCGGCCTACTGATTCTGCCCGCCCAGCATGAAGAGCAGGTAGAGGAAGCCGGCGAAGAGGTGGCCGGCGACCAGGTAGGCGAAAAGGCGGAGGACGAGCCCCTTGGGGAACTTGCCCTCCCCGCGCTCCTCGCCGGTCACCGGTGCGGACTTCTCGGACATGTCGGTCCTTTCTTGTCGGACGGGATCGCGCGGGATCAGCGCAGGTGCGGGGTTCCGTCGCCGAGGCACAGCTCGGCGACGGGACTCTGCATCAGCGTGTGGACGAAGAGCAGCTCGGCCCCGCCCGCGGTGGCGGCGCCGATCCGGTGCGGGGTCAACGAGTCGAAGTGGGCGCTGTCCCCGGGGTCGAGGACGTGCACGGCCTCGCCCAGGGCGAGCCGGACCCGGCCCTCCAGGACGTGGATCCACTCCTCGCCGGGGTGGACGCGCACGATGTCGGCCCGGGTGGCGTGCGGCACGTGGACGCGCAGGCACTGGAGGGCGCGTCCGGCACCACCGGCCTGGCGGTAGATCCAGCCGCCGGCCTCGACGGGCTCGGAGCGGCCGGCGCGGACGACGGGGTCCCGCTCGGGGGGCGCCTCGCCCAGGAGCTCGGAGACCGTCGTACCGTAGATACGGGCGAGGGCCAGCAGCATCGGCAGCGAGGGCTGCCGGTTCCCCGTCTCCAGGCGCGAGAGGTGGGCGGGCGAGAGGCCGGCCCGCTGGGCGGCGACCTCCAGGGTGAGCCCCCGGCGGCGGCGCAGGGCCCGCAGCTGCGGGGCGACGTCCGGCAGGGCGCCGGAGGTGGCGGGGTCCGGGGAGGCTTCCCCGGGGACGTGGTCCATGACTCCATTCCGCCAGGATTATGCCTCTGAGGCAAATTTCTTGCCCCAGAGGCAAAACCCTTCGGAAGGCATCCGCGAACGGCGCCGGTCAGCGCTGCGCGACCGCCTGCTTGACCAGCGTCCTGCCGAAGTCCCACAGGAGCCCACCGCCGCCGTGCGCCTCGTCCATCACCGCCGTGAAGGCGGTGACGAACCGGTCTACGTCCGCCTCGTCGACGACGAGCGGCGGGATCAGCTTGATCACCTCCAGGTGGTCACCGGAGACCTGGGTGAGGATCCGGTGCCGCTGGAGCAGCGGGACGACGACCATCTGGGCGAAGAGGCCCTTGCGGGCCGCCTGGAGCATCGTCCAGCGGCCGCGCAGCCCCAGCGAGGTCGGCCGGCCGAACTCGATCCCGATCATCAGCCCGCGCCCGCGGATCTCGTGCAGCAGCTCGTACCGGGGCACGAGCTCCTTCAGCCGGCCGGAGAGCAGGTCCCCGATCCGGCGGGCGTGCGCGACCGTGCCCTCCTCCTCCATGACCGACAGGACGGCGAGGCCGGCCGCCATGGCCTGGGCGTTCGACCCGAAGCTCGCCGAGTGGACCAGGACCCGGTCCATCGACGAGTAGACCTTCTTGAAGATCCAGTCCTTGCCGATCGTGGCGCCGACCGGCACGTAGCCGCCGGAGAGCGCCTTGGCGACGCAGACCAGGTCCGGTTCGACGCCCTCCTCGTGCTGGTAGGCGTAGAAGTCGCCGGTCCTGCCGAGGCCGGTCTGCACCTCGTCCGCGATCAGCAGGGCGCCGTGCCGGCGCAGCAGCTCCTGCGCGGACCTCAGGAACCCCGGCGGAGCCTCGTGGACCCCCTTTCCCTGGATGGGCTCGACGACGAAGGCGGCCACGTCCCCCTTGCGCAGCTCCCGCTCCAGGGCGTCGAGGTCGCCGAGCGCGATCGCCGTGTCGGGGAGCAGCGGGGCGAAGCCGTCCCGGAAGCCGTCCTCGCCGTTGACGGAGAGGGAGCCGGCGGTGAGGCCGTGGAAGGCGTGGTGGCAGTAGAGGACCCTGGGCCGTCCGGTGGCGTACCGGGCGAACTTGAGCGCGGTCTCCACCGCCTCCGTGCCGCTGTTGCCGAAGAAGACGCGGTCGAGGTGGGGGCTGTGGGCGAGCAGCCGCTCGGCGAGCAGCCCGGGGAGCGGCTGGCAGTCGAAGCGGGTGAGGTCGGCGAGCTGGGCGTCCAGGACGTCGTGGAGGGCCTTGCGGACGACGGGGTGGTGTCGTCCGAGGCCCATCACGCCGAAGCCGGCGAGCATGTCGAGGTGATCGACGCCGTCGGCGTCCCAGAAGTGGGCGCCCTCCGCCCGCTCGTACACCTTGTCGAAGCCGATGGTGTGGAGCATCCGCGGCAGCTGGTGGTTGAGGTACCTGGCGTGCAGCTCGTACCGCTCGCCGCCGCGCTCGGCGAGCAGCGCCCGCAGGTCGAACTCCCCGCTCATCGCTCCCCCGTCCTCACCCGTTGTTCCCGGAGACGGTCTCCCTGACGGCGCGCAGGGACTCCTTGAGGGAGCCCATGGTGGCGAGGACGGCGGTGGGCTCGTACCCGCAGTGCGCCATGCAGTTGGCGCAGCGCGGGTCCTTGCCGCGCCCGTACTTGTCCCAGTCGGTGTCCTCGACGAGCTCGCGGTACGTGGGCACATATCCGTCGCTCATCAGATAGCAGGGCCGCTGCCACCCGAAGAGGGAGTAGTTGGGAATGGCCCAGGCGGTGCAGGGGAAGTCCGCCTTTCCTTCCAGGAAGTCCAGGAAGAGGGGCGAGTGGTTGAGCCGCCAGCGGCGCCGGTTTCCGCCGGCGAACGCCTTCTTGAAGAGTTCCCGGGTCTGCTCGACGCCGAGGAAATGCTCCTGGTCGGGGGCCTTCTCGTACGCGTAGGCGGGCGAGATCATCATTTCGTCGACCTGCAGGTCGTCGTTGAGGTAATTGAGCACCTCGATGATCGTCTGCGGGGTGTCGGTGTTGAAGAAGGTCGAGTTGGTGGTGACCCGGAAGCCGCGCCGCTTGGCCTCCTTGATGGCCGCCACCGCCTCGTCGAACACCCCCTCCTTGGCCACGGACTCGTCGTGGCGTTCGCGCAGGCCGTCGATGTGCACGGCGAAGGCGAAGTACGGGGACGGGGTGAACTTCTCCAGCTTCTTGCGCAGCAGCACCGCGTTGGTGCAGAGGAAGACGTACTTCCTCCGGTCCACCAACTGGCGCACGATCTCGTGGATCTGAGGGTGCATCAGGGGCTCGCCGCCCGCGATGGACACCATCGGGGCGCCGGACTCCAGGACGGCCCCGACCGCCTGCGCGACCGGCATGCGCTGCTTGAGGACACCCGCGGGGTGCTGGATCTTGCCGCAGCCCTCGCACGCGAGGTTGCAGGCGTACAGCGGCTCCAGCTCGACGATCAGCGGGAACTTGTCCCGCTTGCGGAGCTTCTGTTCGAAGAGGTAGGTCCCGACCCGGATGGACTGACGGAGCGGCATGGCCATAACTCGCTCACCTCCTGGGGAGCAGCAAAGAACGGTGCCATTCGAAGAATGCGGGAAGGACGGCACGAAGGACGCGGAAGGCCGATATTCCCCCGCGTACCGTGCCGATCCGGACCAGTTCATGTTCTGGAGCGTCCACGACCACCCGGACGGCCGCAACCGGGCGGGCGTCCGGACCGTCTCCGAGGGCGTCGGCGGCCCGGGCCGTGCGCAGGGTCGCCGCGGACTCCATGTCGACGGCGATCGCGCCGCCGGCCCGCAGCGCGATCCGCTCAGGGCCGCGCACGACGTGGTCGGAGCCGGTGAGCGGCCCGGTGTGCACGGCCCGCCCCGGGACCGCCTTGGCCAGCGCCTTCACCAGCAGCTCCGTGCCGGTGCAGAGGGTGGCGCCGTCGGCCCCCCGGGTCTCGTCCGCGACGACCAGGTCGCCCGGGTGCATACCCGGTGCCAGGCCGGCGCAGAAGCCGGAGGCGATGACGGCGGCGTCCCGCCACCGCTCCTCGCCGAGGGTCCGGGAGACCGCCCGGCGGGCCCGGTGCGGCCCCATGCCGGTGCGCACCACGGTGACCGGGCCGGCGGCGCCGCCGTGGTCGCCGCCGCGCAGGGCGAACCGCTCGATGCCGAGCGCGCAGACGATCAGCAGCGGCGGAGTGGCCTCGGGGCCCGGCTCGCGGCCCATCAGCGGTCCTTGTGGGGTGCGGGCTCCCCGTGCACGTACCGCCCGAGCGCGGTGAGCGGGAAGACCTGCCGGTAGAGGTGGTAGTTGATGGAGAAGTCCCACGGGAAGCCGGTGCCCGTGAAGAACGGCTCGTCCCAGGAGCCGTCCTCGTGCTGGGTCCCGGTGAGCCAGGCGACGCCGCGCCGGACGGCCTCGGACTCCCGCTCGCCGGCCGCGAGGAGGGCGATCAGCGCCCACGCGGTCTGGGAGGCGGTGGAGGCGCCGCGCCCGACCCACCCCTCGTCCTCGTAGGAGCGGAGGTCCTCGCCCCAGCCGCCGTCCTCGTTCTGGACGGAGCCGAGCCAGCCGACGGCCCGCCGGACCGCCGGGTGGGAGACGGGGAGACCCGCGGCGGTGAGAGCGGGGAGCACGGACCCCGTCCCGTAGACGTGGTTGACGCCCCAGCGGCCGAACCAGGCGCCGTTCGGCTCCTGTTCGGCGAGCAGCCACTCGATGCCCCGGCGGGCCCGCGGGTCCCGGAGCATGCCCTCGTAGGCGAGCATCTCCACCACGTGGGCGGTGACGTCGGCGGACGGCGGGTCGATCACCTCGCCGAAGTCGCAGAAGGGCAGCTTGTTCGGGAACGCGCTGGTGTTGTCGGCGTCGAAGGCGCCCCAGCCGCCGTCGCGCGACTGCATGCCGAGCGTCCAGCGCGCGCCGCGGGCGATGGCCGCCTCGACCCGGGCGGGGTCGGGGTGGCGCACCCGGCGCAGCGCGAGGAGCACCTCGGCGGTGTCGTCGATGTCGGGGTAGTTGTCGTTGTGGAACTCGAACGCCCAGCCGCCCGGGGGCAGTCCGGGCCGGCGCACGGCCCAGTCCCCGGTCCGGGTGATCTCCTCGTCCAGCATCCAGTCGACGGCCTTCACCAGGGCCGGGTGGTCGGGGCGGACCCCTGCGTCGGCGAGCGCGATGGTGGCGAGGCAGGTGTCCCAGACGGGCGACTGGCACGCCTCGATCATGCGCGAGCCGTCCTCGCGCCGGACCGCGAACCGGTCGAGCGACTCCAGGCCGGCCCGCATGACCGGGTGCTTCAGGTCGTAGCCGAGGAGGTGGAGGGCGATGACCGAGTAGACGGCCGGGGGCTGGATGCCGCCCCAGCAGCCGTCGTTCTCCTGGCGCTCGACGATCCACCGCGCGGCGACGTTCATCGCGGTGCCGCGCAGGGCGCGGGGGGCGAGCCGGTGGTAGACGTGCAGGGCCTTGTCGAGCCGCTGGAAGATCCCGTCCCAGCCGGTGGCGGGGGCGAGGGGCCGGGGCGGGTTGGGGCGGGCCGGATCGGTGTGCAGCTCGTCGAGCGGGAAGGGCGCGGGCCGGACCGGCCGCTTCGCCGAGACGATGGTCAGCGGCACGATCGTCTGCCGTGCCCAGCAGCCGAAGTCGTAGATGTTGAGCGGGAACCACTTCGGCAGGAAGAGCAGCTCCGGGGGCAGCTGGGGCAGGTCCTCCCAGCGCCACCAGCCGAAGAGCGCCAGCCAGATCCGGGTGAAGACCCGGGCGGCGGCGATCCCGCCCCGGGCGCGGACCCAGGTGGCCGCGCGCGCCATGTGCGGGGCCTCGGGCGGGTCCCCGGCGAGGCGGAGGGCGACATACGCCTCGACGGTGGCGGAGAGCTCGCCGGGTCCGCCGTAGAAGGTGGCCCAGGCGCCGTCGTCGCGCTGCTCGCGGCGGATGTGGAGGGCCGAGGCGCGGACGGTCTCGGCGTCGAGGATGCCCAGGAACTGGCGGAGGAGGAGGTCCTCGGCGTCCATGGTGACGTTGGTCTCCAGGTCGCCCTTCCACCAGCCCTCCGGGTCCTGGAGGGCGAGCAGGTGCTCGACGGCCCGTTCCGCGGCCCGTGCGGCGGACTCGTCGAGGTCCGACGCGGCGGCGTCGGTGTCGTGCGTGGTGCTGGCCGAGGCCGCCCGGGGGCCCACGGCCCCGGCGTTTCCGTCGGTCGTCGCTGTCATGGCTTCCCCTTTGCGCAGTCGGATCCTTCTCTGCTTCTACGGGTCTGCCGTCGGCCGGCGCCGGGTGGGCGCCGGCCGGCGACCGCGAACTCATATCAGGGTGATGGTGATCATCTCTTCCGTACGACCACGAAGTCGGCCAGGGCGACGAGCTGCGCCCGCACGCGGGCGGGCATGTCCACCTCGTCCAGGGCCGCGATCGCGACGGCGTGCTGGCGGCGGGCCTCCTGGGAGGTCCACTCGCGTCCTCCGGCCTCCTCGATGAGGGCCGCCCGGAAGGCGAACTCCTCCTCGGAGAAGGAGTCGAACTCGTTGGACTTGGCGTCGGCGGCGAGGAGCTCGCCGAGCCGCTCCGACGCCTCGCCGCCGGCGGCGAGCGCGGCGACGACCGGGAGGGACTTCTTGCGCTGGCGCAGGTCGCTCCAAGTCTGCTTGCCGGTGGCCTCCGGGTCGCCCCAGATGCCCAGGAGGTCGTCGACGGCCTGGAAGGCGAGGCCGAGGTGGTAGCCGTACTCCTCCAGCTTGTCGGCGGTGCGGTCGTCGGCGCCGCCGAGGACGGCGCCGATGGAGACGGCGCAGGCGAGCAGGGCGCCCGTCTTGTTGCCCTCCATCTCCAGGCACTCCTCGACGGTGACCCGCTCGCGGTGCTCGTAGGAGATGTCCTGGGCCTGGCCGTCGATGAGCTTGCGGCTGGCGGTGGTGAGCCGGCGGGTCGCCCGTCCGGCCTCCACGGTGCCGATCTCCAGCAGGATCTCGTTGGCGAGGGCGAACAGCGCGTCGCCGACGAGGATGGCCTGCGCGGGGCCGTGCACCTTCCACACGGTGTCGCGGTGCCGGCGCTGCTCGTCGCCGTCCATCAGGTCGTCGTGGAGCAGCGAGAAGTTGTGGACGAGCTCCACGGCGACGGCGCCGGGGACCCCGACCTCGGGCGCGGCGCCCGCGGCCTCGGCCGACAGCAGCGCGAGCGCCGGGCGGACGGCCTTGCCACCGTCGCCGTCGGCGGGGTTGCCCTGGGCGTCGATCCAGCCGAAGTGGTAGGCGGCCACGGTGTCCATGGGCGACGCGAGGCGGTCGACGGCCGCCCGCAGTACGGGGGTGGACAGCGTCCGCCCCCGCTCCAGCAGTGCGGACACGTCCGCGGTGTCGACGGCCAGATTACCCGGCGGCACAGTCGGCACGGTCTCTCCTCTTGTTCCGGTACTCACACTCATGCCGCCTCCTGTAGCGGATGGTCGTGGCGGCGGCCGAAGGCGGAGAGCGCGGCGCCCGCGGCGCTGAAGCCACTGCGGACGGCACCCTCCATGGTCGCGGGCCAGCCGGTGGCGGTCCAGGCCCCGGCCAGGTACAGGCCCGGCGCCCTGGTGCGGGCGCCGGGCCGGAGCCGGCCGACGCCCGGGGCGGGGTCGAACGTGGCCGTCCGCTCCCTGGTGACGAAGAAGTCGCGGATCCCGGCGCCGCGGGCGGCGGGCAGCAGCCGCTCCAGCTCGGGGAGGTACCGCGCGCGCAGGGCGGCGACGGGTTCGTCGATCTCGTCCTGGGCGGCGGACTGGGAGACGGCGAGGTACTGGCCGCCGCCGGTCAGTCCGGAGGAGTCGGTGCGGTCGAAGACCCACTGCACCGGGGAGCCGAGGGTGGTGAAGAACGGTCGCCTCAGGACCTTGCGGTCGTAGACGACGTGCAGGTTGAGGATGGGCGCGGTGCCGATGTCGAGGAGCCGGTCGGGGTCGTCGAGGGCTCCCTCGGGCAGCAGGCCGTGCGTCTCCTGCTGCGGTACGGCGAGGACGACCGCGTCCGCGGTGAGCCTCTCGCCGGACACCTCGACGGTCCAACGTCCTTCGTCGGTACGGGAGATCCGCTCGGCCTTGGTGCGCAGCAGGGTGCGGACGCCGAGGGCGTCGAGCTCCTTCGCGGCCCGGGTGTCGTGGAGTTCGCCGAGCGGGACGTGGGCCCAGCCGATGTCGGCGGCGCCGGGCTCGGAGAGGAGTCCGGTCTTGAAGACCATCGCGGCGAGGCCCATGGACGCCTGCGGAGCGGGGGCGTTGAGGGTGGGGATGCCGACGAGGTCCCAGAGGGCCTCGACGGTCCTGGGCGACTGGCCGTGCCGGCCGAGCCAGGTGGCGAAGTCGATGCCGTCGAGGGCCGGGTCGGCGGGGTCGAGCTTCTTCAGGGCGAGCGCGGCCCGGCCCACGGAGGCCCGCTCGGCGAGGGAGAGGTGCGGGTAGGTCGCGAGGCTGCGCGCCAGGTGCAGCGGGACCGGGAGGTCGTCGCGGCGGATCCGGCCGAGGCGGGGGCCGCGGGGGTGGGCCACGTCGAGGACGGGCACGTCGAGGCGGTCCTGGAGCGGGGCGAGTCGGGCGCCGTCGACGCGGTCGAGGAACCAGCGGTAGGCGGTGCAGCAGCGCAGGTAGACGTGCTGGCCGTTGTCGACGGTGAGTTCGCCGCGGCGGAAGGAGAAGGCGAGGCCGCCGAGGCGGGGCCGCCCTTCGAGGAGGGTGACGCGGACGCCCGCGTCGGCGAGTCGGAGCGCGGAGGTGATCCCGGCGAGGCCGCCGCCGACGACGACGGCGTGCTTCCGCCCGTCCCCGCCGGCGCCGTCGCCGGACGGGTCCGCGGGGCGGCCGGTGCCGGGGGCCGGTCCGGCGGGCGCGTCGGTGCCCGGCCGGGCGTCGCGCTCGGTTCCGTCGGTCGTCACACGGCCTCCGTTCGGGTCGGCACGGTCCGGTTCGGCGCGGACAGGGCGGTCGGGGGCGTCGGCGGCAGGGCGGTCGCGGGCGCGGCCGCCCCGTCCAGGGACGCCGGAACGCTCCCCCGGGTTGCCCGGCGGGCGGCGTACGGGTGCATCAGGCACGCCTCCTGACGGTGCGCCGGGCGATGGTGCGGGTGTCGAGGCCGGAGAGGCCGCGGACCGCGACGTACGCCTTCTCCCGGCCGGGCAGCGAGACGCGGCCGCGGAGCACGGCCTCGGGGTCGCGCTCGATGCGGTCGAGCAGGCGCCGGTAGATGCCGGCCATGGCGGCGACGCAGGCGCCGCTGCGCCGGTCGAGCAGCGGCAGCAGCCGGTAGCCCTCGGCGAACAGGGCGCGGGCGCGCCGCACTTCGAAGTGGACGAGCCCGGCGAAGTCGGCGCCGGGGGGCGGGGTGGGGCTGCCGAAGCCGTCCCCGCAGCCGAACTTGGCGAGGTCGTCGGCCGGCAGGTAGGTCCGCCCGTTCCCGGCGTCCTCGCGCACGTCCCGGAGGATGTTGGTGAGCTGGAGGGCGAGACCGAGGGTGTCGGCGTACTCGGGGGCGCGGTCGGCGCCGGGGGCACCGGGCTGGGTGCCGAAGACGCCGAGGGAGATCCGTCCGATCGCCCCGGCGACGCACCGGCAGTAGACCTTGAGGTCGTCCCAGGTCTCGTAGGTCGCGCCGCGCACGTCCATGAGGACGCCGTCGATGAGCTCGTCGAGGGCGCCGAGCGGGATCGGGAAGCGGCGGGCGGAGTCGGCGAGGGCGACCGCGACCGGGTCGGTGTCGTACTCGTCGACGTCTCCGGCACGGACCCGGTCGAGCAGGGTCCGGGTGGATTCGAGCCGCTCGTGCTTGGCCTCGGGCGCGAGCGTGCCGTCGCCGATGTCGTCGACCCGCCGGGAGAAGGCGTACAGCGCGGACATCGTCTGGCGCTTCTCGGTCGGCAGCAGCCTGATCCCGTAGGCGAAGTTGCGGGCCTGCTGCCCGGTGACCGCCTCGCAGTAGCTGTAGGCGGCCAGTACCGGTGCGGACGGCTGGGGCTGTCCCTCCACGGTCGCACTCACCCCTCTTTCCGCGCCCGGAGCAGTACCGCTCCCACCTGGCGCATCAGGCTCGGCTTGGTCGGCTTCGGCGGCCCGGTCAGCACGTCGAATCCGGCGTCGGTGACGGCGTCGAGCGCCGCGAGTCCGCCGCCGGTGAATCCGGCGAGGAGGAGGCGCAGCCGCCCGTGCACGCTGCCGACGAGGGGGATGCCCGCGTGGAGCAGGTCGCGGGCCCGCTCGGCCTCGAAGGCGATCAGGGCGCGCACGGAGGCTCCGGCGGTGGGCCGGGCGAGGTCGTCCTCGGTGACGTGGAAGCGCTTGAGGTCCTCGGCGGGCAGGTAGATCCGGTCGTTGCCGAGGTCCTCGGCCACGTCCTGGAGGTGCTCGACGATCTGGAGGGCGGTGCAGATCTCGTCGGAGCGCCGGATCCGCTCGGGGGTGGCGGTGCCGGTGATCCCGAGGACGAGTCGGCCGACGGTGTTGGCGGAGAGCTCGCAGTACGCCAGGAGGTTGTCGTAGGTCTCGTAGCGGCGGACGAGCTGGTCCTGGCGGTTGGCCTCGATCAGGCCGAGGAAGGGCTCGGGGGCCAGGTCGCGCCGCCGGACGGTCGGCTGGAGCGCCCGCAGCAGGGGGTGGTGCGGGGTGGAGTCGTAGACGCGGTGGAGGTCGGCCTCGAAGGCGTCGAGGAGGACGAGGCGGTCCTCCGCCTGCTCGGGGGCGACGCCGAGGTGGCGGGCGTCGGCGCCGCCGGGGGCGAGGTCGCCGTCGCCGATGTCGTCGACGAGCCGGGAGAAGCCGTAGACGGCCATGAGGTCGTCGCGCCACGCGCGGGGCAGGTAGAAGGGGGCCACGGGGAAGTTCTCGTCCGCGGCCTTGCCGAGTGTGGCGCGCGAGGAGGCGTCGGGGCGCGCCTGCCGGGTGTCCGTCACAGGTCACTGCCCGACGGAGGGACGGCGACACCCTCGTGGAGCTGGAGATTCTGCGTCATGGCCGTCACGTCTCCCGTTCTACACTGCCGACCCAATCCATCCTATTTCGGACACGCCGCCGACCCCTGCCCGTAGAGCCGCCGCCCGGAGGCCCGATGGCGGTGGGGTATGGCCCTACTTGCCGCGAATCAGACCGGTCCAGCTTACGTTGTACGACGACCGTCGCCATTCCGGGGTGTCGGACACCCCGGACCTCACCCGTACGGGTCGTCAACGGCCGCGAACCGCAGGGGAGTTCGCCCTCAGGCGGGCGTCACGTGACGCGCGTGCCGGAGACGACCATGGCGAGGGCGGTCTCGACGACGGCGTTCCTGCGCGGGACGGGAAGCCGGCGGAGCGGGCCTTCGAGCAGCAGAAGTGACAGACCGTGAACAGCCGACCACGCGGCGGCTCCGGCGGCCGGGCGGACCTCCCGGCGCGGGACGCCGGCCCCGGCGAGCGCGTCGAGGGCCTCCGCGAACAGGGTGAACGCCCGGACCTCGGGCTCGGGTCCGCGGCACTCCGCCACCGGCCCGTCCGCCCCGGCCTGACGGGCCGCGCAGAAGGCGGCCCGGTAGAGGCCGGGCTGGGCCAGCGCGAAGGCGACGTACCCCCGGCAGAGGGCCGCGAGCCGGCGTTCCGCCGCGAGGCCGGGGTCGTCGGCGCCGGGTTCGCGGGCCGCGGCCCGTTCCATGGAGTCGGCGAGCGCCCGCTGCGCGTGGGCCTTGACGGTGCGGAGCAGCTCGCCCCGTCCGTCGAAGTGCCGGTAGGCGGCGGTGGGCGAGACGCCGACCCGGCGGGCCGCCTCGCGCAGGACGACCCGTTCGGGACCGCCCTCGGTGGCGAGGTCGACGGCCGCGCAGATCAGCGCGTTGCGCAGATCGCCGTGGTGGTAGGTCTTTCCCCCCGAGATCGCTGCCATGGGCTCATCCTGCCCGATGTTGACCGCATCAACATTCCGGGTGGGGGCGCGACGCGCGGAAAACGGACGGGCCCCCGCCGGGATGCTCCGGCAGGGGCCCGTCACACGGCCTCGGGGACTAGCGGGCGGTCTCACGCTCGTACGCCTTGAGCACCTCGTCCGTGGGGCCGTCCATCAGGAGCTGCCCCTTCTCCAGCCAGAGCACCCGGTCGCAGGTGTCGCGGATGGACTTGTTGCTGTGGCTCACCAGGAAGACCGTGCCGGCCTCCTTGCGGAGCTCGCGGATGCGCTCCTCGGAGCGGATCTGGAACTTGCGGTCACCGGTCGCCAGCGCCTCGTCGATGAGGAGGACGTCGTGGTTCTTGGCGGCCGCGATGGCGAAGCGGAGCCGGGCGCCCATGCCGGAGGAGTACGTCCGCATGGGCAGGCTGATGAAGTCGCCCTTCTCGTTGATGCCGGAGAAGTCGACGATCCCGTCGTAGCGCGAGCGCACCTCCTCGCGGCTCATGCCCATCGCGAGGCCGCCGAGGATCACGTTGCGCTCGCCGGTGAGGTCGTTCATCAGGGCCGCGTTGACGCCCAGGAGCGAGGGCTGACCGTCGGTGAAGACCTTGCCGCTCTCGGTGGGGAGCAGTCCGGCGATGGCGCGCAGCAGGGTGGACTTGCCGGAGCCGTTGGAGCCGATGAGGCCGATGGCCTCGCCGCGGTAGGCGGTGAAGGTGACGCCACGGACCGCGTGGACCTTGCGGACGCCGCGGGTGACCTCGGCCTTGCCCTTGCCGACGATCCGGCTGAGGGCCGCGGTCGCGCTGCCCTTGCCGCCGCCGCCGGCGTTCACCCGGTAGACGATGTGGACGTCGTCGCAGATGACGGTGGGAACGTGGGACTGGTTCGGTTCAGCCACGGCCGTACCTCTCCTCGGCCTTCCAGAAGTAGACGAAGCCGCCGATGCCGAAGACCAGGGCCCAGCCGAGGGCGGTCATCCAGACGTGCGACGGGAGGTTCTCGGCTCCGTAGCCGTCGATCAGCGCGTAGCGGATGAGGTCCATGTAGACGGCCGCCGGGTTGTACATGAGGACGTCGGCGATCCACGCGGGCTTGTCGGCCAGCATCGCGGAGATCGAGAACATGACGCCCGAGGCGTACATCCAGGTGCGCATGATGAACGGCATCAGCTGCGCGAGGTCGGGGGTCTTGGCGCCCATCCTCGCGACGATCATGGCGAGGCCGGTGTTGAACACGAACTGCAGGAACAGCGCCGGGACCAGCAGCAGCCAGCGGAGCGACGGGTAGCTGCCGAAGGCGATCGCGACCGCGACGAGCACGATCATCGAGAACAGCAGCTGCTGGAGCTGCTGGAGCGAGAAGGAGATGGGCAGGGTGGCCCGGGGGAAGTGCAGGGCCCGGACGAGGCCCAGGTTGCCCGAGATCGCCCGGACGCCGGCCATGACCGAGCTCTGGGTGAAGGTGAACACGAAGATGCCCGTGACCAGGAACGGGATGTAGACGTCCTTGGTCATGCCGCGGCCGGCGCCCAGGATGAGCCCGAAGATCAGGTAGTAGACCAGGGCGTTGAGGAGCGGGGTGGCCACCTGCCACACCTGGCCCAGCTTCGCCTGGCTGTACTGGGCGGTCAGCTTGGCCGAGGAGAACGCCAGGATGAAGTGGCGCCGGCTCCACAGGTCCCGGACGTACTCGAACAGTCCGGGCCGGGCGCCACTGACCGAGAGGCCGTACTTCGCGGCCAGCGCGGCCGAGGACAGTCCCTCGTCGACGGACGGAGGCGGGCTCGTCGCGACCGCCCCGCCCTGGTGTGTGTCACTCACAAGTCGAAACTTTCGTGTTCAAGATGCGCGGCACGTCGGTACCACGATGTCAGACGACCGGGGGGCGACCCAGCCGGGTCAGCCGCCACACCGTACGCCACCTCATGGGACGGCGTGGTCCGCAGGGGGTCGTCCAGCCTTCGCGGAATCCGCCGAACCATGCCTTCAGCGCGGGGAGCGAGGGCCGCCGTGCCAGGGTGAGCAGCAGCCAGACGCCGAGATAGACCGGCACCAGGGGCGCGGGCAGATTGCGACGTGCCAGCCACACTCGGTTGCGAGCCACGTTGAAGTGGTACGAGGCGTGACGGGAGGGGGCGGTGGTGGGGTGCAACAGCACCATGTCGGAACGGTAGTCGATCATCCAGTCGGCGTCGAGCGCCCGCCAGGCGAGGTCCGTCTCCTCGTGGGCGTAGAAGAACTCGTCCGGCAGTCCGCCCACTTCGGCGAAGACCTTGGTGCGGACCGCGTTGGCGCCGCCGAGGAAGGTGGTCACCCGCGAGGAGCGCATCGGGTCGGCGGCCCGCAGCCTCGGCACGTGCCGCCGCTGCGTGAGCCCGGTGTCCGGGTCCGCGATGCGGAAGCTGATGATGCCCAGGCGCGGGTCGGCGGTGAACGCCTGGCGGACCAGCTCGGCGGTGTCCGCGTGGGCGAGCAGCCCGTCGTCGTCGAGGAACAGCAGGACGTCGACGTCGGTGCCGCCGGGTCCGAACGCCTCGATGCCGACGTTCCGGCCGGCGGGGATGCCGACGTTCTCGGGCAGGTCGACGGTGCGGACCCAGTCGGGCACCCCGGTGACCGGGGTGCCCTGGCCGACGACGACGACCTCGACCGGGTCGCCCTCCTGCTTGGCGACCGAGTCGATCAGCGCGCGCAGGTCGTCGGGGCGGTTGCCCATCGTGATGACGACGGCACCCACCTTGAGCGGCGTACTCACGGCCGGCCTCACTTGAGCCTGCTGGAGACCATGATCGAGACCAGGTGCAGCACGGTCTGGAGCAGGGCGATGGCGGCCAGGACGGCGACGCCGAGCCGGGTGAAGAAGAGGTCGCCCCGCATCTGGTCCACGATCGCCAGGACGACGACGAGGAGCGACGCCTCGATGCCGAGGACGAGCCGGTGGAACTTCAGCGCCGCGGCCGCCTTGCGGGCCAGCGCCATGCCGGAGGAGCGCGGCTCGGACGCCGCCTCCTTCACCGGCGGCAGCCCGCCCTGGTGGCGGGCGACGCCGACGAGGTCGGTCTCGGCCTTGATCAGGATGGCGCCGAGCGCGGCGAGGGTCCCGAGGAACGCCCAGAGCCAGTCGGCACCGCCCGAGCCCCACAGGTCGGCGGCGCGCAGGCCGAGGCCGACCAGGACGGCCGCGTCGCACAGGTAGGCGCCGACCCGGTCCAGGTACACGCCGGCCAGCGAGTACTGCTTCTTCCAGCGGGCCACCTCGCCGTCGACGCAGTCGAGCAGCAGGTAGATCTGGACCATGAGCGCGCCGAGCAGCGCCCCGGGGATCCCGGGGACCAGCAGCGCCGGGGCCGCGAGGACGCCGGCGACGGTCATCACATAGGTGAGCTGGTTCGGCGTGATCCGGGTGCCGACGAGGTGGCGGGTGATCCTGAGCGAGATCTCCCGCATGTAGAGGCGCCCGCCCCAGTGCTCACCGCTCCGCCGGTCCTTCACGCCCGGGGGGTGAACGACCGGTCGGAGCTCAGCTACCGATGGCTTTTGCATAGTCGGCGTACGCGTCCCTGATCTCGTCGTCGGACAGGTCGAGGTGTTCGAGGATGGTGAAGCGGCCCGGCCGGGTCTGCGGGGCGAAGGACACCGCCTGGACGAACTCGTCCACGGTGAAGCCCATCTCCTCCGGCAGGACGGGCAGCCCGTGCCGGCGCAGGGTCTCGACCATGAGCGCGGACGCCTCGGAGGCGCCGCGCAGGTGCATCGCGAAGGCCGCGCCGAGGCCGCACTGCTCGCCGTGGCTCGCCGCGCGGGCCGGGAAGAGCAGGTCGAAGGCGTGGCTGATCTCGTGGCAGGCGCCCGAGGAGGGGCGGCTGTCGCCGCTGATCGACATGGCGATGCCGGACATCACCAGGCCCTCGGAGAGGGTGACGAGGAAGTCGTCGTCACCGACGCCGCCGGGGTGGCGGAGCACGGCCTCGCCGGCGCTGCGGGCCATGGCGGCGGCCAGGCCGTCGACGGGCTCGCCGGTCTCGCGGTGGGAGAGCTCCCAGTCCGCGATGGCGGAGAGGTTCGAGATGGCGTCGCCGATGCCGGAGCGGACGTAGCGGACCGGGGCGTCCCGGATCACGTCGAGGTCGATGACCAGCGCGATCGGGGTGGGCACGCCGTAGGAGCCGCGGCCGTTGTCGTTGTCCAGGGTGGAGATCGGCGAGCAGATGCCGTCGTGCGACAGGTTGGTGGCGATGGCCACCAGCGGAAGCCCGACCCGGGCCGCCGCGTACTTGGTCACGTCGATGATCTTGCCGCCGCCGAGGGCGACCACGGCGTCGTACCGCTTGCCGCGCATGGCGTCGGCGAGCTTCACGGCCTCGTCGATGGTGCCGCCGGAGACCGGGTACCAGTCGGCACCCGGCAGCTCCGGGGCGAAGTGGTCACGCAGCTTGAGGCCCGAGCCGCCGCTGATGGCGACGGCGATCTTGCCGTTGCTGGAGATCCGCTGGTCCGCGAGGAGCGCGGACAGGTCGTCGAGCGCTCCCCGGCGGATGTCGACGACGACCGGCGAGGGGATCAGCCGGGTCAGTACTGGCACGCGATCCCACGGCCCTTCGCGAGGTCGTCGTGGTTGTCGATCTCGACCCACTTGACGTCGCCGATGGGGGCCACGTCGACGGTGAAGCCGCGGTTGACCAGCTCCTGGTAGCCGTCCTCGTAGTACAGGTCGGGGTCGCGCTCGAAGGTGACCTTGAGGGCGTCGGCGAGCTCCTCGGCGGCCTCGGGCTCGATCAGCGTGACGCCGATGTACTCGCCGGTGGCAGTGGCCGGGTCCATCAGCTTGGTGATGCGCTGGACGCCCTTGCCCTCAGCGGTGATGACCTTCATCTCCTCGTCGGCGAGGTTCTTCACCGTGTCGAGGGCGAGGATGATCTTCTGGCCGTTGCCGCGGGCAGCGAGCAGGGTCTTCTCGACCGAGACCGGGTGGACGGTGTCGCCGTTGGCGAGGATCACACCGCGCTTGAGGACGTCACGGGCGCACCACAGGGAGTAGGCGTTGTTCCACTCCTCGGCCTTGTCGTTGTCGACGAGGGTGATGGTCAGGCCGTACTTGGCCTCCAGCGCGTCCTTGCGGTCGTAGACGGCCTCCTTGCGGTAGCCGACGACGATCGCGACCTCGGTGAGGCCGATCTCGGCGAAGTTCTTCAGCGTGAGGTCGAGGATCGTGGTCTCGCCGTCGACAGGCACGAGGGCCTTCGGAAGGGTGTCGGTGTAGGGGCGCAGACGCCGTCCGGCACCGGCTGCGAGTACGAGGCCGATCATGCTGTTTCTCCTTCGTCGTGAACGGCGGGTGCTCCGGAGGAGACCCAGAAGCGGATGGACTCCACGAGCACCACGAGCGCGACGGCGGCCGCCAGGGCGGTCAGTGCCAGGGTGAAGTCGTCACCGCGGTCCGCCAGCAGGGCGGCGAGGACGGTCACCAGGAGCGTGCGCCCCTCGTGTCCGCCGGTGACGCGCACCAGCCACGCGGGCGGCGCGCCGGTGCCGCCGCGAATGCGGTAGACCGTGTCGTAGTGATGGTAGGCGACCGCCGCGACCAGCCCGAACGCCGCCGGGAGGGCGTGCGCGGACTCGGAGCGGGCGGCGAGCACGAGGACGGTGGTGTACTCGGCCGCGCGGAAGAGCGGCGGTACGAGCCAGTCGAGGGCGCCCTTGAGGGGCTGGGCCACGGCGACGCCGGCGAAGACCGCGTAGCCGACGGCGGCGACCACGGCCTGCCGGTCGCCGAACGGCCACGAGAGGACCGCGAAGAGCAGACCCGCCGTCCCGAAGGCGGCGAAGACCACCCCGACGCCGCGGCGCCCGGGACGGTGGAAGATCCGGGCGAAGGCCCGCGCCGCCGGGCCGGAGTCCGCGAGGTCGGCCAGGGCCTGGGCGGCCCGGTCCGTGCGCCGCGCCTTGCGGGTCAGGGAGCGCAGGACCCGGCCGGCGGTGGTGTAGCAGGCGCCGAAGGAGCAGCCGACGATCAGCGCCCAGAAGACGATCCGGGGCGTGGTGACGGCGGTGAGGACCGCGATCATGGCCCAGCGCTCGCCGATCGGCAGGATGATCATGCGGCGGGCCCAGACGGTCCAGCCGAGGCTGTCGAGCCGGTCGGAGAGGGCCGCGGTGGGGCTGGTGTTGGCGGTGGCGTCGTGGTTGGCCTCGTTGAACGAGAAGTCCACGACGTGCCGGCAGGTCATGAGGATCATCGCGCCCAGGGCTAGCGCCCAGACGTCGTCGCCGTTGCGGGCGGCGCCGAGCGCGAGGCCCGCGTAGAAGGCGTACTCCTTGGCCCGGTCGAAGGTGGCGTCGAGCCAGGCGCCCATCGTCGAGTACTTCAGCGCGTAGCGGGCGAGCTGCCCGTCGGTGCAGTCCAGGACGAAGGAGAGCAGCAGGAGGACGCCGGCGGCGATGTAGCCGCCGCGCTCGCCGGTCGCCGCGCAGCCCGCCGCGACCAGGGCGGTGAGCAGCGAGGCGGTGGTGACCTGGTTGGGGGTCAGTCCGCGGCGCGCGCACCAGCGGGCGATGTAGCGCGAGTAGGGGCTGATGAAGAAGGTCGTGAAGAAGCCGTCGTGCGCCTTGACCGCCGAGCGCAGGCGGACGGCCTCGTCGTCGACCGCCTCGACGGCGGCGCGCGCCTCGCGGCGGGCCTCGTCGTCGACGGGCACGGTGGCGACGAGGGTGCCGAGGACGGGCCGGTGCACGGTGACGCCGTCGGCGTCGAGCGCGTCCGCGAGCGTGCCGGTGAGGTCGTCGGTGAGCGTGCCGGTGGCGGCGGCCGCGGGGGCGCCGGAGGCGGCGGTCAGCGCGCGGGCGAGCGCGGGGCGCGCGGCGCTCTGCGCGGTGAGCGCGCCGGGCGCGGCCGCGGCCGGGAACCGGGGGTCGGTGAGGGCGAGACGCAGCGCGTGCAGGTGGCCGACGAACCGGGGGTCGACGAGCGCGACGCGCTCACCCGCCGGGACGGTGGCCAGCAGGGAGCCGGTCTCCTCGGCGTCGGAGGCGATCCGGACGTCGAAGCCGAGCGACCGCAGATCGCCGTCGAGCGACGATCCGGGTGCCGGCGGGCCGGTGAGGATGGCGGTCGACAGACGAACTCACTCCTTGGAGCTGACGGAGGGCCGGCGGGGCTCAGGCGGCCCCGGGCGCGGCGGTGCCGCCCGGCACGGGGCGGCGACACGTCGGCTGAGGCTATCGGATGAACAGAAGCGTGAGTTCACCGAGGCTTCGCGGGCAGGACTCCCCCGGGCCCTCCCGTGTCCGCACGGATGCGCCCGTCCTGTGGTGATCATCATGGGCGATCGGTGGCCCGCCTCACAAACCACGGTCGGGCGGCGCTCGCGCGGCACTCGGAGGGCACGTCCTGCCCTGTGCGAGCCACACCGGATATTCGCAGGTCAGAGCATATGACAACGGTGTTCAGTACCGTGTTGCACATACCCCCCACCCGTAGTTCACTTGCGAATCGGGAACCACTGGGCGCACGACGGACGACACGACCGGGAGGCCAGGTCATGGGGGCTGGACACGACCACGGGCACAGCCACGGGGGCACGCCCCCGTCGGGCACCGCGGGGGCCGCGTACCGCAACCGGCTGCGGATCGCGCTCGGCATCACGCTCTCCGTGATGGTGATCGAGATCATCGGCGGTCTGGTCGCCGACTCGCTCGCGCTGATCGCCGACGCGGCGCACATGGCGACCGACGCGGTCGGCCTCGCGATGGCGCTGCTCGCGATCCACTTCGCGAACCGGCCGCCGTCCGGCAACCGCACCTTCGGGTTCGCCCGGGCGGAGATCCTCGCCGCGCTGGCCAACTGTCTGCTGCTGCTCGTCGTCGGCGGCTACGTGCTGTACGAGGCGGTCCAGCGGTTCCTGGAGCCGGCCGAGACCAAGGGCGGCCTGACGATCGCCTTCGCGGTGGTCGGCCTGGTGGCCAACATGATCTCGCTGTCGCTGCTCGTGCGGGGCCAGAAGGAGAGCCTCAACGTGCGCGGGGCGTACCTGGAGGTCCTCGCGGACGCGCTGGGCTCGGTCACCGTGATCGTCGCGGCCGGGATCATCCTGGCCACGGGCTGGCAGTACGCCGACCCGATCGCCTCGATCGTGATCGGCCTCATGATCGTGCCGCGGACGCTGAAGCTGCTGCGCGAGACCCTCGACGTCCTCCTGGAGGCGGCGCCCAAGGGCGTCGACATGGCGGAGGTGCGGGCGCACATCCTGGCCCTGCCGGGCGTGGAGGACGTCCACGACCTGCACGCGTGGACGATCACCTCGGGGATGCCGGTGCTCTCGGCGCACGTGGTGGTGGACCAGGGCGCGCTGGACTCGGTGGGCCACGAGAAGATGCTGCACGCGCTCCAGGGATGCCTGGGCTCGCACTTCGACGTGGAGCACTGCACCTTCCAGCTGGAGCCGGTGGGCCACGCGGAGCACGAGGCGAAGCTCTGCCTCTGAGCGGGAGGCGAAGCTCTGCCTCCGCGCCGGAGCGGACTGTTAGTCTCTTCGTACGAACACGTGTGGAGAGGAGCTGAGGTTGATGACCGTCGCGATGGAGGCTGCCCACCGCGGCAGCGCCCGGTCCAGCTTCAGCTTCCGGGTCTCCGGCTGACCTGATCCCGGTACTCCCACCGGTACGTCACGTCGTCGGCCGGGACCCTCTCACCAAGGGAACCCCACGTTGTCCGACAACGCTCTGCACGACTCCTTCTTCGCCCTGCACCACGGCCTGCCGCGGCAGGGTCCCGGCTCCGACGCCACCACCCGTCGGCTCCTCGCGCTCGCGGGGACGCTTCCGGAGCGCCCGCGCGTCCTCGACCTCGGCTGCGGCCCGGGCCGCAGCGCGCTGCTCCTGGCCGCCGAGGCGGGCGCCGAGGTGACCGCCGTCGACACCCACGAGCCGTTCCTCGCCGAGCTGCGGGAGAGCGCCGCCGCACGCGGGCTCGACGGCTCGGTCCGTACGGTCCGCGCCGACATGGGCGCCCTGCCGTTCCCGGACGGCTCCTTCGATCTCGTCTGGGCCGAGAGCTCGGTCTTCGTGCTCGGCTTCGACCGGGCGCTGGCCGAGTGGCGCAGGCTGCTCGCCCCCGGGGGCACGCTGGTGCTCACCGAGTGCGTCTGGACCACCGAGGAGCCGGGCCCGACGGCCCGCGGCTTCTGGGAGGAGCACTACCCCCTCCGCACCGTCGCCGGGAACGCGGCGGCGGCGGTCGAGGCCGGCTACCACGTCCTGGGCACCGTCCCGCAGCCCGAGAGCGACTGGGACGAGTACTACGTCCCGCTCGCCGCGCACGCCGACGCGGCGGACACCTCCGTGCCCGGCATGGCGGTGGCGGTCGAGGGCGCACGGGCCGAGATCGCGCTGCGGCGCGCCCACGGCTCCGAGTACGGCTACGCCGGCTTCGCGCTGCGTCCGGCCGATCCGCGCTGGACCCTCCGCACGGAGACCGCCGCGGACGCGGAGGCGATCCGGCGGGTCGTGTCCACGGCCTTCGGCTCGGAGGGCGAGCCCTCCGCGACCGAGGCCGATCTGGTCGAGGCGCTCCGCCGGGACGCGGACGCCTGGCTGCCCGGCCTGTCGATCGTGGCGGAGGCACCCGACGGCACGGTGGCCGCGCACGCGCTGATCACCCGCTGCCGGGTGGGCGCCGCCCCGGCGGCGGCGCTGGCGCCGGTCTCGGTGGCCCCGGCCCATCAGCGGACGGGGGCCGGACAGGCCGTCGTCCGGGCCGCCCTCGACGCGGCGCGGCTGCGGGGAGAGTCGCTCGTGCTCGTCCTGGGCCATCCGGAGTACTACCCGCGGTTCGGGTTCGTACGGGCGTCCGAGTACGGAATCAAGCCAGGTTTCGACGTCCCCGACGAGGCCATGATGGCGCTCGTCCTGGACGACTCGGTGCCGGTTCCGGCGGGCACCCTGGTCTATCCGGCGGCTTTCGGCGTCTAGGCGCCTCCCCGCCCCTCCCGCTGCCGCCGCACCGGTTCCGCTCCGGTGCGGCGGCAGCGGCCACGTCCGGCCGTCGAAGTACGGACAAGCCGGTTTTGTACGGCAGACTGTGGGGGCCCCACCGGGCCGAGGACCGAAGCGAAGGATGGGTATGTCGACCACACCAGCCACCGCGGCTCAGATCTCGCCGGAGATCATGTCGAACGGTGTCCAGCCGTCCGGAGTCCCGGCGCCGATCATGCTCGAACTGGTCGACGAGGAGGGGAGGACCATCGGCACGGCGGAGAAGCTCGCCGCCCACCAGGCGCCGGGTCGGCTCCACCGCGCCTTCTCCGTCTTCCTCTTCGACGAGGAGGGGCGGCTGCTGCTCCAGCGCCGGGCGCTCGGCAAGTACCACTCCCCCGGCGTGTGGTCGAACACCTGCTGCGGGCACCCCTACCCGGGCGAGGCGCCCTTCGCGGCGGCCGCCCGGCGCACGTTCGAGGAGCTCGGCGTCTCGCCGACGCTGCTCGCCGAGGCCGGCACGGTCCGCTACAACCACCCGGACCCGGCGTCGGGCCTGGTGGAGCAGGAGTTCAACCACCTGTTCGTCGGTCTCGTGCAGGCCGAGCCCCGGCCGGACCCGGAGGAGATCGAGGACACCGCCTTCGTGACCGCCGCCGAGCTGACCGAGCGCCACGCCGCCGCGCCGTTCTCCGCCTGGTTCATGACGGTGCTCGACGCGGCGCGTCCGGCGATCAGGGAACTGACGGGTCCGTCCGGGGGCTGGTGACCATCGGCTGCGGCACGCCGCCCGGCCCCGGTGCGATCGGGGCCAGGGGCAGTGCCGCCCAGATGATCTTTCCTCCGCTCGCGGTGTGTTCGACGTCGCAGGCGCCGCCGGACTCCTGGGCGACCTCCCGGACGAGCAGCAGTCCGCGGCCGCCGGTCTGACCCCAGTCGGCTTCGAGGGCCTTGGGGCGGTACGGGTGGTTGTCCTCGACCGAGACCCGGATCCACTCCGGGCCGATCGCCACCTCCACCGCTATCTCCGGCGACAGCAGCGCCGCGTGCCGGACGGCGTTGGTGACCAGCTCGGAGACGATCAGCAGCAGGCCGTCCATGATCTCCTCGTGGAGGGGGACGGCCTGGCGGACCAGCAGGTCGCGTACGGCGTGCCGGGCCTGCGGGACGGAGACGTCGACCGCGGCCGCGGTGAAGCGCCAGACTCCTTCGTAGGACGGTTGCCGGGTGGGGACGCCTCCGTGGGTGTCCACGGTCCCGTTCCCACCCTCGTGCTCGATTCTCGCCACGGATCGAGTCTTGGCAATCGGGACGGGCAGACCGACCTACTGACCAGAAGTCGACACTTATCGGCTGCCTTCTGATCGAGCCGGTAGACAGAAGTCAGTTGTTCGACTGGTCCTGCACGTTTTCTGATGAATCCGGAGGGGCGGTCTTCACGGGCGCCGAAGGGGTCACCATACCGACCACGTGCCGGCCCCCGAGACCCATGGCGATCAGGCCCAGACCGTCGAACAGCAGCGCGAGCGAGAAGAACACCCCGAGCACGTACCGGCTGCTGTCCGGCCAGTCGAAGAGGACGAGCAGCCCGAGCAGCAGGCCGAAGGCGCCCTGGAGCAGGGTCCAGCCGAACTGCGGCCCGCGCACCACCACGCTGCCCACCAGCCGGAAGAGCCCGCCGGTCAGGAAGAGCAGCGCGGCGAACATCGTCAGCGCCTCGGCCGAGCCCTCCGGGTGACGGATCACCACCACACCGGCCGCGATGTTCAGCGCGGCCACCACCACGGCGAGCCAGAACGAGCTGGTGCCCCGCGACCCGATGGCCTGGAGCAGCCCCACCACACCGCCGATCAGCAGCAGCCAGCCGAAGAGCAGCATCGAGGTCAGGGTCGCCAGGCCCGTGTAGGCCAGACCGACGAGACCGGCGATCACCAGCAGGACGCCGAGCGCGGCCAGCCAGCCGAAGCCGCGCCTGAGCTTCCTGCCCTGACGTGCCATGTCCCGGACGGGATCCGGCGTCGCGGTGGTCTCACGGGCGTCCTCGGCCATGCGGTGCCTCCTCGGAGCGACCCCTTCCTGATCGTACGTTCGGGTCCGGCGGATAGCATCCGGCCCATGGAGCCGCAGCTGAGGGACACCGTCGCGGACGGGGTCGCCACCGTCGTCATCGCCAACCCCGCCAAGCGCAACGCGATGAGCGCCGGCATGTGGCGCGCCCTGCCCGGCATCCTGGAGCGCCTCGCCGCCGACCCCGCCGTCCGGGTGCTCGTGCTGACCGGCGAGGGCGACACCTTCTGCGCCGGCGCCGACATCTCGACGCTGCGGGAGCCCGGGGACGAGCAGCAGTCGCTCGCGATCCGCGCCGAGGAGGCCCTGGCCGCCTTCCCCAAGCCGACCCTGGCCGCCGTCCGGGGCTTCTGCGTCGGCGGCGGCAGCCAGCTCGCCGCCGCCTGTGACCTGCGGTTCGCCGAGGAGGGCGCCCGTTTCGGGATCACGCCCGCGAAGCTGGGCATCGTCTACGCGTCCTCGTCGACCCGCCGGCTGGCCGCGCTCGTGGGCCCCTCGGCCGCGAAGTACCTGCTGTTCTCGGGCGAACTGATCGACGCGGAGCGGGCGCTGCGGACCGGCTTCGTGGACGAACTGCACCCGGCGGGCGAACTGGACAAGCGGGTGGCCGACTTCGTGCGGGTGCTCGCCTCGCGCTCGCTGCTCACCCAGGCGGCGGCCAAGGAGTTCGCGGACGGGCGGCTCGACCGGGACGCGCACTGGGCGGAGCAGGCGCGCGGCAGCGGCGACACCGCGGAGGGGGTCGCCGCCTTCCTGGAGCGCCGCGCGCCCCGCTTCACCTACGGGCTCTGAGGCCCCGCGGGCGTCAGCGGCCCCCGCCGGCCAGGTCCTGCGTCGCCGTGCCCCGCCAGTGCGCCACGATCGCCGCCGGGGCCTTCTCCGGCGAGCCCGCGTCGTACGGCGGCTGCGGGTCGTACTCCGTCAGCAGCTGGATCGTCTGGGCGGTCTCGTCGCCGGCGATCCGGCCGAGCAGGTGCAGCGCCATGTCGATGCCGGAGGAGACGCCCGCGGCGGTGACGTACTTGCCGTCGAGGACGACCCGCTCGCCGGTCGGCTCGACCCCCAGGGCCCGCAGTTCGTCGAAGGCGAGCCAGTGGGTGGTCGCCCGGCGGCCTTCGAGCAGGCCGGCGGCGGCGAGGATCAGCGAGCCGGTACAGACGGAGGTGGTCCAGGTGCTGGTGGCGTCGGCGGTGCGCAGCCAGTCCAGGATCTCCGGGTCCTCCATGGCCACCCGCGCGTCCGGACCGCCGGGGACGAGGACGATGTCCGGGCGCGGGACGTCGGCGAGGGTCTTGTCGGCGACGAGGGCCAGGCTCCCCTGGTCGTTGCGGACCGGGCCGGCCTCCTTGGCCACGAAGACGGTCTCGGCGCCGGGGAGGCGGGCGAGGAGCTCGTACGGCCCGACGGCGTCGAGGGTGGTGAAGCGGTCGTAGAGCAGGACGGCGATCTGCACGGTGGTTCCCTTCGATGGGGTGGGTTCGGGGCGCCGGTCCGGGGCGCGCGGTCAGCCGAGGACGGCGTGGAAGCGGCGGCGGTACTCGGCCGGGCCGGTGCCCAGGGCCTTGAGGAAGGCGCGGCGCATCGTCTCGGGGGTGCCGTAGCCGGAGGCGCGGGCGACCTCCTCGACTCCGCGGGAGGTCGCCTCCAGGAGGCGGCGGGCGTGTTCCAGCCGGACCCGGTCGACGTAGCGGCCGGGCGGGGTGCCGGTCTCCGCGTGGAAGGCACGGGCGAAGTGGCGGGGCGAGAGGCGGGCGCGGGCAGCGAGCGCGTCGACGGAGAGGTCCGCCTCGGGGTGCTCGGTGATCCAGTGCTGCAGGTCCCGCAGCGGCTCGCTGCGGGCGGTCTGGGCGGACAGCTGGGCGCTGAACTGGGCCTGGTTGCCGGGGCGGCGCAGGAAGACGACCAGGTGACGGGCGACCGTGAGGGCGACGTCCCGGCCGAGGTCGTCCTCGACGAGGGCCAGGGCCAGGTCGATGCCCGCGGTGACGCCGGCGGAGGTGGCGATCCGGCCGTCCCGGACGAAGATCGGGTCCGGATCGACGTCGACGTCGGGATGGCGGCGGGCGAGGTGGTCGCAGGCGACCCAGTGGGTGGTCGCCCGGTGCCCGTCGAGGAGTCCGGCCTCGGCGAGGAGCAGCGCCCCGGTGCAGACGGAGACCAGCCGCTCGGCGTGCGGGGCGTGCGTCCGCAGCCAGTCGACCAGCGCGGGGGCGGGGGCGCGGGTGCCCTCGCCGCCGGGCACGACCAGGGTGTGCGGCGGGCCGTCGGCGACCGCCGCGTCGAGCGTGGTGTCGGGGAGGAGGCGCAGGCCGCTCTGCGTGCGGACCGGGGCGCCGTCCAGGGAGGCCGTCCGGATCGGGTAGGCGGCCGGGTCGCCGGCCGCCCGGCCGGCACCGGCGAACACCTCCACGGGGCCGGTGACGTCGAGGCTCTGCACGTCGTCGAAGAGGACGACGAGAACGGGTCGCTGCGTCATGCCTCCATCCTTCGCGGGTGCCCCGGCGTCCGCAACGACGGGGAACCCACCTTTCCTGCCATCCGGCGCCCGTGCCGGAGGATGGCGGGGTACGACTGTTCCGGTCGTACCGACCAGTCGGTAACGTTCGGGACCATGACGACTGCACTGCCGCCCCGCGCGGGCCGCCGCTGCCACAACGCCCTCAATCCGCTGCACTCCACCGTCTACTTCTCCCCCGACCTCGACCGGGAGTTCACCGCCCTCGGCTTCACCGACCAGAGCGCGATGCGGCTCGCCTCCCGCAGCGCCGCGCTCGGCGCGGTCGGCGCGGGCACGGTCGCCGCGACCTTCTACAACTACAACCACGAGCTGCTCGCCCGGCACCTGCCCGCCGTCTGGGAGACCGCCTCCCCCGCCGCCGTCCTGGACGCCCGGCTCCGGACCGCGGACGCGACCCTGCGACGCCTCCTCGGCGACGACGCGGTCGCCTCCCCCGAGATGGCCGAGGCCGCCGGGCTCGCGCTGCGCGCCGCGCAGGCGTGCACCCGGCACGCCCGGCCGCTCTACTCCGCCCACGCGGACCTGCCGGTGCCCGAGGAGCCGCACCTCGCCTACTGGCACGCCGCCACCCTGCTGCGCGAGCACCGGGGCGACGGCCACCTCACGGCGCTGCTCTCCGCCGGACTCGACCCCGTCGAGGCCCTCGTCTCGCACACCGCCACCGGCAAGGGCATGGCACCCCGCTGGGTCCTCGGCTCGCGCGGCTGGCGGCGCGACGACTGGGACGCGGCCGTGGAGCGGCTGCGCGGGCGCGGGCTGCTCGACGCCGACGGCGAGCTGACGGAGTCCGGCACCGCGCTGCGCGCCGGACTGGAGGAGGACACCGACCGGCTGGACGCCGCCCCCTACGCCCACCTCGGCGCGGCCGGCGTGGAGCGCCTGACCGAGCTCGGACGCGGTTTCCTCTTCGCCGCGGCCTCCGCCGGAGCCTTCCCCGCGGACCTCACCGGCAAGGGGTGACGCCGGTCCGGCGAACCGCCGGAACGGGTCGGTTGCCGCGTCCGGGTGACCGACCCGGCAGAATGCACTCGCAAGCTTGAGGCACGAGAAGGCGAGTCGGGACACCGTGACGACGTCCATCGAAGCAAGGATCGCCGAGGAGCTCGGCGTACGCGAGCGACAGGTGAAGGCAGCCGTCGAGCTCCTCGACGGCGGTTCGACCGTGCCGTTCATCGCGCGCTACCGCAAGGAAGCGACCGAGATGCTCGACGACGCGCAGCTGCGCACCCTCGAGGAGCGGCTGCGCTATCTGCGCGAACTGGAGGACCGCCGGTCGGCGATCCTCGAGTCGGTACGCGACCAGGGCAAGCTGACGCCGGAGATCGAGGCCGGCATCCGGGCCGCGGACACCAAGGCGCGCCTGGAGGACATCTACCTGCCCTTCAAGCCGAAGCGGCGGACGAAGGCCCAGATCGCCCGCGAGGCCGGTCTGGCGCCGCTGGCCGAGGGCCTGCTCGCCGACCCGTCCGTGGAGCCGACGGCGGCCGCCGCGGCCTTCGTGGACGGCGACAAGGGCGTCGCGGACGCCGCGGCGGCCCTGGAGGGCGCACGGGCGATCCTCGCCGAGACGTTCTCCGAGGACGCCGACCTCATCGGCGAGCTGCGCGAGCGCATGTGGGGCCGCGGGCGGCTGGTCGCGAAGGTCCGCGACGGCCGGGAGGAGGCGGGGGCGAAGTTCGCCGACTACTTCGACTTCGCCGAGCCCTTCACGGCGCTGCCCTCGCACCGGGTGCTCGCCATGCTGCGCGGCGAGAAGGAGGACGTCCTCGCCCTGGACCTGGAGCCCGAGGAGCCCACCGAGGGCCCCTCCTCGTACGAGGGGATCGTCGCGGGGCGCTTCGGCGTCGCCGACCGGGGCCGCCCCGGCGACAAGTGGCTCCAGGACACCGTCCGCTGGTCCTGGCGCACCCGCATCCTCGTCCACCTCGGCATCGACCTGCGGCTGCGGCTGCGGACCGCGGCCGAGGACGAGGCGGTCCGGGTCTTCGCGGCGAACCTGCGCGACCTGCTGCTCGCCGCGCCGGCCGGCACCCGGGCGACGCTCGGTCTCGACCCCGGCTTCCGCACGGGCGTGAAGGTCGCCGTCGTCGACGCGACCGGCAAGGTCGTCGCCACCGACACGATCCACCCCCACGTCCCCGCGAACAGGTGGGACCAGGCGCTCGACCGGCTCGCGCGGCTGGCGAAGGAGCACGCGGTCGAGCTGGTCGCCATCGGCAACGGCACGGCCTCCCGCGAGACCGACAAGCTGGCCGGTGAACTCCTCGCCAAGCACCCCGAGTTGAAGCTGACGAAGGTGATGGTCTCGGAGGCCGGCGCGTCGGTCTACTCGGCCTCCGCCTTCGCCTCGCAGGAACTCCCCGAGCTCGACGTGTCGTTGCGCGGCGCCGTCTCCATCGCGCGTCGGCTCCAGGACCCGCTGGCCGAGCTGGTGAAGATCGACCCGAAGTCCATCGGCGTCGGCCAGTACCAGCACGACCTGGCCGAGGGGAAGCTCTCGCGCTCGCTCGACGCCGTGGTCGAGGACTGTGTGAACGGCGTCGGCGTCGACGTCAACACCGCCTCCGCGCCGCTGCTCTCGCGCGTCTCCGGCATCAGCGCCGGCCTCGCCGAGAACATCGTCACGCACCGGGACGCCAACGGCCCGTTCCGCTCCCGCCGGTCCCTGAAGGACGTCGCCCGGCTCGGCCCGAAGGCGTACGAGCAGTGCGCGGGCTTCCTGCGCATCCGTGACGGCGACGACCCGCTCGACGCCTCGTCGGTGCACCCGGAGGCGTACCCCGTGGTCCGCCGCATGGTGAAGTCCACCGGCGGCGAGGTCGCCGCGCTCATCGGCGACACGGGCACCCTGCGCTCGCTCCGGGCCGACGACTTCGTCGACGACACCTTCGGCCTGCCGACGGTCACGGACATCCTGCGCGAACTGGAGAAGCCCGGACGCGACCCGCGGCCCGCCTTCCGGACGGCCACCTTCAAGGACGGCGTCGAGAAGATCGGGGACCTCGCCTCCGGGATGGTCCTGGAGGGCGTCGTCACCAACGTGGCGGCCTTCGGCGCGTTCGTGGACATCGGCGTCCACCAGGACGGTCTGGTGCACGTCTCGGCCATGTCGAAGACGTTCGTCAAGGACCCGCGCGACGTCGTGAAGCCCGGCGACGTCGTCAAGGTGAAGGTCCTGGAGGTGGACATCCCGCGCAAGCGGATCTCCCTGACCCTGCGCCTCGACGACGAGCCCGGCGCGGACGCGGCCGGCGGCGCGCCCAAGCGCGAGCGCGGCGAGCGCGGCGACCGCTCCGGGCGTCCTCCGCAGCAGCGCCAGGGCGGCGGCGGACGCCGGGCCGAGCGGGGTGACCGCGGCGACCGCGGCGACCGCGCGGAGCGGGGCGGCGGCCGTGACCGGTCCGCCGCCCCCGCCCCCGCCAACAGCGCGATGGCGGACGCCCTCCGCAAGGCGGGCCTGCTCGGCGAGGGCGGCGGCAAGCGCCGCTGACGGGTGTCGTGCGGTGCCGCCCGCCCACGGGGTGGGGCGGCACCGTGCCGGCACCGCGCGGAACGCGTCCGGCCGGGCGTCCGTGGGGACGCCCGGCCGGGACGTGCGGGCCGCGGGCCCGCCGACGGGGGCGGCCCGGACGGGCCGCCCGCCGTCACGGGAGGAAGCGCAGGGCCCAGTCGGCGCGGTGGGCGACGGAGAGGTCGTCGTCGTCGGTCAGGGGCTGGAGGAACCCGCGGGCGGCCTTCGGGTCGGCCTGGACGAGCTCGACGATCTCGGCGGCCAGGCCGTCCTGGTCGTCGCCGAGGTCGACGGCGGACGCGCGGATCAGGGTCGGCAGGGCCTCGGTGCCGCCGAGGGCGGCGACGACGCCGCCGAGGAGCTCGCGGGCGTAGCCGTTGCGCTCCGCGAGGGCGCGGTCCAGCTCCACGCCGAGGCGGGGCAGCAGGGCGGTGTCGCCGGAGGCGGCGACCTCGTCGGCGAGGTCGATGGTCTCGTCGACGTCCGCGTCGAGATCGTCGAGCATCCCGATCAGTCGGGAAAGGGCGTCGGTCATGCTGCTGCCTCCTGGAAAGCGCCGTCCACGAGGACCGGGACGGTCGTCGAGCTGTCGGTCTCGGCGGCCACCTCCACGTCCTGCGGATAGCCGTACGCGTACAGTTCACGGCCCGAGTCGCAGCCGTGCAAGGCGGCGACCGGGTCCTCGGTCGCCGACCACAGCGTGGCCGCGGCCGTCGCCTCGGGGGTCGGGGTGCCCCTGCCCGCCAGGGCGGCGAGTACCGCTCCCGCGCCCAACAGGTCCTCCAGCGCCGGGCGCAGGGAGCCGTCGGGCCACCGCTCGCCGGAGGCGATGACGGCCAGGGGGCGCTCGGCCGTGCCGTACCCGCGGTCGGTGAGCCAGCGGGCGACGGCGGTGCGGTTGCGCAGGGAGGCGGCGACGACGGTCGCCCCGCCGGCCTCCGCCGCGATCGTGGAGCCGTTCGGGGACGGCAGGACCAGTCGGGCGGGGGCCGGGGCGGCCCGCAGCGCGGCCGGGGAGAGCGACCAGGGGTGCTCGGGGGTGGCCTCGCGGCGGCCGACGGCGAGGGTCGCCCCGACGCGGTCGGCGTGGGCGGCGGCCGTGGCGTCGCGCCACCGGTAGGGGTGGACGGCCGTGCCGGCCTCGACGGCGACGCCGACCGCGGTGGTGAACGACAGCACGTCGACGACGACCACGCAGGCGGCCGCCGGGGCGAGGGCCCGTGCCTCGACGGGCCCCCAGCCGAAGGAGACGGTCATCAGAGTTCGGTGACCTTGCCGCCGGCGACCTCGATGCGGCGGGTGGTGCGGACCGCGTCGAGCATGCGCCGGTCGTGGGTGACGAGGAGCAGGGTGCCGGTGTAGGAGTCGAGGGCCGACTCCAGCTGCTCGATGGCGGCCAGGTCGAGGTGGTTGGTCGGCTCGTCGAGGACGAGCAGGTTGACGCCCCGGCCCTGGAGGAGGGCGAGCGCCGCGCGGGTGCGCTCGCCCGGGGAGAGCGTGGTCGCCGGGCGCAGCACGTGCTCCGCCTTGAGGCCGAACTTGGCGAGCAGCGTCCTGACCTCGGCGGGCTCGGTGTCGGGCACGGCCGCGCAGAACGCCTCCAGGAGCGTCTCCGTGCCGTGGAAGAGCCTGCGGGCCTGGTCGACCTCGCCGACGACGACGCCCGAGCCGAGCACGGTGTCGCCGGAGTCCAGCGGGAGCCGGCCGAGCAGGGCGGCGAGCAGGGTCGACTTGCCGGCGCCGTTGGCTCCCGTGACCGCGACGCGGTCGGCCCAGTCGATCTGGAGGGTGACGGGCCCGAAGGAGAAGTCGCCGCGGCGGACCTCGGCCTCCCGGAGGGTCGCCACGACGGAGCCGGAGCGCGGCGCCGGGGCGATCTCCATGCGCAGCTCCCACTCCTTGCGGGGCTCGTCGACGACGTCGAGGCGCTCGATCATGCGCTGGGTCTGGCGGGCCTTGGCGGCCTGCTTCTCGCTGGCCTCGCTGCGGGCGTTCCGGCCGAGCTTGTCGCCGTCGGTGGCCTTGCGGCGGGCGTTCTTGACGCCCTGCGTCATCCAGGAGCGCTGCATGTGGCCGCGCGCCTCCAGGGCGGCCTTCTTGCCCGCGTACTCCTCGTAGTCCTCGCGCGCGTGGCGCCGGGCGGTGTCCCGCTCGTCGAGGTAGGCGTCGTAGCCGCCGCCGTAGAGGGTGATCTGCTGCTGGGCCAGGTCGAGTTCGAGGACCTTGGTGACGGTGCGGGTGAGGAACTCGCGGTCGTGGCTGATGACGACCGTCCCGGCGCGCAGCCCCTTCACGAACGCCTCCAGCCGCTCCAGGCCGTCGAGGTCCAGGTCGTTGGTGGGCTCGTCGAGCAGGAAGACGTCGTAGCGCGAGAGGAGGAGCGAGGCGAGGCCGGCGCGGGCCGCCTGACCGCCGGAGAGGGAGGTCATGGGCTGGTCGAGGCCGACGGTGAGGCCGAGGGAGTCAGCGACCTCGTCCGCACGCTCGTCGAGGTCGGCGCCGCCGAGGTTCAGCCAGCGCTCCAGGGTGACGGAGTACGCGTCGTCGGCGCCCGGGGTGCCGTCGACGAGGCCCTGGGTCGCCTCGTCCATGGCGGTCTGGGCGGCGGCGACGCCGGTGCGCCGGGCGAGGAACTCGCGCACGGTCTCGCCGGTGCGCCGCTCCGGCTCCTGCGGGAGGTGGCCGACGGCCGCGGTGGGCGGGGAGAGCCGCAGCTCCCCCTCCTCCGGGGTGTCCAGTCCGGCGAGCAGCCGCAGCAGCGTCGACTTGCCGGCGCCGTTGACGCCGACGAGGCCGATGACGTCGCCGGGGGCGACGACCAGGTCGAGCCCGGCGAAGAGGGTGCGTTCGCCGTGGCCGGCGGCGAGGTCCTTGGCGACGAGGGTTGCAGTCATCAGGGGATGAATCCTACGGGGCCCTCCGCGCGGTCACGCCGCCCGAGGGGTCGTCGCCCGTCCGGCCTCGCCCGGCCCGGCGGCTCCGCCCGGGAGGCCCGGGCCGCCCGGTCCGCCCGGGCGGAGGTCCGCGGGCCCTTCGGCCGCCTCCCCGAGCATCCGGTGGAGCACCGCCCGGTAGGCGGCGCCCCGGAAGCGGAACGGGCCGACGCCCGGGTAGACGTCCCTCTCCGGGTCCACGGAGGGTCCGGTCTGCCAGGCGAGGTCACGCCACACGACGTCCTCACCGGCCCTCTCGACGACGGCCGTGACGGCTCCGCAGCCGGGGTCGTCGCACTCCGGGCAGGAGTGGATCACCCTGCGGCTCCCGTCGGCCGCGAGGAGGCCGCGGACGTCCCGGGCCCGGACGGTCGGCGGGAGGTCCGCCGCGAGCGGCGAGACGGCGTCGACGCCGTCGACCTCGTCGAGCCGGTGGAGGAGCGCCCGGCCGTCCACGAGGAAGTCGCGGTGCGGGGCGGGGCCGGCGCCCGGACGGACGGAACCGGCGAGGTCGAGGGAGGAGTGCGGGGCGGGCATGTCCCGAGTATTTCCGTCATCCGTGGCCGCGCCGTCCCGGAAATGTCCCGGTCCCGGTACGGTCCGGGCCATGGAGAGCGATGTGATCGTGGTGGGCGGCGGGGTCATCGGGCTGACGACGGCGCTGACGCTGGCGGAGCGGGGGCTCCGGGTACGGCTCTGGTCGCGCGACGACGTCACGGCGACGACCTCCGCCGTGGCCGGCGCGCTGTGGTGGCCGTACCGCGTGGAACCGGCGGCCGATGCGGGCGACTGGGCGCTCGTCTCGCTGCGGGTGTACGAGGAGTTGGCGGCCGATCCGGTGCGGACGGGGGTGCGGCTGGTGCCGGGTGTCCACGCGGACACGCCCCTGGGCGGCCTCGGCCCGTGGGCGCGGCGGGTGCCGGGCCTGCGGCAGCTCTCCCCGGAGGAGGTGCCGGGGCCGTACGCCGTGGGGCTGGCGGCGAGGCTTCCGCTGATCGACATGCCGGTCCATCTGGCGTGGCTGCGGGGACGGTTCGAGGCCGCGGGCGGGGTGTTCGAGCGGCGGGCGGTGAGCGGTTTCGAGGAGGCGGCCGCGGCGGCCCGGGTGGTCGTGGACTGCACCGGGGGCGCGGCGCGGGAGCTCGTGCCGGATCCCGCGCTGCGGCCGGTGCGGGGGCAGTTGGTGCTCGTGGAGAACCCGGGGGTCGAGGAGTGGTTCACGGCGGCCGACGCCGGGTCGAGCGAGACGACCTACTTCTTCCCGCAGCCGGGGCGGCTGATCCTGGGCGGGACGGCCGAGGAGGACGACGAGCGGCTCGCACCCGATCCGGCGACGGCGGCGGCGATCGTGGCGCGCTGCGCGCGGGTCAGGCCGGAGATCGCGGGTGCGCGGGTCCTCGGCCACCGGGTGGGGCTGCGGCCGGCGCGGGCGGGCGGGGTGCGGATCGAGGCGGTGCCGCTGCCGGGCGGCGGCCGGCTGGTGCACCACTACGGGCACGGGGGCGCCGGGGTGACCGTGGCCTGGGGGTGCGCGGAGCGCGCGGCGGAGCTGGTCGCCGGGGGAACGCCGGCGGAGTGACCGCGCGGCGGTCGCCCGTGCTGCGGGCGACCGACGCGCGGGCGGCTCGGGCTACTTCCAGAGCGGCGGCTTGCTGTTGTTGTCGGCGTCCGCGCACTGGCGGGCGCGACGCTCCAGGGCGTCGGCCTTGGCGAGGGCCTTGCGGGCCTCGCCGTCGGCACCGAGGCGCTTGAGCTGGGCGGCGCGGGCGCGCTCCTTGTGGGCGTCGGCGCGCAGCTTGGAGACGTTGCAGGTGATGGTGCCGGCCGCCGCCGGTCCGGCGGTCACGGTCTGGCCGAGCAGCACGCCCCCGGCGAGCAGCGTCGTGGCGAGCAGGGCCGTCAGGGCACGGCGGGCGGGCTTGATGTGGTGCATGGTGGTTCTCCAACTCCGGGGTGCGGGACACCCGTTCGAGGCATGGTCAGTACCAGCAGGTAACTTTACCTCGGCAAACGACGGAATCGGGCCACGCCCGCCGTGGGCACCTGATCGTCAACACCTCTCCACAGGACTCCCACTGACGAGGTGATAGGTCGAACGGCCGTCGAGGAGGAGCGGGACGAGGGCCCGTCCGGACTGCCTCAGCGGGACGAACACCCCTGTGCCGTCCGGTCGGACGGTGATTCCGTGCAGCGCGAGCTCGTCTCCGACCTCGGCGTACTGGGCGGCGTCCAGCCGGTAGCCGCACGGCGGGTCGGCCAGGATCTCGGCGGGCTCGGGCGGGTCGTTGTCGGCGCCGCCGAGGAAGACGGGCCCCCGGTCGGCGTAGCCGGCGAGCCGGGCCACGGAGGTGGCCGCGGCGAGCGGGCCACGCCGCTCCTTCACGTAGGCGAAGGCACCCTTGAGGGCCGCGTGCTGGGTGGCGACGCGCCGCCGGTGGTTACGGGCCGAGTCCTGCTGCTCGGCGTCGTCGAGGGCGTCGACCCGGGTCTCGACGAGCAGGCCGACCGCGTGCTTGATGCCGGCCGTGTTGCGCAGGATCCGCTCCTGGCCGTCCCCCGCGACCTGCCGGACCGGCTCGCCGGTGACGGGGTCGGTCCAGATGCCGTAGATGCCGCTGCTGTACCCGGCGAGTCCCGCGGTGGGCCGGACGTACGACTCCGAGAGCGTCCGGGACTCGTCGTGGACCCGCGGGGACACGTCGAGGCTGCGGGGCCAGAGGGCGAGCAGGTCCTTGTCGTAGTAGCGGGGGGTGGCACCGTACTCGTGCAGGTCGTAGACGAGTTCGGGGCGCCGGTCGCGGATGACGGCGGCGACGGCCCGCGCCTCGGCGGTGCGCAGCGCGATGTGGTCCCGGTTGACGTCGACCCCGTCGCCGTTGCCCCGGGTGTCGGCCGCGCGGCCGTCGGGGTTGGCCGTGGGGACCACGAGGACGGTCGTACGCGCCAGGAGGTCACGGGTCTCCTCGTCCCGGGCGAACGCGAGGTCGCGCACGGTGCTCAGACACGCCTCGCGGCCGGCGGGTTCGTCACCGTGCTGGCTGCAGACGAGCAGCACGGTGGGGCCGCCGCGGGCGGTGCCGAGGGTGGCGAGGCGGAGGGGGCGGCCCTGCGCGGTCGTCCCGATGACGCGCAGCGAGACCCGGTCGCTCGCCCGGTCGACGGCCGCGAGGAAGTCCCGCTCCTCGGCCTCCCCCGTCCAGCGGGCGCCCCGGCTGGTCTCGAACCCGGTCCGCGGCGGCGCCGCGGGGGCCCCGCCGGCCGCCGCCTTGGCCGGCACGGTCACGAGCGGCAGCCCGAGGGCGGCGGCCCCCGCCACGAGGGCGAGGGCGCGCCGCGAACTGCGGTATCCGCCGCGGAGCCTCATCGGCCCGCCCCCGGTCCGGGCAGCCGCGGTCCGGCGACGGCGGCCGGGGGGACGGCGCCGCTCAGGGAGGGTGCGGCCGCGGGCGGCGACGCCACGGCCGGGGCCGGTCCCGAGGTGGCCCGGGCGAACGCGCCCGCGCCGCCGACGAGCGGCAGCCGCGCCCAGGTACGGGCGAGGTCCAGGGTGAGGGTGGGAGTCGTGGACGGCGGGTCGAGCAGGTCCTTGTCGGTGCCGCCGACGATCAGGGCGAGGCGGTGTCCGGCCGGGACGACGTGGTCGGCGGCGGCGAGGCGGAGGGTGAGGGTGTACGCCGTGCCGGGGGTCAGCGGGCGTTCCCGGCCCGGGTCGGCCCAGGTGCCGAGGTCGGCCCAGCCGCGGCTGACGACGGTGAATCCGACGTCCGCGGTGCGGGCCGCTGTCTCCTTGAAGCAGGCGCTGTCGCCGGGGGTGCTCGCGCCCCAGCAGGTGCGCGTGTCGAGGGTGGTGATGCCCTCGCCCGTCGCCCCGTAGTCGCGGATCGTGTCGGGGCCGAGGTCGACGAGGACGGCGGAGAGGTGCGCGGTGGCGGTGGTCGGGGTGGCGGTCACCGTCACCGTCGAGGAGCCGGAGATCCGCAGGTCGCGGGCGAGCGGTCGGGTGACGAAGCCGGCCTTCTCCGGTGTCGCGGCGTCGATCCGGGCCGCCCAGTCCAGTTCGCCGAGGCCCGGGTCGTCGGTGAGGGTCGCGGTGGATCCGGGGGCGGCGGGGGCGCGGCCGAGGACCCCTGGACCGGCGGCGGCGCCGGGCGCGGGCCGCAGGGTGGTGGCGGCCGTCGTCCGGGGCGGCCACTGGCGGTCGGTGGTCCAGCGGTCCGGGGCGCGCTCGATGTCGGCGACCGGTTCGCGGTCGATGCCGTTGTCGTAGCCGAGCAGGTAGTGGTCGAACCAGCGGTGCAGGGTGCGGACCCAGTCGGCACGGCGGAAGTCGAACGGGTCGACGTGGCCGGTCTGCGAGAGCCAGATCTTCCGCTCGACGCCGTGCGCGCCGAGCGCGTCCCACCACTGGCCGAACTGGTTGGCGCGGACGTTGAGGTCCTGCTGCCCGTGGACGACGAAGACGCTCGCCCGGACCTTGCCGGCGTCCTTCACGTGGTCGCGCTCGGTCCAGGCCGGGGTCCGGTCGCCGCTGTAGGGGGTGCCGGCGGTGATCCGGTCCTGGACGGCGCCGCAACGGGCCATCGCCTCGGGGCTGTTGACGTATTCGGAGAGCCAGCTCGGGCTGGCGTAGTAGAGCGGGGCGCCCTGGGAGTGGAAGTAGTCGTACCAGGAGGAGATCGCGCCGATCGGCACGATCGTCCTGAGCCCTTCCACCCCCGTGGCGGCGACGCCGTTGGCGATGGTGCCGTCCCAGCTCTTGCCGATCATGCCGACGTCGCCGGTGCTCCAGCCGGCGGCGCGGGCGGGGGTCGTGCCGGTGCGGGTCGTGTAGCCGCGGGCGCGGCCGTTGAGCCAGTCGACGACGGCCTTGGCGGACTGGACGTCGGAACGGCCGCCGACGTCGTCGCAGCCGTCGGAGCGGCCGGTGCCCGCGAGGTCGACGGCGGCGAAGGCGTAGCCGCGCGGGACGAAGAAGTTGTCGTAGAAGAGCGGGAGCTGCACGGGGCGGCCGTCCGCGTCGTACGTCTTCTTCTGCCCCTCGTTGCCGCGTCCGCAGCAGGCGTAGTACGGACTGGCGTCCATGATGACCGGGACCCTGCGGCCGGTCGCGGCGGCCTCACGGGGGCGGACGATGTCGACGGCGACCCGGTCGGGGCGGCCGTCCCCGTCCCCGTCGAGTCCGGTGTCGACCCAGACGGACTCGCGGACCGCGTCGGCGTAGGAGTAGAGGGGGCGGGACTCGCGGCCCGCGTCCGGCACGGCCGGTCCGGGCTGCGCCGTCGGGGCGACGGCGGCCGGCCGCGCGCCGGCCGGGGTGACCAGGGTCGCGAACAGGGCGGCCGTGGCCGCGGCCACGAGGGGTCCGTACGACCGTCGGGCTCCGCGGGTTCTCCGCTTTCGCATCGGCATGGGCCGGAACGTACCCCGGTCAACTCCCGTGCAAAAGAGCGCCGGAGGGAAACCAGCGGGATTCGGGTGGCGGAGGGTTCATGTCGGCCGAATGGCGATCGTGTGACGGGGGGTCCCGGGAGCGTGACGGTGCGTGGGGACCCTTCCTAGGGTCGGGGACAAGGACCGGCGCCCACCCACGCGTCGTACGTTTCTTACGACTTGGAGCACCCGTGCACCGCAGAATCATCGTTCCGAGCGCCCTCGCGGCCTCCCTGCTGCTGGCGATCCCGGCATCGGCGGCCGACTTCGTCCCCGGTGCCCCGGGCATCGGCGACTCCTACTACCCCACCAGCGGCAACGGGGGCTACGACGTCTCCCACTACGACCTGCGCCTGACGTACCAGCCCGCGACGGACCTGCTGGAGGGCACGGCGACGATCCTCGCCACCACCCGGCAGGACCTGTCCCGGTTCAACCTCGACCTCGGCCTGAGGGTGTCCGAGGTCCGGGTCAACGGCAGGACCGCGCAGTTCACCGCTTCCGGCGACCACGAGCTGGAGGTCACGCCGGCCGCCCCGCTGCCGCGGAACACACCGGTCACGGTGGTCGTCCGCTACGCCGGCAAGCCCTCCGCGTTCACGGTCGACGGCTGGTCGGCCTGGGCCCGCACCCCGGACGGCGGTGTCGCCGCGCAGGAGCCGGACTCGGCCGCGTGGTGGTTCCCGTCCAACGACCATCCCCTGGACAAGGCGACCTTCGACGTCTCCGTCTCGGTGCCGGACGGCCACCAGGCCATCAGCAACGGCGTCCTGCAGTCGCAGTCCTCGCGGCTGGGCCGGACCCGCTACAACTGGCGGTCCGACAAGCCGCAGGCGACGTATCTGGCCACGCTGGCCGTCGGCCGCTTCGACATCACGACCGACCGGACGGCGAACGGGCTGCCGGTCCTCAACGCCTACAGCAAGGACCTCGGCGCCAACGCGGGTGCGGCGCGCGCCTCGGTCGAGCGCACCACCGAGGTCGCCGAGTGGCTGGAGTCGGTCTTCGGCCCGTACCCCTTCAACTCCCTCGGCGGCTACGTGCCGAACGTGACCAGCGGCTTCGCGCTGGAGACGCAGACCCGGCCGTTCTACAGCCCCCGGCAGTTCGCGGGCGGCTCGAACGTGTCGGTGGTCGTCCACGAGCTGGCGCACCAGTGGTACGGGGACAGCGTCTCCGTCCGCGACTGGAAGGACATCTGGATCAACGAGGGTTTCGCCCGCTACAGCCAGTGGCTCTGGTCGGAGAAGGAGGGCGAGGGCACGGCGCGGGAGCTGGCGGACTACGTGTACGCCTCCCGGCCGGCCGGGGACCCGTTCTGGACGGTCAAGCCGGGTGACCCGGGCGCGGAGAACCAGTTCCACGGTGCCGTCTACGACCGGGGCGCGCTCGCCCTCCAGGCGCTGCGCGACGAGGTCGGCGACGAGGACTTCTTCGCGATCCTGAAGGGCTGGCCCCAGGAGTTCGCCTACGGCAACGCGCGGGTGGCCGACTTCGTGAAGTACGCGGAGCGGGTCTCCGGCAAGCCGCTGGCCGGCCTCTTCGACACCTGGCTCTACCAGCCGGTGAAGCCGGCCGCGCCGGCGGCGTCCGCGGCGGGCGCCGCCGCACCCTCCGCCGCCGCGGCGCCGGGCACGGCCGCACGCGTCGGGAAGGCCACCCGGGCCGGGAAGCCCGTCCAGCCGAAGTCGTGGAAGAAGATCGCGGCGACGAACACGATCCACGAGCACGGCGGCCGCTGAGCGGGGCCGTGAGCGGGCCGCCCGTCAGCGCCCGGCGCGGCGGGCGGCCTCGCGGGCCTTCCGGGCCATCGGCAGATAGCGGAGCCGCTCGGGCAGGACGGGGACCACGGCCCGGACGACCCGGGCGAAGCGCCGCAGGGAGCGTTCCTGCGCGTCGGTCCACTCCAGGCCGATGGCCTCCCGGGCGTCCGGCGGCATCATGCCGACGGTCAGGAAGGCCCGCAGCCGCAGGAAGGGGCGGCGCAGCACGGGCCAGAGGAGCCGGAGCGCGAGCCGCACGGGCAGCGGGCCCCGGTCCGGGGCGGGCAGCGGCAGGTCGGTGTCGAGGAGCTCCCGGACGACGGCGGTGGCCTCGATCTCGTCGGCGAGGACCTTCCGGTAGTACGGCCAGAACTCCTCGACGGTCTGCGGCATGTCCCGGTCGTGGATGCCGAGGACGCGGCCGACCCGGAGCCACTCGGCGTACAGCTGCCGCTCCTGCGCCTCGGTGAGGGGGCGGACGAGGAGGCGGAGCCCGTGCCGGTAGATCGGGAAGCCGGTGGCGTGGACCCAGGAGTAGTAGGCCGGGGTGAGGGCGTGGTAGCGGCGGCCGTGGGCGTCGGTGCCCTGGATGGTCCGGTGCAGCTCGCGGAGCCGGCGGCCCTCGCGGGCGGCCTCCTCGCCGCCGTAGATCCACAGCTGGAGCGAGCGCAGGGAGCGTTCGCCGCGGCCCCAGGGGTCGGTCCGGAAGACGGAGTGATCGTCGACGCCGGCGCCGATCGCGGGGTGGGCGACCTGCAGGGTGAGTGCGGCGGGCAGCATCAGGAGCGCCCGGACGTCACCGGCGACGGTCCACAGCACGCCGCCGACGGGCGGCGGGACGGGGTCGTCGGCGGGGGTCCGGTCGGGGCTGGTCCCACGCGGCATGGTCTTCTCCTCCACTGTTCCAGGCTGCCACCCCCTCGTGCCGGGTGCCGCCCACGGCGAAGGGGCCGCCTCCCGGGCTCATTACCCGGGCGACGGCCCCTCTGCGACGGTCGCGGGTCAGCCGCGGTCGGCGCCGACCGGCTCGCCGACGATGCGGGCGGCCAGGGAGTGGGCCCAGGCGTCGACGTCCGCGGTGAGCTCGCGCTCGGCGGCGGCGCGCTCGGTGGCGATCTTCTCGGCGCCGGCGGCGACGATCGCGTCGCGCTCGGCGTTGCCCTCGGCGCGGGCGGCGGCGATGGCGGCCGAGCCCTCCTCGGTGGCCTTGGAGCGGATGCGGGCGGCCTCGTGGCGGGCCTCGGCGAGCTCCGCCTCGTACTGGGCGCGGATCCGCGCGGCCTCGGCGCGCAGGTCGTCGGCGCGGTCGGTGCCGCCGTCGATGGCGTCCTCACGCTCGTCGAGCGTGCGCTTGATCTTGGGCAGGATGGCCTTCGCCATGATGAGGAACGTGATCCCGAACAACACCAGGCCGAGGATGAGCTCGGCCCAGACCGGGTTGAGCGGACCGAGGTCCATCTTGAAGACTGTGGAGTTCGCGAGGGTCATGCGCGCATTCTACCTGGTTCAAATAAGGACAATTCAGACACCGGACCGAGAGTTGGCGTGATCGTGCCTGCTCGGCAAGATTCCCGGCACCCAAAGGCTACCGGAAGGTAACCACGGCTGATTGTATGTGCGGCGCCAGTCCAACCCCCCACCTCTCCATGGGAGTTCATGTGTCGCTCGCCGCGTTCCGCCGCGCCCCCGGCGCCGCCCTTTCCCTCGTGCTCGCCGCGGCCGCCCTGGCGGCCGCCGCCCCCGCCGCGTCCGCGTCCCCCGCGGCCGGCGCCGCCGAGGCACCGCGGCTGAAGGTCCTCACGTACAACACGTTCCTGTTCTCCAAGACGCTCTACCCGAACTGGGGGCAGGACCACCGGGCCAAGGCGATCCCCGCCGCCCCCTTCTTCCAGGGGCAGGACGTCGTCGTGCTCCAGGAAGCCTTCGACAACTCCGCCTCCGACGCCCTCAAGGCGAACGCCGCCGCCCGGTACCCCCACCAGACCCCCGTCGTCGGCCGCAGCAAGAGCGGCTGGGACGCCACCGGCGGCTCCTACTCGGCGACCACTCCCGAGGACGGCGGCGTGACGATCCTCAGCAAGTGGCCGATCGTCCGCAAGGAGCAGTACGTCTACAAGGACGCCTGCGGCGCCGACTGGTGGTCGAACAAGGGCTTCGCGTACACCGTGCTCGACGTGAACGGCAGCCGGGTCCACGTCGTCGGCACCCACGCCCAGTCCACCGACCCGGGCTGCTCGGCGGGCGAGGCGGCGCAGATGCGCAGCCGCCAGTTCAAGGCGATCGACGCCTTCCTCGACGCGAAGAACATCCCGGCGAACGAGCAGGTCGTCGTCGCCGGCGACATGAACGTCGACTCCCACACCCCCGAGTACGGCACGATGCTCGCCGACGCGGGCCTGGCGGGCGCCGACGCCCGCACCGGCCACCCGTACTCCTTCGACACGGACCTGAACTCGATCGCCTCCGAGCGCTACCCGGACGACCCGCGCGAGGACCTGGACTACGTCCTCTACCGCGCCGGCAACGCCCGCCCCGCCGGCTGGACCAACCACGTGGTCCTGGAGCAGAGCGCCCCGTGGACGGTCTCCAGCTGGGGCACGAGCTACACCTACACCAACCTCAGCGACCACTACCCGGTCACCGGCTTCTGAGCCGCGGCTCAGACCCCGGTGCCGCCGAAGACGCCGTAGAGCCAGGCGCCGAGCACCGCGACGACGCAGAGCAGGACGAACCAGGATCCCGCGCTCGTGTGCCGCTCCCCGCGGGGGCGGCGGCCGGGGCGGCCGGCACCCGCCGACCGCCCCGGCTTCGGCCGGCTCCCCTTCGCGCGCTTCCCGGCGCCCGCCGGGACCCGCGCCGGCTCGGCGGCCGCAGCGACGTCGGCCAGCAGCCGCCGGCAGACCGTCGCCAGTTCCGCCGTCCCGGCCGTCAGGTCGACGACCACCTCCGTCCGCGCCGGCGCCGTCGTCCCTCCGTCCAGGAGGCGTCCCGCCCTCAGCAGCGCCCGGTCCTTGCCACCGGTCGGCGCCAGACTGATCCACCGCCGGACGTGCTCCCCGCGGATGACCACCCCACCGCCGCGCTCCCGGTACACCGTGTGCTCCCGCCACAGGACACCGGCCAATTCCGTGGCCGTCTCCCTCAGTTGCGCGTACATCCCGCTCCCCCGTCCCGACTCCCCCTGATGCGAACAGCGGCCGACTCTAGCCGTCGGCCCACGGCAGTCCCGCCGCACCCCGGCCCCCCGCCCCTTACGCTCCGAAGTCGTACACCGTGACCGGTATCCCCCGGTCCGCCAGACGCCCGACGACCAGCGGCTCGACCCGGTCCCAGGAACCGCCCGCCAGGCCGCAGCCGATGCGGGGCACGTGCACGGAGGCGCCCAGCGCGAGCGCCCGGTCCGCGAGCGGCACCAGGGCCGCGTCGATCGCCTCGTACCGCACGGGGGCGCCGGTGCTCCGCGCGGTGCGCGTCCCGTGCTGCCCCACCAGGTTCGCCACCCAGACGTACGGTTCCACCCGGACGAACTGCGCGGCGCCCAGCCCGAAGTCGTTGCGCGCGCGGTCGCGGTGCCACCGCCGGTACTCCGCCTCGGGCTGCGGCCAGCGACGCGAGAGGGCGAGGACGAAGCCCCGGCCCCAGCCCCCGCGGTCGTTGCAGACGTGCGCGATGATCTTGACGCCCTTGGCCTGCGGCGAGGTCGCGTCCCCCTGGACGTATCGGATCGCGTTCATGACGATCACGCTACGGGTGACCACCGACAGTGCCGCCACTCTTTTACAGGGCTGGTGAGACAGCAATACTGTTCAAGCGACCCGGACCGGCGGGTCCGTGGTGCGGGGAAGCGAGGCGGCTCGGATGGGCGTGGGAGGCGAGGGGGAGGACGAGCCCCGCTACACGGTGGACGAGCTGGCGGCACGGGCCGGCGTGACCGTGCGGACGGTCCGTTTCTACGGGACGCGCGGGCTGCTGGCGCCGCCGGTGATCGGGGCCCGGCGGGTCGGGCACTACGGTCCCGGGCACCTGTCGCGGCTGGCGCTGATCGAGGAGCTGCAGCGGCAGGGGATGACGCTGGCGGCGATCGAGCGCTACCTGGAACAGCTGCCGCCGGACCTCAGCGCGCAGGACCTGGCCGTGCACCGGGCGCTGGTGGCGTCGTGGGCGCCCGAGTCCGCGGAGACGATCACGCGGCGGGAGCTGGAGCGGCGCGCCGGCCGGGAGCTGACCGGGCGGGACGTCGAGCGGCTGGCCGCGATGGGCGTCCTCGACCGGACGGACGACAGCGACACCTTCCGGCTGGACGGTTCGCTGCTGCGCCTCGGGGTGGAGATGCTCGACGTGCCCATCGAGCACGAGACGATCCTCGCCTCGCGGACGGTGCTCCTGGAGCACGCGCGCGCCGCCGCGCAGGAGCTCTCCCGGCTCTTCCGGGACGAGGTGTGGAGCCCGTACCGGGAGAGCGGGGAGGACCCGGACCACCTGAGCGCGATGAGGTCGCTCTCGGCCCACATGCAGCCGATGGTGGTCCAGGCCCTCCTCACGGCCTTCCAGCGCTCGCTGAGCGAGGAGCTGCGGACGGCGTTCCGGAGTCCGTGACCGGTCAGTCGTGGAAGGTCTCGCCCCGCTCGGCCTTCTCGACGAGGAGGGCCGGCGGGGTGAAGCGCTCGCCGTAGGTCTCCGCCAGTTCGCGGGCGCGGGCGACGAAGCCGGCGACGCCGCCCTCGTACCCGTTGACGTACTGGAGGATGCCGCCGGTCCACGCGGGGAAGCCGATGCCCATGATGGAGCCGATGTTGGCGTCGGCGACCGAGGTCAGGACGCCCTCCTCCAGGAGGCGGACGGTGTCGAGGGCCTCGGCGAAGAGCATCCGCTCCTGCATGTCCCGGAACGGGATCTCGTGGCCGGGCTTGGCGAAGTGCTCGCGCAGGCCGGGCCAGAGCTTGCCGCGCCTGCCGTCCTCGCCGTACTCGTAGAACCCGGCGCCGCCGCTGCGGCCGGGGCGGCCGAACTCGTCGACCATCCGGTCGATGACGGCCTCGCCCGGGTGGGTGACCCAGACGCCGCCGGCCTCCTCGATCGCGCGCCGGGTCTCGTTGCGGATCTTCCGCGGCAGGGTGAGGGTCAGCTCGTCCATGAGGGAGAGGACCTTGGCCGGGTAGCCGGCCTGGGCGGCGGCCTGCTCGACCGACGCGGGCTCGATGCCCTCGCCGACCATCGCCACGCCCTCGTCGATGAAGTGGCCGATCACGCGGGAGGTGAAGAAGCCGCGCGAGTCGTTGACGACGATCGGGGTCTTGGCGATCTGGCGGACCAGGTCGAAGGCGCGGGCCAGGGCCTCGTCGCCGGTGTGCTCGCCCTTGATGATCTCGACGAGCGGCATCTTGTCGACCGGCGAGAAGAAGTGCAGGCCGATGAAGTCGCCCTGACGCTCCACGCCCTCGGCCAGGACGGAGATCGGCAGGGTGGAGGTGTTGGAGCAGAGCAGCGCGTCGGGCTCGACGACGTGCTGGATCTCCTGGAACACCTTGTGCTTGAGCGCGGTGTCCTCGAAGACCGCCTCGATGACCGCGTCGCAGCCCGCCAGGTCGGCGACGTCGCCGGTCGGGGTGATGCGGGCGAGGAGGGCGTCGGCCTTCTCCTGCGTGGTGCGGCCGCGGGAGACGGCCTTGGCGCAGAGCTTCTCGGAGTACGCCTTGCCCTTCGCGGCGGACTCGGCGGAGACGTCCTTGAGCACGACCTCGATGCCGGCGCGGGCGCAGGAGTACGCGATGCCGGCGCCCATCATGCCGGCGCCGAGGACGGCGACCTTGCGGACCTGGCGCCTGGCCACGTCCTTCGGGCGGCTGGCGCCGGAGTTGACGGCCTGGAGGTCGAAGAAGAACGCCTGGATCATGTTCTTCGCGGTCTGGCCGGTGACCAGCTCGGTGAAGTAGCGGGACTCGATGGTCAGCGCGGTCTCGAAGTCGACCTGGGAGCCCTCGACGGCGGCGGCCATGATCGCGCGGGGCGCCGGGTAGGGCGCGCCGGCCAGCTGCTTGCGCAGGTTGGCCGGGAAGGCCGGGAGGTTGGCGGCGAACTTCGGGTGCGACGGGGTGCCGCCGGGGATGCGGTGGCCGGGGACGTCCCAGGGCTGGCGGGACTCGGGGTTGGCGTCGATGAAGGCGATGGCCTTGGCCATCATCTCCTCGGGGGTGGCGGCCAGTTCGTGGACGAGACCGCTGTCCAGGGCGCGCCGCGGGTTGTACTGGGTGCCCTGGAGCAGCACCTTGAGCAGGGCGTCGGTGATGCCCATGAGGCGGACGGTGCGGGTGACGCCGCCGCCGCCCGGCAGCAGGCCCAGGGTGACCTCGGGCAGGCCGATCTTGGAGCCGGGGGCGTCGAGGGCGATCCGGTGGTGGGAGGCGAGCGCGATCTCGTACCCTCCGCCGAGCGCGGCGCCGTTGATCGCGGCGACGACGGGCTTGCCGAGGGTCTCGATGCGGCGCAGGGCGTTCTTCATCTCCATCGCGGAGTCGAAGATGTCCCGGGCGTGCTCGGGACCCGCCTTGATCATGTCCTTGAGGTCGCCGCCGGCGAAGAAGGTCTTCTTGGCGGAGGTGTAGATGATGCCGCGGATGGAGTCCTTCTCGGCCTCCACGCGGTCGGCGATCGCCGTGACGGAGGCCCGGAAGGCCCGGTTCATGGTGTTGGCGGACTGGTCGGGGTCGTCGAGGACGAGGGTGACGATCCCGGTCGCGTCCTGCTCCCAGCGGATGGTGGTGCTCTCGCTCATGGCTCTGCTTCTCCGTAAGAGGGTTGCGGACGGGACGGTCAGACGCGCTCGATGACGGTGGCGATGCCCATGCCGCCGCCCACGCACAGGGTGGCGAGGCCGTAGCGCTTGTCCTGGCGCTCCAGCTCGTCGACGAGGGTGCCGAGGATCATCGCGCCGGTGGCGCCGAGCGGGTGGCCGAGCGCGATGGCGCCGCCGTTGACGTTGACCTTGTCCAGGGTGGTGCCCATGTCCTTGACGAAGCGCAGGACGACGGCGGCGAACGCCTCGTTGATCTCGATGAGGTCGATGTCGTCGATGGTGAGGCCGGCCTTGTCGAGGGCCTTGCGGGTGGCCGGGGCGGGACCGGTGAGCATGATGGTCGGCTCGGAGCCGGAGACGGCGGCCGAGACGATCCGGGCGCGCGGGGTCAGGCCGTACCGCTCGCCGACCGCCCGGGAGCCGATGGCGACGAGGGAGGCGCCGTCGACGATGCCGGAGGAGTTGCCGGCGTGGTGGACGTGGTCGATCTCCTCGATCCAGTGGTACTTCTGCAGCGCGACCGCGTCGAAGCCGCCCAGCTCGCCGATGTCGGCGAAGGAGGGCTTGAGGCGGGCGAGGGAGTCGGCGGTGGTGCCGGGGCGCAGGTGCTCGTCGTGGTCGAGGACGGTCAGTCCGGCGCGGTCCTTGACGGGGACGATCGACCGGGCGAAGCGGCCGTCCTTGACGGCGGCGGCGGCGCGCTCCTGGGAGAGGGCGGCGTACTCGTCGACGTCGCGGCGGCTGAAGCCCTCGATGGTGGCGATGAGGTCGGCGCCGATGCCCTGGGGGACGAAGTTGGTCTCCAGGTTGGTCATCGGGTCGGCGAACCAGGCGCCGCCGTCGGAGGCCATCGGCACCCGGGACATCGACTCCACGCCGCCGGCGAGGACGAGGTCCTCCCAGCCGGAGCGGACCTTCATGGCGGCCATGTTGACCGCTTCGAGGCCCGAGGCGCAGAAGCGGTTCTCCTGGACGCCGGCGACGGTGTCCGGCAGTCCGGCGGCGATGGCCGCGATCCGGGCGATGTCGGAGCCCTGGTCGCCGACGGGGCCGACGACGCCGAGGACGATGTCGTCGATGGCGGCCGGGTCGAGCCCGGGGTTGCGGGACTGGATCTCCCGGATGAGGCCGACGACCAGGTCGATCGGCTTGGTGCCGTGCAGGGAGCCGTTGGCCTTGCCGCGTCCGCGCGGGGTGCGGATCGCGTCGTACACGTACGCTTCGGTGCTCACGGAAAGCCTTTCGCGATGAGGGTGGGAGGGAGCGGGCGGCGGGAGGTCAGCCGAGGAGGGACCGGCCGATGATCTCCTTCATGATCTCGGTGGTGCCGCCGTAGATGGTCTGGATGCGGCCGTCCGTGTAGGCGCGGGCGACCGGGAATTCGCTCATGTAGCCGTATCCTCCGTGCAGTTGGAGGCAGCGGTCGGCGACCCGCTTCTGGAGTTCGGTCGCCCACCACTTGGCCATCGAGGCGTGGACGGCGTCCAGCGCGCCCTCGGCGTGCTCCTCGATGCAGCGGTCGACGAAGGTCCGGGTGACGGCGCACTCGGTGGCCATCTCGGCGATCTCGAAGCGGACGTGCTGGAGCCGGGAGAGCGGCCGGCCGAACGCCTCGCGCTCCTTGACGTAGGTGGTGGTGAGCTCCAGGAGGTGCTCGGCCGAGGCGATGCCGGCGACGGCGATGGCCAGGCGCTCCTGGGCGAGGTTGGTCATCAGGTGGAGGAAGGCGCCGTTGAGCTCGCCGAGGAGGTTCTCCTTGGGGACGCGGACGTCGTGGAAGAACAGCTCGGCGGTGTCCTGGGCCTTCTGGCCGATCTTGTCGAGGTTCCGGCCGCGCTCGAAGCCCTCCATGCCCCGCTCCACCACGAGCAGGGACAGGCCGCGGGCGCCGCCCTCCGGGGTGGTGCGGGCGACGACGACCACCAGGTCGGCGAGGATGCCGTTGGAGATGAAGGTCTTGGAGCCGTTGAGGACCCAGTGGTCGCCCCGGTCCTCCGCGGTCGTGCGGATGCCCTGCAGGTCCGAACCCGCCCCCGGCTCCGTCATCGCGATCGCCGTGACCGTCTCGCCCGAACAGAATCCGGGCAGCCAGCGCCGCTTCTGCTCCTCGGTGCCCAGCGAGGTGAGGTACGGGCCGATGATGTCGTTGTGCAGGCCGATGGCCAGTCCGGGCGCCCCGGCGCGGGTGAACTCCTCGGCGAGGACCGCGCCGTAGCGGAAGTCGGGGTTGCCGCCGCCTCCGTGCTCCTCGTCGACGGCGATGCCCAGCAGGCCCTGCCGTCCGGCGGCGAGCCAGACCTCGCGGGAGACGATGCCGTCCTTCTCCCACTGCGCGTAGTGGGGCAGCACCTCCTTCTCCAGGAAGGTGCGCACGACCGCGCGGAACGCCTCGTGGTCGGCGGTGTAGAGCTGACGCTTCATGCTTCGGTCTCCTGGGTCTGGGACGGGGTCGCCAGCGCGGGTACGGCCCAGTCGCGGGCGACCTCGGCGGTGTCGGCACCGGGCAGGGCGGGGCCCGTGCGGAGGGTGCCGGGCGTGACGGAGAAGCGGGGTGCGGGGGCGGGCTGGGCGATGCCGTCCCGCTCGGCGAAGGTGGCGCGGGCGGCGAGGTGCGGGTGGGCCGGCGCCTCGCGCAGGGAGAGGACGGGGGCGACGCAGGCGTCGCTGCCGTCGAAGACGGCCGTCCACTCCGCGCGGGTGCGGCTCCGGAAGCGGGTGGCGACGGCCTCGCGCAGCTCGGGCCAGCGGGCGAGGTCGTGGCGGGCGGAGGCGGCCTCCTCGACGCCGAGGAGTCGGACGAACTCCCCGTAGAACCGCTCCTCCAGGGCGCCGACGGCCATGTGACCGTCGTCGGAGGTCGCGTAGACGCCGTAGAACGGGCAGCCGCCGTCGAGCAGGTTGACGCCCCGGCGGTCCTGCCATCCGCCGGCCGCCAGCATGCCGTGGATCATGGTGGTGAGGTGCGCGGTCCCGTCGACGATGGCGGCGTCGACGACCTGGCCCTCGCCGTGCGTGCGGGCGTGCCGGAGGGCGGCGAGGACGCCGATGACGAGGTAGAGGGAGCCGCCGGCGTAGTCGCCGACGAGGTTCGCCGGGACCGTGGGCGGGCCGTCCGGGTCGGGGCCGATCATGCCCAGGGCGCCGGTGAGGGCGATGTACCCGATGTCGTGGCCGGCGGTGTGGGCGAGCGGCCCGTCCTGGCCCCAGCCGGTCATCCGGCCGTAGACCAGGCGGGGGTTGCGGGCGAGGCACGCCTCGGGGCCGACGCCGAGGCGCTCGGCGACGCCGGGGCGGTAGCCCTCGATCAGGACGTCGGCGCGTTCGACCAGGTCGAGGACGGTGGCCGGGCCCTCCGCGGCCTTGAGGTCGACGAGGACGGACCGCTTGTTGCGGTTGGTGAGGTCGCGGGCCGGGTCGATGCCGAGTCCCGGGCCGCCGGGGCGGTCGACGCGCACGACGTCGGCGCCCAGGTCCGCGAGGACCATGGCGGCGAAGGGACCGGGGCCGATCCCGGCGAGTTCGACCACGCGCACCCCGGTGAGCGGGCCGTTCCCGGCCGTGTGCGTGGTGGTCATCGAGCCCCCAGGAGTGTGTGACACCAATGATGTAACACCGGAGATGCTAGGAACGTGTTCCACTCGGCACAAGCCCCCCGGCCGAGCAAGCGCTTGGAAATTGCGCGGCCGTCGACTTCCGCTATCCTCCGCCGACGACAACCGCGCACGGCGGCGCGGTACGGCCGAGACGAGGGGCTCGATGGACACAGGGGCGGACAGCGGACACGAGGCCGGCACGGGACCGGAGGCCGGGAACGGCTCCGGAACGGCCGGCTCCTCGGCCGGGGCCGGGGCTCCGGCACCCGGCGCGGCGCGGGAGGCCGGGACCTCCGAGGCCGGCGCGCCGCGGGAGGCCGGGGCGAGGCCCTACGACGTGGTCCTCTTCGGGGCGACCGGGTTCGTCGGCGAGCTCACCGCGGAGTACCTGGCCGAGCACGCCCCGGCGGAGTGCCGCTGGGCGCTGGCGGGCCGCAACCGGGCGGCGCTGACCGCCCTGCGCGACGGTCTCGCCGCCCGGTGGCCGCACTGCGCGGACCTGCCGGTCCTCGTCGCCGACGCCGACGACGCGGCCTCGCTGCGCGAGCTGGCCGAGTCGACCCGGGTCGTGGCGACCACCGTCGGCCCCTACGTCTGGTACGGCGACGGGCTCGTCGCCGCCTGCGCGGAGGCCGGCACGGACTGCGTGGACCTCACCGGCGAGGCCGAGTTCGTCGACCGGACCTACGTCCGGCACGACGCGCGGGCCCGGGAGACCGGCGCCCGGATCGTGCACGCCTGCGGCTTCGACTCCGTCCCGCACGACCTGGGCGTGTACTTCACCGTCCGGCAGCTCCCGGAGGGCGTGCCGCTCCGCGTCGACGGCTTCGTCCGGGCCGGGGCCGCCTTCTCCGGCGGCACCTTCGCCTCCGCCCTCACCGCGATGGGCCGGGGCCGGGAGATGCTGCGCGCCTCGCGCGAACGGCACCTGCACGAACCGAGGCTGGTGGGCCGCCGGGCCCGCGCGCCGCTGGGCGGGCCGCGGTTCAGCACGGAGACGGGCACCTGGGCGCTGCCGCTGCCGACCCTCGACCCGCAGATCGTGGCGCGCTCGGCCGCCGGGCTGGAGCGGTACGGACCGGACTTCCGCTACCGGCACTACGCCTCGGTGAAGACCCTGCCGATGGCCCTCGGCGGCGCGGCCGCCGTCGGCGCGAGCGTCGCCGCCGCGCAACTGCCGTCCGTGCGGGGCTGGCTGATGGAGCGTTACTCGGCGGGCGAGGGCCCTTCGACCGAGCGGCGCGCCCGCAGCTGGTTCTCCGTCCGGTTCGTCGGCGAGGGCGGCGGACGGCGGGTCTTCACCGAGGTGTCCGGCGGCGACCCGGGGTACGACGAGACGGCCAAGATGCTGGCCGAGTCCGCCCTCTGCCTGGCCTTCGACCCGCTGCCGAAGACCGCGGGCCAGGTGACCACGGCGGTGGCGATGGGCGACGCGCTCACCGACCGGCTGCGGGCGGCGGGCATCCGCTTCCGGGTGGCGCACCGGAGCTGACCGCGGCCTGATCGACGACCCCCTGGCGGGGCGCCGGGCCCGGGCTCAGAGCCGGACGAGCCGGAAGGGGTGGCCGGCCGGGTCGGCGTAGACGCGCCAGGCCGGGTCGGCGCCCCCGCCGTCGAGGGGCGTCGCACCGAGCGCGACGACGGCCTCCTCGGCCGCGTCCAGGTCGTCGACCCGCACGTCGAGGTGGAACTGCTGCTCGGGCGCGCCCCAGACCGGCGGGCGGTGGTCGGCCACGCTCTGGAAGACGAGGACGGCCCCGTCGTCGCCGCGCAGCACGACACAGGCGTCGCCCACGGCCCACCGGGGATCGGGACGCTCCACCGCACCACCCACCAACCGGCGGTAGAAGCGGGCGAGTTCCCCCGCGTCCCGGCAGTCCAGGACGACGCACCACGCCTGCCCGATCACGCGAGCGCCCAGGCGGCGACGGTGTAGAGCACGGCGCAGACCCAGGCCAGGGCGAGCATCCCGGCGGTGGCGAGCGCGAGGGCGAGGCCGCGCCCGGCGGAACGCGGGGGCACGGAGAGGGGAGTCGTCATGCCCCCACCCTGCCGGTCGGGGCGACGGGACCGGTATCCGTACAGGTACTCAGACGCACGCGCGCGGGGCACGACGGTGCTCAGGGCACGACCGTCGGGCTCAGCCGTCGCCGAGGGCCTCCTTCAGGGCGCGGCGGCAGAGGGAGTCGGCGTGCCGGGTCGTCTCGGGGATGCGGTAGCGCGGGGCGAGGTGGAGGGTGTGGGCGCAGGCGGCGGCGAGCGAGACGCGGTGGCCGACGGAGACGAAGACGGGCTTCACCCCGGCCTGGGTCCGCAGGGCGCGGCCCACCTCCTCCCCGTCGGCGAGGAGCGACGAGGTGTCGCCGCGGGCGTCGCCGGGAGGCTCGTAGGCGAAGGCGAAGGGGTTCTTGGCGACGCCGACGGAGGGGCGCCCGGTGAGGACCCCGAGGTGGCAGGCGAGTCCGAAGCGGCGGGGGTGGGCGAGGCCGTAGCCGTCGCAGACGAGGAGACCGGGGTCGGCGGTGAGGGCGTCGAGCGCGGCGAGGACGGTGGGGATCTCGCGGAAGGCGAGCAGGCCGGGGACGTAGGGGAAGGAGACCCGGCCGACCGCCGTGGCCTCCTCCACCACCTCCAGCGTCCGCGCGTCGAGCACGACCGCCGCGGCGGCGACGAGGTCGCGCTCGTCGTCGTAGGCCACGTCCAGCCCCGTGACGTGTCCGGTCCCGACCCCGGGGCCCGTCTCGTCGAGGACGAGGCGCCCGCGCAGTTCCCGCTGGACGGCCAGGGCGGCGGTCTCGTCGGCGGGCCATCCCGCCGGAATCCCGATGATCGTCATAGTGCGGTCACCCTACGGCTCCGGGCCGGGGCCCGGTTCCGAGGGCTGGAACGCCCCGCCGGCGCCCGGCCCGGTCCCGGTAGCCTGGCGATCATGTTCGTACTGGAATTGACCTACACCGCGCCCGTCGAACGGGTCGACGCGCTGCTCGCCGCCCACGTCGAGTGGCTCGACGCGCAGTACGCGGAGGGCGTCTTCCTCGCCTCCGGCCGCAAGAACCCGCGGGACGGCGGGGTGATCCTGGCCGCCGGGGTCGACCGCGCGGAGATCGAGAGGATCGCGGCGGCCGACCCCTTCAGCGTGGAGGGCGTCTGCGCGTACCGGATCACGGAGTTCCACGCGACCAAGACGGCCGACGGCATCGCCGCGTACCGGGAAGAGCTGCCCACCCCCTAGGGGGTGTCCGGCGTCGCGGGCCAGGCGGGACTTTCCGGACGCCCCCCAGGTGTCAGCGGCGGGCCAGGCGGGCGATCCGGCCCTTCTCGCCGGAGGCCCAGCAGGAGCCGTCGGCGGTGCAGTCCACCGTGTCGTACGAGCCGGTGTCGACGGTCCGCCAGGTGCGGCCGCCGTCGGTGGTCAGGTCCGTTCCGGTGGGGCCGACGGCGAGGGCGGCCCACCGGCTGTGCGGGAGCCAGGCGACGCCGGATCGGTAGGCGGGCGGCGGCGCGGCCGAGGGGCGCCAGGTACGGCCGGCGTCGCCGGTGACGGCCCCGGCGCTCGGGGACGGCTGGTCCTTTCGGTAGTCGCCGCCGACGGCGATGCCGTGGGCGCGGTCGCGGAAGGCGAGTCCGAAGACGCCCCTGGCCGGGTCGCCCGCCGGGATCGGCGTGGCGGTGGCGGTCCAGGTCAGACCCCGGTCGGCGGAGTGCAGGACGCGGGCCGTGGCCCCGCCGCCGGTCGCGAGCCAGACGTCCCGGGGCCCGGCGGAGACCAGGCACTGGCCGCTCGCCGCGAAGCCGGCCTCGCCGGGGAGGGCGTCCGGCATCCCGGCGTTCGGCAGGACCTGCCAGGACCGGCCGCCGTCGCGGGTGGCGAGGAGGCGGTACTTCCCGTCGACCGGGTCGCTCATGGCGAGTCCGTGGCGGCGGTCGAAGAAGGTCATGCAGTCGTAGAAGGCGCGCGGGTCGGTGTTGCGGAAGGACTCGGTCCAGGTGGCGCCGCCGTCCTCGGTGCGCAGCACCCGCGATGCCTCGCCCTCGCCGATGGCCAGGACGACGGCCCGGCGGGCGTCGAACGCCTCCACGTCGCGGAACTCCAGCTCGCCCGCGCCGGCCGGCGAGACGTTCCGCCAGCTGCGGCCGCCGTCGGTGGTGCGCAGGACGGTCCCCCGCGAGCCCGCGGCCCAGGCGGTGGTCCGGTCGACGGCGGCGAGGCCGCGGAAGCGGGCGTCGGTGCCGGTCGGTGTGAGCTGCCAGCCGGCCGCGGCCGCGGGGGTCTCCCCGGCGCGCGCGGGTGCCGCGAGGGTGAGCGCGAGCGCCGCCCCGATCAGCCCCACCGACATCATTCGTCTCGTCTTCCCCATGGACGTCATGGCGCCGGAAGCTAGTGCCCCGGGGCGCTCCCCGTCCAGGGTGCGTCCCGCGCCACGTCTTCCTAGGCTGGGTCGCATGACCGACCGTACGGACGAGCCCCCGACGGCCGCGGGGCAGCAGGCGCACGACGGGGTGCCGGGCACCGAGGCGGAGCCGCCGCGGCTCAAGGAGTACGAGGGCGAGGGCATCACCGTCACGTTCGAGCCACGCCGGTGTCTGCACGCGGCCGAGTGCGTCCACGGGCTGCCGGAGGTCTTCGACCTGTCCCGCCGCCCCTGGATCCAGCCCGACGCGGCGGATCCCGGCCAGGTCGAGCGGGTGATCCGCCGGTGCCCTTCCGGGGCGCTCCAGTACCACCACCGCCGGCCCGCGCAGGGCTCGGCGGAACCGCCCGACTCCCCCACCTCCGTGCGCCGCACCCCGTCCGGGCAGCTGGTCCTCCGGGGCGACCTCCTCGTCACCGGTCCGGCCGGGGAGCGGCACGAGACGCGGGTGACTCTCTGCGGCTGCGGGGCCTCCGGGAACCAGCCCTACTGCGACCACTCCGGCCCGTGCGCCGCTCCGGACGACGACGTCGCCGAGGAGCGCTGAGGCCCTCCGGCCGCGTGCCGGTGACACAGCTCACGTAGGACCGGAGTGCACGTTCCGGCCGTTCCGTTCGTCCTTCCTGGTGTCAGGTGGCCTGGTGTCGGGGAGACGCACAGGATCCGAAGCCCGCGTGAGAGGAGACGGCCGTGTCCGCCGTCATCGAACAGTCCCTCCAGGCCCGTCTGGTCGCGTCAGCTCCCCGCATGGAGACCGTGCCCGCCACCCTGCGGTACGACCGTGAGGACCCGTACGCCGTGAGCATGGCCTTCCCCCCGCCCGCGACGCTGGAGGGCGTCGAGGTGTCGTGGGCGTTCGCCCGCGACCTGCTCGTGCAGGGCGTCGAGCGCCCGGCCGGGGTCGGCGACGTCCGGCTGCGTCCCTACGGCTACGACCGGACGGTCGTCGAGTTCCACGCCCCCGAGGGGGTCGCCATGGTCCACGTCAGGACCTCGGAGCTGCGCCGGTTCCTGGAGCGGTCGGAGCACCTGGTGCCGGCCGGGCGCGAGCACCAGTACCTGGACTGGGACCAGGACCTGACCGAGCTGCTGCGCGGCCACCCGTAGCGGCGGCGCGGAAGCCCCGCCCCTTAAATCGTTTGCCGTCCTCCAGGCTTCGGTCGTACCGTCTTTCACGGACCTGTCGTCACCTGATCGGAGAAGGACGTTGCTCGTCTGAGGTTGCGAGACACCGAGCCGCGCGTGCCCCCTGAGCCGCGTGTGCCGTTCTCGACCTCGGCGTACGAGCCGTTCCTGACGACCGCCCGCGCCCCGGTGTCTCTCGCGTTGCCCCATTTCCACGCTCGCGCGACCGGGAGGCCCCCATGGCACATCACCCCACCTTCATCACCTGCTCCTCGCTCTCCTTCTCCTGGCCCGACGGCAGCGAGGTCCTCCAGGACTTCCGGCTGGCGGTCGGTCCCGGCCGCACCGGTCTCGTCGGCCTCAACGGCTCCGGCAAGTCCACGCTCCTCAAGCTGATCGCCGGCGAACTGACGCCGTCCTCGGGCACGGTCCGGATCAACGGCGAACTCGGCTACCTCCCGCAGAACCTGGTGCTCGACACCTCGCGGCGGGTGGACGAGATCCTCGGCATCGCCGGGAAGCGGGCCGCCCTGCACGCCATCGAGGCGGGCGACGCGTCGGAGGAGAACTTCACCGCGCTCGCCGACGACTGGGACGTCGAGGAGCGGGCCCGCGCCACCCTCGACCAGCTCGGTCTGGACGGGGTCGGACTGGACCGGACCGTCGGCGAGGTGTCGGGCGGCGAGTCCGTCCTGCTGCGCCTCGCCGCGCTGCTGCTCGCCCGGCCGGACGTCCTGCTCCTCGACGAGCCGACCAACAACCTGGACCGGCACGCCCGGGCCCGGCTGTACGAGGCCGTGCGGAACTGGTCCGGCGTCCTCGTCGTGGTGAGTCACGACCGTGAACTCCTGGAGCTCGTCGACCAGATCGCCGATCTGCGGGACGGTTCGGTCACCTGGTACGGCGGCACCTGGTCGGCCTACGAGGAGGCGCTCGCGGCCGAACAGGAGGCGGCCGAGCGGATGGTGCGCGTCGCCGAGGCCGACGTGCAGCGCCAGAAGCGCGAACTCTCCGACGCCCAGATGAAGTTGGCGCGGCGCAAACGGTTCGGGCAGAAGAGCTACGAGAACAAGGTCGTCCCGAAGATCGTGGCGAACGGCCGCCGCAGCGACGCCCAGGTCTCGGCAGGCAAGCACCGCACCCTGCACACCGAGCGCCTCTCGGAGGCGCGGGAGCGGCTCGACGCCGCCGTGGAGGCGGTGCGCGACGACGACGAGATCCGGGTCGAGCTGCCCCGCACCTCGGTGCCGCCGGGGCGCGAGGTCCTGTACCTGCGGGAGCTGGAGATGCGGTACGGGGCCCGGGTCGCGGGCGAGTTCGAGCTGCGGGGCCCGGAGCGCATCGCGCTGGTCGGCCGGAACGGGGCCGGGAAGACGACGCTGCTCCGGACGATCGCCGGCGAGGTGGAGCCGGTGTCGGGCGTCGCGGAGGCACGGGTGCCGCTCCGCTTCCTGCCGCAGCGGCTCGACGTCCTCGACGACGGGCTGAGCGTGGTGGAGAACGTGGCCCGTCTCGCGCCCACGGCGACGGGGAACGCGATCAGGGCGAGGCTGGCACGGTTCCTGTTCCGGGGAGCACGGGCCGACCGGCCCGTGGGGACCCTGTCCGGCGGGGAGCGGTTCCGGGCGACGCTCGCGGCGCTCCTCCTGGCGGACCCGGCTCCGCAGCTGCTGATGCTGGACGAGCCGACGAACAACCTGGACATGGCGTCGGTGCGGAAGCTGACCGAGGCCCTCGACGCGTACGAGGGTGCGCTGATCGTGGCGAGCCACGACGTGACGTTCCTGGAGTCGCTGGGGATCACCCGGTGGCTGCTGCTCGACGGCGAGCTGCGGCCGACGACGGCGGAGGAGGTGCGGGGAGCGGTGCCGGCGGAGCGCTGACGCCGCCGGGGAGCGGGGCGTGGAGCGGGGGGCGCGGGGGCGGTCGGACGCCGGCCGCTCCGCGCCGCCGAGCGCCTGCGCTGTGTAGCCGGCACGAGGGCCGACGGTCGCCTCACCCGACGTGACCTGCGTCTCCGCCACCCGGTCCGAGCAGCGCACATAACGGAATGTAACCGGACATCGCCGGAGCGGGCTTGGCCGACGCCTTACGGAGCCTTAACCTACGGTCTCGTAACCTACGAATCCGTAGGTACGCCCGTATGCCCTTCTCCGTCCCCAGGAGTTCCCCGTGACGCTCACCTCTCCCTCCCTCGACAGCTCGGCTGGGTGGACCGACGCACGGCTCCTCTACGCACTGGAGGAGGTCGTGGAGAAGGAGCTCAACCGGCACCTCAAGGTCACCAAGGACTGGATGCCGCACGAGTACGTGCCCTGGTCCGACGGCCGCAACTTCCCCGGCTTCTTCGAGGACGGCGAGGCATGGGACCCGTCGCAGTCCAAGGTGACGGACATCGGCAAGATCGCCCTCGTCGTCAACCTGCTCACCGAGGACAACCTCCCGAGCTACCACCACGAGATCGCCAGCCTCTTCGGCCGCGACGGCGCCTGGGGCACCTGGGTGCACCGCTGGACCGCCGAGGAGGGCCGCCACGGCATCGTGATGCGCGACTACCTCCTCGCCTCCCGCGCCGTCGACCCGGACAAGCTGGAGCAGTTCCGGATGTCGCACATGAGCGAGGGCTTCGAGTCCGACAACCGGCACTCGATGCTGCACTCCGTGGCGTACGTCGCCTTCCAGGAGCTCGCCACCCGCATCTCGCACCGCAACACCGGCCACCAGTCCGGCGACCCGGTGTGCGACCGGATGCTGTCCCGCATCGCCACCGACGAGAACCTGCACATGGTCTTCTACCGCAACCTGCTGGGCGCGGCCTTCGAGCTCGCCCCCGACCTGACGATGCAGGCCGTGCGGGACGTCGTGGTCAACTTCCGGATGCCCGGACACGGCATGCCGGGCTTCGAGCGGGCGGCGGCGCAGATGGCGATCGGCGAGATCTACAACATGCGGATCCACCACGACGACGTCCTCCAGCCCGTCCTGCGCTTCCTCAAGGTGCTCCAGATCGACGGCCTGGGCCCCGAGGGTCTGCGCGCCCAGGAGGAACTGGGGCTCTACATGAACGGCCTGGACAGCGAGGCGAGCAAGTTCGACGAGAAGCTCGCGGCCCGCAAGGCCCGCATGGCGGCCCGCGCCGCCGGCTGAGCCACCGGCGATCCGTCCCTGGCGGAACCGGGTCCGACCGGCGATCCGTCCCCGGGCGGACCCGCCCGGGGACGGCCCCGGGCGGGCTCAGCGGCCCTGCCGCTTGAGCCGCCCGCGCTCCTTCTCCGAGAGACCGCCCCAGACCCCGAACCTCTCGTCGTGGCGGAGCGCGTAGTCCAGGCACTCCAGGCGCCCCTCGCACGCCCCGCACAGCTGCTTGGCCTCGCGGGTCGACGAGCCGGGGGCCGGGAAGAAGAACTCGGGACCCGCCTGGGCGCACAGGGCGTTCTCGCGCCAGGTGAGGTCGGGAGCGGTGAGCGTGTCGGTATCCGTCTGCATGACCCCTACGGTGCCGCCACGCCGTAAACACGCCATCAACGTTCGATCAATGGCGTATACCCAGTGCCGGGAGGACGGTCTCCGCCACTCGGTACGCCTCCTCCAGCAGCGGGTTCCCGGACAGGATGAACGTGTCCACGCCGAGGTCCTGGTACTCCTTGAGGCGCTCCACGACCTGCGCCGTCGAGCCGACGACCGCCGTTCCCGGGCCGGGCCGGAAGAGCCCCATGCCGGGCCAGAGGTTGGGGTGGGTCTCCAGCTCGCGGGCCCGGGCCGGGACCCTGCCGCCGTGCTGGCGGAACTGGCGCTGCCAGCCGACACCGTCCTCGCCCGCCCGCTCGCCCAGCTGCCGCGCGTACGTCGCCTCGCTGGTGACGTCGAGGAGCCGGTCCGCCGCCGCCCACGCCTCGTCCTCGGTGTCGCGGACGATGAGATGGAGGCGCAGGCCGATGCGGAGGGAGCGCCCGTGGGCCGCGGCGCGCGCCCGGACGTGGTCGAGCTTCTCCTTCAGCGCCTGCGGGGGCTCGCCCCAGGTGAGGTAGACGTCGACGTGCTCGGCGGCCATCTCGATGCCGGGCGCGGACGAGCCGCCGAACCAGAGCGGGACGTGCGGCTCCTGCACGGGCCGCAGGTCCCCGAACGAGGCTCCGGCGTCCTTGAGGTCGTAGAAGCGCCCCTTGTGGTCGAAGACCTCCCCCGCGGTGAGCCGCTTGACGATCGACCAGTACTCGGCGCTCAGCTCGTACCGCTCGTCGTGCCCGACGTGGAGGCCGTACTCGCGCAGGGCGTTCGTCGATCCGTTGACGACGTTGAACCGCAGCCGCCCGCCGAAGAGGTTGTCGAAGCTCAGCGCCATCTTGGCGAGCAGGGTGGGTGCGATCAGACCGGGATGGACGGCGAGCAGCGGCTTGAACCGGGTGCTCGTGGCGGCCGCGAGCGCCGAGCCCAGCGGCCACACGTCGTACAGGTCGGTGGCGAGCAGCGCGCCGGAGTACCCGAGGCGCTCGACGGTGCCGGCGAGCCGCGTGAGGTAGCCGAGGTCCACGGGGCGGCGGCCGGCCGGCTCCCACGGGTAGGCGCCTTCGCGCGGGATGACGTACCAGAGGACTTCCGGCGCCGGCGAGGACACCGGGGAGAAGGCGGGCGCCGGGGAGGTCTGCGGGGCCATGGGATCAGCCCTTCCGGGGCAGGGCGTCGGCGACGGTCACCGCGCGGTCGATGAATCCGGTGCGGTGGAAGACGTCCGCCGCCTGCTGCTGCTCGGCGATGAACTCCTCGGACACCTCCTCGATGGTCCACGGCAGGGCGCGCAGCGCGCTCTCCCAGTCCTCGACGGTGCCGCCCTGGTCGGCCGCGGCGATCTCGGCGGCCTCCCGGGGGTGGGCGGCGGCCCAGTCGTCGGCCCGCCGGAGCGCCCGGGTGAGGGCCCCGACCAGCTCGGGCCGCGTCTCGGCCAGGTCGCGCCGGGTGAAGAAGACGGACCGGTCGGAGATCACCTCGCCGGTACGGATCAGGGTGCGCAGGCCGCCGGTCCGGCGGGCCGCGGCGAGTTCGGCGCCCTGCGCCACCCAGGCGGTGATCTCGCCGGCGCGGAGCCGGGCCTCGCTGCCGGAGTCCCCCCGCACCGCGGTGATGTCGGTGGCGTACGAGAGTCCCGCGTCGTCCAGGGCCTTGGCCACGAGATGCGTCTGCCAGGAGCCGACGGCGAGGTGGACGGTGCCGCCCTTGAGGTCGGCGACACCGCGGACCGGGCTGTCCTCGGGTACGAGGAGGGCGCCGTGGTCGGGGCGGGGCGCGGAGACCGCGGTGTAGACGATGTCGTGCCCGGCGGCCTGCGCGGTGACCGGCGGGGTGGAGCCCGTGCCGCCGAAGTCGATGGTGCCGTCGGCGAGGAAGGCCCCGGTGCGGACGCCGTCGGTGTACGGGTGCCAGGTCACGGTCTCGCCGAGGGCGGCGAGCTCCTCCTCCGCGTAGCCGAGTCGGGAGAGGTGGTAGAGGGACGGGTTGCTGCGGTGGACACCGATGACGACGGTCATGCGGACGCTCCTTCGATGGTGGCGGGGGCGGTGGACTGGGGCGTCTCCTCGGGCACGTGGACGCCGAGGTCGGCGAGGAGGCGGCGGCGCAGGGCGACGAACGCGGGATCGCCGGGGTCGCGGGGCCGGGCGACGGTCACGGGTTCGTCGGTGACGAGCCGGCCGTCCCGCAGGACGGCGACCCGGTCGGCGAGGCGGACGGCCTCGTCGACGTCGTGGGTGACGAGCAGGACGGCGGGCCGGTGGATCCGGCGGAGCTCGCCGACCAGGTCCTGCATGCGTAGCCGGGTCAGTGCGTCGAGCGCGGCGAACGGCTCGTCGAGCAGCAGGAGTTCCGGCTCCCTCACCAGCGCCCTGGCGAGTGCGACCCGCTGTGCCTCGCCGCCGGAGAGGGTGGCCGGCCAGGCGCCGGCGTGCCGTTCGAGCCCGACCTCGGCGAGGGCGCGGAGGCCGGTCTCCCGGGTCTTCGCCCCGCGTGGCAGGCCGACGGTCACGTTGGCGAGGACCTTCTTGGAGGGGATGAGCCGGGGTTCCTGGAAGACGACCGTGCGGGCGGCGGGGACAAGTGCCTCGCCGCCGTCGGCCCCGTCGAGGGCGCCGAGGATGCGGAGCAGGGTGGTCTTTCCGCTGCCGCTCGCCCCGAGCAGGGCGAGGAACTCGCCGCGTGCCAGGGTGAGGTCGAGGCCGTCGAGGACGGGGCGGGCGCCGAAGACCCGGCGCAGCCCGCGGACCCGTACCGCCGTCCTCGTTCCGGTGGGCGTGGTCATCGGGCCCCTCCCCCGGGGCCGGCCGTCCGCCAGGGCATGAGGACCCGTTCCAGCCCCCGGACGAGCACGTCGGCGGTGAGGCCGAGCAGTCCGTAGACCAGGATGCAGACGGCGAGGACGTCGGTGCGGGCGTAGCTCTGGGCCTGGGACATCAGATAGCCGATGCCCGCGGTGGCGTTGATCTCCTCGGCCGCGATGAGCGCGATGACGCTGAGGGTCATCGAGAGGCGCAGTCCGGCGAGGAGCGAAGGCAGGGCGCCCGGCAGGACGACCTGCCGGACGATGGCGAGCCGGCCGAGCCCGAAGCTGCGCATGGCCTCGACGAGCTTGCGGTCGGTGCTGCGGACGCCGCCGGTGGTGGATACGTACATCGGGAAGGTGGTGGCGACCGCGATGAGGAGGATCTTGGCGGTCTCGTTGATGCCGAACCAGACCATGAAGAGGGGGACGAGGGAGAGGAACGGGATGGTCCGCAGGGTCTGCAGCGAGGAGTCGAGGAGTTCGTCGCCGAGCCGGGTGAACCCGGTGGTGATGCCGAGGGCGAGTCCGGCGGCGAGACCGATGACGAGCCCGGTGCCGGAGCGGACCAGGGAGGTGGACAGGGCGTCCTGGAGCTGCCCGTTTCCCCACAACTCGACGACGGCGTCGCCGACTTGCGCGGGAGAGGCCAGGACGTCGGCGGTGAGGAGGCCGGTCGCCGAGGAGACCCACCACAGGGCGAGGAGGAGGATCGGGCCGAGGGCTCGGGCGAGGACGGCGTACGTGCGGGAGCGGGGCCGGCTCACCGGCGGACGCGGCGCGACGAGCCCGTCGACGGGCCCCTCGGCGGATCCGTCGGCGTCCGTCGGCCCGGCTGGCACGGTCGTGTCGGCGGGCGCGGTCGTGTCGGCGGGCGCGCTGGTGTCGGTGGCGGGTCCGACGGAGGTGTCGGTGGCGGTGTCCTTGGGGTTTCCGGTGGCGGTGGTGGCCGCGGCGGCGGTCATGACAGCTTCTCGACGTCGAGGAGATGGGCCGCGATGTCGACCTTGTGCGGGGTGACCTTCTGGTCGGCGTAGAACCGGGCCACCGTCTCGAACCGCCGGATGTCCTCGGGGCCGATCGGGTCGACGGTGCCGCCCTTGCCGGTGAAGGCGATCTGGACCTCCTTGGCGCGGCCGTTGACCGCCGTGGGGCCCGCGTCGGTGAAGACGTTGAGGTAGGCGGCCGGGTCGCGCTTCTCCTTGGCGCTGTTCTCGTGCAGGTACGCGTACAGCGCCCTGACCACCTCGGGGTGCTGGTCGGCGAAGTCCGAACGGACGGCGTTCAGGCTGTAGTTGTCGGATCCGATGGCGGTGCCGTCGGCGACGAAGCGGGCCTTGCCCGCGCCGATCTCGGCGACGGCGTACGTCGACCAGACCGCCCAGGCGTCGACCTGTCCGGCGTTGAAGACGGCGGCGGTCTGGTCGGGGCGCAGGTAGACCCGCTCCACCTTCCCGGCGGGGATCCCGGCCTTGGCGAGGGCCTTGAGCAGCAGGTACTCGCCGGTGCCGCCCTTGTTGACGGCGACCTTGCGGCCGACGAGGTCCCGGACCGAGGCGATGTCCGAGCCCTCGCGGACGAGGATGCCCTCGCCGACCGGGTCGGGGTCGGTGGCGGTGAAGAACGCGAAGCCGGGGCTCTGCGCGAGGGAGGTGATCCCCGAGGTGATCGAGCCGGTCGCGATGTCGAGCTGGTCGGCGTTCATCGCCTGGGCCGCGGGGGCGAACGGGCCGGCGCTGCCGGTCCACGCCACCTTCGCCCCGACGGCGGCGAGCGCCTTGTCCAGGCTCCCGTCCTTCTTGCCGCGGGCGAGGACGCCCGCGTTGCCGGGGTCGGGGATCCGCACGGTGACCGTGCCCTTTCCTCCCCCCGCGCCGCCGGCCCGGCCGGTGGCCGAGTCCGCGGCGGGGTCGCCACCGCAGGCGGTGAGGGTGGAGAGCGCGGCGAGGGCCGCCAGGGCGGCGAGCGGGGCGAGTGGGCGCATGGCGGTGGTCCTTCGGGGAGGGTGGCCGCGGGTGGAGCGGCCGGGATGCGGGTGGACAGGGCGGCGGGCGAGGCCGAGAGCGGACGGACGGCCAGTCGGTCGTCAGGCGGTCAGGCGGTCAGGCGGTCAGGCGGTCAGGCGGTCGACCGTCGGGGCCCCGACGCGGCAAGGCCGGCGGCGGACGCGATCCGGTGGGCGCGGCGCAGGGGCTCCGGGTCGGCCCAGTCGCCTACGTCGACGGCCTCGGGCAGGAAGCCGTGGGCACGCAGGGCCTCCTCCTGCCGGGCGAGGAGGTCGAGCCGGATGTCGGACAGGTCGGGGTGGAGGGTGCGGTGAGTACCGGCCCGGTAGGCCCCGGCGACGCCCTCGGCGCCCGCGCCGGTCTCGGCGCCGAGGATGCGGGCGACCTCGGCGGGCTCGCCGGCGGCCCAGTCGGCGGCGCGGAGCAGCACGGCGAGGAAGCGGTCCACCAGCTCGGGGTGCCGGTCCAGGAGGTCCTGGTGCACGGTGAGCGGGCGCGGGGTGCCGTTGTTCACGCGGTGCGCGGGGTCGGGGAGTTCGTCGAGGGCGACGGCGACCTCGGCGCCGGCGCGGCGGGCCGCCTCGACGGCGAGGGCGCCCTTCACGTAGACGGCGTCGACCTCGCCCCGCCGCAGGGCGTCCAGCTCGGCGGCCCACTGGCCGCGGTGACCGTCCGCGGGTACGTCGACGAGGACGGCGTCGTCGAGTCCGTACCCGGCCGAGGCGAGGACTCCCTCGAAGCCGCGGAGGGCCATCGCACGCCAGAAGTCGATGGAAACGGAGTGGCGGGGCACGGCGAGGCGCAGGCCCCGCAGGGCGGCCGCGCCGCGCACCGGGGAGCCGGGGGCGACGAGCACCGCCTGGTGCTCCTCGATCCAGGTGAGGCCGACGAGCCGGGTGCGCTCGCCCCGTGAACGGGCCCACAGCGCGGGCACGTTGCCGCCTTCGCGGAAGAGGCCGGGGAGGGCGTGGGTGAAGTGGGCGGCGCGGTCGGCGCCGGGGTCGTCGTCCTGGAGCGAGCGGACGGCGATGCCGTCCGGCGCGAACTCCGCGGCCAGCCATCCCCGGTCGGCGGCGACACCGGTGGCGGTGGGAACGGGGCAGCGGGTGAACCAGAGCGTGTCGGGAACGGGGGCATGCGACATGGAGGGACGTCCCGGGGTGGTGTGGGGTGGACTCGGGGTGCGGCGGCGGCGCGCGGGGCGCCCCGCGATCGGCGAGGTGCCCGGCGGCGCGGCGCGCGACGCGGCCCGGAGCGCGAGGGAAGGGGTGGGGAGGCCGGTGGCGCCGTGGCGGGCGCCGGGACCGGCGGGTGAAGGAGTGTCCGTGGCCGACGGGCTGCCGGTCTCGGCGCGGGAAGGTGGTCGGCGTCCTGCGGAGCCGGAACCGCCGTGGGAAGCGGGCCCTGCCCGACGGGCGGCGGCACGGCGCCGCCACGGTGCCGAAAGACGCCACGTCGTGGCGTTCCCTCAGCGGGAAGGGGCGCGGCGCACGGTCAGTCCCGCGGGGTGCCGGACGGACGCCCGACGGTGAACGGTGTCAGCGACAGCCCGCACCGGCGACGCGTGCCAGGTCGATGTGGCGGCGCCGGGTGAGCGAGAGCGGTACGGGGGAGACGGTGGGCGTGCGAGGCGCGGTGCATCCTGCGTGCGTCACGGTGCTGCTCCCTTCCGGCTCGGTGTCCCTGTGGTGCGTTGGCCGGAACCTTGCCACGGATCTCCGGGCGCCCACAACTCGGCTCCCACGATGTGGGATTGCGCATGAACGCAGTGTTTCCGACCCGGCCGGAGCCCTGATTCGGCTCCCGCCATGTGGGAGCGTGGGGGCCCGATCACCCACGGGGAGCGAACCCTATGACGACCGAGGCCGGCATCGTCCGACCCCCGGCGGGCGCCCAGGCGGTCCGCCGCGCACTGGATATGCTGCACTGTTTCCACGACAACGGGCCCGACCTGAGCGCCTCCGACCTGGCACGCCGGCTCGGGCTCTCCACCTCGACGGCGCACCGGCTGGCCCGGACGCTGCTCGGCGCGGGCTTCCTGGAGCAGGACGCCCGGACCGCCCGCTACCGGCTCGGCCCGGCGATGACGGAGCTGGGGCGCCTCTCATACCACCAGCGGGGGCTCCACCTGGCGGCGCCCGAGCTGTCCGATCTCGCCGAACGGACCGGCGCGACCGCCGACCTGGCGCTGCGCAGCGGGCCGCACGTGGTGATCGTGGCGGGCGGTTCGGTGACGCCCAAGGTGGGTCTGCGCCGGCCGCTGCACTCGACGGCGCTGGGGAAGGTCCTGCTCGCGTGGCCCCGGGCGGGCGAGGGCGGTCCGCACTCGCTGCCGCCGCTGTACGCGTTCACCGAGCGGACCATCGTCGAGCCGCCCGCGCTGGCGGCCGAGCTGGCGCGCGTAAGGGACGCGGGGTACGCGCTCAACGACGGCGAGTCGGCCCTCGGGGTGCGGACGGTGGCCGTGCCGGTCATGGAGCGGTCGGGGCACGCGCGCTTCGCGCTGGCCGTCCGCGCGACCCCGGAGTTGATCACCGACGCGCGCCTGGAGTGGTACCTGGCACAGGCCCGGTCCTGCGCCAGGGCGCTGGAGGTGCTGCTCCTGGCCCCGGCGGAGCGGCGGGACCCGAGCGAGCGAGCCGGCTAGAGCGTCCCTTTCGGATCCTGCCGGCACCCGGCACCCGGCGTGGAGATTTCCGCACGGTCGTGCGTTCAGTACGATGGAGGGATGAGCGGCGACAGCGTGAGCGGCACCGGGACCAAGACGGACGGGCGCGTCGAGCGCGGCAACCAGACCCGGCGCCTGGTGCTCGGCCGGACGATGGACATCGCCTCCGTCGAGGGGCTCGAAGGGCTGTCGCTGGGACGGCTCGCCACCGAGCTGAGCTTGAGCAAGAGCGGGGTCTTCGCCCTCTTCGGCTCGAAGGAGGAGCTCCAGCTCGCCACGATCCGCGCCGCGGTCGCCGTCTTCAGCCGGCAAGTCGTCACCCCCCTCGCCGACGAGCCGCCGGGTGTCGGGCGGGTGCTCGACCTGTGCCGGAACTGGCTCGCCTACTCCTCGGGCCGGGTCTTCGCCGGAGGCTGCTTCTTCTACGCGGTCTCGGCCGAGTTCGACGCCCGAACGGGCCCGGTCCACGACGCCGTCGCGCGGACCCGGCTCGACTGGAGCACGTACGTGGAGCAGTCCCTGGCGGAGGCGCGCGCCGCGGGCGACCTGGCCGAGGACGCGGACGCGGAGCAGCTGGCCTTCGAGGTGATCGCCCTCATGGAGGCCGCCAACGCGCAGTCCGTCCTCCTCGGCGAGACCTCGGCCTACGGCCGCGCGGAACGCGGCATCGTCGCCCGGCTCCGCGGGGCGGCCACGGAGCAGGGCCGGGCGGCGCTCGCCGATCCGGCCTGAGGGGCGACGCCGAACGGGGTACGGCGGGCGCTCGCGCCCGCCGCGCCCGCTCGACCGGCCCGTCAGCCCGCCGCCACCCGGTGCTCGGGCGTCGCGGCCGCCGCCTCCGCGGTGGAGCCGGTCGCGAACTCCACGGCGGCGGCGACGACTTCGGGATCCTTCAGGATGCGGCGGTGGCCGAGGCCGTCGGTCACGACGAGCTTGGCGCGGTCGCCGTGGGCGCGGGCGAGCAGGCGGGCCTGGGCGAGGGGCACCATGTCGTCGGTCTCGTCGTGGAACAGCAGGACGGGCGCGTCGAGTTCGGCGGCGTGCCGGTCGGCCCCGAAGTTCTCCCAGACGCCGGGCTCGTCCGGGGCCAGTCGACGCTCGACGTGGTCGCGCATGCAGCGGATCACGCGGTCGTCGACGCCGAGCCCGGCGCGGAAGCCGGCGAGCAGCAGGTCGAAGGAGCCGACGGCGCCGAGTCCCACGAAGCGGCGCGTACGGACTCCGTCGCGCAGCGCGAAGAGGGCGGCGAGGGCGCCGAAGGAGTGGGCGACGACGGCGTCGAAGTCGCCGTGCCGGGCGTGCAGTTCCCGGATGATCTCCCGGTACTCCAGGATGTTGCTCGCCCGGCCGGGCGCTTCCCCGTGCCCGGGGGCGTCGAAGGCGACCGGGCTGTAGCCGCGGGCCAGCAGCGCCTCGGCGAAGGCGGTGAGGCGTGAGGCGCGCGAGGACCAGCCGTGGACGAGGAGGACGGGCCGCCGGCCGTCCCCCCAGGCGTAGGTGACGACCTCCTTGCCGCGGACCCGGAGGCGTTCGGTGCGCGCGGCGGCGAAGAGCTCGCGCTCCTCGGGCTTGAGCCGGGCGCGGCCGAGGGGGCGCACGAAGAGGTGGAAGGCGAGACGGCCGGCCGGTCCGGGGGCGACGCGGGCGGCGGTGTTCAGGGTGGTGCGCACGAGCGGAGCCATCGGGTACATGCCGGTTCTCCTCGGTCGTCCTGGATACGGGAAAATGCTAGCACGACCGTTCGTGTTGTTTTAGGGTCGGCATGCGGCGGGGCGGTTCCGACCCGGAAGGAACCGCCCCGCCGCATGCCGACGCCCGAGGCCACCGCGCCCCGAAGCCCCGGCACCCTCACCCCTCCCCCGACGGCTCCTTCTTCGCGCGGCTCGGCTGCACGCGCTTCGGCTCACCCGGCATCTTCGGGTACTCCGGCGGGTACGGCAGGTCACCGAGGCCGTGCTCCGCCTCGTCCCGCCGGGCCAGTTCGAGCAGGGACTCCAGGCTGAAGCGCTCCTCGTCCATGCCCGCGTGCACATCACCCACGTCGGCGTACCGGATCGGCATCGTCCTGATGTCGAAGTCCTGCGGCACGGCGTCGTCGACCTCCTCCCACCGCAGCGGCGCGGAGACCGGCGCGTGCGGGCGGGGCCGTACGGAGTAGGCGGAGGCGATGGTGCGGTCACGGGCGGTCTGGTTGTAGTCGACGAAGATCCGCTCGCCGCGCTCCTCCTTCCACCACTTGATGGTGACCTCTTGCGGCATCCGCCGTTCCAGCTCCCGGCCGCAGGCGATGGCCGCCCTTCTGACCTGGGTGAACGTCCACTCGGGGGTGATCGGCACGAAGACGTGGAGGCCGCGTCCGCCGGAGGTCTTCGGCCAGCCGCGCAGTCCGTGCTCGTCGAGGACGGCGCGCAGCTCGTGGGCGGCCCGGACGGCGTCGCCGTAGTCCGTGCCGGGCTGCGGGTCGAGGTCGATGCGGAGTTCGTCGGGGTGGTCGGTGTCGTCGCGCCGCACCGGCCAGGGATGGAAGGTGACGGCTCCCAGATTGGCGGCCCAGACGACGGCCGCCGGCTCGGTCGGGCACATCTCGTCGGCCGACCGGCCGCTGGGGAAGGTGATGTGGGCCGTCGGGATCCAGTCCGGCAGGTACTTCGGGGCGCGCTTCTGGAAGAAGGACTCGCCGGTCACCCCGTCGGGGTAGCGCTCCAGGGTCGTGGGGCGGTTCCGCAGGGCCCGGGTGACCCCGTCGCCGACGGCCAGGTAGTACTGGACGAGGTCCATCTTGGTGTAGCCCGGTTCGGGGAAGTACACCTTGTCGGGGTTGGAGACCCGCACGGTCCGGTCGCCGACTTCGAGTTCCACCGCTGCCGTCTTGCCTGCCATGCGGGTCAGCCTAGGGCTCGCCGACAAGTCCCGCATACCGGACAATCGCCCTATGGATCTTCCGGTGATGCCGCCCGTGAAACCGATGCTGGCCAAGGCCGTGAAGCGCATCCCGCCCGGGATGCAGTACGAGGCGAAGTGGGACGGCTTCCGCGCGATCGTGCACAGGGACGGCCCGGAGCTGGTCATCGGCAGCCGTACGGGCAAGCCCCTCACCCGGTACTTCCCCGAGCTCGTCGAGGCGCTCGCGGGCCGGCTTCCGCAGCGGTGCGTGGTCGACGGCGAGATCGTGATCGAGCGCGACGGCCACCTCGACTTCGACCGGCTCACCGAGCGGATCCACCCGGCCGCCTCCCGGGTCCGGATGCTCGCCGAGACCACCCCGGCCCGGTTCGTCGCCTTCGACCTGCTCGCCCTCGGCGAGGTGTCGCTCCTCGACGTGCCGCTGAGCGAGCGCCGGACGGCCCTGGAGCGCATCCTCGACGGGGTGGACGCGCCCGTGCACCTCGCGCCGGCGACTCGGGACGCGGCCCTCGCCGCCCGCTGGTTCGAGCAGTACGAGGGCGCGGGCCTGGACGGGGTGATCGCCAAGCCGCTGGACCTGCCGTACCGGCCGGACGCCCGCCTCATGTACAAGATCAAGCACGAGCGGACCGCCGACGTGGTGGTCGCCGGCTACCGCTTCCACAAGAGCGGCCCGGTGGTCGGCTCGCTGCTGCTCGGCCTGCACGACGACGGGGGCGTCCTCCAGCACGTCGGCGTCTGCGCGGCGTTCACCGCGCGGCGGCGGGCGGAGCTGATCGAGGAACTGGAGCCCCTCCGAATGGATCCGCCCGACGGGCACCCCTGGGCGGCCTGGACCGAGGAGGCCGCCCACCAGGGGGCGCGGCTGCCCGGGGCGCCGAGCCGCTGGTCGGGCAAGAAGGACCTGTCATGGGTGGCGCTGCGGCCGGAGCGGGTCTGCGAGGTCGGCTACGACCACATGGAGGGCGACCGCTTCCGGCACACCGCCCAGTTCAAGCGGTGGCGTCCGGACCGGACGCCGGAGTCCTGCGGCTACGGACAGCTGGAGGAGCCGGTCTCGTACGACCTGTCCGAGATTCTCACCTAGGCCGTCCCTTCCGGATCTTGCCTGACCCGCCAAGATCCGGAAGAGACGACCCAGGAGGCCCGTCCCGCCGGCTCCACGGACCTCGTGGAGCCACGGCAGGCACAGCTCCGGCCCGACCGGAAGCCTCTTGACCGGGGAGTGAGATCCTTCACATTCGCCGGACGATCAAGACGGGCCAACACCCCGGCGCCGGCGCTCCGTTCGACCGGTCCGCGAGCGATACGCAGGGACGGTACGGAAAGCCGGGCGGGCTCGCGCACCCCCGCACCTGCGGGAACGTCCGCGCCGTCTCGCGCCGGCGCGAGACGGTCGGCGCCGGCGGTCCCTCGCTGTTCGAGCGGGCGCCCAGCGCGCTGTTGCGCCGTCGCGACCGAGCCGTACCGGAACCTGTACCGCGATCCGGTACGTATGGAGTGGAGAACCTTCCGCACGCTTCCCGGACCGACTAGGACTGACCCGTGATCACCTCGCCCTCGCCCCTCGTACCCGTCCCGATTCCCGACCGTGTGGCCGCGATGATCGGTTCCTGTCTCCCGCTGCACGTCCTCCAGGCCGAGGTCGACGCGGACTGCGCGGCGCGTGAGGTGTACCGGTTCCGGGGGCCGCTCTGCGCGGAGGACCGGGCGGACCGCGAGCACGCCCTGGCCGCCCTGGCCCGGGCCAACAAGATCCTCGCCAAGCACCACCCCCAGCTGCCCGTCACCCCCTGACGGAGGGCCGGCCGGATCCACCTGTTCGGCCGTCCCCCGGAGGCACGCCCGCGGCGCCGGTGTGACGCTGCGAGAGTGACCACGACCAGCGACGCAGCGCCCGCGCCCCCGGCCGCCACCGAGCCACCCGTGCTCGACAGCCGCCGCCGCAACATCGTCTTCGGCACGATCATGCTGGGCGTCCTCCTGGCCGCCCTCGACCAGACCATCGTCGGCACCGCGCTGCCGACCATCGTCTCGGACCTGGGCGGCGCCGCCCACATGTCGTGGGTGGTCACCGCGTACCTCCTCGCCGAGACGGTCGCGACCGTCCTCGTCGGCAAGTTCGGCGACCTCTTCGGCCGCAAGGTGATCTTCCAGATCTCGGCGGTCGTCTTCATCACCGGCTCGTTCCTCTGCGGTCTCGCCACCAACATGACGCTGCTGATCGTCTGGCGCGGCCTCCAGGGGGTCGGCGCCGGCGGTCTGATGGTCACCTCGATGGCGCTGATCGCCGATGTGATCCCGCTGCGCGAGCGGGGCAAGTACCAGGGCGCGATCGGGGCCGTGTTCGGCGTCTCCACCGTCATCGGCCCGCTCCTGGGCGGTCTCTTCACCGACCACCTGACCTGGCGCTGGGCCTTCTACGTCAACGTGCCCATCGCGATCCTCGTCGTGATCGCCGCCGCCCGCACCATCCCCTCGGTGCGCTCCGCGAGCCGCCCCGTCATCGACTACGCGGGCATCGCGCTCGTCGCCGTCGGCTCCAGCGCCCTGATCCTGGCGACCAGTTGGGGCGGCAACGAGTACGCCTGGGGCTCCGCCGTCATCATCGGGCTGTTCGCCGGCGGCCTGATCGCGCTGGCGCTCTTCTGCTGGGTGGAGACCCGGGCGGCCGAACCCATGCTGCCCATGCGGCTGTTCTCGAACCCGGTCTTCACCGTCTGCTCGGTGCTCAGCTTCGTCGTCGGCTTCGCCATGCTCGGCGCGATGACGTTCCTGCCGACGTACCTCCAGTACGTCGACGGCGACTCGGCGACGGTCTCCGGCATCCGCACCCTCCCCATGGTCGTCGGCCTGCTCATCGCGTCGATCTTCAGCGGCAACGTCGTCAGCAAGACCGGCCACTACCGGATCTTCCCCATCGTCGGCTGCCTGGTGATGGGGATCGGGCTATTCCTGCTGTCGCTCATGGACCCCGGGACCGCCACCTGGCTCGCGTCGCTGTACATGTTCGTGCTGGGCGTCGGCATCGGCCTGTGCATGCAGGTGCTGACCATCGCCGTGCAGAACACCGTCGACTACGCCGACCTCGGCACCGCCACCTCCGGCGTCACCTTCTTCCGCACGCTCGGCAGCTCCTTCGGCACCGCCGTCTTCGGCACGATCTACGTGAACTCCCTGGGGCCCAACCTGGCGCGGGGGGTCGGCGAGGCGGCGGTCGTCGCCGAGGGCCTCGGCGTCGATCCGGCCGGCCTCGTCCAGGCGTCGCAGAGCCCGGCCGGGGTGCACGGGCTGCCGCCGGAGGTGGCCGAACCGATCGTGCAGGCGTACGCGGACACCCTCCACACCGTGTTCCTCTGGACCGTGCCGGTCGCGGCCGTCGGCTTCGTGGTGGCCCTCTTCCTCAAGCAGGTGACCCTCCGGGACTCGGCCCGCCAGGCCGCCCCCGACATGGGCGAGGGTTTCGGCTCCCCCACGACGGCCGGCGACTCGGCGAAGCTCCTCGAACTGGCCGTGGGCCGCATCCTGCGCCGCACCGACATGGACACCGTCCGGCGGATCGTCGCCGACTCCGACACCCGCCTCGACACGGCGGGCGCCTGGGCCGTGATGCAGGTCGAGCTGTACACCCGCACCGTCGGGCACGCCAGCCTCGGGCTGGTGGCGGCCGGCCGGCGGGTCCCGCCGGAGGTGCTCCTGCCCGTCTTCGAGCGGATGGTCGAGGAGGGGTACCTCACCCGGGACGGGAACCTGATCTCCCACACGGCGGCCGGCCGGCGCGAGGCAGACGTGATCACCCACGCCTGGGGGGACTGGCTCTCCGACACGGTCGAGCAGGAGCGCGGCCGGCCCAGCGGGCCGGAGCTGCGGGTGGCGACGGACGCCATCGCGAAGCGGATCGTCGCCGAGGACCTCGCCCAGGGCATCCCGAGGAAGCGGCCCGCCGACCGGGCCGTGGCCACCGTCCGCTGAGACCGGCCCGCCGGCCGGAGCCCCCCGCCGGCGGGCTACTCCAGGAAGTCGCCGTCCACGTACACCCAGGCGCCCTCGTGGCGGGCGAACCGGCTCCGCTCGTGCAGGGCGCCCTGTTCGCCGCCCTGCGCGTAGCGCGCCGTGAAGGTGACCGTGCCGTGCTGGTGGAAGGCGGTGCCCTCGGTGGTGGCCTCGATCTCCAGTCCGGCCCAGCGCAGCGCCGGGTCGAAGTCGACGTCGTCCGGCCGGGTCTCCGGCGCCCAGGTGCGCAGCAGGTAGGGCTCGTCGCGGACGACGAAGGCGCAGTAGCGCGAGCGCATGAGGAGCGCGGCGGTGGGCGCCGTGCCGCCGGTGCCCGAGTGGAACCGGCCGCAGCACGCCCCGTAGGCGGCGTCGAGGCCGCACGGGCAGGGGGAGGCCGCGGTCACGGCGGGCGCGGCGGCCGGGGCCGTGCGGGGGCGGGTCTTGCGTCGGGACATGCCGTCATTCTCCCCCACGGCGGGTGCGCCCCGGCGCCCGGCATGTGGACGTCCCAGTGGACTCCGGACTCCGGTCCCGCCGCCCGGGAAGGGCGCGCGAGTAGCGTACGACCATGAAACTGACGATTCTCGGAGGCGGCGGATTCCGGGTGCCGCTGGTGTACGGCGCCCTTCTCGGCGACCACGCCGAGGGGCGGGTCACCCACGTGACCCTGTACGACCTCGACGAGGCACGGCTCACGGCCATCGCCCGGGTCCTCGCGGAGCAGGGCGACGGGGTGCCGGACGCGCCCGTCGTGACCGCGACGACGGATCTGGACGAGGCGCTGCGCGGGGCCGACTTCGTGTTCTCGGCGATCCGGGTGGGCGGTCTGGAGGGCAGGGCGGCCGACGAGCGGATCGCCCTGGCCGAGGGCGTGCTCGGCCAGGAGACGGTCGGGGCCGGCGGGATCGCGTACGGCCTGCGGACCGTGCCGGTCGCGGTGCACATCGCCCGGCGGACCGCCGAACTCGCCCCGGACGCCTGGGTCATCAACTTCACCAACCCGGCGGGCCTGGTCACCGAGGCCATGTCGCGGATCCTCGGCGACCGGGTCGTCGGCATCTGCGACTCCCCGGTGGGCCTGGGCCGCCGGGTCGCCCGGGTGCTCGGCGCGAACCCGGACGAGGCGTGGATCGACTACGTGGGCCTCAACCACCTGGGCTGGCTGCGCGGTCTGCGGGTCGGCGGCCGGGACCTGCTGCCGGAGCTGCTCGCCGACGAGACGGCGCTCGGTTCCTTCGAGGAGGGCAGGCTCTTCGGGCCCGAGTGGCTGCGCTCGCTCGGCGCGGTCCCCAACGAGTACCTGCACTACTACTACTTCAACCGGGAGGCGGTGCACGCCTACCGTACGGCCGAGCGGACGCGCGGCGCCTATCTCCGCGACCAGCAGGCCGGCTTCTACCTGGAGACGGGCAAGCCGGACGTGTCGGCCCTGGACGCCTGGCACCGTACGCTCGCCGACCGCGAGGCCACCTACATGGCCGCCAACCGGGAGGCCGCGGGGACCGGCGACCGCGACGAGGAGGACCTGGAGTCCGGCGGCTACGAGAAGGTGGCGCTGGCCCTGATGCGGGCGATCGCGCGGGACGAACGGGCCACCCTGATCCTCAACGTGCGCAACGGCTCGACGCTGGCCGCGCTCGACGCGGACGCGGTGATCGAGGTGCCCTGCTCGGTCGACGCCAACGGCGCCCACCCGATGGCCGCGTCGCCCCTGCCGTACCACGCCGTCGGTCTGGTGACCGCGGTGAAGGCGGTCGAGCGGGAGGTCCTGGCCGCGGCGGAGAGCGGTTCGCGGGCGACGGCGGTGAAGGCGTTCGCGCTGCACCCACTGGTCGACTCGGTGGAGGTGGCCCGCCGGCTGGTGGACGGCTACCGGGCGGAGCACCCCGGTCTGGCGTACCTGCGGCACTGAACCGTCGCCGAGCCGTACGGCCGGCGAACATCTTTACGACGCCGGGGGCGCGGCCTAGGCTCGCGCCCCATGACCTCACAGCGCAACGGAGCACGGAGAGGACTGGCCAGGCTCGTCGCGGTCTGTCTGCTGGCCGCCGGACTCGTGGGAGCGGGACCGGCGGCCGCGGAGACCCCGACGAGCGGTGAAAGTCCCGTCGTCGTCCCCATCCAGACGACCGGGCCGGCCGACCGTCGGTTCAACCTGGTGTTCATGGGCGACGGTTACACGGCCGAGGAGATGCCGGCCTTTCGAGCCGACCTCGAACGGCACCTGAACACGCTGTGGAGCATCGAACCGTTCGCCTCCTACCGCTCCTACGTCAACGTGTGGGCGGTGGAGGCTCCTTCGGCCGAGTCCGGGGTGGACTGCGATCCCGCGCTGACCGCCCCGGCCCGTGACACCGCGCTCGACATGGGCTTCTGGGGCGGCTGCAACCCGGCGAGCGTGCAGCGGCTGCTCACCGTCGACAGCCGCAAGGCCGCGGCGCTGGCCGATCTCGTCCCGGGCACCACCCGGGCCAACCGGCAGATCGTCGCGCTCGCCCACAGCTCCACCTACGGCGGCGCGGGCGGCGGTTACGCCACGGCCTCCGGAGGCAACGCGCTCTCCGCCCTGATCACCCCGCACGAGCTCGGCCATTCGCTCGGCGGCCTCCAGGACGAGTACGACTACTACGCGCGGGGCGTGCCCGGCGAGGCGTACTCCGGCCCCGAGCCCGCCTCCGCGCACCACACCCTCCTGACGGAGGAGCAGATGCGGGAGCAGCGGGCCAAGTGGTGGCGCTGGCTGGGCGAGGAGAGCGAGTCCGGCGGTCCGATCGGCCGCTTCGAGGGCGGCCTGTACAGCACGAAGGGCGTCTGGCGCCCGAGCCGTCACTCGCTCATGAAGACCCTCGGCTACTCCTTCGACCAGGTGGAGCGCGAGGTGATGGTCGGGGCCGTCTCCGCGAAGGTGAACCTCGTCCAGGACCACACGCCGAACGCGGCGCCGGTCGGCGCGGACCGGATCGTGTGGGTCGACACCCTGCACCCGGTGGGCGGCGCGCTCTCCGTCACCTGGCGGCTGGACGGCCGGACCCTGACCACGCGCGGCGCGCGCTCCGTCGACCTGCGGCGGCTCAGCCTCTCCGCCGGTGCCCACACGCTCACGGCGACGGTCACCGACCCGACGCCCTTCGTCCGCGACCCGGCGCTGCGCGCCTCGCCCGCGCTGACCCGGACCGTCGGCTGGACGGTGGACCCGTCGCTCACCACCCGGGCGGAGCCGGTCCGGGCCGCGTTCACCGGGCACACCCCCACCGGACGGGCGGTCGGCGCCCGGGCCGTCGTCCACGCGGACACCACCCATCCGACGGACCGCGTCCCGGCCGTGCACTGGCGGCTCGACGGCCGCCCCGTCCGCCCCGCGGGCCGCAACGACCGCGATCTGGACCTGGGTTCGCTGCGCATGTCCCCCGGTACGCACACGTTGACCGCGCGCATCCCGGGAACCGCCGAGGTGCTGGCCTGGACGGTGGACGCCCGCCCGGCGACGGCCTCGTACGAACTGTCCGCGCCGCTGCGGACGGTGAGCCGCCCCGGCCGCCCCTTGGAGTACGTCTACGACGGCCCCTTCACCCTGCGGCTGACCGCGCGGGACGACCAGGAGGGCGCCGTCGTCAGCCAGTTCAGGGTCAACGGCGACGGCTGGTACACCTACTACGGCTGGCCCACGGACGCCGACGCGCCGTTCCGGCTCTCGCCCGGCGGCACCGTGATCGACGACCTGGTGTACGGGAAGCTGGGCAGGTCCCGCGCCGTGCCGTGGGACGACGCCACCCCCGACCTCGGCACCCACACGGTCGAGTACCGGACGATCGACGCCGCCGGCAACGTGGGGCGCCCGCGGAGCTTCCTGGTGACGCTGGTGCGGTCGTAGGCGGTCCCGGGAACGACGGAAGGGCCCGTGGACCGGGGTGCGGTCCACGGGCCCTTCCGGTGCTCCGTACGGTCGGGGTCAGAGCTTGCGGGCCACGCCGGCCCACCCGGGGATCGGGTCGTCGCCCTGGACCGGGACGGGCTCGCCGAGCTCCGGGTGCCACTCCGCGGTGAGCGCGACACCGGGCTCGACGAACTCCATGCCCTCGAAGAACGCGGCCAGTTCGTCGCGCGAGCGGGGCCGCAGGGTCAGCCCGCGCGCCCGGTACATGGCACTCGCCCTCTCCGCGCCCTCGGGGTCGAAGTCCCCGGTGACGTGGGAGAGGACGAGGTAGCTGCCCGGCGCGAGCTTCTCGACGATCTTGGCGACCAGTTCGTACGCGCCGTCCTCGTCCCCGACGAAGTGCAGCAGGGCGAGCATCGACAGCGCGATGGGCTGGTCGAAATCAAGGACCTTTCCGGCCCTTTCGAGGATGACCTCGGGCTCCCGGGCGTCCGCCTGGATGTACTCGGTGGCCCCTTCCGGGGTCGAGCGCAGCAGGGCGGCCGCGTGCGCGAGCACGATCGGGTCGTTGTCGCAGTAGACGATGCGGGACTCCGGCGCGGCCTCCTGCGCTATCTGGTGCAGGTTGGGCTCGGTCGGGATGCCCGTGCCGACGTCCAGGTACTGCCGGACGCCGTGGGCGCTGAGCCAGCGGATGGCGCGGTGCATGAAGGCCCGGTTGACGCGGGCCATGTCCCGGCCCCGGGCGTCGACGGTGAGCAGCTGGCGTGCCATCGCCTCGTCGACCGGGTAGTTGTCCTTGCCACCCAGGAACCAGTCGTACATCCGCGCGGGATGCGGCTTGCTGGTGTCGATGTGCAGTCCGCCGTGTGGGGCTGCGGGTTCCTGGGTCATCGGCTCTCCTGGTCGGGATGAACGGCTGGCACTACGGCAAGAGTTACGCGATGGTAGGGGTGGGACGGAAGGGTTCAGGTGAGCAGAAAGTCAGCCTGGCCGGATTTGGCGCCCTGGATGAAAGCGGCGATCTCTCCGTGGGTGTAGATGAGCGCTGGTCCTTCAGGGTCTGCGGACTGTCGCACGGCGACTCTGCCGTCGGCCAGCTTCATGGCCTCGACGCAGTTGCCCCCGTTCCCGCCGCTCCAGGGCTTGTGCCAACCCTCGGCACCGAGCTCGGCGGCGGGCATGCCGTTGTATATGCGATCCATTCACAGCTCCTTGCGGAGATTCCGGAGAATCTCCTTCGTGCGTTGTGCAGTCGCGGCCTGAGCCGCCATGCGGTCCATGACCTCCAGGTGGGATGCCACCTCGGGACGCGCGTCGAGATAGACCGCGCCGGTCAGGTACTCGCTGTAGACCATGTCCGGAAGTTCGGGCATGGCGAAGCGGAAGAGGACGAACGGTCCGTAGGTGCCGGGATGGTGGCCGGACGCGAACTCCGCGATCTGCAGGGTGACGTTCGGCGACTCGGACGCTTCGAGCAGCCGGTCGAGCTGGTCGCGCATCACCTCGGGCCCGTCGCCGACCGGTCGGCGGAACACCGTCTCGTCCATGATCACCCAGAACTTCGGGGCGTCCTCCCTGGTCAGCAGGGACTGACGCTCCATCCGTAGGGCTACATGGCGCTCGGCGTCCTCGTCCTTGCCGGCATCGCTGCCGCCACCGACCGCCCCGCTGCGCAGAATGGCACGGGCGTATGCCTCGGTCTGGAGGAGACCGGGGACGAACTGGGGTTCGTAGGCCCGGATGAGGCTGGCCGCCCCCTCCAGGCTCACGTACATGGAGAACCAGCCGGGCAGCACGTCGTGGAACCGCTGCCACCAGCCGGGGAGGTTGGCCTCCTCCGCGAGGGCGATGAAGCCCTCGGCCTCGGAGTCCGTGATCCCGTACTCCTTGAGCAGGAGCTGGACGTAGGGGATCTTCAGCGCGACCTCGGCGGTCTCCATCCGCCGGACGGTGGCCGGGGCCACCCGGAGGATCTTCGCGGCCTCTTCCCTCTTCAGGCCGGCCCGCTCCCGCAGATCCTGCAGGCGCCTGCCGAGAACGACCTGTCCCACCGTGGGGGCGGACCGCGGCTCGCTCACTCTCAGACCTCCCCGACGCACTGTTTCGACGAGTGTGCCACGAAGCCGGGCCGGTGAGAACAAGGCACTCTGCAATTTTCAGAGTGCCACTTGCCAAGTGTCCGAACCAGGAGGACAGTGTTCCGGTGAACCAGTACTCGCTGCCGCCGTGCGCCGTCGCGCCACGGCGACAGCGCCGTACGGCAGTCCTGCCCACTGTTGTGAGGAACCGGTCGTGGCTTCTGGTAACGCGCAGCCCTCAGGTCTCATGAGCCCGCGAGCCCCCCGGGTCATGGCCCAGCGCCCACAGCAGCACACCGATCCCGTCCGCCGCTTCGCCTTCGAACTCCCGGCGCGCACCGCCTCCGTCGCCCGCGCCCGCCGGCTCGCCGAGGAGCGGCTCATCCTCTGGGGATGCGGCCCCGAGATCCGCGACACCGTCGCCTTGGTCGTCTCCGAGCTCGTCACCAACGCCGTCGTGCACACCGCAAGCGACCGCGTCGTCTGCGAGCTCCGCGAGGACGAGGAGACCCTGCGCATCTCCGTACGCGACGAGGGCGGCCCCGCCGATCCCCGCATACGCGACTGCGGCGAGGAGGAGCGCGGCCGCGGACTCCTCATCGTCGACGCCCTCTGCTCCGCCTGGGGCGCCGACCGCACCGGTCACGGCACGGCCCAGGTCGTCTGGGCGGAACTCGCCCACGGCATGGGGGAACCGTGCTGAGGTCGATGGCCACCCGGATGCTCCCCCGCTCGGCCCGCAAGCCGCCCGAGACCGTCCCGTGGCAGCGCGCCGCCGCCGACCCGCGCGGGCCGCACCCGAGGCCGCTCGGCTCGGCCTCGCCCGGCGCCCGGACCCTGGGCTCCCCCGAGCTCGCCGCCACCCGCCTCGCCGTCCCCGTCGGCCTCCGGACGGGACTGGGCTGCGACGCCGTCGGCGTCCCCTCCCGCTTCGGCTTCAAGATCCTCTCGCGCCTCCCCGCCAAGGGCTGCGTCTACGCCGACTCCGACTGGTGGTGGTGGCTCGTCCCCGCCGGCTCCGATTTGGACCTCACCTGGCCGCTGCCCGCCTGCTACGCCCCCGGCGCCGAGATCCCCGACCGCGGCCCCCGCCTCATCCACCGCCCCGACGGCGCCTCCCCCTACACCCCGCCCATCCCGCTGTACCTGCTCGTCTGCCAGCTGACCGGGATCGCCCCGGCCTGGCCGGCGCCGCCGGTGGGCAGCGCGCTCTGACGCCGGGGGGCCCTCACGGCATAGGGTCGGAGCCATGTTCACCCCGCAGGGTCCCAGCCTCCGCGAGCTGACCGTCCAGGCGCTCTCCTCCGTCGAGCACGGCTACGACCTGCTCGCCGACTCCTTCGACGCCACCCCGTTCCGCACCTCCGACCGCCTCCTGGCGGCCGTCACCCGCACCCTGGAGTCCCTCGGCCCCTTCGACTCGGGGCTCGACGTCTGCTGCGGCACCGGCGCCGGACTCGGGGTGCTGCGCTCCGTCTGCGCGGGCCGCGTCACCGGCGTCGACTTCAGCGCGGGCATGCTCGCCCGGGCCCGCGCCGCCCATCCCGACGCCGACCTGGTCCGCGCCGACGCGCTGGCCCTGCCCTTCGCCCCCGCCTTCGACCTGGCGGTCAGCTTCGGCGCCTTCGGCCACTTCCTCCCGGCCGACCAGCGCACCCTCTTCGACCGGGTCCACGCCTCGCTGCGCCCCGGCGGCACCTTCGCCTTCCCGCTCCCCGCCCCGCCCCCCGTCGGCTCCCGCCTCTACTGGACCCTCTGGGGCTTCGACGCCGTCATGCGCGTCAGGAACGCCCTCTGGCGTCCCCCCTTCGTCATGTACTACCGGACCTTCCGCCTCGCCGACGTCCGCACCCGTCTGACCGACGCCGGCTTCGACGTCTCCCTGGTCCCGGTCGAGAACCTCGGCCGCCGCGACGACGGCAGCCCGCGCTGCCGACTGGTGGTGGCGCGGAAGAACGCCGGATGATCCTGCCCGAAACCGGGGGCGCGCCCCTCGGCGGCCCGGCCCCCAGGCAGTACGGCTCACTCGGAACGGGGCCCGCCGGGCATGCGAAAAGTGCCGGTCGATTCGAGATCGACCGGCACTTTCGTGTGGTGTCCGAGGGGGGACTTGAACCCCCACGCCCGATAAAGGGCACTAGCACCTCAAGCTAGCGCGTCTGCCATTCCGCCACCCGGACAAGGTGTCTGTCGCTTTTCGGTTTCCCTCGCGGCGACAGATGTAACTCTACCAGGGGTTTGAGGTGCCGTTCACCAGCGTTTTCCGTGGTCAGTGGGGTGCGGGGACGCCTTCACCTGCGATTCGACCCGATTTGGCCGTTCGTGCACACGTTGTGCGCTCGACCGCGCACGGAGGGTGAGGGGCCGGGCGGGGAGGGTCCGCGAAATGCCTGGTCGCGGCGGGTGAGAGGAGGCGCGGGGGGCTGAAGCCGGTCCGGCGCGCTGGGCGGGACGGAGGGGCGGGGTGGGAGCCGGACGCCCCCCGACGCCGGCTCCGCGGGCCCACCCTGACGACCGGGACGCGGTCCAGGCCAATACCGCGCGGGGAGTCCGTCAGGTCGGGCGGTCAGCGGACCTCGACGAGACGGGCGGAGACGACGACGTTGCCGGTGTAGCCGTGCTCCTCGGTGAAGGCTCCGCCGCAGGTGATGAGGCGGAGCTCGGGCCGGCCGGAGTCGGCGTAGACGCGCGCGGCGGGGAAGTCGTCCTTGGGGACGAGCTCGACGCCGTACACGGCGAAGACGGCGGTGCGGCCGTCGCGCCGGTCGATCTCGACGCGCTGCCCCCGGGAGACCGCTCCGAGGTCGTAGAAGACCGCCCGGCCGCCGGGGGTGTCGACGTGGCCGACGACGACGGCGGTGCCCCGCTGGCCTGGGGTGACCGCGCCGGTGAACCAGCCCGCGAGCCGGTTGTCCCGGGGCGGCGGGGGCTCGATCCAGCCGTCGGCGTCGAGGCCGACGGCGGTGACGGGGGCGTCGATGCGGACGGCGGGGACGCGGACACGGAGCGGGTCGGACGCGGGGAGCGGGCCGAGTGCGGCGGCGGGGGCGAACAGGGAGGCGTCGGCGAGTGCGGCGGCGTGGGGAGCCGCGACGGCGAGGGGCTGCGGCGGGCCGTCGGCGCGGAGCTCGTCCGCGCCCCCGCGCACGAGGTGGACCCCGACGAGGAGGGCGACGGCGACGAGGCCCCAGGCACCGCGCCGCCCGGTGCCGTGGGGCCTGGCGACTCCGGCCGGCCACCCGGTGGCGGGGGGCGGCGTGGCAGCGTCGGGCCGCTCGGCGCCCCGTGGGCGTCCCGCACCGTACGACCGCCCCACGTCCCGCCCTCCTCGACAGCGTCCTGCGCATGTGGCGCCCCTCCGGCCCGGACCTCGTCACACCGGGCCGGAGGGGCCGTCTCAGGCTCCCTGGTCCCGGCCGTCAGGCGCGGCCGCCGGTGTCCCGGCGACGGGTCAGGGCGACGGCGGCGCCGAGCGCGCCGGCGATGAGCAGGACCCCGGTGACGACCTCGGCCGTGCCGAGCCCTTCGGAGCCGGGGGCGGAGGCGGCCGTGCCGTAGCCGGCCTTCACGCCCTTGTGGGCCGCGGTGGGCAGGCCCTCCTCGGGTCCGTCGGGCTTCGGCCCGGGGTCGGCCCGGGCGACGGTGAGGGGGGCGGTGCCGCGCTCGCCCTTGCAGTCGAAGGTGATCTCGTACTGGGCGCCGGCCTTGGCGTCGACGTCGACGGTCGCGGTTCCCGGGCGGCCCTCGGTGAGGGTCACGGTGTCGAAGACGCCGGAGGTGACGGTCACCGACGGCACCTCGCACCCCTCGGAGGTGAGGGTCACGGTGCCGCCCGGGGCGATCGTCGCCGGGGTGACGGAGAAGCCGAACGACGTGATGTTCCGTTCGCCTTCGTCCGCCAGGGCGACCGGCGCGGCCGCGACCGCGGCGACGGCGCCGAGCAGGGCGGCGGAAGCGGCACGTATCGCGCGCATGGGCGGTCCTCCGGTTCACACGAGGGCTCGGGCGCGGAGCGATTCCGCGGCCGGGACGAAACGACCCTCACCGTGATCGAAGCTAGGTCCGCCCCCGGTGCGCCGCCACCGGCGCGCCGCCGAACGGAGGCATCCGGGCCGGCGCGCCGGCCGCTGCCTCAGGGGACGCGGACGACCTGGCCCGCGTACGAGAGGTTGCCGCCGAAGCCGAAGAGCAGGACGGGGGCGCCGGAGGGGAGTTCGCCGCGCTCGACCAGCTTGGCGAGGGCGAGCGGGATGGAGGCGGCCGAGGTGTTGCCGGAGTCGACGACGTCGCGGGCGACGATCGCGTTGACGGCGCCGATCTTCGCGGCCAGCGGCTCGATGATCCGCAGGTTGGCCTGGTGCAGGACCACGCCGGCGAGGTCCTCGGGGGCGACGCCGGAGCGTTCGCATGCCTTGCGGGCGAGCGCGGGGAGCTGCTGGGTGGCCCAGCGGTACACGGACTGCCCCTCCTGCGCGAAGACGGGCGGGGTGCCCTCGATCCGGACGGCGTGGCCCATCTCGGGTACCGAGCCCCAGAGCACGGGCCCGATGCCGGGCTCGTCGCCCGCGTCCGCGTCCTCGACGGCCTCGACGATCGCGGCGCCCGCGCCGTCGCCGGTGAGGACACAGGTGGTGCGGTCCGTCCAGTCGGTGACGGCGGTCATCTTGTCGGCGCCGATCACCAGGACCCGGCGGGCGCCGCCGGCACGCACGGCGTGGTCGGCGGTGGCGAGGGCGTGTGTGAAGCCGGCGCACACCACGTTGAGGTCCATGGTGGCGGGCGACGCCATGCCGAGGCGGGCGGCGACGCGGGCGGCCGTGTTCGGGGAGCGGTCGATCGCGGTGGAGGTGGCGACGAGGACGAGGTCGATGTCGCCGGGGGTGAGGCCGGCCGCGGCGAGGGCCTTGCCGGCCGCGTGGGCGGCGAGCTCGTCGACCGGCTCGTCGGGTCCGGCGACGTGCCGGGTGCGGATGCCGACCCGGCTGGTGATCCACGCGTCGTCGGTGTCGACGATCTCGGCGAGATCGTGGTTGGTGAGCACCTTGGCGGGCTGGTAGTGCCCGAGCGCGGCGATACGAGTGCCCGTCATACCCGGGACCCCCTAGGTGGTTCGTGCGGCGGATCACCCAGTCTTGCCAGCGACTGATGGGTAACCGGTGACGTAAACCACCAAGATTCCCCCGTACTGCTTGGCCGACCGTGACAACGTCCCTGGTGGGGGCGGGGTCCGCGGCCGCCGCCGGCCCGCGTGTGGCGCCGGTGCGGGTGGAGGAGAATGGCCCGGCCGGGGTCTTCCCGGCCTTCACGGCGGAGAGAATCGAGAACGGTCACGATGGGTCGGGTCACCGAGCGACGGCGTGTGCTGCGGATCCGTGGCGGTGCGGTCAACGCACGGCCGGACACGCTGGTGGCCGAGGAGCCGCTGGAGATCCGGCTGAACGGGCGCCCGATCGCGATCACCATGCGCACCCCGGGCGACGACTTCGCGCTCGCGGCCGGGTTCCTGGTCAGCGAGGGGGTCCTCGCCGCCGCCTCGGACGTGCGGAACATCGTGTACTGCGCGGGGGCCACGGACGACGGTCGCAACACGTACAACGTCGTGGACGTGCAGCTGGCGCCCGGGGTGGCGGTCCCGGACATCAGTCTGGAGCGGAACGTCTACACGACGTCGTCGTGCGGCCTGTGCGGGAAGGCCAGCCTGGACGCGGTCCGCACCACGGCCCGCTTCCCGATCGCCGACACTCCCCCGGTACGGCTCTCCCCGGAACTGCTGTCCCTGCTGCCCGAACGGCTGCGGGCGGCGCAGCGGGTCTTCGACACGACCGGCGGTCTGCACGCGGCGGCGCTCTTCACCGAGGAGGGCGAGCTGCTGGACGTCCGGGAGGACGTCGGCCGGCACAACGCCGTGGACAAGCTGGTGGGACGGGCTCTGCGGGAGGGGCTGCTGCCGCTGGAGCGGGCGGTGCTGCTCGTCTCGGGGCGGGCCTCGTTCGAGCTGGCGCAGAAGGCCGTGATGGCCGGCATCCCGGTCCTCGCGGCCGTCTCCGCGCCGTCCTCGCTCGCCGTCGACCTGGCCGCCGAGACCGGGCTGACGCTGGTGGGCTTCCTGCGCGGGCCGGACATGAACGTGTACGCGGGCGAGCACCGGATCGCCGTCTGACGCGACCGCGATCCGGGTCCGGCTCAGTTCTTCGGCGGGTCGATCATCTGGAGGGCGAGGGTGGCCGGGGGCGGGGCGATGCCCGGGCCGCCGGCGGCCGTCCAGTCGAGGATGTCGTCGAGGCAGTCCTCGTCGAGGGTGAAACCGATCCACGCGGCCCGGCCGCCGCGGCGGCGGCCCTCGGTGGAGGGCTGGACGACGACGATGTTGGCCTGGGCGCAGGGTCCGAGGCAGTCGCTGGTGCGGACGGCGAGTCTGCCGCCGGAGGCCGCGGCGGCCTCCGTGAGGCGGGCGAGCTGGCCGGCGTGGTCGGTGCCGGGGTTCTTGCGGGCGTCGCCGCAGCAGCAGCCGCGGCAGACGACGAGCGAGCAGGGGCGGGCCCCGTACCGTATCGGCACCGGGGTCACTCCGGACCGTCCAGCGTGATCCCGGCGACCGGGGCGACCGTGCCGAGGCGCGGGAAGTCGAGGTCGACGGAGGCGCGGTGCTCGTCGGCGGTGAGGGCCGCCATCGCGTCCTCGGCGAAGACGAGGTCGTAGCCGAGGTCGCCGGCGGCGCGGGCCGTGGACTCGACGCCGAGGTTGGTGGCGATGCCGCCGAACACCAGGGTGGTGGCGCCCAGTCCGGAGAGCAGCGCGTGGAGCCCGGTGTCCTGGAAGCCGCCGATGGTCCGCTTGACGACGACGTGCTCGCCGTCCCGGACGAGGCCGGCGACGAGGTCGCTGCCGGGCGGCTGGCTGTCGACGTTCGGCCGTTCGACCCGGATGTGGACGACGGGCGCGCCGGCGGCGCGGAAGGTGTCGGCGAGCCGGGTGGACGCCGCGAGGACGTCGGTGCCGGGTCGGGGGGCGAGGGGCAGCGCGACGATGCGTTCCATCAGGTCGACGAGGACGAGCGCGGTGCTGCCGGGATCGAGTGCGGGCATGGGAGCACCGTAGCGGCCCCGATGATCATCCCGGGGCCGCCGGTGGTGTGATCCGGCCGACGCGAGGGGGCGCACGGGGTCATCGGCCGGGCGCGGCCCCGGGCACGGGTGCGGGCCCGGGGCCGCGAACCGCCTCCGTGCCGCTGTTCTCCGGCGGACCGGTCTTCGCCGGGGCGGGCTCCGGGGAAGCGGGCTCCGCCGGGGCGGGCTCCGGGTCCCGCGAGCGGCGCTTGGCGATGACCGCGCAGACCATCAGCTGCATCTGGTGGAAGAGCATCAGCGGCAGGACGGCGAGCGCGGCCTGCGGGCCGAAGAGGACGCTCGCCATGGGCAGCCCGGCGGCCAGGCTCTTCTTCGAGCCGGCGAACTGGACGGCGATGCGGTCGCCCCGGTCGAAGCCGAGGAGCCGGGCCCCGTGCCAGCTCAGGGCGAGCATCACGGCCAGCAGGACGGCCTCGACGGCGAGCAGCAGGACGAGCCGGACGGGGGTCACCAGGTGCCAGATGCCGGCGACCATGCCCTGGCTGAAGGCGGTGTAGACGACGAGGAGGATCGAGCCGCGGTCGACGAGGCCGAGGACCTTGCGGTGGCGGGCGAGGAAGCCGCCGACCCAGCGGCGCAGGAGCTGGCCCGCGAGGAACGGCACGAGGAGCTGGAGCACGATCTTGAGGAGCGCGTCGGCGGAGAGGCCGCCCGCGCTGTTCCCGAGGAGCAGTGCCGCGAGCAGCGGGGTGAGGACGATGCCGGCGAGCGAGGAGAAGGAGCCGGCGCAGATCGCGGCGGGCACGTTCCCCCGGGCGATCGAGGTGAAGGCGATGGACGACTGGATCGTGGACGGCACCAGGCAGAGGAAGAGGAGCCCGCCGGCCAGCTCGGGGGTGAGCACGGTCGGGGCGAGGCCCTGCGCGGCGAGGCCGAGGAGGGGGAAGAGCAGGAAGGTGCAGCCGAGGACGGTGAGGTGGAGCCGCCAGTGGCGGAGGCCGTCGAGGGCCTCGCGGGTGGAGAGCCGGGCGCCGTAGAGGAAGAAGAGCAGCGCCACGGCGCCGGTCGACGCGCCCTCGGCGACGTCCGCGGCCGCGCCGGACGCGGGCAGGAGCGCGGCGAGGGCGACCGTGCCGAGCAGCGCCAGGACGTACCCGTCGACGGGTATCCGGGACAGCAGGCGGAGGCCGGCACGGCCGGGGCCGGCGGGGCGCGGGATGGGGCGGGTCATGGTCTCCACTGCTCTGTGCGCTGCGGGGGTGGCGCCGTTCCGTGCGGGGATCGCGCCCTCTCATCCTGCTCCACGGGCCGGTGATCGGGAATCCCGTACAGCCCTCTGACTGTCATCACGGTTCGCGATGACCCGTGCCGCGGTAGCGTCGACCCGTGTACGAGCCCGCGCAGCTGCGCACCTTCCTCGCCGTGGCCCAGACGCTGAGCTTCACGCGCGCCGCCGAACGGCTCGGTCTGCGCCAGTCGACCGTCAGCCAGCACGTGCGGCGTCTGGAGGAGGCGACGGGCCGGCCGCTGTTCACCCGGGACACCCATCGGGTGGAGCTGACGGAGGACGGCGAGGCGATGCTCGGGTTCGCCCGCACCATCCTCCAGGCGCACGAACGGGCGGCGGCGTTCTTCGGCGGGACCCGGCTGCGCGGCCGGCTGCGCTTCGGCGCCTCGGAGGACTTCGTGACGACCCGGCTGCCGGAGATCCTCGCGTCGTTCCGGCGCGAGCACCCCGAGGTCGACCTGGAACTGACGGTCGAGCTGTCGGGGACGCTCCAGGCCCGGCTGGCGGCGGGCCGGCTCGATCTGATCCTCGCCAAGCGGCGGGGGGCGGAGAGCGGTGGCCGGCTCGTCTGGGAGGACTCGCTCGTCTGGATCGGGGCGCCGGGGCTGCGGCTCGACCCCGACCGGCCGGTGCCGCTCATCCTCTACCCGCCGCCGGGGATCACCCGGGCGCGGGCCCTGGAGGCCCTGGAGGCCCAGGGCCGGGCGTGGCGGATCGCGTGCACGAGTTCCAGCCTCAGCGCGAACGTCGCGGCGGCCCGCGCCGGGCTCGGCGTGATGGCGCACACCCGGGGTCTGGTGCCGCCGGGTCTCGTCCCCGTGCCGGCCCGTGCCGGGCTGCCGGAGCTCGGCGAGGTCGGCTTCGTGCTGCGGACGGGCCGCCGGGGCGGGGCCGTCCAGGAGGCGGCGGACGCGCTGGCGGAGGCGATCCTCGCGGGCGGGGACCGGCTGCACCGGCCTCGCTGACGGCCCGGCCCGTGAAGGCCCCCGGCGCCCGGGAAGCGGCGCCGCGGGGGTCCGCGCGTGAGCGGCCGGTACAGATTCCGTGGAGATTCCCGCCCGGCGGACGTACCGACCGGTCCGTAACACGCTGGAAGGGCCCGCGACTTGGCCACCTCACCGTCCCTGACCTGTGAGAACACAGAATGTCCCGGCTTGGTGAAGGCCCTCCCGCCGGGCAGGCGGGTGGGGTACCGTCACCCGCGCCGTACGGAGCGCGACAACGGACTTTTCCAGCCATCGAGCGGTCGAGGAGCAGGTCAGTGCGCGAGTTCACCGTGCCGCCCGTCGAGGCGGCGCCTCAGGTCGGCGGTCTGGCGGACGCCGTGTTCGACCGCGCCCTCGACGAGCCGGGCCGGATCGCGTTCGGCCGGAGGGATCCGGGCCCGGACGGGAAGTGGCGGGACGTGACCGCCGCGGAGTTCCGCGACGAGGTCGTCGGGCTCGCGAGGGGGCTGATCGCCGAGGGCGTGCGGTTCGGCGACCGGGTCGCGATCATGGCCCGCACCCGCTACGAGTGGACGCTCTTCGACTTCGCGCTGTGGACGCTGGGCGCGCAGTCCGTGCCGGTCTATCCGACCTCCTCCGCCGAGCAGGTCTTCTGGATGCTGTACGACTCCGAGGTCACGGCGTGCGTGGTGGAGCACGAGGACCACGCGATGACGATCGGTTCGGTGATCGACCGGCTGCCCCGGCTCCAGCGGCTGTGGCAGCTGGACGCGGGCGCGGTGGCGGAGCTGACGGCGGCGGGCACGGACATCGACGAGGAGGTCGTGCACCGGCACCGCAGGGCGGTGACCCCGGAGACGGTGGCGACGGTCATCTACACCTCGGGCACGACGGGCCGCCCGAAGGGCTGTGTGATCACCCACGCGAACCTCATGTTCGAGACGGACATGCTCGTGGGGCGCTGGGAGCCGGTGTTCCGGTCCCGGCCCGGGGACGAGGCGTCGACCCTGCTGTTCCTGCCGCTCGCGCACGTCTTCGGGCGGATGGTGGAGGTCGCGGCGGTGCGCAGCGGGGTGAAGCTGGGGCACCAGCCGGTGATGGCGGCGGCCGAGCTGCTGCCCGACCTGGTGGCGTTCCGGCCGAGCTTCGTGCTGGCCGTGCCGTACGTCTTCGAGAAGCTCTTCCACGCGGCCCGGCGCAAGGCCGAGAGCGAGGGGAGGACCGGCCCGTTCGACAAGGCCGTGGAGGTGGCGGTCGCGTACGCCGAGGCGCTGGAGCAGAAGGCGTTCGGGACCGGCCCGGGGCCGTCGGCGGCGCTGCGCGTGCAGCACCAGTTCTTCGAGAAGACGGTGTACGGCAAGGTCAGGGCGGCCCTCGGCGGGCGGGTCCGCCACGCGATGTCGGGCGGTTCGGCGATGGACCGCAGACAGGGGCTGTTCTTCGCGGGTGCGGGCGTGACGGTCTTCGAGGGGTACGGGCTGACCGAGTCGTCGGCGGCCGCGACCGCGAACCCGCCGGGGCGCACCAAGTACGGCACGGTCGGGCAGCCGGTCCCGGGCACGACGGTGCACATCGCGGAGGACGGCGAGGTGTGGCTGCACGGCGGCCAGGTCTTCTCCGGCTACCTGAACGACCCCGACGCGACCGCCGCCGTCCTCAACGACGGCTGGCTGGCCACCGGCGACCTCGGCTCCCTCGACGCGGACGGCTATCTGACGATCACCGGGCGGAAGAAGGAGATCCTGGTGACCTCCGGCGGCAAGAGCGTCGCCCCCTCCGGTCTGGAGGAGCGGGTGCGGGCGCATCCGCTGATCGCCCAGTGCATCGTCGTCGGCAACGACAGGCCGTACGTCGCCGCACTGGTCACCGTCGACCAGGAGGCGGTGGAGCACTGGCTGGCGATGCAGGGGCGGCCGCCGATGGCCCCCGCCGAGCTGGTCCGCGACCCGGCTCTGGAGACGGAGATCCGGCGCGGCGTCGTCGCGGCGAACACGCTGGTCTCGCAGGCCGAGTCCATCCGCACCTTCCGGATCCTCGCCCATCCCTTCAGCGAGGAGCACGGGCTGCTCACCCCCTCGCTGAAGCTGAAGCGCAAGGCCATCGAGCGGGCCTACGCGGCGGAGGTCGAGGCGCTGTACGGCTGAGCCGCTTCGAGGGGACGGATCGCGCCCGGGAGGAATGCGCGGCGGCCCTTGATCGTTGAAGCTGGGAAGTGCCCGTACGACCGGCAGGGGCGTACGGCCGTCACGACCCGAGACAACGTAAGGATCCAGGCCACGTGAGCACGGACAGCAAGGTTCCCTCGATCACCCTCGCCAACGGCGTCGCCATGCCGCAGCTGGGCTTCGGCGTGTGGCAGGTGCCGGACGACGAGGCGGCGACGGCCGTGGCGACCGCACTGGAGGCCGGCTACCGCTCGATCGACACCGCCGCGATCTACCAGAACGAGGTGGGCACGGGCCAGGCCGTCGCCGCCTCCGGCATCCCCCGCGAAGAGCTGTTCGTCACCACCAAGCTGTGGAACAGCGAGCAGGGCTACGACTCGACGCTGAGGGCCTTCGACGCCTCGCTCGACAAGCTGGGCCTCGACTACGTCGACCTCTACCTGATCCACTGGCCGGTGCCGGCGAAGGACGCGTACGTGGACACGTACCGCGCCTTCGAGAAGATCCACGCGGACGGGCGCGCCAAGGCGATCGGCGTCTCGAACTTCCTGCCGGAGCACCTGGAGCGGCTGATCGGCGAGACCTCGGTCGTGCCCGCCGTCAACCAGATCGAGCTCCACCCGCAGCTCCCCCAGCAGGCGTCCCGCGAGGCGCACGCCAAGCTCGGCATCGCGACCGAGGCGTGGTCGCCGCTGGGCCAGGGCCGCGGGCTCCTGGAGGTCCCGGCGATCGTCGCCATCGCCCGCAAGCACGAGCGGACCCCCGCCCAGGTGGTGCTCCGCTGGCACCTCCAGCTCGGGAACGTGGTGATCCCGAAGTCGGTCACCCCCTCGCGCATCCGCGAGAACATCGACGTCTTCGACTTCGAGCTCGACGCCGAGGACCTGGCCGCCATCGCCGCCCTCGACGAGAACCGCCGCCTCGGCCCGGACCCGGCGGAGTTCAACGTCGGCGCCTGAAGGACACGGCGGAGGAGCCTGCCGCGCCGCGCCGCCTCGGCGGTGCGGCGCCGCCTCGGGGGCGGACGGCGGGCCCGGTGACCGCGGGTGCCGGGCCCCGCGCGCGTCGGCGCCGGGCCCGGTGACCCGCCCCGGGCTCAGTAGCCGTCGACGCCCAGTTCGGTGATCGAGGCGAAGAGGTGCTCCCACACGTCGGCGCCGGGCGCCCCCTCGGCGAGCGCCCCGGCGTCCGCCTCCGCCATGGCCCGGAGGAACGCCTTCACCCCGTCCTCCCCCGCGTACGGGTCCCAGCACGCGCCCATGTACCGGCGGACGCCCTCCAGGAAGCGGACGAAGGAGTCCAGGTCGCGGACGAGCGGGAAGACGGCGTCGCCGCCGGGGCCGTGGCTGCCGTCCGGCTGCCGCATGCCGACCGCTCCGGTCACCGGGTGCAGGAACACCTCCCCGGGGTCGCAGTGGCCGAGGTCGAAGGAGCCGAGGCGCAGCAGGCCCTCCGGGCCGGGTTCCAGGAAGCCTCCCGCCGTCGCGAACGACGTGACGCCGGCCGCCCAGTGACGCGGCACGCCGACCTCGGCCAGCAGGGCGCGGGTGGGCGCGTGGACGAGGGCCGCGGGCAGGTCGTCCGCCGCGACGCGGACGACCCCGGCGGGGCCGAACACCGCGTCGAGCCGGGCCGCGGTGAGGGAACCCGCGTCGTCCCTCGTACCGGGGCGGAACCACGGTCCGCCCTCCGCCGGTGTCCGCTCGGCCGTGTCGGCTCCGCCGGTCGGCCAGTCGGCGAGGGCCTCGCCGTTCGGCTCGACGACGGCCACCCCGCGCGCGTCCAGGAAGACGAAGCGGCCGCCCTCCAGCGGGACCGGCTCCTCCCAGCCGTCGGGGGCGCGCAGCGCCCAGGACTCCTCGTCGGCGTCGAACAGCCACGGTCCGTCCGGCTCCACGTCGTCCAGGGGCTCCGCGCCGTCGGCGGGGGCGGGGAGGACCCGCCCGGTGGCCGGGTCGAACCAGGTGTCCCGGCACCACAGCGCCCAGAGCTTGAGCAGCGGCCGCCCGTCGGCCTCGTACATCTCGGCGGAGCGGTCGCCGCTGAGGTTCGGCTCGGCCTCGTAGGCGCCGACGGGCCGCCACCACGCCCACACCGTCCGCCACGGCAGCCCCGGTTCGGCGGCGGTGATCCGGTCGGCGTAGGCGTGGTGGCCGAGGACGGTGGCCGCGAAGTGCAGCCACGACGCGAACTCGGCGGGGGTCACGGGAGCGGCGCCGAAGACGGCCTCGGCCTGGGTGAACACCTCGCGGCCCACCCCGCCGTCGTCGTCCGCCAGGGCGTCGAGGCGGGTGCGGAGCTCGGCGCGGTCGTGGCGCAGGACCCGCGCGGGGTCGTCGAGCAGGGAACGGAGATCGGGAGCGGTCACCGGCCCCATGGTGTCAGGCCCGGCCCGACACCGGCCCCATGGTGTCAGGCCCGGCCCGCTGTCGGACCCGGGACGTAGAGTCGATGACGGCTCTCCACGGGGCCGGCCCGCGGCCCGCGCGCCGCGCGTCCGACAGCGGGGCGAGACGAAGGAGTGGGAAGGGTGAGCGGTGGTCCGGGACCCGTCGAGGCGGGCCTCTACCGGGTGCGGAACGTGGCCAGCGGGCTGCTGCTGGAGGTGTACGGGGGTTCGAGCCGCAGCGGGGCGAACGTGCAGCAGGGCACCGAGGACGGCACCCCCGGGCAGCACTGGCACATCACGCCCGTGCCGAACGGCGGCGGGCTCCACCACCTGGTCAACGCGGCGAGCGGCAAGCGTCTCGACGTGGCGAACGCCTCCACGGAGAACGGCGCCAACGTCCAGCAGTGGAAGGCGAACAACTTCGGCGCGCAGGAGTGGATCATCGAGCAGGACCTCCAGTCGCCGGGGACGGTGGCCCTGGTGAGCTTCGTCAGCGGGCTGTTCCTGGAGGTCGCCGACGAGTCGACGGAGGCCGGCGGCGACGTGCGTCAGTGGGAGGACACCGACTCCCCGTTCCAGTGGTGGCGGCTGGAGCCGGTGTCCTGACGCCGGGCGCCGGGCCCGCGGGTCAGCCCTTGCGGGCGGTGTGCACCGTACGGGCCGTCAGCTGGAAGAGATCCGTGCGCCGGTGCAGCGACAGCGCGTCGGCCGGGTCGAGGAGCCGGTCGAGCGTCTCCTTGTCGTCCGGCGCGATGCGGAAGCCGACGCCCTCCCGCAGCCGCGTGTAGTGGGCGACGGCCAGCTCCCGCACGACCGGGGACACCGGGGCGGGGAGGTCGGTGAGGAAGGTGCGGGTGCCGGCCGGGGTGAGTCCGGCGCCGGCGAGGAGCGCCCGCCAGTCGTCCGGCTCGTCCTTGGTGTCGGGCAGGTCGGCGCGCATCTCGCCGAACCAGTCGGCGTGGGCGGCGTCGAGCCGGGCCTCCAGACCCGGCCGGCCGATCCCGATGTGCCACGGCAGGTGCCGGGTGGGCAGCCCGCCCTCGACGAGGACCATCAGGCCGCCGGGATGCAGCTGTTCGGCGAACCGGGCGAGCGCGTCGCTCTGGTCGCCCATGTGGTGCAGGGAGTTGCCCGCCCAGATGATGTCGGCCCTCCCCAAGGAGTCGATCGCCTCCGGGAGTTCGGCGTGCAGGGTGGTCACGCGCGCACCGAGGCCGCGGGCGTCGGCGCGGGCCCGTGCCAGGGCGAGCAGCTCGGGGCTGCCGTCGACGGCCACCGCCTCGGCCGCCGGGAACGCCTCGGCGAGCAGGCTGGTGACGACACCCGGACCGCTGCCGACGTCGAGGATCCGGCGGACCCCGGGTGCCGGGACGAGGGTGCCGAGCCAGGCCGCGGCGTCCGCGTAGGCCGGGCTCGCGATCTCGGCCTGGCCCTCCAGGAGCGGAGCCAGCTCGCTCCAGTCCAGGTGGGTGTGGGCGCCGTCGTGCTGATGGCCGTGCCGGTGCCCTTCGGCGGGCCCGTGTCCGTGTCCTTCGGCGGGCCCGTGTCCGTGTCCTTCGGCGGGCCGGCTGCCGTGGCGCTCGTCGTGCGAGGGGTCCGGGTGGGATGCGCGATGCTGACTCATGGCTCCAGGGTGCGACGAGACTGCCCGGACTGCGAGAAATGTTGCCGGTCCGGCAAATCAGGACCGGGTGCCGTCACACCCGCGTGGTGCGGCCGGGGCCCGGTACGACCGGGGGCCCACGATGACCGCGCCCGCCGGTCCCGTCAGGCCCGCGCGGTCCGGTGTTCCTGCGGACTGATGCCCCGGACCCGCTTGAAGGCGGCGCTCAGGGCGAAGGCTCCGCTGTAGCCGACCCGCCGGGCGACGGCCTCCACCGTGGCGTCCGGCTCGCGCAGCAGGTCGGCGGCGAGCGCGATCCGCCAGCCGGTGAGGTACGCCATCGGGGGCTCGCCGACGAGGCTCGTGAAGCGGCGGGCGAGCGCCGCCCGGGACACCCCCGTCTTCGCGGCGAGCGAGGCCACCGTCCAGGGGTGGGCGGGATCGTTCTGCAGCAGCCGGAGCGCCTGACCGACCACGGGGTCGCCCATCGCCCGGTACCAGGCGGGGGCCTCCGCGCCGGGCCGGGCGAACCAGGCGCGGACGGCGGCGATCAGCAGCAGGTCGAGGACCCGGTCCAGGACGACGCTCTGGCCGGGCTCGTCACGGGAGATCTCCTCGTCGAGGAAGGGCATGAGGGGGCAGTTCCACACGTCCGCGGGGAGGTGGACCAGCGCCGGCAGGGCGTCGAGGAGCCGGCGGCCGACCTCGCCGTCCATCAGGTAGGTGCCGACCAGGACCGTGGTGCCGCCGTCCGGGGCGTTGCCCCAGGTGCGGACGCCGAGCCGCATGGACTGGGAGAGGGGCTCGCCGGTCAGCGTGGTGCAGTTGCCGTCGGGGCCGATCCGGGCCCGGGGCGGTGCGTCGGGGGCGTCGGCGACGGTGTACGGCTCCGGGCCGCGCGCGATCGCGATGTCCCCGGGCCGCAGCAGGAAGGGCTCCCCGGTGTCGGGGACCATCCACGCCTCGCCCTCGGTGACGCACATCAGGCAGATCGGGGCGCCGTCCTCGATCCGCACGGACCACGGCGGCTCCATGATCATGCGCAGCAGGAAGGCCCCCTTGGCGCGGGGCCCGTCGAGCAGTCCGGCGAGTGCGTCCATGGTGGGCAAGGGTAGAGCGTGCGCGCGGCCGAGACGCAGGCGTAGGTCCGTGAGACGGCGGAGCATGGGCGCCGGGCGCCGTGGGCGGGAGGCTTGAGCCATGACGACGAACACGCAGCAGACGCAGACCACTTCGACCGCCTCCGCCGCCACGGTGCTGGTGACCAGCGCCACCGGCAAGACCGGCCGCCGCGTCGCGACACGGCTCGCGGCGCGCGGCGCCACGGTCCGCGCCGGGTCCCGCACCGGCGCCACGCCCTTCGACTGGGAGGCCCCGGAGACCTGGGCCCCCGCGCTGCGGGGCGCCGACGCCGCCTACGTGGCCTACTACCCCGACCTGGCCGCCCCCGGCGCGGTCGAGGCGATGGCGGCCTTCGGGCGGCTGGCCGCCGAGAACGGCGTACGGCGGCTCACCCTGCTCTCCGGCCGCGGCGAGCCCGAGGCGGTCCTCGCGGAGGACTCCCTGCGCACGGCGGCCTCCGGTGTCGAACTGACCGTCGTCCGCGCCTCGTTCTTCGCGCAGAACTTCTCCGAGGGCCTGCTCGCCGAGGGGGTCGCCGAGGGCGCGGTCGTCTTCCCGGCCGGCGGCACGGCCGAGCCCTTCATCGACGCGGACGACCTCGCGGACGTCGTCGTGGAGACCCTGACCTCGGACGGGCACGCCGGGCGGGTGCACGAGGTGACGGGGCCACGGCCGGTGGACTTCGCGGAGGTGGCGGCCGAGATCTCCCGCGCCTCGGGCCGTCCGGTGGTCTACGCCCCCGTCTCGCCGGCCGAGTACGCCGGGATGCTCACCGGCTTCGGCCTCCCGGCGCCCGAGGCCGAGTGGCTCGCGTCGCTGTTCGCGACCCTCCTCGACGGCCACAACGCCTCCGCGACGGACGGCGTCAAGCGCGTCCTCGGCCGCGAGCCCCGCTCCTTCGCCGCCTTCGCCTCCGAGGTCTGGGGCGGGGCCGGAGCGTGAGGCTCCCCCGGCGCGGGAGGTCCCGGCGCCGGGGGGCTCAGCCGCGCCGGACGAAGGCGGCCAGCCGGTACCGGGGGTCGGGGCGGGGGCGGTCCTGGTCGGGGAGGGCCGTGAGGGCGGCGGCGAGTGCCTCGGTCTCCGCCTGCTCCCCGTGGAACCAGGAGGCGTAGTAGCCGGCGCGGAGCTTGCGGACGGTGTCCCGGGGTGTGGCGCCCTGGCCGTGACCGGCGAAGTGGGTGCCGGGTGCGGGGTCGAGACCGTGGGCGGCGGCGTGCGCGGTGACGGCGCCGGCGCCGTCGGAGGGCCGGCGGGCGGAGCGGTACGGGCGGAGGATCGCGTCGATGTCGCTGCCGACGTCGTGGGCGGCGTCCTTGTCGACGGTGGCGATCAGGACTCCGCCGGGGCGCAGCACCCGGGCCGCCTCGGCGACGATCTCCGGCGCGAAGGGGACCAGGTGGAGCAGCCAGACGGCGCTGACCGCGTCCACGGCGGCGTCGGGCAGCGGCAGCCGGCGCGCGTCGGCCCGCACGGTCCGGCCGGGGACGCGCTCGGCGGCCGCCCGCAGCATGGCGTGGGCGGCGTCCGCCCCGTAGACGCCCAGACCGGGCCTGACGAGCCGTTCGGTGACGAGGCCGGTGCCGCACGCGAGGTCGAGCAGGGTCCGCGCGCCGGGCGGCACGAGGGACAGGACGGCGTCGGCCGCGGCCCGGGCGCGGGGCACTCCACCCCGCGTGCGGTCGTAGTGCGCTGCCTCGGCCTCGTAGTCGAGCACGGTGTTCGCCATGCCGGCGATCCTAGGGGGTCTCCGGAAAGTCCCGCCTGGCCCTGCTTCCGGACACCGCCTGGGTTCCCGGCGCCCGGTCGGGCTCGGGCCGGCGCGGAACTCCGCCCGGGCCGGGGTTCCTTCGCAGAGCGGAGGGCGGAGGTCCGGCGGTCGGGCGACGGCCCGTCAGTCGGCGCCGTGTCCGGCGGCGATCGCCTGGACGCGCTCGGCGAGGGCGAAGTCCTTCTCGGTGAGGGCGCCGCCCGCGGAGTGGGTGTGCACGGCGAGGGCCACGGTGTTGTAGCCGAGGGTGAGGTCGGAGTGGTGGTCGAGCTCCTGCTGGATCCGGGCCACGTGGACGACGAGGGCGGTCGCGGCGAAGTGGTCGGCGAGCCGGTAGGTGCGGGAGAGGCGGTCGCCGGCCGACCAGCCGGGCAGCTCCCGCAGCCGGTCCTCGATCTCCTTCTGCGACAGCGGCTGTGTGGGCACGGCGGTGCTCCCTCCGGTCGGGTGGTGCGGGGTGACGGACAGGGGCCCCGGAGGATAGGTACCCGGGGTCCCCCTCTGGGATACCGTCTGACCATGACAACCGTCGTGAGCGACACGGGCGTGGGCGCGCTGCTGCGCGGATGGCGTGAGCAGCGGAGGCTGAGTCAGCTGGAGCTGGCGCTGCGCGCCGACTCCTCGGCGCGCCACATCTCGTTCGTGGAGACGGGCCGGTCCCGGCCGAGCGAGGAGATGGTGCTGAGGCTCGCCGAGCACCTGGAGGTGCCGGTCCGCGAACGGAACGCGCTGCTGCTCGCCGCGGGGTACGCCCCCCGGTACGCGGAGTCGCCGCTCGACGCACCGCGGCTGGAGGCGCTGCGGGAGGGCATCGAGCGGCTGCTCCAGGGGTACGACCCGTTCCCCGCGCTCGTGGTCGACGGCTCGTACACCGTCGTGGCGGCCAACCGGGGCATCGGTCTGCTCCTCGAAGGGCTGCCGGAGCATCTGCTCGTCCCCCCGCTCAACGCGATGCGGATCACCCTGCATCCCGAGGGCCTCGCGCCCCGCATCCTGAACCTGCGGGAGTGGCGGGGGCATCTGCTCGCCCAGATGGAGCGTCAGATCGGCCTGGCCCGCTCGGAGTCGCTGCGCGCGCTGTACGAGGAGGTGGCGGCGTACCCGCTGCCGCCGGGCGCGGAGGCGGACGACTCCCCCGTGGAGGAGCCGTATCCGTACTTCGCGCTGCCGATGCGGATCGCCCACGACGGACAGGTGCTGTCGTTCGTGTCGTCGATCTCCACCTTCAACACCCCCATGGACGTGACGGTCGCCGAGCTGGCCATCGAGACGCTCCTCCCGGCCGACCCGGCCACCGTCACCTACCTCCGGGCGCTCAGCGCGTAGCCGCCCGCAGCGCCGCCCACTGCAGCCCGGCGAACCCCGCCACCGTGGCCGCCTGCACCGGCGCCCACACCAGCCCCGCCGTCGTCGGCTCCAGCCACACGACGAGGGCGACGACGCTGAGCACCGCCCACACCGCGTTGGCGTCCACGACCGCCTTCACCGCGAGCGCCGACGGCTCCGGCCTGCTCGCCAGCCATCCCACCCCGGCAGCGAACACCGTCAGGAACAGTCCGAGTTCGAACAGCAGGCCCGCGTCCACCCCCAACAGCTCCCCCAGCGGCCCGGACGCCGCCGCGTACGCGATCCCGTTCGCCCCCGTGACGACGGCGTCGAGAGCGAGGAACCGACGCACCGCCACCTGGGGCCTGGTGGTGCGGGCGAGACCGGCGAGCAGAGCCTGGGACATGACGGATCACCCTCCAAGAGGAACGTTCGTGGGTCGAGGACCCGGATCCCGGACGGAGTGCGCCGCCCGGGCCCCGGTGTCCCCGAGCATGCCGTCCGCGACGGAGGGGGTCGATTACCCCGGAGGTAATGCAGGGCCCTCCGACACCTTGAACGAGCGCCCCTCCCCACCCGCGTGGGGGAGCCACATAGGTCGCTCACGTCCGCCTGCGTCCGCTGGGTGTCGCCACGAGTGGCTCCCCGTGTGGCTCCCCGCACCAATGCCGTGCCGCCAGGGCACCTGCCCACAAGCGAGCGACGAAAGGTGCAGACCAGATGAGGGACGTCCCATCACGGGCTGATCGGTTCGCTGGTACCTGCGGCAAGGCGGTCCAGCAGCGGCCGCAGCCCTGCGCCACTGCAACCGCAGCCGCAGCCGCGTCGACCCTGGAGTCTTCTTGTTCACGGGTTCCCCTTGCGCCGCCAGCACTATGATCGCGTCATGGAAGCAGCCAGGGAATTCTTCGGGGACCGGTTCGTCGAATACTGCATCAATTCCCCCTTCGATAAAATCGACACAACGACGTTCTCATCGGAGCAGCAGGAAGCAATCGAAAGCCTGGAATCGATAGCCCAGAACGCACGGTCTGCCAGCGAAAATTTCCAGGCCCAGATGGCCAGAATTACCGTGATGCAGTACGTGGACACCTCGCAAACATCCCTTCCCAACGCCCTTCGAGAGTCCTGTGGAGGGCGAGTTGAGAGAAAGGGAAGTTCAGACCAAGTTGAGGCTGCACTATTTGATATTGCAGGCGACGTCTTCCCTGCCGCTCTTTTTACACCTCTGCCAGAAGATAGCCTCGGCAGCATGCTCCTTGCGATCCCGAGTGGGGTCACTTTCCAAAAGCCTTCCGTGAAGCCTCTCCCCCGGCTAATCCTGAGCGATCCAGATCTCGCAAAGCTATTTCCTGGTGCACCACCGGCTGACACTTATGACGGAATGGGCTTGGACGTTAGTTCAATGATCTACTGGTCAACTGGATCAGGTTCGACGCTCCAGCTCGGAAGTCTTGCCGGGCAGCTTCTGCAATCAGCACTGCACAAGACATCTAACGAGTCGACGGCCGACGAATACTTCACCCTTGTCAGGCAGTCCATTCAACAAGCACGCGCACTGGCCAGAAATCGGAAGACCAAAACAACCGCCCTAATTGGGATCAGTAACATCACAATCCCGGACGGCTCCCACGTTCGCTTGTCGGGTGGCACCCTGCGCCCCTCCACACCTAGCGATATTCGCGCGTTCATCGATGCCACAGACGTGAAGTCAGTTCTGGAGATCGAGTGTCAAATCGAGATCCTCGGCATGGAGCCCACCGCCCCGGCGGGCGAGGAGCAGTCATCTTGGGATAAATTTCAAAGTGAACTAAGCAGAGCCCAGTCAGACCTGCGTCGAAAGGTTGACCTCGAACGACTGGCAATCCTCTTCTCGTGCGAGGGAAGCCCTCACGCACCACTCGGCGTGGCGACGACCATAAACAATCCAATCCTAAACGGTCGAACCGTTGGATATAGCATCCATCATTCAATTTCCCACCACAGCCCGCTGCTAGAGATCGATTCGGTAGCGGCAGCCAGGGCCATCGAATGGTCGTCTAAGGTGGCGGCCAATCCCGGAAACCTAGACATGGGCATGAGGAGGCTCCTCTCCGCAACCTCTGAGAGGTTCGATCCAATGGATTCCTTCGTGGACGCGGTTATCTGCTGGGAGAATCTCTTCGGAACAAACCAGGGGGAAGTAGGCTTCCGAGTCGCCGCTTCAATCGCTCATACACTAGAGCCGAACGACCCAAGTAACCGAAAGACACTTTTTACCGAAATAAAGAAGCTGTACGGCGTTCGCAGCAACCTCGTTCATGGTACGAAGGAGCCAAATTTCGTCGAAGCGATTAAGCATAGGGAGCGATCTATTGAGATCGCGATTTCCGCTTTCAAGGCCCTATACGAACGTCCGGAACTCCTGACCACTGACTCCACAAGTCGAGGAAATCTCATTCTGGTCGGCGGTTAAAGGGATAAATACTCACAGAACGCGAACGTCAATACCAACTCCCCACGAGAGAAAAAGCGCCATTCGGAGGGGGTAACCCGAACCACCTGGATCAGCCGATCAACCTTCCACTAAGGTGGCCACCATCAATCGAAAAATCAGGAGTGCGCTGACAATGGGACCCAAGACACAGAGGGTCTACGAGACCATTCGATCATGGATCGAGTCGGGTCGATACGGTCCCGGCGAGAAACTGCCATCTGAGCGCACGTTGAGCGTTGAGCTTGAGATCGGTCGCACCGCACTGCGTCAGGTACTTGCACGCCTCGTGAGTGAGCGCTTGATCCGTGCTCATGACCGGAGTTCGTATCGGGTCCTTGGTGGTGACAGTGCCCCGACCCCGGCCGAGAGTGAGCCATGGAAGATCCACGGCACACGGCGCGTGTACGACAACCGCTGGGTCAACCTGGACCTGGTTGACGTGGAGCCTCCCGGCGTAGAGCGCTTTGAGCATCACGTAGTGCGTCTCTTCCGTGTGGCCGTCACCGCGGTGATCGACGACCAGAACCGCGTTCTCATGCTGTGGCGGTACCGCTTTGTCCCACAGCAGTGGGGTTGGGAGCTACCGGGCGGAATCGTGGACGCCGGCGAAGACGCCATGGCCACGGCGGCCCGTGAGACCGAGGAAGAGACCGGCTGGCGTCCCGGCCCTGTAGAGCACATTGTCAGCTACCAGCCGATGATCGGCATGGTCGACTCGCCGCACGAAATTTTCGTGGCCCACGGTGCCGAGAAGGTAGGCGATCCGACGGACATCGAAGAAGCAGGGGAAATTGCTTGGATCCCCCTCGAAGACATTCCTCGACTCATGTCCGAGGGCAAGCTCATGGGGTCGGGCACACTCGTGGCCCTGCTGCACATCCTGGCATCCCGCACTAGAGGCGACCGGTAAGCATCTCCACACGACGGCGATGCCGCACGGACCCCGTGCGGTTCGCCAGCAGCCTGGCCTTCTGGAGATGGGACCGTGCGTCGTCAAACTCTCCCCGGGCCAGGTGCGCCTGGGCAATGTCGCAGAAGAGGCCGGAGTTCGCACGTACGAAGGACTCATCGGCGCTGTCGAGTGACGCGTACAACTCCGCCATCGCCGAGGCGTCGCCGAGCTTGGCAAGAACGTTCCCACGCCACCGCGCCAGATGGCCGACGTTGAGGAAGATGCTCAGCATGTCGGCGTCGCGTACCTCGCCATCATCCGGGAGAAGTTGTGTCGCCCGCTCAAGCGCCGCCTGCGCCGCAGATTCCATCTCGGGCCCCACAGCGGCGCACAACTCGGCTTCGGCGGCCGCGAGCCACGCCCTCAGCCGCGGCGACTGCCTCTCGCGCTGGGTGCGCTGCGCGTCTTGCACCAGTTCGACCGCCAGCTTTGGACGGCCAGCGTCTGCGAGAACATACGCCTGCTCGCCCATGGCGTGCGCCAGATAGAGCGGGGACTCGGCGTCTTGGGCGGCCTTCTTAGCAAGTTCGTACCTCCGCCACGCACGGTCAACGGCCCCCGCGTCCAACGCCTGCCACGCTGCGAGGGTAGAAGCCCCGGCGAGAGCCGTCGCAACTGGCCGTCGCACTCCTGGCAATACGGCGAAGGTCAACGCCTCTTCCATTGAGGCCAGATGGCCGTTCATCTGGTCAACCAGGCCGGCCGCGCCCATCTGCCGGTCCATGGTGCGGAGAAGCTCGGTCTGAGCCAGGAACGACGGCACCATGGACTCACTCAGGGTGCCTGCCGCATCGATCCGGCTCAGCAGGTCCGCGTAGCCATCCGCCTGAGGCTCGGGCACCTTGGTTTCGCCCCGCAGCTCGGCGTCCGTGGCACCCAGGAGCGGGCGAAGGATCCCCGCGTATCGGTCCGTGATAGTGCGCCGACCGTTCTCCCACTCCGACACATACGTCTTGAGACTGGGTGCCGAAGCGATGTCGAGCAGCCGTTGCTCCGCAAACCGCAGCATTTCGTGGACCAATCGATCCTGCGACCAACCTCGCGCAGTCCGAACTGCCCTTAACCCCTTAGTCACGCCGCCTCCTGCAAAGCCCGAGGTGGGAGCTGGTTAACACCCCTGAGGTTAACCCCAGTTGGCTACCAGGGCACCCCACTCTGGCCGTTCCCTGGAGATGCGTACCGAAGGCAAGCAGACCAAAGAGCTTGCATCTGGTGCGCACCAGATGCCAATCTACTGGTGCGCACCAGATGGCCCGGAGCGGGCCTACTGGGACGTGCTCGACCCAGGAGCCCCGCTGTGGACGGGGGGAGGCGGCCCGGCGCCTTGTCATTGACCGGAGGGCTTGAGGCCGAAAGGCCGCGTCTCCATACGCCTTGGGTTCGCACCCGAAGGAGACATCTGATCCACACCACCGCTTCGCGGCGCTTCCGTGTCGCGGCCGGTTACCTCCTCTGCCCGTCGCGTACGGGCGGGGTTGAGGGGAGCCGGTGGAAATCCGTCCCTGGTTCTAGACGGCGAGAGGTCCCGGAGCTGGCACTCCGGGACCTCGTTCGGGCCGTTCCTTCTCGAAGGGAGCACGACCCATGAGGTCCATCATCACACTGCCCGCCACGAGTGCGGGTCTGGCGTTTGGCGGGGAGCCGTCGGACGCGGAGCTGGACGCGATCGAGAGCGAGATGCCGCTGATCCTGGCGGAGGTCGACCTTTTGGACGCGCAGATCAAGATGCTCGACCGGCCGGCGGCGAAGCTGGACGAGCGGCGCATCCGCCGGGCCCGCCGCCGGGTCACCGCGGCCCGCCGGGACCTGACCAACCGCGCCGCCGCGGCGCAGTCCGGTGGTGCGGCGTGAGGGCCGGGACGCTGGCGGATCTGTCCGCCCCGCTGCTGGCGCTGCGGCTGCTCGGCGCGGAGTTCGGGCACCTGCCGGCGCCGACCGTGGAGGTCTCGACGATCTATCCGGAGCGGCTGGAGTTGACGTTCCACGACGACTTCGCCGGATTCGAGGCGTGGCGCGAGGCCCTGAACATCGCCCCCGAGGACGTTGTTCACCGCGTTCAGATCGGCGGCAAGACCGGCGTCCTGCGCGTTCACGCGACGTTCGCCGGGGCCGAGGTGATGCTGATCGGCTACGCCGAGGTCACGGCCGCGGTGCCGGTTCTGGCGGGGTCGGGGGCGTCGTCGTGAACGGTGTTCAGATCCGTTCAGCGGAGCGCGCGTTGTCGGTGGGGACGTGGCTGATTGTGGCCGGGGCGATGCTGTACTCGATCCTCACGGTCACCCCGTTGATGGCCGCCCACACCCCGGAAGCCTGGCGGTGGACGGCGCCGATTCTGCCGCTGGTGGTGGACGCCGCGGTCGTTATCGTCGTCCGCCTGGATTCGGTCCTGGCCCGTCTCGGCGGGCACGGCGGCCGGTGGCCCATCGCGCTGCGGTGGATGACCGGCTGCATGACCCTGGCCCTGAACGTCGCCGACTCCGCGTTGAGGAAAGACCTGGTCGGAGTGGCGGTGCATGCGGTTGCGCCGCTGCTGCTGATCGTCACCGCGGAGACCGGTCTGGCCTACCGCCGCGCTATCACCGCCGCCCTCGCCGCCATGCAGCAGCACGAGCAGGCCGAGCGCATCGAGCGGGAGAAGGCAGCCACCGAACGTGCTCAGGCGGCCGAGCTGCGGGAGCGGGAGGCGCGGGAGTTCGAGGCCCGCCTGGCGCGTGAACAGCGCGACCACGAGGCCGCGCTCGCCCGTGAACAGGCCGACCGGGAAGAGCGCGCGCAGCGCGAGGAACGCCAGCGGGCCGCGGCCATCGAGGCGGCGGTGCGGGCGGAGCGTGAACGCCGTGAACACGAGCGTGAACAGCAGCGCGTAGAGCGTGAACGCCTTGAACGCGAGGCCGTCGCACGCGCCGAGCGGCAGCGCCGGGACCGTGAGGAGCGGGCCGCGCGGGAGCAGCTGGAGCAGGCCGAGCGCGTAGAGCGTGAACGCGCCCAGCTTCTCGCCGCCGGTCCGGCGCAGGAGCAGCAGGGCAAGGACTTGGCCCTGCGGACCGTGGCCGCGGCTTTCGACGCCGGGCTTTCCGTGCGTGCGGCGGCGGAGCTGTGTGGCTGGTCCACGGGCTGGGTCACCGGCCGCTACCAGGAACTCCGCGACAACCACTCCGTCCCGGCTCTGGAAGGAGCGTCGCAGTGAAGCTCTCCCCGAACAGCAACCCGCCCGAGCCCACCGACCTGCTGATCCGGCTGCACAACCAGACCGGGGCGGCCGTCGACGTCACGGGCAGCGAGCGCGGGCACTCCGCCTGCTGGTCCTGCCACGGCTGCGGCGACCTGTCCAGCGAGCACGGTCTCGCGTTCGCCCGTGACGAGGCGAACGCGCACGCCACCGCTTGCCGGGCTTCGCACCACCGGCTCGGCTGATGGCCAGTCTGCCCGTCTACCGGTGGCGTCTGGCGCCGGAGGGCCTGGCGACGTTTAGGCAGCTGCGGGCGCTGGGGCTGCGGCCGGCCGGTCAGCCGGTCGTCGCCCAGCTCGAACGCCCCCGCCGCCGACGCGAACCGCTGATCGCGATCCTCTTCCGCATCGACCTCGCATTGCCGGTCCGCCCGATGACCGACGCGAAGCGGGCCGCGCTGGCCAAGGCGAACGCCGCCCGCCGGGTCTGCCCCGCCTGCGGGCGGGATGCCGGATACCGCATCCCCGCCTCGCTCGGCATGTGCGTCCCGTGCGCGGACGCACCCCATCACTTTGTGTCCTGACCTGGAGGTTTCCCGTGCAGAGCACCACCCAGCAGAACACCGCCCAGCAGGGCACGCACCTGTACGTCCTCAGCTTGCAGAACAGCCGCCTGGGGGCGTGCACCGTCTCCGGCACCTTCACCCCGACCCCGGGGATGACCCGCTACGACATCCTCACCCAGCTCCGCATCGAGGCCGTGCAGGAGTACCCGACGATGCAGGGCTCCGTCGTCCTCTACTTCGCCCTCTCCCTCAACACCCTCACCGACGAGGAGGCGGCACGATGACCGACCTCAGCACCGAACCCGTCCTCACCAGCCCCCAGCCGGAAACCGCCACCGTTCCGAGCCTGGAGACGGTCCCGGCCACGCAGGAGAAGAGCAAGGAGGTGGAGCACACGGTGGGCGGCTGGCCGGTGCTCCCCCTGGCCACCACCGGCGCGAACGCTTCGGTCACTCTGCTGGCCGGGGCCGCGCTGGTCGGCGGACCCGTCGCCGCGGCGGTCGCGATGACTGGTGCCGTCGTCCTGGGCGCCGCCGCCCACACCCGCAAGACCAGCAAGGCCCGGCAGGCCAAGCCGGGCAAGGCCAACGGCGGATCGGCCGGGTCGGGCCGGGTCCCGGCCCAACCCAAGCGCGGGTCCACGACCAGCAGCAAGCCCGGGACCCGGTCGGCCGCCGGATCGTCCACCGGAGGCAGGAAGGCCGGTCGCGGCCCGTCCGGCACGCTGCGGTCGGCCAGCACGGCGGCCACCGGCACCCGCAAGCCCAGCACGGCGAAGAAAGCCGGGTCGCGGTCGGCCGGACTGGGTTCGCTGTCGGCCGGATCGTCGGCCGCGGGCAAGCCGCGGGGTCGGGTCGAGCAGGTCAAGGCGCTGCGCGAGCAGGCCCGTTCGGTCCAGCCGTCCAAGGCGGGGCGCCGGGCGGAGGCGACGGCCGCTCGCCGTCAGGTTGCCGATGCCCGACGGCACGCCAAGACCGCCGCCCGCACCACGGCCGCTGCGAGGAAGGGCCCGGTCGGGAGGACGGTCGGCAAGGCGGCCGGCCGTGTCGGGGCCGCCCGCGGCGGCGCCGTCGGCAAGCTCCGCAAGGCGCGGGACAAGGCGGCGGCCGGGAAGGTCGCCGCCCAGCGCTCCGACGTTCGCAAGGCCCCCGCGCGAGCGAAGGCCCGGAAGGCGTTGTGGAAGTCGGCGGCCCGGTTCCAGGGCCGCCGCCTGCTCGCCGCCCTGCTGGCCGGAGCTCTGGGCCTGGTCGGGATGCTGACCACCCCGTTGGGGCGGAAGCTCGGCTGGGCCTGGCTGCAGCACCCCGGCCGCCGCCTCTACCACCGCCTCGTCAAGACGGCCGCCGACCAGCGCCAGGACCGGGACGAGGCGATCCGCGAGCAGCGGGAGAGCGAGGAGGCCGCCACCGACGCGGAGGCCGAACAGCAGGACAACGAGCAGCAGATCGGGGAGGCGGCCGAGCGTCCGGCCGGTCTCGTCCCCACCACCGCCACCAGCGAAGTGACCGAGGGAGAGAGTGTGTCGGGTTTCCGGTTTGAGGAGTACGCCGCGGAGATGGAAGCCGCGGCCAATAGCTACGAGCCCGAGAACGCCATGGAGATCCTCGCCATGGTCGAGGGCCTCCCGGCCGCGCTGACCAGCGTGGCGAACGTGATGAAGGTCCTGGCCGAGCGCGCGGACTCGGAGTTCCCGCTGGAGAAGCCGGTCGCGGACGGCTTCAACGACATCTACGCCGCCCTGATGGGGGCGGTGGAGGTCGCGGAGGACATGGGGCCGCTGTTCCGCGAGGCCCACGAGCAGGACATCGCCCGCCACGAGGACCCGCGCAACGGGCCCGAGGCCGAGAAGGGATGGAACGTCTGACCATGCCCCACAACACCGCCACCACCAGCACGGGGCCGGTGTGGGACTGGGCGGCCGGTCACGGACCCGTGACCGGCGCCCTGTCCGCCACCACCGGAGCCCTCGCCCTCGCCACCACCGGCGCCGCCACCGGCATGCCCGCCGGATGGGCCCTCGCGGCCGGCGCCGCCGGCGCCATCGGCCACACCGTCACCAGCATCCGCGAACGCCTCGCCGCCCGCACCATCACCATGCGCGCCGCCTCCTGGCTCCTCGGCGCCGGATGGACCACCTGGGCCATCACCACCGGCCCGTTCACCTGGGCCGCCATCGGCTCCCTCGCCACCCTGGGGGTGGGGATGGGGGCCGCCGCCCGCTCGACGATGTTTTATGAGGAGGCCCGCGAGCTGGAGGCGATCGCGGCGGCCGAACGGCAGGTCGCCCGGGAACTGTCCGCGGGCCGCCGTGCGATCGCCGCGGAGTGGGTCGACCGCGTCCAGCGCGTGTGCGGCCTGACCATCCGCGTCCTCGCGGTGGAGATGTGGCCGACCGGTACCGGGTTCACCATCGACGCCGAACTCCCCGCGGGCGGTGCCACGTACGAACGGATCGCGCGGGAGTCGGCCCGACTGTCGGCCGACGCGCGGCTGCCGCATGGCTGCACCGCTTCGGCCTCGCCGGGCATCGACCAGGGACGCGTCCTCATCGACGTCACCACCGTCAACGTCCTGATCGGCATGGTCGAGTACCCCACGGACTACAGCCCCTTGTCTCTGCTCACGGGGATTCCGTGGGGGCTGCGGACCGACGGTCGTGAGGTGCTGGCTTACCTGCGCGAGCAGTGCGCGCTGGTGGTCGGTCCGACCGGGTCGGGCAAGACGAACATGGTCCACACGATCCTGGCCGGGTTCGCCCGCACCACGGACGTGCTGACCTGGGTCATCGACCTCAACGCCGGATCGGCCGGCCTGCCCTGGGTCCGCCCCGCCCTCGCCGGTGACGGCCAGGGCATGCGGCCCGGGGTCGACTGGCTCGCCTCCACCCACGAGGAGGCCGCCCTGATGCTGGACGCGGCGGTGCGGATCGCCAAGCACCGCAAGATGGCCTACCAGGACTTGATGTCGAAGGCGAACACCGACCTGCTGCCGGTCTCGGCGCAGATCCCGCAGATCGAGATCGTCATCGACGAGGGTGCGGAGATCCTGGCCAGCTCCGATCAGGCGATGCGCAAGCTCGCGGCGAAGATCCTGGAGGTCATCCGGATCGCCCGTGCCATGGGCATCCGTACCGTCCTGACCGCGCTGGGCGCCACCGGGTCGGTGCTGGGCAACCTGATGATCCGCCGCGAAGCGAAGGTCCGGGTCGCGCTCACGGGCGGGGAGACGGAGGGCATGGACCTGGGCAAGCAGTTCCCCGGCTCCCGTGGCCTGCGTGTGGACCAGGCCCCCTACAAGGGGTCGGGGTTCATGGGCACCCCGGAATCGTCGGCCGCGCTGTTCAAGTCCTGGCGGATCAAGCCCCACCAGATCCGCGACATCGTCGCCGCCACCGCCGACCGCCACCCGGCGTTGGACTCGATCTCCGCGAAGGCGGCCGGGCCGGACTACGCCCGCCGCTGGGACTCGGCCCGCATCGACTGGATGCACGAGCACACCCCCGACGTCGACGCCCCGGCCGAGCCGCCCCCGAGCGGGAGGACGGGCGGGCTGAACCTGTCCGCGCTCCGCGGCACCGAGCCGTCGGCCGAGTCGGAGGCGGATCGGATGGCGCGGGAGTTCCGCGAGCAGATCGACGCCCAGTTCGCCACCGCCCCCGAACCCACCAGCACGCAGCCGCCGGCCGGGCAGCCGCCCACGGGCAGCGGGCTCAACCTCTCCGCGCTGCGCGAGGAGGACAGCGCGGCCCGCACCGCCGCCCTCGCCCTCCTCCTCGCCGCCGGACCCGAGGGCACCGGCGCCTCCGCCATCGCCCGAGCCCTGGCCGACGAGCACGGCACCTCCCGGCAGACCGTCGTCGGCTGGCTCAAGACCTGGACCGACGACGGCACCGCCGTCCGCATCGGTACCGGCACCAAAGCCCGCTACGTCCACCACCGCCACGCCCCCCGCGCCGACTGAGACGCAGCGGAACGGGGACGGGGCCGCTACTCCCAGCCCATGTCGCGCGCGACGAGTTCCCGGGCGCGCTTCAGGTCGTCCTCGGTGGTTCCCAGGCCCCACTCGTCCAGCTGCGCGAGCAGATCGGTCAGTGCCTGCTTCTCCGCCTTGTGACTGACCGGCAATCGGTCGAAATCCAGCTCCATCAGCCAATGGAACAGCACCACCACGTCCGGCGCCCAGAGAGTGATCGGCACATGGGAGTCCAGGTCCAGGCGGCCGGTTGCGTCGTCAGTCATGCGCCGACGATACGGCCCGGACCGCAGCCCATGGCACGCCTTTCCCCCGGCTTGTCGCCACTGCTACGGGAAGGGCCCTGGGTGGCTTGCTGAGGGCCTCAAACGGCTTGTGACCTGCAAGGCGACAAGCGACAAGACAAGACAAGCGACAAGCCGCACGACAAGACAGACGACAAGCAAGGCACCGGCCGGACCCCCACCCAAGGGGGCCGGCCGCCGTCGTTGAAGGGACCGCGTTGTGCACGCCGACACCCCGTACGAGATCACCCCCACCACCTCCTACCGCCACCCCGCCGACCGGCCCACGGTCGTACGGCAGCCGGTCATCCTGCCCGCCGAGATCCCGCCGGGGGTCGACTGGGTCACCCTCCCCAACGGGGTCCGCACCCTCGCCTACACCCACCCCACCCAGCCGCCGGCCACGGCCGCCCCGACCGCGGAGCCGATCCCGGCCTGGGCCAAAACCACCGCGCTCCTCGCGCCCACCGTCGGCGGCGGGATCGCCGCCGCCGGCATCGGACTCTCCTACGCCGCCCCGGGACTCATCGCCATGAGCCACGCCCTCTGGTCCGCCGCCGCCCTCATCGTCGCCGCCATCACCGCCATCCCCCTCCTCCTCCGCGGAACCCGCCGAGCGGCGAACGGAGGCCGCGGCGGCGGGTCGGGGACGACGCACATCACGCAGAACATCACCGCCAGCGGCATGTTCGGCCGCGCCAACGGCACCATCAACCACCGGTAAAGGCCGGGGCCGTGAACCAGGTCCCGTACCTCGACTGGGGCGACGCCCGGCACTTCGAACGCACCCAGGACCGGCCCTGCTGCCTGTGCGGCCGGCCGACCCCGATGCGGTCCCACGCCGGGGAAGCCGTCCACAAGGTGTGCGCGGAGGACTGGAACGCCACCCACTCGGACGAGCCCCGCCGCTACACGGTCGCGACCAGGGCCAGGCCGCAGCAGCACGACGTCGGCACCTGGCGCTTCCATAACGACGGACCCACCACCGACCAGCGCGTCACGCTCCTCGCCCCGGTCGCCACCGATCCCTCTCAGCGCGTCGTCGACATCGACGTCGAGCCGGGGCAGCGCGGCCTGTTCGCCGCGTGACAGCCAGAAGGGCGACCCCGCCTCGTCAAAGTCCGGGGTCGCCCTCAATCCAGCAATGCAGAAGAGAACTGGAGGAACCCAGCATGACCCATCCGACCCCGAACCGGCGAGACGGCGCGCGCCCGCCGACCCTGACCGCCGCTCTGGACGCGGCCGCCCGCCGCTGGCCCGTCTTTCCGCTCCGTCCCGGTGAGAAGCGGCCCGCCGGGCACTCCGAGGAGCACTGCCCCGCCACCGGGCGGTGCGAGGCTGGGCACCGGACGCCCGAGGAGCGGGCCACGACCGGCCGGGAGCAGATCCTGGCCGCGTGGACGCACAAGCCGTACAACGTCGGTCTGGCCACCGGCCCGGCAGGGCTGGTCGTCGTCGACCTGGACCTGCCCAAGCCCACCGATAAGCCCGCGCCGGCCGAGTGGGCGGGGTTCCGCGACGGGATCGAGGTGTTCACGGCTGTCTGCCAGCGCGCGGGGCATGCGGTCCCGGCCGGGACGTACACGGTGCGGACCGGGCGTGGCGGGCTGCACCTGTACTTCACCGCGCCTGAGGGAAAGCGGCTTCGTGGGAGCGCAGGGCGTCTGGGGTGGAAGGTCGACACGCGGGCCTGGGGCGGGTACGTGGTGGCCGCGGGGAGCGTGGTGCACCGCCGGCCGTATGAGGTCGTGAACGCGGTGGAGCCGATCCCCCTCCCCACGTGGCTCGGTGACCTCCTCACCCCGCCGCCCGCACCCGCGCCGCTCTCGGTGGCCGCGGTGCGGGCCCGCATCGGGCGCGCGGACCGGTACGCCGCCGCCGCTCTGGACGGGGAGTTGGGCAAGTTGGCCGCCGCCGTGGACGGGGAGCACAACCTCACCCTTTACCGCGCCGCCTACGCCCTTGGCCGGCTCATCGCCGCCGGAAGTCTGTCGGAGCAGGAGGTCACCGACCGTCTGACCGAGGCCGCGCTCGCCAAGGGCCTCACAGCCTCGCGTACGGCGGCCAGCATCCGCGACGGCATTCGCCGCAGCACCCGCAACGCCCTGGCCGGTGCCCGATGAACCACCACCCCCGCCCCGCCCGACCGGCCCCGGCCACCCCCGGCCGTGGTGCGCCGAGGGTCGTCGCCGAAGGCGTCCCCTTCATCCCTGACCCGCACCCGACCACCCACACCAGCCGCCCCACGGCCTGGACCGTTTGGAAGGACGCCTCATGAGCGTGCACGAGCCGGACCTGTGGGCCGGGTTCGACGAGGAGATGACCGCCGAGACCATCGCCGGGCCCGTGTGGGACGAGCCCGTCCCGCTCAACCCGCGCGGACAGCTCCCGGCCTTCCCCGTGGACGCGCTGCCGGACTGGCTGGGGGCGATGACGGCCGGGGTCGCGGAGGAGACCCAGACCCCCGTCGACCTCGCCGGGTGCCTCGCCCTCGCCGTGATCGGCACCGCCGCCGGTGGACGGCTCACCGTCACCGTCCGGGGCCAGTGGAGCGAGCCGGTCAATCTCTACACCGCCGTCGCGCTGCCGCCCGGCAACCGCAAGAGCGCCGTGTTCGGCCTCATGACCAAGCCGCTCCTGGCCGCCGAGAAGGCCCTCATCGAGCTGACCGCACCCCAGCGGGCCGAGGCCGCGGCGTCGGCGCGGATCGCGAAGGCGGCGGCGGAGAAGGCCGAGAAGATCGCGGCGAACGCGGAGCCCGAGAAGCTGGCCGACCTGACCGCCCAGGCCGTCGCCCTGTCCGAGGCGGCGGAGCGGGCGTCCGTGCCGTGTGAGCCGCAGCTCGTCGCCGACGACGTCACCGCCGAGTCCCTGACCACCCTGCTCGCGCAGCAGGACGGGAGGATTTCGATCCTGTCGCCGGAGGGGGAGATCTTCGAGATCATCGCCGGGCGGTACTCCGGGGTGCCGAACATGGGGATCTTCCTCAAGGGTCACGCCGGGGACATGGCCCGGGTCAACCGCCAGGCCCGCGACGGCCAGTACATCGAGAACCCCGCCATCACCATGGGCCTGGCGGTGCAGCCCGACGTGCTGGACTCTATCGGGCAGATCAAGGGAGCCGACGGCCGCGGCCTGCTCGCCCGCTTCCTCTACTCCAAGCCCGCCTCCCTCGTCGGCTACCGCAACCTCACCCCCCAACTCCTGCCCGCCGACACCGCCGACACCTACGCCCTCAAACTCGGCCGCCTGGCCCTGACCCTGGCGTCCTGGACCGAGCCCGCCGCGCTCACCCTCAGCCCCGAGGCCGACGCGGTCCTGCTGGCCTACCAGCGCGTCACCGAGGCACGCCTCCGCAAGGACGGGAGCCTGGCGCCGATCGTGAACTGGGCCAGCAAGCGCGACGGAGCCGTCGCCCGCATCTCCGGACTCCTCCACCTCGCCACCCACCCCGACGACGCCTGGACCCGCCCCATCGCCGCAGCCACGATGGCCGCCGCCACCCAGCTCGGCGACTACTTCACCGCCCACGCCCTCGACGTCTTCAACGCCATGAAGGCCGACCCCGCCCAGGAAGCCGCCCACACCGTCCTGACCCACCTCACCGACACCCGCACCACCGCCTTCACCCGACGCGACCTGTTCCGCGCCATGCCCCGCAGCGAGTTCCCCACCATGAGCGACCTCGACCCCGCGCTGAACCTCCTGGAAGACCACGGCTGGGTCCGCCAACAGCCCCCGCCGCCCCGCACCACCCGCGGCGGCCGGCCCCCCTCCCCCCGCTACGAGACCCACCCCCGCGCCACCCCTGGCGCCTGAAAACCCCCCAAGCCACTGACAGAACTGACAGAACCCCCCGACCAGCCACCTGACCTGCGAAAACGAGCACTTTCGGAGCTCTGACAAAACCTCCGGAAACTCTGACAGAACTCCAAAAACCCCGGCCCCGGCACACAGGGCTGGTCTGACAGAACCTAGGTTTTCGAGGTTCTGTCAGAGTTTTTTGAGGTTTTGTCACAACCGCCGATCCGGCCAAACCAACAGGTCAGAGGCCGTACGCCGAGGTTCTGTCAGTTCTGTCAGCACTTCCCGGGGTTTCCACGCCCCGACCCGAGCTGAAGGAGCCTGATGGCAACCGATAACCCGGGGCCTCAACCCACCACCGCAGTGCCGCTCGTGCGACGCCTCCACCCCGTCGAGGATGCGGCCTACGTGCTCGGCTTCGAACGCACCACGGCCTGGCAGGAGATCCGCCTGGGTCGCCTCCGAACCGTTCGCGTGGGGCGCCGGCGTCTCGTCCCGACGGAGTACATCGAGGAGTACGTCGAACTGCTGAAGCAAGAAGCCCGCTCTGCCGCCTGAGGCCAACCGACCGGAGGCCGCACCACACGTGGTGCGGCCTCCTCTCATGAAAGGCACGCACCAGATGAACGGCGAGGAAGCTCCGGCGCGCAGGAAGGCAGCGAACGGCGATGACTCGATCTACTGGGACCAGTCCAAGAACCGCTACGTGGGAGCCATCTCGCTCGGCTACACGCCCGATGGGAAGCGCCGGCGGCCCAAGGTGTCCGGCAAGACCAAGTCCGAAGTGCGGGTGAAGCTTCGTGAGCTGCGAAAGGGTCTAGCCGTGGGGGTGCAGACCTCCAGTCGGCACACCATTGAGGTCGCCGTGAACAAGTGGTTGATCCGCGGCCTGCGAGGCCGTGACGAGAACACCCTCAAGACCTATCGAAGCCTGGCGAACAACCACGTCATTCCCGACCTCGGAAAGGCCAGGACTCACGAACTGACCGCCGATGAAGTCGATGAGTGGCTGACAGCCAAGGCGGATGAGGTGTCTCACGAGACCCTGAAGATGATTCGATCCATCCTTCGCCGGTCGATCGCCCAGGCCCAGCGCGAGGGGCTCGTGGAACGCAACGTGGCTGAACTCGTAGAGCTTCCGCACGGCCGGGAGGGCCGCCCCAGCAAGTCCCTGGCGCTGGAGGAAGCTCAAGCGGTCCTCCAAGCCGACCGCGGTTCGTGGATTCACGCCTACGTGGTGCTGGCGCTGCTCGTCGGAGTACGGACCGAGGAGGAACGACCTCTCACCTGGGCGCACGTCCACATTGATGCGGGCGACGGGGATCGTCCGCACATCGACGTATGGCGCTCTGTCCGGCGAAGGGGTGAGACCAAGACGCGCAAGAGCAAGAGATCGCTGACCATGCCGCACTACGCCGCAGCAGTGCTATCCCAGCACCGTCAGCAGCAACAAGAGGAGTGCGCGGCGGCCGGCATCGAGTGGGCGGAGAGCCGACTTGTCTTTGCCCATGCCGACGGGACTCAGCGAAGTTCAACCAACGTCTTGAGGAACTTCCGCGCCTTGCTCAAGGAAGCCGGCCTGCCCGCTCCGCGCACCTGGACAACGAGGGAGCTGCGCACAAGCTTCGTCTCTCTTCTCTCCGACCATGGAACGCCGATCGAGGTCATCGCGAGGGTCGTCGGTCACAGCGGCACGCAGACGACCGAGACCGTCTACCGCAAGCAGATCCGACCGGTGATCACGGAAGGCGCCGAAGCCATGGACGAGATCTTCAAGCCCGACGGCACGTAGCTCTCGCCCAGTGGCTCCCTCTTTGGCTCCCCTGGTGGCGACCGCGATGGCCGACGTGCGCGTCACCTGGGAGGACATTGCATCTCGGCGGCGGACGGTGATTGCCCCGGAGGTAATGCCGCCCCCGGTGCCCGTGATCCCTTGTGCGGGGCCGGAGTTCGGACAGGGCTCCGTGCCGGGGCGGGCGTGGGTATTGTTCGCGCCGGGGTGGCCGGGAAGGGTGCCCCGGAGGGGGAGACAGGGATGGCGTGGAACAGGGGACGGGCCCGGTTGGTGGCCACGGCGGACGATCACAAGGTGACGCCGGCGGAGCTCTTCTTCGACCTGGTGTTCGTGTATGCGATCACGCAGGTCACGGCGTTGATGGCGATGTCGCCGTCGCCGGTGCGGGTGGTGGGGGGCATGGTGGTGCTGGCGCTGCTGTGGTGGTGCTGGTGCTGCTTCGCCTGGCTGGGAAACGTGGTGCGGGCGGACTCGGGGGCCCTGTTCGCGGTGCTCGTCACCGTGATGGCCACGGTCCTGATCGTGTCGCTGACGGTGCCGAAGGTCTTCGCGGACCCGGCGGGCGGGCTGTCGGCGCCCCTGCTGTTCGTGCTCTGCTACGGGACCGTGCGCGTCCTGCACCTGGCGTCGTACTGGATCTCCAGTCCGGGTGATCCCGCGCTGAGGGCCACGCTGCGGCGCACCGCGCTGGTGTCGGTGGCGCCGCCGCTGGTGCTGCTGCTGATCGGGAGCGCGTACGGCGGAAGGATCCAGCTGCTGCTGTGGCTGGGGGCGGTGGCCGTCGACTACGGCGGCATCTACGTCACCGGGTCATCGGGCTGGCGGGTCAACTCCCCCGCGCACTTCGCCGAACGGCACGGCCTCATCGTGATCATCGCGCTCGGCGAGTCCATCGTGGCGATGGGCGTCGGCGTCTCCGGCCTCCCGATCACGTACGCCGTGCTGGGGGCCTCGGCCGCGGGCCTGCTCCTGGCGGCCGGGCTGTGGAGGCTGTACTTCCGTCAGCTGGGCGAGGCCGCCGAGCACCGGCTCACCGCCCTCGACGGCGACGAGCGCACCCGCTTCGCCCGCGACGTCTACACCTTCCTGCACCTTCCGCTGGTGGCCGGCGTCGTCCTCTGCGCGCTCGGGATGAAGAAGGTCCTCCAGCAGGTCGCGGACACGGGGCACTACGGCCTCGCCGAACCCCTGCACGGCGCTGTGGCGTGGTCGCTGACCGGCGGCGTGGGCGTCTTCCTGCTCGGCGCCGCCGCGATCGTGCTGCGCACCTCGGGCCGCCGCCCCATCGCCCTCGCGGTGGGCGGCGTGTGCTGTCTGGTCGCCGGCCCGGCGGTCGCCCTCGTGCCCGCGCTCGTGGCCCTCGGGGTGCTCGCCACCCTCGCGGCGGTGCTGGTCGGTCTGCACGGCCGCCGCTCGGCGGCCGGGGTCGGGGTGGCGGAAGCGGCCTGAGTCCGGCCGCCCCCGCGGCCAGGGCCTGGATCGGGGCCCTGGCCGGACGGGGCCGGTGGGTCAGCGGGCGGGTTCGCCGCGGGGCGCGGCGGGCTCGGGCGCCGGGGCGGGTGCCGGGGCGGCCGGTTCCGCCGCGGAACGGTCGGCGCGCTGGGCGCGGGACGCCTCGGCGCGCAGCAGGGCCTGGAGGACGGCGTACGGGTCGACGGGCATGGCGGAACTCCTCGCGGTGCGGGGGAAGGTGACGTCGTTCGGCTGCGGAGGCACGGGCCTCTCAGCAGCGCATCACCACACGCCGGAGGGCGTCGCCGCGCGGTGCGGGGACGACGGGTGCGGGGGTCCACCGGAGCCCGCGGGCCCGGTGGGGGCCTGGACGGCTCCCGATGGGCCGCAGGCCGGTGCCGTGCCGGCGGCCTCGGCCGGCGAGTCCGGCCTCGGTGGAGGCGGGGTCGTGGGTCTCGCCGCCCGGGTCGGAGGCGGGGAAGGCGGCGCTGCGGAATTCGGCGCCGCCGCCGGGGAGGGTGGCCGCGGCTCCCGCGCCGAACAGCGCGGCGAGGACGAGGAGCAGCGCGATCCACCGGTGCCTGCCCCGCTCCGGGCGTGCCCGGCGCCCCGCCGGGAAGGCGGGCGCGGGGTTCGGTCCGGACGCGGGGCTCACGGATATCCGTACTGCCCCGTCCGGGTGCGCGGGCGGCGCCCGGCCCGTGAGTTCCGCCCGGGCGGCCTACAGCGGGGGCGACGGATTCACCGCACCGGCGGTCACGGCCGGGGCCCGGCGCCGGGGCGTCCGCTCAGTGGTTGCCGTCCCGCACGACGGGGCCGTCGACGGGTGGGCGCCGGTCGGGACGGGCGGGGTGCGGGGCGGTCTCCAGCGGCACCTGCGGCCCCGAGGACTCGCGCAGCCATCGCCGCAGGACCCGGTGGACCCGCTCGGCGCCGACCAGCTCCTCCCCCGGGGCGACGGGCGGCGAGAGGTCCGGCGGGGAGAGCAGGAAGGGGTGGGACTGCTCCCCGCCGAGACCGCCGTGGGATCCGATCTGTTCCTCGAAGGCGTGCACGGTGCCGGTGGCGGGGTCGTACATCGAGTTGACCATGATGTCCGCGACGTGCGGGAACCCGTCGGTGCGCCGTACCGCCTGCGCCGCGCCGGGCCCGAAGACGGCCAGCGGTCCCGCGTCGGCCAGCTCGGCGACCGGCACCTCGACGCCGTCGCGCGCGAGCACCACCGAGCCGTGCTCGTCGCTCGCGACGAGGACGAAGCCGACGCCCGGGTGGTGGGCGAGGGTGCGCAGGAGGGCCGGGTGGCGCCGGTCGATCTCCTCGCGGGTCATCCGGTGGGGGACGTCGGGGAAGGAGACCAGGCCGAGGTTGCCCGAGGCGAGGACCAGCGGTTCGGACGGCCGGGCGGGCAGCTCCCGGGCGGCCTCGCCGGTCTCGTCGACCGGCCGGTGCAGGGCGCTGCGCAGCGCGTCCCGGGCCGCGTCCCGCGCCTCCGAACCGCTGCGGGTGCGCCGGACCCGGCGCGGCACGGGCAGTCCGCAGCCGGCCCGCACGAGTTCCTTGAGCGTGAGTCCGTACGCCCCCTCGAAGGTCTCGCCGGGGCTCTGCCCGTGGTCGGAGAGGAGCACGATCCGGTACGGCCGGGGGGCGTGCTCGGCGACGGTGGCGATGAGCGCGACGGCCCGGTCGAGGCGGCGCAGGACCTGGTCGGTGTCGCGGCCGTGCGGGCCCGAGTGGTGTGCCACCTCGTCGTAGGCGACGAGGTCGGCGTAGACGGCGGTGCGGCCGGCCAGCATGTCGCCCATCACGGCGGAGACGACGACGTCCCGCTCGACGACGGTCGCGAAGGCGCGGACGAAGGGGTACAGGCCGCCGCGCGAGACCCTGGGGGTCTCGCGGCGCAGACGGGCCCGGGTCGACTGGAACATCTCGCGGCCGCACTCGGCGACGAGCGAGCCGGCAGTGCGGACGGCGTTGGCCGGGTCGGAGAAGTACGCGAAGTAGCCGGCCCGGGAGCGGTTGCGGCGGCCGCGCCGGGCCGCCATCGACAGGACGAGCGCGAGCTGGTCGGCCCCGCCGCTGAAGAGGTTGCCGCGGGAGGCGCCGTCGACGGTGAGCAGCCCGCCGTCGCCGGTGCGGTGCACGGCCCGGCGCTGGAGTTCCACCGCACTGGCCGGGCGGTTGGACACCATGAGCCGGCCGGTGTCCTTCTCGTACCAGCGGAAGGCGGGCACGTCCTCGTTGGAGCCGTGCAGGATGCCGAGCTGGCTGGCGCCGGTCTGGCTCGACCAGTCGGTGCGCCAGGGGGTGAGGCGGTGGCCGGCGTCGAGCCAGCCGGCGACGGTGGGCATGAGTCCGTCGGCGACGGCGCCGCGCAGGACGTGGTGGCCGACGCCGTCGAGCTGGAGGAAGACCGTCCCGGGGACGACTTCCGGCAGGTCGGCGGGGTCGCGCGGCCGGGTGCGGCCGGTGAGCCGGTAGAGCCGGCGGCGGTAGGCGTCGTCGTCGCGGACGGCGAGGGCGGTGGAGGTCGCTGAGGCGACGGCGGACATGACGGCGGCGACCACGACGGCCGTCTCAGGGTTCGCGGCGCCGCGGCCGTCGGGGATGAGCCAGAGCGCCACGAGCAGCAGCGAGCCGTTGAGGAAGAAGACGAGCACGCCGAGGACGAGGGCCGGGACGAGCAGCAGGGCCCGGACGATCACGGGCCACACCAGGGCGCCGAGGAGACCGAAGGCGCCGGCGGCCGTGGCGGCGGTGAGGGCGGTCCGGGTGAGGCTGTCGCCGTCGGCGGACTGGAGCTCGAAGTCGGGCAGCAGCCCGGCGAGCGCGAGCATGGTGAGGGTGGACACCGCCCAGACCGCGACCACCCGCGTCACCGTCCGGCCCGCGGACCGCCAGCGTTCGGCGCCACCCCATCGCCCGTCACCCACGCCCGCTTCACCTTTCGCCCGTTACCTGCCCCAAGCGTGGCACAACGCCCAGGGCGGGGTCGTCGAACGGGTGACGTCGGGCGGCTCCGGTCCGTCAGGTCCGCCGGGACCGCGGCGGGTCGGGTGCCGTCGGGGCCCGCGGGACCGCAGCGGGTCAGGAGCCGTCGTAGCCCGCGGTCGGCATCGAGAGCCGCCGGTGGACACCGGCCTTGGCCGCCGTGTCGTAGACCGGTTCGTCGGGGCGGACGGTCTCCACCCGCACCCCGCGCCGCGCGCATTCGGCGCGGAAGGCGGGCACGGAGGTCAGCGCGCGGGCGAGCACCCTCTCGTTGGCCGCGACGAAGAGGTCGACCGCGCCCTCCTCCACGTCCGCCCACAGCGCCTCGTGGTCGGGCCTGAGCCCGTGGAACAGCAGGCTGCGGGCGATCACGTACCCCTGGTCCTCCGCCCAGCGGGCACAGATCGCGTGCTGGCCGCGCGTGTCGACAAGGAAGGGGTCGCTGTCCAGCTCTTCGAGCGGGGTGAGGCTGGCGATCGCCGCCACCCGAACGTCGTCCATGGACCGACCCTACTGGGGAACCGGACGGCCGAACATCCTCCGGAGCACGCTCCGGACATTTACCCTCGTTACGGAGGCGGAGTACGGCCGCGGACATCGGACACGGCGGCCGCGGGCACCGAGACGGAAGGCGGCATGCCGGTGGAGGTCACCTGGTGGGGTCACGCGACCTGCACGGTCGAGGACTCCGGGGTCCGCTTCCTCACCGACCCGCTCTTCGCCCGCCGGCTCGCGCATCTGCGCCGACGGCGCGGGGCCCTGCCGCCGCCGGGCGCCGCCCGCGCCGAGGCCGTCCTCGTCTCGCACCTGCACGCCGACCACCTCCATCTTCCGTCGCTGGCCCGGCTCGCGCCGGGGACCCGGGTCCTCGTGCCGCGCGGGGCGCCCGGCGCCGTACCGGGACTGCGCAGGCTCGGCGGGCAGGGCCTGCGGCTGACCGAGGTGGAGCCCGGGGACGCGGTGACGGTGGAGGGCGTGACGGTACGGGCGGTGCCGGCACTCCACGACGGGCGGCGGCTGCCGCTCGGACCGCACCGCGCGCCCGCGCTGGGGTACGTCGTCGAGGGCGAGGCGCGGACGTACTTCGCCGGGGACACCGGCCTGTTCGACGGGATGGCGGAGGCGGTGGGGGCGGTGGACGTGGCGCTGCTCCCAGTCGGCGGCTGGGGCCCGTACCTCGGGCACGGCCATCTCGACGCGGCGCGCGCGGCCGAGGCGCTCTCCGCGCTCTCCCCCGCGGCGGCCGTGCCGGTGCACTACGGCACCTACTGGCCGATCGGTCTCGACGGGATCCGGCCGCACGAGTTCCACGCCCCGGGGGACGAGTTCGTGCGGCACGCGGCGCGGCTCGCGCCCAAGGTGGCGGTGCACCTGCTGGGCCACGGCGAACGGGTGCGCCCGGAGGTCGCCCGGTGATCGACGGGTTCACCCGCGTGGTCACGGCGGTGCGGGAGCTGCCGCCGGAGTCCACGCAGCAGGCCGTCGGCTACCCGTCGTTGTTCCTGCTCGTGGCGCTGGGCGCACTGGTGCCGATCGTGCCGACGGGCGCGATCGTGAGCTCGGCGGCGGTGGTCGCCTTCCACCAGACCTCTCCCCTGGCGCTGCTGTACGTCTTCCTGGTCTCGGCGGTCGCCGCGTGGCTCGGCGACACGGCCCTGTACTGGCTGGGGCAGCGCGGGGTCCGTTCCCGCAACGGCTCGCGGTGGCTGGCCGCGCTGCGCGGCCGGGTCACCCCGGAGCGGCTCGCCCAGGCCCAGGAGCGGCTGGAGACCCACCAGGTGTCGGTGCTCGTGCTGTCGCGGCTGGTGCCGGCCGGCCGGATCCCGGTGATGCTGGCGTGTCTGCTCGCGGGGATGCCGCTGCGCCGGTTCGCCCGCGGCGACGCGGCGGCCTGTCTCGCCTGGGCGGCGACGTACCAGCTGATCGGCATCCTGGGCGGCTCGCTCTTCCCGGAGCCGTGGCAGGGAGTGGTGGCGGCGATCGGCATCACCGTGCTGGTCGGCGCGGTACCGGGGCTGTGGCGGCGCCTCCGCGGGGCGCGGGGGGCCGGGGCGCGGGGGGCCTGGGACGGGCGCGCGGCGGACGGCGTGCCCGGGAACGGGGCGGCGGGGCACGGGGCGCCCGGCGACGGGAGGCCGGGGAACGGCGTGTCAGGGCACGAGCACCCGTGAGCCGCCGACCGGCAGGTCCCACAGCTCCTCGCGGGGCAGCCCGGCCTTCTCCCAGGCGGCCCTGACCCGGGTGAGCGGTTCGAGGACGGGCTCGGAGGAGAGGACGAAGGTGGCCCAGTGCATCGGGGCCATCCGCCGCGCCCCGAGGTCCTGGTGGGCCCGGACCGCCTCCTCCGGGTCGGTGTGGACGTCGCTGAGCCACCAGCGCGGGGCGTACGCCCCGATGGGGAGCAGCGCGAGGTCGATCCCGGGGTGACGGCGGCCGATCTCGGCGAACCAGTGGCCGTAGCCGGTGTCCCCGGCGAAGTGGACGCGGCGGCCGGACCGGTCGGTCAGCACCCAGCCGCCCCACAGTGAGCGGCAGGTGTCGAGGAGGGTGCGCTTGGACCAGTGGTGGGCGGGGACGAAGTCGAAGCGCACGCCGTCGAGTTCGGCCGCCTCCCACCAGTCCAGCTCGGTCACGCGGTGGAAGCCGCGGCGTGCGAACCAGCGGCCGAGCCCGGCCGGGACGAAGACCGGGGTGTGACGGGGCAGCCGTCTCAGGGTGGGGGCGTCGAGGTGGTCGAAGTGGTTGTGGCTGATGACGACGGCGTCGACGGCCGGCAGGTCCTCCCAGCGGACCCCGACCGGGGTGAGCCGGGCCGGGGTGCCGAAGATGCGCCGTGACCAGACCGGGTCGGTGAGCACGGTGAGCCCGCCGATGCGCAGCACCCAACTCGCGTGCCCCGCCCAGGTGACGGCGACCGTGTCGGGGCCGGCGGGGGGCAGCGGGCCGGGTTCGAACGGCAGCAGGGGGATGTCGCGGAGCCCCTCGGGGCGGGGGCGTACGGCGCCCTCGCGCGCCAGGCGCGCCAAGGCCCGCACCCCGGGCAGCGGCGCGGTGAGCCGGTCGGCGAAGGTGCGGGGCCAGTCGTGCCGGAGCCGGCCCACGGGCTGGAGCACCGGGGCGGGCACGGGTCCCGTGAGCGGCGGGGCGGGGGGCCGAGCCGTGACGGGGTCGGGCGAGGACGGGGGCTGTGCGGCCCGGGCGGGAGGTGCCGTCCGTTCGGTCATCTGCGGGCTCCGTTCCGCTCGGCTCGTACGGGTGGGGTGGGGCGCCGGCGGGTGCCGGCGAGGGGCCGGGCCACCGGAGCCGCTCCGGGAACCCCGGGGGCGGGGCCGTCGGAGCGCTCCGGAGCTCCCGGTGCCGGGGTCACCGGAGTTCCTCCAGGACCCCTTCGAACTCCGCGAGTTTCCGGGCGACATGGGGGAGCAGCAGGGGGTCCGGCGCGTCGAGGGTCTCGGCGCGCTCCCGTTCCGTCGTGCCGAGGAACATGACGGTGCCGAACCGGACGCGGAGCGCGCCGAGTTCGTCGCCGAAGCGGTGCCCGCCGGGGGTGGGCGCCCCCAGCCGGGCGGTGAGGTGGCTCTCCAGCTCCAGGGAGTCGGTGACGCCGCGGGCGGCGAGCCCGGACCGCAGCGGCCCGAGGTCGGCGTAGAGGTGCCGGCCGGCCTGCGGGGGCCGGGCGAGGGCCCCGGCGGCGAGCACGGCGTGGTGGGCGGCGGCGGCGATCCGCCCGTGGACGGCGGCGGCGCGCCGGGCGCGCACGGTCACGTCCTCGGGCTCGTCCAGGGCGTGCGCGGCGGCGGGGGCCACCGGCCCGGGGACGACGGCCCCGAGGGCGGTGAGCACGTCGAGGACGCGTGCCCTGCGGTCGGTCCAGCGGTCGGCGCGGGACGGGTCGGTGGGCGGGAAGCGGGCGACGGCGCAGGGCCAGGCGGCCGGGGCGAGGGCCCCGCCGAGGTCGCTGAGGACGGTGACGTCGTCCGGGCACATCTCTGCGGGGCCGACGAGCACGGTGTCGTGCGGGTGGTGGAGGGTGTCGCGCCAGGTCTCGTCGCTGATGACGTGCAGTCCTTCGGCGACCGCGGCCTCGCACGCCTCGCGGACGATCTCGGGCGGGGCGACGGTGGCGGTGGGGTCGTCGGCGACGGAGAGGAGCAGGACCCGGGGGTCGCCGCCCTCGGCGCGGACCCGGCGCACGGTCTCCATCAGGGCGTAGGGGTCGGGAACGCCGCCGCACTCGGCGGGGGTGGGCACGTGGTAGGTCGGGCGGCCGAGGAGCCTGGCCTGCGGGGTCCACCAGGCGGGGCAGGGCCGGGGCAGCAGGAGGTCGCCGCCGTGCGCGGCGAGCAGGGCCAGGAGCAGGGCGGGCGCGCCGGGGGCGGCCACGACGTCCTCGGGGTGGGTGCGCAGGCCGCGGCGCCACCAGTAGCCGCCGGCCGCCTCGCGCAGGACGGGACCGCCGCCGGGCGGTTCGGGGGCGGTCCGCCCGGCGGCGGCGGCGAGGAGCCCGGCGAGCACGGGCAGGACGGGGAGTCCGGTCTCGGGGGCGGGAGGGCCGTAGCGCACCGGGCCGCGGCCTTCCGGAGCCTTCTGCCGCATGACCCGCACCTCCTGAGCGCACGGGGGCGCCGGGAAGGCGGCCCCGTGCCCTTTATACGAAGGTTCGCGCGTTCCCGCCCTCTCAGGAGACGGTGACCGGGTGACGCACCACCGCGTTGAAGAGGTAGCCCTGGGTGTTGTGGACGGCGCGGTCGGGCTGGGTGTTGCCGGCGGCGTCGGTGGTCCGGGAGAGCAGGGTGACGGGTCCGGTGGTGTGCGGGCGCCACGGCACGGTCCAGCGGACCCAGCCGCCGCGGCGGGGGGCGTCGAGGAGCCGGGCGTGGCGCCAGTGGGCGCCGCCGTCGGTGGAGACCTCCACGGTCCGCACGGGCGCGAGGGCGGACCAGGCCCGTCCGGTGAGCCGGTGGACGCGGCCGGACTCCAGGGTGGCGCCGAAGGGCAGCTGGTAGGCGGACTTGAGGGTCTGGCGGCTGATCGGGGCGCTGCCGCCGGCGGGGTGCGCGTCGCCGAAGAGGCGGTACCAGTCGGTGGACCAGGGCGAGCTGAGCGGCTTGGTGGAGACCTCGATGTCGCCGAGCCACTTGATGGACGCGATGCCGACCCAGGAGGGCACGACGAGCCGGACCGGGTGGCCGTGGTCGTACGGCAGCGGCTCGCCGTTCATCTCGTACGCGAGGATCACGTCGTCGAACGCCTTGGCGACGGGCAGCGGCCGGCGGACGCGGCCGTAGTCGACGCCGCCGGAGACGTACGGGTCGTCGAGGCCGCGCGGCTGGAGGTCGACGGCGTCGCGGGCTATGCCGGCGCGTCGCAGCACGTCGGAGAGGCGGACACCGCGCCAGCGGGCGGCTCCGACGGCGCCGAGGGTCCAGGAGGTGCCGGTGACCGGCTCGCCCTGCTGGCTGGTGTAGAGGCTGCGGCCGTTCCCGGCGCACTCGATCAGGGCCGTCCGGGTGACGGAGGGCAGGTCGCGCAGCTGCCCGTAGGTGAAGTGGACGGGGCTCCGGCCGTGCAGCCCGTCCCCCCAGAGCGTCAGGCGCCAGTCGGAGGCGTCGAGGACGGGGGTCGAGGTGTGGTTGCGGACGAAGAAGCGGTCGGCGGGGGTGAGGAGGCCCGTGTCGCCGAAGGCGTCGAAGCGGGCCTCGGCGTTGGTGCCCCGGATGGTGAAGTGCTCGGCCGGGAGGGCCTTGACGATGCCGGGGGCGGCGAGCGGCACGGCGGGGGCGGCGTGCGCGGGCGCGGCGGCGGCGAGCCCGCCGACTGCGGAGACCGCCGGGCCCGCCGCGAGAAGCTTCAGCAGGGAGCGGCGGGCGGGCGCGGGCGAGTACGGCACGGGACTCCTCGGCACGGGGACGGGCGCGGCCACCGGGCGGCGGCGCGCCGATCCTAGGGGCGCGGGCCCGGTCCGGACGGTCCGTTCACAGTGCTGTCATACACGGACCGGTCAGGTCGACCGGGCCTCGACCCGGCCTCGGCCGTGCCTCGACCCACGCTCGACCTGCCGTCGCCCCCGGCAGGTCCGGGAGCAGCGGAAATCGAGCGGCGGGAAGGGCGTCCGGGCACCGAGAATGCGGCATGCCGACACGTGAAGCACTGCCCGAGGACGCGGCCGCGATCGCCGCCGTGCACGTCGCCTCCTGGCGGGCCGCCTACCGCGACCTGCTCCCTCCCGCCTTTCTGGACTCCCTGGACCCGGCGGAGCGGGCCGCCGTCTGGCGGGCGCGGCTGACCTCCGCGGACCGGCCGGCGGTGCTGGTGAGCACGGGGGCCGACGGGCGGCCGGTCGCCTTCTCCTGCTTCCGCGCGTGGCCGGGCGAGGGGCTCGGCCCCGGGCCGACGGCGGAGCTGGCGGCGCTGTACGCCCTGCCGGAGGTGTGGGGCACGGGCGTCGGACGGGCCCTGCTCTCGGCGTCCGAGGCGGCGCTCGGATCGGCCGGGTTCCGCGAGGCGGCGCTGTGGGTGCTGGCGGGGAACGCGCGGGGACGGCGGTTCTACGAGGCGGCGGGGTGGCGACCGGACGGCGAGGTGGCGAGCGAGGAGACGGGCGGCGTACTCCTCGACGAACTCCGTTACCGAAAGCGCCTGTTCGACTGAGCGTCTGTCCATATCTCAAGACACCTATCTCAATATTCGAATGGCCTGCGTACGGTGGAGACACGCACCCACACCGAGGGAGTCGCTTCCATGACGCACGCCTCCGCACCGTCCACGGCCCACGAGACCGCCGTCTACACGCACGGGCACCACGAGTCCGTCCTGCGCTCGCACACCTGGCGGACCGCCGCCAACTCCGCGGCCTACCTGCTGCCCGAGCTGCGCGCGGGACTGGACGTGCTGGACGTGGGGTGCGGGCCCGGCACCATCACCGCCGACCTGGCCGGCCTGGTGGCGCCGGGCCGGGTGACCGCGGTCGACGCCGCCGAGGACGTCCTGGACAGGGCCCGCGCCGTGGCCGCCGAACGGGGCCGTGAGAACGTCGCGTTCGCCGTCGCCGACGTCCACGCCCTGGACTTCCCCGACGACTCCTTCGACGTCGTCCACGCCCACCAGGTCCTGCAGCACGTCGGGGACCCCGTCCAGGCGCTGCGCGAGATGCGTCGGGTCTGCCGGCCCGGCGGCGTCGTCGCGGCCCGCGACAGCGACTACGGGGCCTTCGCCTGGTTCCCCGAACGGCCCGCCCTGGACGGGTGGCTGGAGCTGTACCACCGGGTCGCGCGCGCCAACGGCGGCGAACCGGACGCCGGACGGCGGCTGCTCTCCTGGGCCCGGCGGGCCGGGTTCACCGACGTCACCACGACCGCGGGCACCTGGTGCTACTCCACCGAGGAGGAACGGGCCTGGTGGAGCGGCCTGTGGGCGGACCGCACGACGGCGTCCGGCTACGCCGACCTGGCCGTCTCCGGCGGGCACGCGACGGCCGAGGAGCTGGCGGCGATCGGGGACGCCTGGCGGGAGTGGGGCGAGCAGGAGGACGCCTGGTTCATGGTCCCGCACGGCGAGATCCTGTGCCGGGTGTCCTGACCCCGGACGGTGGCGCCCGGCACGTCTCAGGCGCCGGGGTCGTGGACCCCGAGGCGGTCGGGGTCCCGGAAGGGGCGGCTCGGGTGCGGGGTGCGGTCCGGCTCGGGCCGGGCGGGCGCGGGGGCGGGGTCGAGGTCGGGGTCGGCGAAGGGCGGCGGCGCCATCTCGAAGGCGCCGCACAGGCAGCCTTCGCAGGCGCCGGAGAACCGCGGCTCGCCGTGGCGGAAGCGCGGATGGCCGCACCGGCACTCGGCCGTCGCCCAGGACGCCATCGCCGGACCCCCCGCCCCTCCACGGCCCTCGCCACCCCGTCGGCGCTTCCACCGTACCGCCGCCCGGCGCCCGGCCGTCAGCTCGGACGCATCCTGAACTCGTAGGCGTCCGGCAGGGGTTCGTCGGTGAGCTCCGCCCACAGCTCGCCGAGCACCTCGGCCCCCTCGCTCAGGTCGGCGACCTCGAACCCCGCGTCGAAGACGGCGCGGGCCTCGCCCGTCCTGCCCTCCGCGAGGAGGATGCGTGCCTCCAGGAGACGGAACGCCCCTCTCCCCCGGACCTCCTCCGGGAGCCGGGCCCACACCTCCCCCGCCGTGCCGGGCCGCCCGGCGGCGAGCAGCGCGACGACGGTCTCCCGCCCCAGGGCGACGACGACTCCCGTGTCCGCGGCCCGGACGCGTTCGGGGCGGACACCGACGGATCCGACGCGGGGGGCGCCGAGGGCGCCGGAGACATCGGCGGTTCCCGGGGTTCGTGGGGTCCCTGCGGTGCCCAGGGTGCCTGCGGTGCCGAACTCGCCGAACTCGCCGGACTCCGCGCCCGCGAGCCGTACGTCCAAGGGCAGCCTGATGTCGGCGATCCACGTCTCCGCGTGACCTGTGACCGCCTGGCCGGGGATGGCGTGCCCGGAGCCGGCGCGGCCCCTGCCCGCCCCCGCGGCGACGGCCTCCGCGCCCGCCTCCGTGAACGCCTCGGCGAACGCCTCGGTGAAGCGCTCGGCGGCCCGGGCGGGGTGGCCGTCCTCTCGGTCGGCGACGGCCAGGCAGTACAGCAGGGGCCAGCGCACCCCGGCGTCCTTCAGGCCGCGCTCCCAGCTCCGTACGGCCTGGGCGCGGTCTCCGGCGTGCCACTGGGCGATGCCGAGGTGGTACTCGGTGGTCGGGTCGGCCGGGGCGGTCTCCAGCATGTCCCGCCAGGGGGAGGCGACCAGCGGCGGACCCGGCGGGGCTCCCCGGGGCGGAGCGGGCAGGACGCCGGTGCGCAGCAGCTCGCGCCAGGGCTCCTGGTCCGGTCCGATCGTCGACTCGGGGAACGGGGTGCCGGGCAGCTCGTACTGTCCGCGCAGGACTTCGAGGGCTCCCCAGCCCGAGCCGGTGGCGAGGGGCGTGCCGGGTTCGGCGTCGGCGGCGGTCTCCCGCCAGGCGGCGTGGGCCGCGTCGACGGTGGCGCGGGGCAGCGCCCCGGCGAGGGCCTCCTCAACCTCGGTGCGGGCCGCGGTCCAGTCGTCGCCGAGCGCGGCGGCGGGGTCGGCCGCCAGCGGCCCGTACGCCTCCAGCCAACTGAACTCCGCGCCGCCCGCGAGCTCCAGATGCTCCAGCTGGGTGCGGGCGAGTCCGGCCTGGATCTCGGCGTAGCCGGGGGTGCCGGGCTCGGTCAGCCACTCCTGCCAGCGGCGGCCGCCGCGCTCGGTGCCCCACAGGAAGAGCTTGCGGCCGCGCAGCGCGTCGGTCGAGGTCTGGGCGAGGCCCGTACCGTCGGCGTCGAGGGCGGCGATCCAGCGGCGGTGCTCCTCCGGCACGTCGTAGAACCAGTCGGCGGCGTGGGCACCGTTCCGCGGGTACGAGCGGTCGGTGCCGTCCTCGGTGCGCGGCACGGGGAGCCGGCGCAGCCCGCGCTCGTAGCCGTGGTGCCAGGCCGCGTCGGCGGGCACGACGATCCGGCGGTCCTCGGGGACGGCGGTGTTGGACCACCAGTAGACCGGGGCGGTGCGCTCGTGCGGGTTGCGGATCCGGACGGCGGCGTACAGGAAGTCGGAACCGTCCGGGAGCCACAGGTCGACCTGGAAGGGGAGGTCGCGCAACCGCTCCCACTCCCAGAGACGGAGCATCGGGACGCCGTCGGGGGCGGTGACGGTCGCCGCGTGGAGGGGCGAGCAGGAGAGCGCGGTGTGGCCGGTGGCCCCGATGTTCCACTCGATGCCGCCGGAGTACCAGGCGCCGTTGAGTGCGAAGGCCGCGGGCTGGAACACCGGGTTGCGGTAGAGGAGTTCCCGGCCGGTGGGCTTGTGGTGCAGGGAGTGCACCCGGCCGCCGAGGCCGGGCAGCACGGTCACCCGGAGGCGGTCGTTCTCGATCACGATCGCTTCGATTTCCGCGGGGGTGCGCTCGCGTCCGTACCCGTCGCGCACCGGGACGGGCAGCAGACTGCGCAGCGGGTCGCGGCCGATGCCGCGGGCCATGTCGCGCGGGAGGGCGGCGAGGGTGGACGCGTCGACCGCGTGCGTCCCGTCGAGGGGGCGCAGCGCGGGCAGCGGGTTGTCCGGGCCCAACGGGGCCGCGGGCAGCGTCAGTACGGCACGTCGTACGGTCGTCATTGCCCCATGGAACACGCAGGGGCCCGTCCTGACCAGGGGTTCTCCACGTCAGGCTTCGGCAAAGGGGCGGCGGCCCGGGTGCTCGGATATTCCCGGCGGCGTGGGTGCCGGGCGCCGTACGGTGGAGGGTCGGCGCCGCCCGGGTGGCCGAGGGAACAGTGGCACAGGGAGTACGAGGAATGGGCACGCAGCACACCTACCGGGTCATCGTGCGCGGGACGTTCGACGGCCTGTCGGAGGAGAGCCGGAGCCGGCTCCTCGCCGAGGTGGAGGCGCACGGGCTGACCGCGATGCAGTTCACGGAGGAGGGCTCACTCGCCTACGACCGCACGCTGAAGCACTTCTCCTACCGTCTCGTCGTCGTCTCCGACGCGGCGGACGGCGACGAGATGGCCGGGGCGATCGCGGAGGACCGCGTGGAGACCGCGCTCGCGGCGCTCGGCCACGGGTACCGCGGGCTGCGCTCGACCGTGACGGACCTCGACACCATGAAGATCAACTACAAGCGCTGAGCCGGTGCCTCCGTCTCCGGGGCCGTGATCGCCCAGCGCTCGTGGTCCCGCCAGGCGCCGTCGACGAACAGCATCGCCGGGGAGAACCCCTCCAGCCGGAAACCGGCACGGCGGACGAGCGCGCGGGAGGCCGCGTTGCCCGGCTGGATGTTCGCCTCCAGGCGGTGCAGCTCCAGCGGCCCGAAGGCGTACGGCAGGAGCACCGCCAGGGCCTCGGTGAGCAGTCCGCGCCCGGCGGCGTGCGCGAAGGCGCCGTAGCCGAGGGCGCCGCTCCGGAAGGCGCCCCGGACGATGTTGTTGATGTTGACGAACCCGGCGATCCGGCCGCCGTCGTCCCGCTCGCACACCAGGAACCCGGCGCGCGCCGGGTCCCCCGTGAGCGCGCCCGCGTACACCTCGTACGCCTCCTCGGTGCACGGCGGGAACAGCCAGGGCCGGTGCAGCTCCCGGCTCTCCCGGGCGCGGGCGGTGAACTCCTCGGCGTCGTCGGGCGCGAAGGCGCGCAGGCCCACCCGGGTGCCGGCCACGAGGTACCGGCCGAGATCTTCGGACATGGGGCCAGGCTAGGCCGTTCCGCCGGATCGGGCCCCGGGCCCGGCAGGATCCGGAGGAGGCGCCCCGGGGTCTCGTCGCCCAGGCCGGATCAGCGGCGGGCGCCGGCGACGCGCGGCGGGCAGCTCTCGCCCCTGCGCACGACGCCGATCATGACCGTGGTGCGGCGGTCGAGGCCGGTACCCGTCGCCGGGTACTGGGTGCAGACCAGCCAGTTCGACGGCCAGAGCACCCGCCGGTCCTGTCCGCTCACGTCGTGGACGTCGAGCCTGATCCGGCGCGGGAGATGAGTGAAGACCCGCCAGAGCCGCTGGCCGAGGAAGTCCGGCATCGGCCCGGCGTCGGCGTCGTCGCCCGGGGCGGCGGCCTCCCCGGCCGAGGTCATGGCGAGGGCGGCCAGCGCGAGGGCGGCGCCGGCGCCCAGAACGGCGGCCCGTCTCACTTCCGCCTCCGGGCCGCGGCGTAGAAGCCGATGGCGGCGCCGAGGAGGGTCGTGATGAGCAGGGCGCCCCAGAGCGGCATGGTCACCTTGGGGATGATCAGGCGGATCTCGACCTCCTGCGTGTTCTCGAAGATGAAGACCAGCGTGAGGATCGCGACCACGCCCATCGCGATCCGGCCCGGTGTCATGGCTCCGGAGAACCGTGACGTGCCCTTGCCCGTACCCGATGCGCGTGGCTCCTTGGGACTCATGCCTGGCCCCTCTCCTCCGTCGTGCCGTCGGTCGTACCCGGCCCACCGCCGTGGGTCCAGAATGGGGCGCGCGGCGCCCGACGGCGCGGGCAAGCTGAGCTGTACGGGTGACTTGTCAGACAACGAGAGCCGACTACCGTGGGTATCGGGACACCGCCGGAGACCCGGCCGGTGACGAGACGAGGAGGGGCCGTGGCGGTCAGCGGACAGCGGCGGCGACCGGTCGTGGCGCTCTACGAGCGCATCGCGGACGCGGTCCACGACGGCACCTACCCGCCCGGCTCCACCCTCCCCTCCGAGCCGAAGCTCGCCGCCGAGCTGGGGGTGAGCCGGCCCGCGCTGCGCGAGGCGCTCCTGCTGCTCCAGGAGGACGGCGTCCTGACCGTCCGGCGCGGGGTCGGCAGGACCGTCAACGACCGGCCGCCCCGGCGCGGGTTCGAACACGTCCAGCCGCTGGAGGAGCTGATCGGGGCGGGCTCGCCGCTGCGCGTGCGGGCCCTGCTGCGCACCGTCGAGGAGCCGACCGACTTCACCACCCAGCACCTGCTCGCCCCCGCCCGCGCGGAGCTGCGCTTCTGGGAGTCCGTGCTGACCGGGGAGGGCACGGCGGCGGCCCTGAGCCACGAGTGGGCGGCGCCGGACGAGCTCCTCGACCGGACCCACCCGGAGTTCGCGCGGGCCCTGCGGGCCGCGGAGACCGGCGGCGCGACGGAGTCCGGGGCGGGAGCCGGGGAGGACCGCGGCACGCTGCGGGCCGCCGGTCCCGGGCCGGCCCGGGGACCGTCCGTCTCCATGCTCTCGGTCCTCGTCGGGGCCTCCCGCGAGACGGCCCTGAGCGCCCACAGCGGCATCACGGCGACGCTGCTCGGACGGCGCCGCGGCGAGCAGCTCGGACGCCCGGCGGACACGCCCGCCGTGCTGGTCACCCAGGTCGTACGGGTCGGCGAGACACCGGTCCTGGCCGCCAAGCACATGCTCCCGACGGGCGCCCCCGCCCTGCCGGTGCTGCAGTCGCACTGAGCCCCGCCGGGCCGGTGCCCGAGTCCCGCCGGGCGCCGGGCGCACCCGCGAGCGGTGCGCGGCCGGGCCGGTGGGCGTCGCAGGCCCTACGGGCTGTCGGGACCGTCACAGCGCGCGTCCCGGGCGTGGCGTACACTTCCCGGCCATGCACTTGTCTGACAACCCTGCCACGCCTGCCGCCGCCACCGTCTCCGAGTGGATCCGCCGGGCCCCCAAGGCCGTCCTCCACGACCACCTCGACGGCGGACTGCGCCCCGCGACCATCGTCGAGCTGGCGCGCGAGTGCGGCTACACCGCGCTGCCCACCGAGGACCCGGCCGCGCTCGCGGTGTGGTTCCGGGACGCCGCCGACTCCGGTTCGCTGGAGCGGTACCTGGAGACCTTCGCCCACACCTGCGCGGTGATGCAGACCCGCGAGGCGCTGGCCCGCATCGCGGCCGAGTGCGCCGAGGACCTCGCGGCGGACGGCGTCGTCTACGCCGAGATCCGCTACGCCCCCGAGCAGCACCTGGAGGGCGGGCTCACGCTCGACGAGGTCGTCGAGGCGGTCAACGACGGCTTCCGCGAGGGCGAGCGCCGGTCCGGCGGCCGGATCACCGTCCGCACCCTGCTCACCGGCATGCGGCACACGGACCGCTCGCTGGAGATCGCGCGGCTCACGGTGGCGCACCGGGACAACGGCGTCGCCGGCTTCGACATAGCCGGCGGCGAGATCGGCAACCCGCCGGCCCGCCACCTCCCCGCCTTCCAGCACCTCAAGCGGGAGAACTGCCACTTCACGATCCACGCGGGCGAGGCCGTCGGCGCGGAGTCGATCCACGAGGCCGTGCAGGTCTGCGGCACCGAGCGGATCGGCCACGGCGTACGGATCACCGACGACATCGCCGAGGACGGCACGCTGGGCCGGCTCGCCGCGTACGTGCGGGACAACCGCATCGCCCTGGAGGTCTGCCCGACCTCCAACCTGCAGACGGGCGCCGCGAAGGACTACGCCTCGCACCCGATCGACGAGCTGCGCCGCCTGGGCTTCCGCATCACCCTGAACACCGACAACCGCCTCGTCTCCGGCACCACCATGAGCGAGGAGTTCCAGCACATGGTGGACGCCTTCGGCTACGGCCCCGAGGTCTTCGAGGAGTTCACGGTCGCCGCCCTGGAGGCCGCCTTCCTGCCGCTCCCGGAGCGGCGCCGGCTGATCGACGAGGTCGTCCGCCCGGGCTACGCGGCGCTCTAGGGGGTCCCCTCCGGAGGGGACCGGCCGGCGGCCGGGGAATCGGCGTGGGCTGGGCTCCTCCGTCCGGTCCGGCCTGATCGGCAGGGCTTCCCGGGCCGCGTGGCACCCGGGCCTCCCGGCCCGCGCTCAGCGCAGGGCCGGGACGTCCAGGGTGAGGGTGCCGGCCTCCGCGTCGAGCACCGCGGGGAGACCGAGCGGCACGGTCGGGGCGGATGCGCCGTGGCCGAAGCCCAGCTCCTCCACGACCGGCACCCCGAGTCCGCCGAGCCGGTCGGACAGCAGGGCCCGCACGTCCTCGTAGGGGCCGCACTCCGTCCAGGAGCCCAGGGCGATCCCGGCGACGCCGTCGAGCCAGCCGGACCGCAGGAGCTGGGTGAGGATCCGGTCGAGCCGGTACGGCTCCTCCCCCACGTCCTCCAGGAGCAGCAGCCCGCCGCGCGCCGAGGGGCGGCCCTGGGGGGTGCCGAGGTCGGCGGCGAGGAGGCTGACGCACCCGCCGAGGGTGACGCCCCGGGCGCGTCCCGGTGCCAGGGCCCGTGCCGTGCCGAGTCCGACGGTACGGACCGTCTCGGGCTCGAACAGGGTGGCCCGCAGCGATTCCCGGGTGTCCGCGTCCGTCAGGAACGTGCCGGCGGCGACCATGGGGCCGTGCAGGCCCGCGAAGCCCGCCCGGACGGCGAGGGCCTCGTGGAGGGCGGTGACGTCGCTGTAGCCGACGAAGACCTTGGGGCCGGCCTCCTGGACCGCCCGCCAGTCGACGAGGTCGACCATCCGCTGCGCCCCGAAGCCACCGCGGGCGCAGAACACGGCGGCGACCGTCGGGTCGCACCATGCCTCGGTCAGGTCGCGGGCTCGTGCCCGGTCCTCGCCCGCGAGGTAGCCGAGTGCCGGGTGGGTGTCGAGGACGTGCGGGGCGACCACGGGTTCCAGTCCCCAGCCGCGCAGGATGTCGAGCCCGGCGTCGAGCCGGTCCTCGGGTACGGGTCCGCTGGGCGAGACGACGGCGACCCGGGCCCCGGGCCTGAGCCGCTCGGCCCGGACCAGGGGCGCGACGGCACCGTCCGCCGCCCGGGGGTCGCGGGGGCTCACGAGCGGTACTCGAGGTCGGGGACGTCCGTCCGGTCGAGCCCGAAGACACGGACGTACAGCGCGAGTTCCGCCTCCAGCGCACGGACCATCGTGTCGGCCCTGCGGAAGCCGTGACCCTCCCCCTCGAAGGCCAGGTAGGCGTGCGGGACACCTCTCCCGGCGGTGCGGGCGAGGAAGCGCTCGGCCTGGGCGGGCGGGCAGATGACGTCGTCGAGCCCCTGGAGCAGCAGGAACGGGACCGTGACCCGGTCGACGTGCTCGATCGGCGAGCGCTCCTTGTAGCGGGCCGGCACCCGGTCGAGGGGTCCGATCAGGCCGTGGAGGTACTGCGACTCGAAGTCGTGCGTCTCGTCGGTGGCCCAGCCGCGCAGGTCGAGGATGGGGTAGATGATCGTGCCGCACGCGTACACGTCGGTGGCGACGAGGGAGGCGGCGGACGTCCAGCCGCCGGCGCTGCCGCCGCGCACCGCGAGGCGGGCCGGGTCGGCCGTGCCCTCCGCGGCGAGCGCCGCGGCCACGGCCGCGCAGTCCTCGACGTCGACGACGCCCCACTGCTCGCGCAGCCGCTCCCGGTACTCGCGTCCGTAGCCGGTCGAACCCCCGTAGTTGACCTCGGCGACGCCGATGCCCCGCGAGGTGAAGTAGGCGATCTCCAGGTCGAGGACGAGCGGGGCGTGGCCGGTGGGGCCGCCGTGCGCCCAGATCACGTACGGCGGCGGCGCGCCGTCGGGACCGGTGAACCCGGGGTGGCGGGGCGGGTAGACCTGCGCGTGGATCTCCCGTCCGCCCGGTCCGGTGAAGGTGCGGACGCGGGGCTCGGGGTAGTACGCCGGGTCGACGGCGTCCCTGTGGGCGGCGCCGACCACCCGGGTCCGTCCGGTGCGGGTGTCCAGCTCGACGAGCTCGTAGGAGGTGTGCGGGCCGGCCGCGACGCCGACGACACGGGTGCCCTGCGCGGCGAGGGCGGAGGCCCATTCGGTCCAGGGGCCGGGGGCGTCGGCGAGGGTGCCGGTGCCGGGGTCGAGGACGCCGAGTGCGGTGGTTCCCCTCCCGTGGACGACGGCGATCAGACCGTTCTCCAGGGGCGTGAACCAGCGCAGGCCGATCTTCCAGAGCGGGCCGCCGAACTCCTCGGCCCGGGGGCAGAGCGCGACGGGTTCGCCGAGCTCTCCGTCGGCCCCGTACTCCGCCCGGTAGAGGTTCCACCAGCCGGTGCGGTCGCTGACCAGCAGCAGGCGCCCGGCCGTGTCCCAGTCGACCTGCGGGACCGACTCGGCGGGCCCGCCGGCGACGGTCCTGGCGGCCCGGAAGGTGCCGTCGGGGGCGACCTCGGCGAGCCGCACCTCGGTCCCGTCCCAGGGCATCCGCGGGTGGTCCCAGGCGATCCAGGCGACGCGCCGCCCGTCCGGCGAGAGGCGGGGGCCGGTGACGAACCGGTGACGGTCGTCGGAGAGCTCGCGGACGGCGGAGCGGTCCTCCGCGGCCGAGCCGTCGAGCGGCACGGCGGCGAGCACCCGGCGCACGTCGGTCGGGGCCGGGCCGGTGAACTCCTCCAGGACGCACCACACCTCGCCCCGCTCCGGCCGGATCACCGGGTCCACCCAGCGCAGCCCGTCGCCGGTGGCGGAGACGGGGGTGAGGGGCCTCGGCTCCGCGCCGGGCGCGGCGTCCGGCTCGTAGGCGTACAGCCGCTGGTCGGGGAAGTGGACGAAGACGACGAGCGGCCCGCCGGAGGGTCGCCCGGCCGCCGCCCAGGGCTGTCCGCCGTACTCGATCACCCGGCTGCGCACGTTCCACGGCGCGGGCAGCACGCTCTCCTCGGTGCCGTCGGCGCGCCGCCTGACGAGGGCGCGCCTGCCGCCCTCGGCGGGGCGGGGCGCGGTCCACCACAGTTCGTCGCCGACGGCGCCGAGGTACTCGGGCCGCCCGTCGTGCGCGGCGGCGAGCGCCGCGTCGACGGGTGACGGCCAGCCGCCGTGGGCGGCCTCGGTCGGCTCCATCTCCACTCCCCCTGTCACAGGTTCCTCTCCCCCGTCCCTACGCGGATCGCAGATAGTGGTCCAGCACCCGGACGCCGAAGTGCAGGGCGTCGACCGGGACGCGTTCGTCGACGCCGTGGAAGAGCGCGCCGTAGTCGAGGCCGGGGGGCAGCCGGAGCGGCGAGAAGCCGTAGCCGGTGATCCCCAGCCGGGAGAACTGCTTGGCGTCGGTGCCGCCGGACATCGTGTACGGCACGACGTGTCCGGCCGGGTCGAAGCGCTCGACGGCGGCCCGCAGCTTGGCGAAGGTCGGCGAGTCCACCGGCGCCTCCAGGGGCACTTCGCGGTGGTGGAACTCCCAGGCCACGTCGGGCCCGGTGAGCCGGTCCATGGTCGAGGCGAACTCCTCCTCGGTGCCCGGCAGCATCCGCCCGTCGATGTGGGCGACGGCCTGGCCCGGGATCACGTTGACCTTGTATCCGGCGTCCAGCATCGTCGGGTTGGCGCTGTTGCGGACGGTCGGCTCGACGAGTGCGGCGGCGGGACCGAGCTTGTCCAGCAGCAGGTCGACGTCGAGGTCGGGCGCCCCGGTGTCGACCTCGATGCCGTACAGCGCGGCCAGCTCGGTGAGGGCGGCGCGGACGGTCGTGGTCAGCCGGACCGGCCAGGTGTGCGCGCCGATCCGGGCGACGGCGGAGGCGAGGCGGGTGACGGCGTTCGCCGTGTTCACCTTGGAGCCGTGGCCCGCCCGGCCGTGCGCGGTCAGCTTGAGCCAGGCGGTACCCCGCTCGCCCGCGGCGATCGGGTAGAGGGTCGTGCCGGGCGTGGGGTGGAAGCTGAACGCGCCGGACTCGCTGATGCCCTCCGTGCACCCCTCGAACAGGTCGGCGTGCCGGTCGGCGAGGAAGCCTGAGCCGTCCTCGGCGCTGGCCTCCTCGTCCGCGGTGTACGCGAGGACGATGTCGCGGCGCGGCCGGACGCCGTGGCGGGCCCAGGAGCGGACGGCCGCCAGCACCATCGCGTCCATGTTCTTCATGTCGACGGCGCCGCGGCCCCACACGAGGCCGTCGCGGATCTCGCCGGAGAACGGGTGCACGGTCCACTCGGCCGGGTCCGCGGGGACCACGTCCAGGTGCCCGTGGACGAGGAGCGCCTCGGCCGTGGGGTCGGTGCCGGGGATGCGGGCCACCACGTTGGTGCGGCCGGGGGTCCGCTCCAGGAGGGTGGGTTCGATGCCGGCGGCGGCGAGCCGCTCGGCGACGTACTCGGCGGCGGGCCGCTCCCGGCAGTCGCCTCCGCCGCGGTTGGTGGTGTCGATGCGGATGAGCTCGGAGGTGAAGGTGACCACCTCGTCAAGCGCCGTCGCGTCCGGTCCCCGGACCTCCTCAGCCATACTGCTCCTCCACCGCGGCCGAGACGATGGTCGTGACCGCCTTGAACGTCCGAATTGCCTCGTACATGGTCTCGCTGGTGTAGGCGACGCGCCGCTCCCCGCTCCGCGCCACGCCGGGAACCACCGTGGCGGCGGCGCCCAGGTGGTCGGCGTCGAACTCCAGCTCCACGGTGAAGGGCCCGCCGCGGACCGGTTCGTGACGGACGGCGAGCGCGGCGGCGGCCTTGGCCGCCGCGCGGATGTCGCCGGCGGTCCTGGCCGGGGTGCGGCACACCGCCGCGTACCGCGAGACGTGGTCCTTGACGGCGACCTTGCGCGCCTCCGGCGCGTACCCCAGGGCGTCCTCGCAGGTGAGGTCGTCCCCGGTGACGAGGACGACCGGGACGCCGTACTCCGCGACCACATGGGCGTTGAGCAGGCCCTCGCTCGCCCGCTCGCCGTCGAGCCAGACGCCGGTGATCGAGTTGGCGAGGTAGGTGTGGGCGAGGACGCCCTCGGTGCCGGCGCCCGTGTGGTAGCCGACGAAGGCGATGCCGTCGACGTCGCCGTGCTGCACGCCCTCGACCATGGAGAGGGTCTTGTGGCGGCCGGTGATCATCTCGGCCCGCTCGTCGAGCCGCTCCAGGAGCAGGTTCCGCATGGACCAGTGCGCTTCGTTGATGAGGACCTCGTCGGCGCCGCCGTCGAAGAAGCCGAGCACCGCGGCGTTCACGTCGGACGTGAACATCGAGCGGCACCGCTCCCACTGGGGCGTGCCGGGCAGCACGTCGGCGGGCCAGGTCACACCGGTCGCGCCCTCCATGTCGGCGCTGATGAGGATCTTCATGTCTCGCACCGTACGCGCCGCCCGGCAGCCCTACCACCCCTGTGGATAACCTCCGTTGGAGTGGACCAATGACGCCCACCGGACGGCGGTACGGTTCACCCGGCGGATTCCGTATACGGCCTGGGGCCCTCCCGCACCATCGGTCCTTCGGGGCGGGATGCACCGAATCGGGCGAAACATCGCCAACAGGTGCGTATAGGCTGTCGGCCGCAGTTGTCGCACCCGACCCTCCGGAGACCCTCGGTGACCATCGCCTTCACCCCGTCCGACACCGCGCCCGCCGACGCCGCGCCCGGCGACACCGCGTCCGCCGGGGCCGCCGGAGCCGCCCACGTGCCCGCCATGGCGCAGGAGCCCGAGTTCTGGGAGCCGTCGGCCCCCGAGCCCCGGGAGGAGCCGGGCGCCCCGGCAGAGCGGCACGAGCAGCAGGGCGCCGACGCCCCCTCCGGCGACGGCGACGGCGACAGCGACAGCGACAGCGACAGCGACAGCGACAGCGACGATCTCGGTCAGGAGCACGACCCCGTCGTCGTCCGGGACGCCCTCGACTTCGGCGTGTACGCGCGGACCGGCGGCTGGACCTTCGCGCTGAAGGTGGCCCGCAGCGTGCGGCCGGGCGGCCAGGCCGCCGAGGGGACGGCGCGGACGAAGGTCTCGGCGAAGGCGTTCGCGCGGCTGGCGGGGTGCTCCCCGGAGCGGGTGATGCGGTACTACAAGGCGTGGGACATGGCGGCGGACGACGGCTTGGTCCCGCAGTTCGAGGTCCTGGTGCCGGGCGCCGACATCGAGCTGCCCGAAGCGGACGTGTGGCTGTCGTACTACACCTCGCGCAACGGCGCGTCCTCGGTGCGCGGCCAGGCCATCACGGCGGCGGCCGAGGCGGAGGGCATCCGGCCGACGAAGGCCCTGGAGGTCGCCGAGAACCCGACGGCGCTGCGGGCGGCGATCCTCGCCGACCCGGGCACCGCCGAGGCGGCCCGCGGAGCGCTGCTCGACCGGATGAAGGAGGACCCGGCGCTCCAGACGGAGATGGCCCGGGCGATCGCGCGCACCGACGACCTGAAGAAGGCCGTGGCGAGCGAGGCGAAGGCGGCCGACCGCATCGGGTACGTGCGCCAGATCGTCGAGAACGGCCAGATCAAGACCCCCGCGGGGCAGACCGTCGAGGCGCCGGCCGAGCTGCGCGCCGAGGCCGAGCGGCACCTGTCGCTGCTCGACGAGCTCGACGACTCGGAGGAGGCCGGCGAGTGGGCCGGCGAGGCGTACGACACGGTGAAGGGCCTGGTGGCCAAGGCCGTCGAGGAGGACCCGGCGCTGCGCGTCCAGGAGCGCCGGACGAAGTTCTACAACAGCCTGCAGAAGGCGACGAAGGTCTTCGAGGAGCTGACCCTGGACGAGGTGATGGAGGAGGACATCTACGAGGCCGACATGCTCCAGCGCCTGGAGGCCCTCCAGGAGGCGATCGGCACCTGCATCAGCGCGCTGCGCAAGGCGACGACCACCTCCTGAGCCTCCCGTCCCGCCCGCGGGGGCGGGGCCTCAGTCCTGGTGGCCGAGCTGGAGGTCGCGCTCGGTGCGGCCTCCGCCGGCCATCTGGAGGACGGTGGCGACGGGCGGGTACCCGGCGGCGATGACCGTGTACTCGCCGGAGGAGAGGTCGACGAACCGGAAGGCTCCGTCGGCGCCTGTGGTGAGGGTGTCGACCACGTTGCCCGCGGCGTCGAGCAGGGTGACCCGGGCGTCCTCCACGGGCCGGCCGCCGCCCCCGCGGACGGTGCCGCGCAGCACGGCGCCGCCGGCCAGCTCGATGTCCTGCCGGGTCTCCCGGGAGGACTGGACGCTCACGGGGAGCGCGGCGGGGCGGAAGGCGGGGGCGCTGGCGGCGAGCGTGTACTCGCCCGCGACCAGTTCGCCGATGACGTATCCGCCCTCGCGCCCGGTGCGGGTCGAGGCGACGACCTCGCCGCGGACGTCGGTGAGGGTCACGGCCGCCTCCCGTACCGGGGTGCCGTCGGCCGTGACGACGCTGCCCGCCAGCCGCCCGGCGCCGCCGAGGACGACGTCGAGCTCGACCGGCCGGTCGCCGACGGTGACGGACACGGCCTGGGGCTGGTGCCCGCCCGCGGCGGCGATGAGGACGTACGCGCCGCCGCCGGGGACGCTCAGCGCGTACCGGCCGTCCTCGCCGCTGGCGCCCCGGCCGACCTGCCGCCCCTGGACGTCGATGAGGGTGAGGGCGGCACGGGGCACCCGGCTGCCGTCGTGGTGCTGGACGGTGCCGCAGACCGGCACCCCGGAGTGGTGCGGGGCCGCGGGAGCCGGCTGCGGGGCGGCGTGGCGGGCGTGCGGGACGGCCTGGGCGCCGGCGATGTCGTGGGCCTCGGCGGTCTCGGCGAGGGGGCTGTGGTGGGACACCAGCGGTTTCTCCTTGAGGAAGAAGGCGAGGACGAGGCCGAGCGCGAGGACCGGCACGAGGTAGAGGAAGATCCGCGGCATCGCGTCGGCGTAGGCCAGGACGTACACGTCGCGGAGCGCGGGCGGCAGGGTGTGCACGGTCTGCGGGGTGATGGACTCGGCAGGCGGCAGGGTCGCGCCGCCGGTCCCGGAGAGGACGCCGGCGAGCCGGTCGCCGAGGGCGTCGTCGAGCCGGGAGGCGAAGAGGGTGCCGAAGACCGCGGCGCCGATGCTCCCGCCGATCTGGCGGAAGTAGGTGTGGGCGCTGGTGGCGGTGCCGAGGTCGGCGGGGCGCACCGAGTTCTGCACGGCGAGCACGAGCACGGGCATGACCAGGCCGATGCCGGTGCCGAGGACGGCCTGCCACAGGCTGTGCTGGAGGCGCGGGGTGTCGGCGTCCATGCGGGAGAGCAGCCACATGCCGAGGACGGAGACGGCTCCGCCGACCACCGGATAGATCTTGTAGCGGCCGGTGCGGCTGATGAGCTGGCCGGAGACGACGGAGGCGACGACGATGCCGCCCATCAGGGGCAGCATCAGCAGGCCCGACTCGGTGGCGCTGGCGCCCTCGACCATCTGCAGGAAGCTGGGAAGGTAGCTGGCGGCGCCGAAGAGCGCGATGCCGACGACGGCGCCGACGAGGGCGGTGACGGTGAAGACGGAGTCGCGGAAGAGCCGGAGCGGGATGAGGGGTTCGGGCGCGACGTGCTCGACGACCAGGAACAGCAGGGTCGTTCCGACGGCTCCGCAGGCGAGAGCGAGAACGACCCGGGAGTCCCAGGCGTACTCGGTGCCGCCCCAGCTGGTCAGCAGGACCAGGCAGGTGGAGGCGGCGGCGAGGAGCAGGGCGCCGAGGACGTCGAAGCGCGCGCGCTTCACGGGTTTGGGGAGCTTGAGGACGGCGGCGACGACGGCGAGGGTGACGAGGCCGAAGGGCACGTTGAAGTAGAAGCACCAGCGCCAGGACACGTGGTCGGTGAAGAAGCCGCCGAGGAGGGGGCCCGCGACGGAGGCGAGGCCGAAGGCGGCGCCGATCAGGCCCATGTACCGGCCGCGTTCACGGGCGGGGACGATGTCGGCGATGATCGCCTGGACGCCGATCATGAGCCCGCCGGCGCCCGCGCCCTGGAGGGCGCGGAAGGCGATGAGCTGGTCCATGGTGCGCGACCAGCCGGCCAGGCCCGAGCCGATGACGAAGACGACGATGGCGAAGAGGAAGACGCCCTTGCGGCCGAGGAGGTCGCCCAGCTTCCCGTAGACCGGCAGACCGATCGTGGAGGTCAGCAGGTAGGCGGTGATCGCCCAGGACATCCGGTCCAGGCCCTGGAGTTCGCCGACGATCTTCGGCAGGGCGGTGGCGACGATCATCTGCTCCAGCGCTGCGAGGAGCAGCGCGAGCATCAGGCCGCAGAAGACGAGCCGGACGCGCCGGGGGTCGAGGGCGGCCGGACCGGGGCCGGGCGGGGGTGCGAGGCCGGCGGGCGGGTCGTGCGCGGGGAGCGGTTCCGTGTCGCGCGCGTCCTCCTCGGCGCTCCCGGCGTACTCCGCGATGGTGATCGCACCCACGTACCTGCTCCCCTCGTCACGGCGTCTGCGCCGCGCCATTCTTCGCATTGCACGCGAAGGGGGAGCAAGTCGGGCGGTACGGGCGGCAGGTGGCGCCCGGGGGTGCGAACCTCCCTGCGCCACGGCGCACTTGGGTCGCTCATCAGCGCGTTTACGAGAAGGCCCGCGCCCCCTCGACGCGCGGGGCGCCGGTACGGGGGTGCGGGCGATCCACTCGAATCGGTGAACGCCCGGGGCGTTACTTCTCGACCTCGTCCGCCAGCTTGGCGAGGACGGCGTCGTAGATCCGGCCGAGACCCTTGGGTGCGAAGGTCTTCTCGAAGAAGCCTCCGATGCCTCCGGCGCCGTTCCAGACGGTGGTGACGACAGCGCGGGACTTGCCCTCACCGGCCGGGGTCACGGTCCAGGTGGTGACCATGGAGGAGTTGCGGTCCTTCTCGACGAGCTGCCCGTCGGTGGGCTCGCTCACCTCCAGGGGGCAGTCGCGCACGCGCTTGCTGGTGGCCTGGAGCTTCCAGTGGACGAGGGTGCCCTCGCCGTCGCCGCCCTCGCGCACCTCGTACTCGCTGAAGTGCTCGGGGAGCAGCTTCGCGCGCGTGCCGCTGTAGTCGGCCAGCGCGTCGAACACCGTCTCCGCGTCCGCGGCGATGATCCGTTCCGTGGTGGCCTCGACCTGCGCCATTGACTTCCTCCAGCTTGTGGTTCCTCCGGGTGTGGGCCAAGCGAACCACGTGGGGTGCGGCGGGCGAAATCCGGGTTGCGACGATCAAGGGAACAGGTGTTCTATTCTGGGCGCACGGTCGACATCAGCCACCGAGGAGGCGTCCATGCGCTGGGACAATCTGGGCGACACCCCGGGCGGCGCGGCGGCACCCGCCGACATCGCCCTGTTCGGTTCGGACGCGGTCACCACCCGGACCTTCGACACTCCGGAGTTCCGCGGCATCACCTTCCACGAGGTGCGGGCCCGCTCGATCCTCAACCGGGTGCCGGGCGCGTCCCGCATGCCGTTCGAGTGGACGGTCAACCCCTACCGGGGCTGCACGCACGCGTGCGTGTACTGCTTCGCTCGGAAGACCCACGGCTATCTGGACCTCGACACGGGCCTCGGCTTCGACTCCCAGATCGTCGTCAAGATCAACGCCCCGGAGCTGCTGGCCCGCCAGCTCGCCTCGGTCCGCTGGCAGGGCGCGCACATCGCCATGGGCACCAACGTCGACTGCTACCAGCGCGCGGAGGGCCGCTACCGCCTGATGCCGGGCATCCTGACCGCCCTGCGCGACCGGGCGAACCCGTTCTCGATCCTCACCAAGGGCACGCTGATCCTGCGCGACCTGGACCTCCTCACCCAGGCAGCCCAGGTCACCGAGGTCGGCATCTCCGTCTCGGTCGGCTTCACCGACGAGGAGCTGTGGCGGACGGTCGAACCCGGCACCCCCTCACCGCTGCGGCGCCTCGACGTCGTCCGCGTCCTCGGCGAGCACGGCATCGACTGCGGGGTCCTGATGGCTCCGGTGGTGCCGTTCCTGAGCGACCGGCCCGAGCAGCTGCGGGCGACGGTCCGCGCGATCGCCGAGGCCGGCGCGAGCTCGGTCACCCCGCTCGTCCTCCATCTGCGGCCCGGCGCCCGGGAGTGGTTCATGCGGTGGCTGCACGAGCACCACCCCGGGCTGGTGGGGCGGTACGAGCGGATGTACGCGGCCGGGGCGTACGCGCCGACCTGGTACCAGCGCCGGATCACACGTCAGGTGCACGAGCTGGCGGCCGAGTTCGGCATCGGCCCCGCGCACCGTGGCGGCGCACCCCGGCGGATCGCGCTGCCGGAGGACCCCGCCGACGCGGTCGCCCCGGAACAGCTCACCCTGCTCTGACGGCCGCTCACGAGCGGATTTCCTGGAGGCCGGACGCCCGCTCCGATCATCCGACCGGTCACCTGACACGCCGTCGGATCCTCCTCTGTTCGGGTCAACTCTGGCCGAAGTGGGTCCTTCCGAGCGCTCGGCGGGACACAAAGGCCCTATGACCCCACGCGCAGGAATGCTGATCGCCGCTGGAGCGCTGGTCGCCGGGACGGTCACCGTCCTGCCGGCCGCTCCCGCCGACGCCGGAGAACCGGCTCCCCGTCCACTGCCCCGGATCGCCTGGACCGGGTGCGCCACCCCGGCCTACCCGAAGCTCCAGTGCGCCACCCTGAAGGTGCCGCTGAACCACGACGACCCGGCGGGGCGGAGCATCACGCTCGCGCTCACCCGGATCCCGCACACGGCGCCGACCTTCCAGGGGCCCCTGCTGGTGAACCCGGGCGGACCCGGCGGGAGCGGGCGCGGCATGGCCGGGTACGTGGCGGCGTCGCTGCCCCCGAAGGTGGCCGCCGAGTACGACGTGATCGGCTTCGACCCGCGCGGGGTCGGCAAGAGCGAACCCGCGCTCGACTGCAAGCCCGGGCACTTCGCGCCGGTGCGCGCCGACTCGGTGCCGACCGGGGCGGCGGCCGAGCGGGCTGCGGTCACCCGCGCCCAGTCCTTCGCGGACGCGTGCGGGGAGAAGTACGCGGACGTGCTGCCGTACATCGACACCGTGAGCACCGCGCGCGACCTCGACGTCATCCGCGGCGCGCTGGGCGCCCAGCAGATCAACTACCTCGGCTACTCGTACGGCACCTACCTCGGCGCGGTCTACGCGCGGCTGTACCCGGACCGGGTGCGGCGGATGGCACTGGACTCCGTCGTCAACCCGCACGGCGTCTGGTACGAGGACAACATCGCCCAGGACTTCGCCTTCGACACCCGCCACAAGGCGTTCACGGCCTGGGTCGCCCGGCACGACGCGACCTACGGTCTGGGCACCGACCCGGCGGCGGTCGAGGCGGCCTGGTACCGGATGCGGGACGCCCTGCGCGAGAGCCCGGCCGGCGGGAAGGTCGGGCCGGGCGAGCTGGAAGACACCTACCTGCCCGGCGGGTACTACGACGGCTACTGGCCGCGCCTCGCGCGCGCGTTCTCCGCGTACGTCAACGACGACGACCCGGCGCCGCTGAAGGAGGCGTACGAGCGGTACGGGGAGGCCGACGCGGCCGCGGACAACGGCTACTCGGTCTACACGAGCGTGCAGTGCCGGGACGCGGGCTGGCCCCGCGACTGGAGCGTCTGGCGCAAGGACAACTGGGACGTGCACGCCAAGGCGCCGTTCTCGACCTGGAACAACGCCTGGTACAACGCGCCGTGCGCGTTCTGGCCGGTCGAGCCGCTGTCCCCGCCGGACGTCGCCAACGACCAGGTGCCCCCGGTCCTCATCCTCCAGGCCACGGACGACGCGGCCACGCCGTACGAGGGCGGGGTCGCGCTGCACCGGCTCGTCCGGGGCTCCAGCCTCGTCGTCGAGGAAGGCGGCGGGAACCACGGGGTGACCCTCGCCGGCAACGACTGCCTCGACGACCACCTGGCCGGCTACCTCGCCACGGGCACGGTCCCGCGCGCCGCGGACGGCGCGGAGGCCGACGCGGTCTGCGCCGCGCTCCCGGAGCCGGAGCCGGAGCCCGCGGCCCCGGCCGGGAAGACCGCCCCCGAGGGCGGCGGCACGCGGGCCGGCGCCCCGCAGGCGGAGACGGCGGGCACGGCCCTGCACGGGTTCCTCGGCCACGTGCGCTGACATCCGCGCCCCTCCACCGACCGTGCCCGCACCCCCTCGGTCGCGGGCACTGTCAGTGGCGTGCGCGAGGATGTCCGGCATGACGAGCCACCTCACCCACCTCCCGGCCCCGGACGGCCTCGCGCCCAGCCCCCAGTACAGCCACGTGGTCTGGGGCACAGGCCGGTTCGTCGCGATATCCGGGCAGTGCGCGTTCGACGCCGACGGCGCGGTGGTCGGCGTCGGCGACCCGGCGGCGCAGGCCCGCCAGGTCTTCGCGAACCTGGAGCGCTGCCTCTCCGCGGCCGGTGCCGGCTTCGGGGACGTGGTGAAACTGACGTACTTCGTCACCGACGTGGCCCACCTCCCCGCCGTCCGGGACGCGCGGGACGCCGCCCTCGCCGGGGCGCCGCTCCCGGCGAGCTCCGCGGTGCAGGTGGCGGCGCTGGTCCGGCCGGAACTGCTGCTGGAGATCGAGGCGTTCGCCCTCGTCCCGGAGGAGCCGGCGACGACGGCCCGGACCGGGGCGGAGCTCCGTTTGCTACCTTGACGCGCATGTTCCTCTCCCGTGCGTAGGAGTCGGCGAGCCGACGACCGTGCCCAGCCCGGCGCGGTGTCCCGCCGTCCCCGCACGCCCCGGCGCCGCAGGCCGCTGCCCGGCGCCCTTTCCCGAGGAACACCGTCATGTCCGTGATCTCCCCTGCCCGCCCGTCCCCCGCGCCCGGATACGCGGCGGTGCTGCGGATCCCGCACGCCCGCCGGACCTTCGGCGCGGCTCTCCTCGGCCGGCTCTCCTACGGGACGGCCCCGCTCTCCCTGCTCCTGTCGGTCAAGGGGAGCACCGGGTCGTACGCCGTGGCCGGCACCGCGATGGCGGCCTTCGGGCTGACGAGCGTGGTGCTGTCGCCGGTGAGGGCCGGTCTGGTCGACCGGTTCGGGCCGCGCCGGGCCCTGCCCCCGATGGCCTTCGTCTACGCGCTGCTGCTCGCCGCCCTCGCGGCGGCGACGGCCGCCTCCGCGGGCGGAGCGGTCCCGCTCGTGGCGCTCGCCGCGGCGGCGGGCTGCCCGACCCCGCCCCTCGGGCCGGTGATGCGGGCGCTGTGGAGCGGGATGCTCGCCGACCGCGACCTGCTGCGACGTGCGTACAGCCTGGACACGGTGGCCGAGGAAGTCCTCTTCGTCACGGGCCCGTTGCTGGTGGGTCTGCTCGTGCGGTACTGGGCGGCGCCGGCCGGGCTCGCGCTGAGCGCTTTGCTGGTCCTGGCGGGCACGCTCGCGCTCGCCGCCTCACCGGCGGCGCGGAGCCGGGGGCGGGAGCGCGGGGCGGCGGCGAAAGGCGGCCCGACGGGAGCGCCGGGTGCCGGGACGGCGCGGGCGGCCCTGGTCGCGGCCGCTGTGGGCATGGCCCTGGGGGCGCTCGACCTGCTGGTGATCGCCTTCGCCGACGAGCACGGCATGCCGGGGGTGGCGCCCTGGGCGCTGGCCGCGCTGTCGGCGGGCAGCGCGGTGGGCGGTCTGGTGCACGGCGCCGTCTCCTGGCGGCTGCCCACCGCCGTGCGGCTGTCGCTGCTCGCGCTGGGGCTCGGCGGTGTCCTGGCGGTGGCGGGGCTCTCCCCGCATCCGTACGCGCTGGTCGGCTGGGTCGCGATCGGCGGGCTCTTCCTGGCGCCGGCGATCACGAGCGCCTACCTCCTGGCCGACGAGTCCGCCGGGCCTGAGCGGCGCGCCCGGGCGGGGGCGTGGGTCAACACGGCGTTCAACGCGGGCAGTACGGGGGCGACGGCCGGTGCGGGTCTGCTGGTGGGGCGGCTGCCGCTACCGGTGTGCTTCGCGCTGGCGGCCCTTCCCGCCGTCCTGGCGGCGGCCGGGACCCTGGCTCCGGCACGGGCAGACCGGAGCCCCCGCGAGGGCGTCGGGGACGAGTGACGTCGGGGCCGGGAGCCGGACGACGGGATGGGGCAGGGGCAGGGCGCGGAGCAGGACGTCGGGAACGAGCCGGGTCGGGGCCCGGGGCCCGGCGAGGGCGCCTAGGTCGTCTCTTTCGGATCTTGCCGGTCAAGCCCGTGTCGTCCGGTGCCGTGCATCGCAAGGCGGAGGGGCTCCCGCGTACTGGACGTACTCGGGTGCCTCGACAACGCCGCGAGGTGCGGTGCCGGGCGGCACGGGTCAGGCAAGATCCGGAAGAGACGGCCTAGTCGCGTGGGGGCCCGGGTTCAGGCGGCGGGGCCGAGCAGCGCCAGTGACCGTCCGGCGGCGGCGCCGAGCCGGGGGTGCGGCAGGGCGGCCTCCAGGGCGGGGCGGGCCGCGGGGTCGCCGAGGGCTCCGAGGCCCTCGACGCAGGCGAGTCCGACCCGCCAGTGGGGGTCGTCGGCGGGGAGCCGGCGTTCGAGGACGGTGAGGAGGGCCGGGACGGACTCGGGCGCGCGGAGGGCTGCGAGCAGCCGGACCGGCAGGAGGGCGTAGGCGGCCCGGAGTTCGTTGGTGGCGAGGGCCGCGGCGGCGCGCGCGGTGCGCGGGTCGCCGAGCCGGGTGAGGGCGTGGGCGGCGGTGACGCAGCGCTCGGGGTCGCGGTGGTTGAGGAGGAGGACGAGCGCCTCGAAGGCGCGCGGGTCGCCGGCGACCCCCAGTGCGTAGGCGGCGATCTCACGGGCCCACAGCGGCTGTCCGGGTGCGGTGAGCACGTCGTGCAGTTCTTCGGGATCGACGGTTTCCGCGAGGCGGCGGAATGCGTCCGGGACTTCTCCGGTGTCCTTCTCGATCTCGTCGCGCAATCGATCGATCATCGAGCAGAATTCCGGATCCTCTGCGTATTCCATGAATCCGACCCTATCCGCGATCCAGATCACATCGCCCTCAACTTCCCGGGACTGGCGCGCTCGTTACCGGCCGGTTAGTCTCAGGTGAGCGGGCCACCACCCGCACTTTCCACGACGGCCTGGTGACGCAGCCGTTGTGTCGTACGTCGGTTCGGCAGTTTCGACGCGGCCCGGGACAGGGTCCGTCGCTCCTTTCCAGGGCACCGCCGCTTTTCCCGGGGCGGCCCTGTTCCCGGGTATTCCCGCGCTTTCTCCCTCGCGCGACTCGGCACCACTCGCGTGCGCACCTACGCGGAGCCGCACCCGCACTCTCGCTCCACGCACTGCCCTCAGTCGTCACTCTTCCTCTCTGGAGTCCCCTGATGGACACCCCTCTCTCCACCATCGCCGTCGTCGGTCTCGGCACCATGGGCGCGGGTATCGCCGACGTCCTCGCCCGGGCCGGCCGCGAGGTCATCGGCATCGACATCAGCGACACGGCCGCCGCCCGCGCCGTCGCCGCCCTGGAGTCCTCCACCGCCCGCGCGGTGGCCCGTGAGCGGATCACCGAGGAGGAGCGGCAGGACGTGCTGGCCCGCTTCCGTACCTTCTCCGACCTCCAGGCGGCCGCCGAGGCCGACCTCGTGATCGAGGTCGTCCCGGAGTCGTACGAGGCCAAGCAGGAGGTCTTCCGGGCCCTCGACGCGATCGTCCGCCCCGACACGATCCTGGCGACCGGCACCAACGCGCTCTCCGTCACCCGCCTCGCCGCCGACTCCGCGCACCCCGAGCGCGTGCTCGGCCTGCACTTCTTCGCCCCGGTCCAGGCCATGAAGCTGGTCGAGGTCGTCTCCTCCGTCCTGACCGACCCGAGGGCCGTCGAGGCCGTCACGCGGCTCGCCGAGAGCCTCGGCAAGGAGCCGGTGGCGGTCGGCGACCGGGCGGGCTTCATCGCCGACGGCCTGCTCTTCGGCTACCTGAACCAGGCCGCGGCCATGTACGAGGCCAGGTACGCCTCCCGCGAGGACATCGACGCGGCGATGAAGCTGGGCTGCGGCCTGCCGATGGGGCCGCTGGCGCTGCTCGACCTGATCGGCGTGGACACGGCCCGTACGGTCCTGGAGGCCATGTACGCCTCCTCGCACGACCGTCTGCACGCCCCGGCCCCCATCCTCAAGCAGCTCAGCGAGGCGGGCCTGACGGGCCGCAAGGCGGGCCGCGGCTTCTACACCTACGAGGCGCCGGGCTCCGCCGAGGTGGTCGCGGACGCGCTGACCCCGTCGGCGTCCGCGGAGGCCGGCTCGGCCCGCGAGGTCCGCTCGGTGGGCGTCGCCGGCTCGGGCACGATGGCCTCCGGGATCGCCGAGGTCTTCGCCAAGGCCGGGTACGGGGTCGTCCTCGCCGCCCGCTCCCAGGAGAAGGCGGACACGGCCAAGGCCCGCATCGCCAAGTCGCTGGCCCGCTCGGTCGAGAAGGGCCGGATGACGGCCGAGGCCCGTGACACCACGCTGGCCCTGATCACCGCGGCCGGCACGCTCGACGCCTTCGCCGAGGTCGACCTGGCCGTCGAGGCGGTCGCCGAGGACCTGGAGATCAAGCAGGAGCTGTTCGCCCGGCTCGACAAGATCTGCAAGCCGGGCGCGGTGCTCGCCACCACGACCTCCTCGCTGCCGGTCGTGGCCTGCGCCCGCGCCACCACGCGCCCGCAGGACGTCATCGGCATGCACTTCTTCAACCCGGCTCCGGCGATGAAGCTGGTCGAGATCGTCCGGACGGTCCTGACCGCCGACGACGTACACGCCACGGTCCGCGAGGTCACCACGAGGATCCGCAAGCACCCGGTGGACTGCGGCGACCGCGCCGGGTTCATCGTCAACGCGCTGCTCTTCCCCTACCTGAACAACGCGATCAAGATGGTCCAGGACCACTACGCGACGCTGGACGACATCGACGCGGCGATGAAGCTGGGCGGCGGCTACCCGATGGGCCCGTTCGAGCTGCTCGACGTGGTCGGCCTGGACGTCTCGCTCGCGATCGAGCAGGTGCTGCACCGCGAGTTCCGCGACCCGGGCCTCGCCCCGGCCCCGCTCCTGGAGCACCTGGTGGCGGCGGGCTGCCTGGGCCGCAAGACGGGGCGCGGCTTCCGCGAATATGCCCGACGCTGAGTCCCGCACGGCCGGCTGGGGCGGCCTGCTGGGCTCCCGGGGCACCGCCGGTGCCCCGGGGGTCTCCCCGCCCCCACCTGGGCACACTCCCGCTCCGATGCAGTACGTTCGGACCATGCCCAAGGCCGCGAAGACACCCCGTGCCACGTCCACGTCCGACGCTCCGGAGACCGCGGCGGGCACTCGTGCCGCCGCGCAGCGGCTCAAGATGCGCCGGGAGCTCGCCGCGGCGGCCATGGAGCTCTTCGCCACCAAGGGGTACGAGGCCACCACCGTCGACGAGATCGCGGCCACGGCCGGGGTCGCGCGGCGGACCTTCTTCCGTCACTTCCGCTCCAAGGAAGAGGCGATCTTCCCCGACCACGACGACACCCTGGTGCGGGCGGAGGCGGTGCTGAACGCCGCCCCGCCGCACGAGCACCCGCTCGACACGGTGTGCACGGGCATCAAGGAAGTCATGAAGATGTACGCCGGGTCGCCCGCGGTCTCCGTGGAGCGCTACCGGCTCACCCGCGAGGTGCCGACGCTGCGGGAGCGCGAGATCGCCTCGGTGGCCCGCTACGAGCGGCTCTTCACCCGCTATCTGCTGGAGCACTTCGACGAGGGCGACCATCACGACGGCAACGACGACCCGCTGCTCGCGGAGGTCGCCGCGTCGGCGGTCGTCACCGCCCACAACCACGTGCTGCGCCGCTGGCTGCGGGCGGGCGGGCAGGGCGACGTGGAGGCGCAGCTCGACCACGCCTTCGCGATCGTCCGGGAGACCTTCGGCACGGGGATAGGCGCGGGCCGCCCGGCCCCTTCCCGGCAGGCCGAGCCGGCGCCGGCCGCCCGGGTCTCCACGACGGGCGACGTGGTCGTCGCGGTGGCCCGCACGGACGCCCCGCTCGACGAGGTCATGCGCACCATCCAGGAGGCCCTCAAGGGCTCCTGAGCACGTTCCACGCAGAGGGCCGCCCCCGGTTTCCGGGGGCGGCCCTCTCGCGTTCGCCCAGTTCACAGGCCGTTTCGATCGATCATCGCTCATCCGAGACCGGCAGATTGCATCTGAGTGAAATTGTTGGCACGCAGTGCCTTGTCAGGTGACACGGCGTGCCATACGTTGATGTTGTCCGGGCGGCCGGCGCGCAGAGACCACACCTCGTGCGCCGGCTGTCCCCACCAGCCGACGGCTGTTGCGCCCGGACGCCTGCGTCACAGGCACCCCGCGCTCCACCACAGCGCCGCCACAGCACCACCACGCCGAACCGACGGCACACCTCCACAGCAGCACCCACCGCCGTAACCCCCAGGCGTCCCTCCCTCAGGACGCTCACCGCCGGAGGCAACCCGTGAAGGAAATCCTGGCCGCGATCCAGTCGCAGGACGCCACGTCCGCCGACTTCGCGAACATCCCGCTCCCCGACTCGTACCGGGCCGTGACCGTCCACAAGGACGAGGCCGAGATGTTCGCCGGGCTCGACAGCCGCGACAAGGACCCGCGCAAGTCCCTGCACCTCGACGACGTGGCCCTGCCCGAGCTCGGCCCGGGCGAGGCCCTGGTCGCCGTCATGGCGAGCTCGGTCAACTACAACTCGGTCTGGACCTCGATCTTCGAGCCCGTCTCGACCTTCGGCTTCCTGGAGCGCTACGGCCGGCTCTCCGAGCTCACCAAGCGCCACGACCTGCCGTACCACGTGATCGGCTCCGACCTCGCGGGCGTCGTCCTGCGCACCGGCCCGGGCGTCAACGCCTGGAACCCGGGCGACGAGGTCGTCGCGCACTGCCTCTCGGTCGAGCTGGAGTCCTCGGACGGCCACAACGACACGATGCTCGACCCCGAGCAGCGCATCTGGGGCTTCGAGACCAACTTCGGCGGCCTGGCGGAGATCGCCCTGGTCAAGTCGAACCAGCTGATGCCGAAGCCCGGCCACCTGAGCTGGGAGGAGGCCGCCTCGCCCGGCCTGGTCAACTCGACCGCCTACCGCCAGCTGGTCTCCCGCAACGGCGCCGGCATGAAGCAGGGCGACAACGTCCTCATCTGGGGCGCGAGCGGCGGCCTCGGCTCGTACGCCACGCAGTTCGCCCTCGCCGGCGGCGCCAACCCGATCTGCGTCGTCTCCTCCCCCGAGAAGGCCGACATCTGCCGCTCCATGGGCGCCGACGCGGTCATCGACCGCAACGCCGAGGGCTACAAGTTCTGGAAGGACGAGAACACCCAGGACCCGCGGGAGTGGAAGCGCTTCGGCTCCAAGATCCGCGAGCTGACCGGCGGCGAGGACATCGACATCGTCTTCGAGCACCCGGGCCGCGAGACCTTCGGCGCCTCGGTGTACGTCACCCGCAAGGGTGGCACCATCACCACCTGCGCCTCGACCTCCGGCTACATGCACCAGTACGACAACCGCTACCTGTGGATGTCCCTCAAGCGGATCATCGGGTCGCACTTCGCCAACTACCGCGAGGCGTGGGAGGCCAACCGCCTGATCGCGAAGGGCAAGATCCACCCGACGCTCTCCAAGGTCTACTCCCTGGAGGACACCGGCCAGGCCGCCTACGACGTCCACCGCAACCTGCACCAGGGCAAGGTCGGCGTCCTCGCCCTCGCCCCGCAGGAGGGCCTGGGCGTGCGCGACCCCGAGATGCGCGCCCAGCACATCGACGCCATCAACCGCTTCCGCAACATCTGAGCCCGGGACCATAGATGACTGAGCGCCAGAAGGACCGGCCGTGGCTCATGCGGACGTACGCCGGTCACTCCACCGCCGAGGCGTCCAACGAGCTGTACCGGCGCAACCTCGCCAAGGGTCAGACCGGCCTGTCGGTCGCGTTCGACCTGCCGACGCAGACCGGGTACGACCCCGACCACATCCTCGCCCGCGGCGAGGTCGGCCGGGTCGGCGTCCCCGTCTCGCACCTCGGTGACATGCGACGGCTGTTCCAGGACATCCCACTGGAACAGATGAACACCTCGATGACCATCAACGCCACGGCCATGTGGCTCCTGGCGCTCTACCAGGTCGCCGCCGAGGAGCAGGGTGCGGACATCACCAAGCTCCAGGGCACCACGCAGAACGACATCGTCAAGGAGTACCTGTCGCGCGGGACGCACGTCTTCCCGCCCGGCCCGTCGCTCCGGCTGACGACGGACATGATCTGCTACACGGTCAACAACATCCCGAAGTGGAACCCGATCAACATCTGCAGTTACCACCTGCAGGAGGCCGGGGCCACGCCGGTCCAGGAGATCTCGTACGCCATGTCCACCGCGATCGCCGTGCTCGACTCGGTGTTCGCGTCCGGCCAGATCCCCGAGGACCGCAAGGGCGATGTCGTCGCCCGCATCTCGTTCTTCGTGAACGCGGGCGTCCGCTTCGTCGAGGAGATGTGCAAGATGCGCGCCTTCGGCCGCATCTGGGACCGCATCACCCGCGAGCGGTACGGCATCGAGGACGCCAAGCAGCGCCGGTTCCGCTACGGCGTGCAGGTCAACTCGCTCGGCCTCACCGAGGCCCAGCCGGAGAACAACGTCCAGCGGATCGTGCTGGAGATGCTGGCCGTCACCCTCTCCAAGGACGCCCGCGCCCGGGCCGTCCAGCTCCCGGCCTGGAACGAGGCCCTGGGCCTCCCCCGGCCCTGGGACCAGCAGTGGTCGCTCCGCATCCAGCAGGTGCTGGCCCACGAGTCCGACCTCCTGGAGTACGAGGACATCTTCGCCGGCTCGCACGTCATCGAGGCCAAGGTCGACTCGCTCGTCGAGGAGTGCATGGCGGAGATCGGGCGGATCGAGGAGATGGGCGGCGCCATGGCGGCCGTCGAGTCCGGCTACCTCAAGTCGCAGCTGGTCTCCTCGCACGCCGAGCGGCGCGCCCGGATCGAGGCCGGCGAAGAGAAGATCGTCGGCGTCAACATCTTCCAGTCGACCGAGGAGAACCCCCTCACCGCCGACCTGGACACCGCGATCATGACCGTCGACCCGGCCGTCGAGGCCCGGGTGGTCGGCTCGCTGAAGTCGTGGCGGGACAACCGCTACCAGCCCCCGTTCAACCACCCGCGCCCCTGCAAGGCCCTCGAACGCCTCAAGGAGGCCGCCAAGGGCACCGGCAACCTCATGGAGGCCACCCTGGAGTGCGCCCGCGCCGGCGTCACGACCGGCGAGTGGACCGGGGCGCTGCGCGAGGTCTTCGGGGAGTTCCGGGCCCCGACCGGCGTCTCCTCCGCCCCCGTCGCGGTCACCGCCGAGGCGGGCACGCCGCTGGCCCTCGTGCGGGAGAAGGTGGCGCGGACGGCCGAGGAGCTGAACTCCGGGCGGCTGCGGCTGCTCGTCGGGAAGCCCGGCCTGGACGGCCACTCCAACGGCGCCGAGCAGATCGCCGTACGCGCGCGCGACGCCGGTTTCGAGGTCGTCTACCAGGGCATCCGGCTGACCCCCGAGCAGATCGTGGACGCCTCCCTCGCCGAGGACGTGCACTGCGTGGGCCTGTCGATCCTCTCCGGCTCCCACGCCGAGCTGGTCCCCGACGTCCTCGACCGTCTCCGCGAGGCCGGCGCGACCGACATCCCCGTCATCGTCGGCGGGATCATCCCGAACGCCGACGCGGCGGAACTGAAGCGGGCGGGTGTCGCCGCCGTCTTCACGCCGAAGGACTTCGGCATCACGGAGATCATCGGCCGTATCGTCGACGAGATCCGCACAGCTCACAAGCTCAGCCCCATTGAAAGCACGGAGGTCCCCGCATGACCAGCCCTGTGAACCGGCTCCGCCCCCGCCGCTCCTGCCTGGCGGTCCCCGGCTCCAACCCGCGCTTCCTGGAGAAGGCCCAGGGACTCGCGGCCGACCAGGTCTTCCTCGACCTGGAGGACGCCTGCGCCCCGCTGGCCAAGCCGGACGCCCGCCACACCATCGTGAAGTTCCTGAACGAGGGCGACTGGACCGGCAAGACCCGCGTGGTCCGCGTCAACGACTGGACGACCCACTGGACGTACCGCGACGTCGTCACCGTCGTGGAGGGCGCCGGCCAGAACCTCGACTGCATCATGCTGCCGAAGGTCCAGGACGCCCAGCAGATCGTGGCGCTCGACCTGCTGCTCACCCAGATCGAGAAGACGATGGGCTTCGAGGTCGGCAAGATCGGCATCGAGGCGCAGATCGAGAACGCCCAGGGCCTCACCCAGGTCAACGCGATCGCGCAGGCGTCCCAGCGCGTCGAGACGATCATCTTCGGCCCGGCCGACTTCATGGCCTCCATCAACATGAAGTCCCTCGTCGTCGGCGAGCAGCCGCCCGGCTACCCGGCGGACGCGTACCACCACATCCTGATGAGCATCCTGATGGCCGCCCGCGCCAACAACCTCCAGGCGATCGACGGCCCCTACCTCCAGATCCGCAACCAGGAGGGGTACAAGGCCGTGGCGCAGCGCGCCGCCGCCCTGGGCTTCGACGGCAAGTGGGTGCTCCACCCGGACCAGGTCGCCGCCGCGAACGAGATCTTCTCGCCGTCGCAGGAGGACTACGACCACGCCGAGCTGATCCTCGACGCGTACGACTACTACACGTCCGAGGCGGGCGGGAAGAAGGGCTCCGCGATGCTCGGCGACGAGATGATCGACGAAGCCTCCCGCAAGATGGCCCTGGTCATCTCCGGCAAGGGCCGCGCCGCCGGCATGCAGCGCACCACCACGTTCGACATCCCGGAGGCGTGAGGACCATGCAGTTCGGCCGTACCTACGAAGAGTTCGAAGTCGGTGCCGTCTACAAGCACTGGCCCGGAAAGACGGTCACCGAGTACGACGACCATCTCTTCTGCCTGCTCACGATGAACCACCATCCGCTGCACATGGATGTGAATTACGCCGAGAACACGACGGACTTCGGCAGGAACGTCGTCGTCGGCAACTACATCTACTCGCTGCTGCTGGGCATGTCCGTGCCGGACGTCTCCGGCAAGGCCATCGCCAACCTGGAGATCGAGTCGCTGCGCCACGTGGCGCCGACCTTCCACGGCGACACGATCTACGGCGAGACCACGGTCCTCGACAAGACCCCGTCGAAGTCGAAGAACGACCGCGGGATCGTCTACGTCGAGACCAAGGGCTACAAGCAGGACGGCACCCTCGTGTGCGTCTTCCGCCGCAAGGTGATGGTCCCCACCGAGACGTACATCAAGGAGCGCGGCGGCGAGCAGCCCGGCCGCCCCCAGCTCAAGGAACAGGGGAAGTAGTCATGGCGCGACTCGCCCAGACCCACGGTCTGACCGATGTCCAGCAGGAGATCCTCGCCACGGTGCGGGACTTCGTCGACAAGGAGATCATCCCGGTCGCGACGGAGCTGGAGCACCGCGACGAGTACCCCCAGCAGATCGTCGACGGGCTCAAGGAGCTCGGCGTCTTCGGTCTGATGATCCCCGAGGAGTACGGGGGCCTGGGCGAGTCGCTGCTCACCTACGCGCTGTGCGTGGAGGAGATCGCCCGCGGCTGGATGTCGGTCTCCGGCATCATCAACACCCACTTCATCGTGGCGTACATGCTGAAGCAGCACGGCACCCAGGAGCAGAAGGAGTACTTCCTTCCGCGGATGGCGGCCGGCGAGACGCGCGGCGCGTTCTCGATGTCGGAGCCGGGCCTCGGCTCGGACGTGTCGGCCATCACGTCCAAGGCGGTGAAGGACGGCGACGAGTACGTCCTCAACGGCCAGAAGATGTGGCTGACGAACGGCGGCACGTCGACGCTGGTGGCCGTTCTCGTCCGAAGTGACGAAGGACACCCCGAGGGCACGGCGCCCCACAAGTCGATGACGACCTTCCTCGTCGAGAAGGAGCCCGGCTTCGGGGAGGTCCGTCCGGGCCTCACCATCCCCGGGAAGATCGACAAGATGGGTTACAAGGGCGTCGACACGACCGAACTCATCATGGACGGACTGCGCATTCCGGCCAATCGGGTCCTCGGGGGCGTCACCGGCCGAGGGTTTTACCAAATGATGGACGGCGTGGAGGTCGGCCGCGTCAACGTGGCGGCCCGTGGCTGCGGTGTCGCTCAGCGTGCTTTCGAACTGGGTGTCTCGTATGCCCAGCAACGTCACACTTTCGGCAAGCAGATCGCCCAGCACCAGGCGATTCAGTTCAAGCTTGCCGAGATGGCTACCAAGGTCGAGGCCGCTCATGCCATGATGGTGAATGCAGCACGCAAAAAGGACTCCGGGGAACGAAACGACCTCGAAGCAGGGATGGCGAAGTACCTCGCCTCCGAATACTGCAAGGAGGTCGTCGAGGATGCCTTCCGCATTCACGGTGGTTACGGGTTCTCGAAGGAGTACGAGATCGAGCGTCTCTACCGCGAGGCGCCGATGCTGCTCATCGGTGAAGGTACCGCCGAGATCCAGAAAATGATCATTGGTCGTCGGCTGCTCGAGGAGTACCGATTCCAGGGTTGATTGTCGCTTTTGAGTCGGTTAGGCCGCGAAGAAGATCACACCCTGTGTTCGTCTTCCGGCCGTCGACTCGGTTCCTGGCTTGCCCAGTTGCGCCCCGCAACCGATAGCATCGCCGGAAAGCCGCCGTCCCCCGTTGCCAGCGCGGCATCATCCGCTACGAAGGTCATCCATGCCCCACAGCCAAACCTCTGCACACCGCGACAGCCTTGCCGGCGTACGCCTCGCGCGCGGAGCATCGCCGTGGCTCCTGCCGACCGTCGCCACCGCGGCGCTCAGCCTCGTGCGCGCGCGCAAGTCGAAGCGTGCCGCGGCCATCGCCGTGCCGACCACCGCACTCGCGGCCGGCATGCTGTGGTTCTTCCGCGACCCCGAGCGCGAGATCGCTCAGGGCCGGGTCATCTCCCCCGCCGACGGTGTGGTGCAGAGCATCATGCCGTGGAAGGACGGACGCACCCGGGTCGCCATCTTCATGAGCCCGCTGAACGTGCACGTCAACCGCGCGCCGCTGGCCGGCACGGTCACGTCCGTGGAGCACGTCCCGGGCGGGTTCGTCCCGGCGTTCAACAAGGAGAGCGAGAACAACGAGCGCGTTGTCTGGCACTTCGACACCGAGCTCGGCGACATCGAGATGGTCCAGATCGCGGGTGCCGTCGCCCGGCGCATCGTGCCGTACATCCCGCAGGGCACGAAGGTCGAGCAGGGTGACCGGATCGGCCTGATCCGCTTCGGCTCGCGCGTCGACATCTACCTTCCGGAGGGTGTCGAGGTCGCCGTCGAGGTCGGGCAGGCCACGACCGCGGGGGTGACTCGCATTGACCGTGATTGATCCCGACACACGGGCCGCCGAGTGGGCCGCCGACACCGAGGCGGACGCGGCCGACGAGGCCGAGGAGATGCCGCTGTCGCTGAGGCTGTCCATAGCGGACGCCCTCACGCTCGGTAACGCCACGTGTGGCTTCATGGCGGTCTACTTCACGACCACCGGCATCCTGATCCCGCACCTCACCGGCAGCACCGAGACCGGCATGGCGCGCAACAGCGCCGCGACCGCGGTGATACTGATGCTGTGCGCGGCGATCTTCGACCTCTTCGACGGCATCGTGGCGCGCAAGCTCCGTAGCTCGCCGATGGGTGCCGAGCTCGACAACCTGTCGGACCTGATCAGCTTCGGTCTGGCACCGGCCTACTTCGTGCTGGTGTACGGCATGGTCGCCGACGACGCGCAGCAGAAGGTCTCGGCCGTGGCCGCGATCGTGGTGCTGCTCGCGGTGGTCCTCAGGCTCGCGAGATTCTCCTGCGTGACGATGAAGGACGGCATGTTCCAGGGCATGCCGAGCCCCTTCGGCGCGCTGACGGTCGTCTCGATCGTGCTGCTGGAGCTGCCGTTCATCCCGACGCTGCTCGCGATCATCGGAGTGGCCTGGCTGATGGTGAGCCGGGTCGAGTACCCGAAGCCGCGGGGCGTCCTCGCGGTGGCGATGCTCAGCTGGATCGTCGGCGCGATGGCCATGCTCGCGGCGTGGGCGTTCGACGCGCCGGGCGGGGCGTTCCTGCTCCAGACCGGCTGCGCGCTCCAGGTCGTGCTGGGCGCCGTGATCCCCCTCTTCGCGACGGCGCGCCGGGTGAACACCTTCCGCGACAACCGGCGTGAGAGCCGGGAGGCGCGGGCGGCGCAGCTGCCGTAGCGGACCAGGCGGTACGACAAGGGCCCCGGGAGGCGATACGCCTCCCGGGGCCCTTGCGCGTGCCCGCTCAGCCGAGGCGCTTGTAGTACAGCGTCGTGGGGCGCAGGACGCCCGTCGGGTCGGCGGCGAAGTCCGGGACGGTACCGGCCGCGGTCCAGCCGGCGGCCCGGTAGAGGCGCTCGGCGGGGCTGTCGGTCTGCGTGTCCAGGACGAGCAGGGAGAGTCCGGTGGCCGCGGCGTGCGCCTCGGCCGCGGCCAGCAGACGGCGGCCGAGGCCGCGTCCCCGGGCGGAGCGGTGGACGAGGAGCCGGGCGATCTCGCCGCGGTGCCGGCCGTTGGCCGTGGTGGTCCGGACGAGGGTGACGACGCCGGACGGGCGTCCGTCGGGTCCGTGGGCCACGAGGACGTCCCGGACGCCCTCGGCCGCCTCGTCGGCGGCACGGGACCACCAGGCGGCCGCCTCCGCGATGTCCAGGGGCGCCAGGAAGCCGACGGAGGCGCCGCCGTCCACGGCGTCCACGAGGAGCTCGGCGAGCCCCCCGTCGGCGTGGGCGCGGACGCCGTCGGGCGACAGGCGCTCGACGGCGTCGAGGGGCCGCTCCAGGCAGAGGAGGTCCGGCCGGTCGTCCCAGGAGGCGACGGCCGTGAAGCCGAGGGCGCGGTAGAGGGCGACGGGCTCCTCGCGCCAGGACCAGACCGTGAGGCGCACCGAGGGCGCCCCGGAGCCTGCGGCCCGGCGCAGGGCCTCGGCCATGAGCGCCTTCGCGAGGCCCTTGCGGCGGGCCCCGGGCGCCACCCAGAGCCGCTTGATCTCGGGTGAGCGGCCGTCGCGGGGCGCCTTGAGGACGACGCAGCCGGCCGGCTCCTCGGCCCCGTCCGGGGTGGCGAGCAGCACCGTGTCGGCGGCGAAGGCGGCGGCCGGATCCTCGGCCTCGGCGCGGTATACGGCCGGGAGCTCGGCCACCGTCGCCACCGCCGTCCCCTTCTCCTCCTGGTTGACCAGGTGGTAGGCGCCGAGCAGGTCGGCGAGGCGGGGGTGTGAGCGGTTCTCCTCGATGCGTGGGTTCATGGGCCCGAGCTTCACACTTCCGTGTTTCCCGGATGTGAAGAGCGGACCGCGGGCCGGGTCGGCTGGGCCCGGGGTGCGGTGAACGGCCGGGCCCGTGGCCTCGGCCGGGTCCCGGCCCGCCCGTCCTGGCGGGCCGGGTTCGCCGATCAGGGCGTGTAGCTCTTCGCCGCGTCGGAGACGAAGGGCTGCCGGACCGTGCGCATGCCGCCGGGGACCGACTTGTCGGGCTGGATGATCACGGACTCGCGGGAGGACGGCGCCTTCGGGTCGCCCAGGTTGTGGGTCATGCCGAAGCCGGCGTCGTGGCCGGTCATGGTCAGCAGCGCCTTGTCGACGCCCTCGCGGGTGAGGTCCTTGTCCGCGCACGCCTTCTTCAGCGCCTCGCCGAAGACGCTCGCCGCGGTCCAGCCGGCGACGATGCCGTTGTCGAGGGCGTCGCCCGGGTAGGCGGCCTGGTAGTCGGCGACCAGCTTCTTCGCGGTCGGGGTGTCCGCGCCGATGGGCAGGCTCGGGGAGGCGAACCAGTACATCTTCTCCAGTGCGGGACCGGCCTGGGTGCCCAGGAGCTGCGGGGCGAAGGCCGAGTTGTTCCCGACGACCGGCACCTTCAGGCCGGTGGCGGCGGCGACGCCCACGAGGGAGGCGGCCTGGCGGGGGCCCGCGCTGATGACGACGCCCTTGACGCCGGCCTGCTTGAGCGCGGCGACCTGGGCCGACATGTCGTTGTCGGTCGGCTTGATCTTCTGCTCGACGACGGTCAGGCCCGCCTTCTCCGCCGCGTACTTCGAACCCTTGAGCGCGTTCTCGCCGTAGTCGCCCTCGAAGTAGACGTGGCCGAGCTTGTCGCCGGCCTTCAGGCCCTTCTCCTTGACCAGGAAGTCCACGGCGTTGATCGTCTCGACGTCGTACGTGGCGCCCAGGACGCGGATGTACGGGGAGCCGAGGAGCGAGGCCGACCACGCCTGGGGCAGGACCAGGCCCTTGTCCTGGCCGTCGACGCGGGACTTGACGGCCGCGACGAACGGGGAGCCGATGAACTGGGTGTAGCCGACGACCTTCGGCTCCAGCTCGGTGTAGGCGGCCAGCGCCTTCTGCGGGTCGTAGCCGTGGTCGCGGACGGTCAGCTCCAGCTGCCGGCCGCAGATCCCGCCGGCGGCGTTGACCTGCTTCACGTAGAGCTGCTGGGCCTGGGTGACGCTCTTGCCGAGGGTCGCGTACACCCCGGTCATGTCGGTGAGCGCGCCGAGGGCGATCGTCTTGTCGGTGACGCCCTCGCCGGCCTTCACCCCGCCCGCGCCGGTCTGCTTGCCGTCGCCGGACTTCGCCTTGGAGCTGCATCCGGCGGCGGTGAGCGCGACCAGTGCGGCGAGCGCGGCGGCCAGGCCCCGCACGGCCTGTCGTCGGTGGTTCATCGTGCCTCCCCTGAGGGTTCGGTGGAAGTAGGTGGAGCGGGGGTGTGCGTGGGGTTCGGGGGTTTCCGCGCGGCGAGGCGGACCAGGCCGCCGGGCAGGAAGAGCACCACCGCGACGACGGCGGCGCCGTACAGGTAGCGCGCGGCCTCGCCCGGCGCGATCCCGCCCGTCCCGGGGGCGGAGACGAGGGGAAGCGCGTCGCTGTACCGGGTGAGGAGCTGCGGCAGCAGGGAGACGAAGACGCCTCCGGCCACGGCCCCGGCGACCGAGCCGAGACCGCCGATGACGATCATGGCCAGGTACTCGAGGGAGAGCGCCATGCCGAAGTACTCCGGCACGGTGCGCTGGAAGACCAGGGCCAGCAGGACGCCCGCCAGGCCCGCGTACATCGACGACAGGACGAACACGGCGGCGCGGTAGCGGGCCACGGGAATGCCCATCACCCCGGCGGCGATCCGGTGGTCCCTGATCGCGTTCATGGCGCGCCCGGGGCGTCCCCGGAGCACCCCGCGGGCGAAGAGGACCCCGCCGAGGAGCAGGGCGAGCCCCAGGTACCAGAGCTTCTCGACGGCGCCGAACGGCACCTGGGCGACGAGGAGCTCCGTGTCGTCGAAGGTGAGGCCGAAGAGCGAGAGCGGCGGGACGGCGCGGCCGTTGTAGCCGCCGGTGACGTCGTGGGCGTTGAACAGCACGTGCTGGCCGATGAAGATCAGCGCGAGGGTCGCGATGCCCAGGTACGCGCCGCGCAGCCGCCCCGCGATGGGGCTGAACACCCCGCCGGCCAGCCCCGCGAGGGCGACCGCGAGGACGGCGGCGAGCCAGCCCGGCAGTCCGAGGCCCGCCAGGCCGTCGGCGCCGTCGCCGGCGAAGGCGCAGTAGCCGTAGGCGCCGACGGCGAGGAAGAAGGCGTGCCCCATCGAGAGCTGCCCGGTGGCGCCGGTCAGCAGGTTGATGCCGACCGCCCCCAGGGCCGCGGCCATCGCGAACAGTCCGGCCTGGAGCCAGAAGCGGTCCAGGTAGAACGGGAGGGCGGCGAGCAGCAGGCCGGCCGCGGCCCAGCCGTACACCCGGGTGCGGACCCGCGGGACGAGGCGGGTCAGGGTCTCAGACACGGGCGAGCTCCTTCGTGCCGAACAGTCCGGCCGGGCGGATCAGCAGCACCGCGACCATGACGAGGTACGGGGCGACGTCGCCGATGCCCCGGCCCAGGAAGGCCAGGTCCCCCTGGTAGCCGGTGGCCAGGGACTCGGTGATCCCCACCAGCAGGCCGCCGACGAGGGCGCCCGTGGTGGAGTCGAGGCCGCCGAGGATGGCCGCGGGGAACGCCTTCAGGGCGGCGAGCGAGGTGGCCCGCTCCAGGCCCGGGGTCGGGAAGACCGTGAGGAACAGCGCGGCCACCGCGGCCAGCGCACCGGCCACCGCCCACGCGCCGAGCGAGACCCGGCCGAGCCGGATGCCCATCAGGGCGGCCGTCTCCTGGTTCTCGGCCGCGGCCCGCATCGCCACGCCCCAGGACGTGTACCGGAAGGCGAGCAGGAACGCGGTGATGAGCAGGGCCGCCGCGAGGAGCGCGGCGATCCGGGTCTCGGCGATGGTGACCGGGCCGACGGTGACGACGGAGTCGCCCCACGGGTCGCCGAGGGCGAGGATGTCGGTGCCGATCCGCCGCGTCAGCTCGGTGGCCAGCAGGATGTCGACGCCGATGGTGACGATCGCGAGGACGCTGTGGTCCCCGCCCCGGTGGCGGCGCATCACGAGGAACTCCACGGCCGCGCCCACCACCGCCGCGCCCGCGATCCCCGCCACCAGCGCGGGCCAGAAGCCGATCGTGTCGTGCAGCACCGCGGTGACGTAGCCGCCGGCCAGCAGCAGCGAGGCGTGGGCGAAGTTGACGACCTCCGTGGCGCGGAAGATCACCACGAACCCGAGGGCGATGAGGGCGTAGATCGAGCCCAGTGAGACGCCGTTGATCAGGAACTCGGCGAAGGTGCTCACGCGGCGGTCTCCTCTCCGAGGTAGGCGCGGACGACCGCCGGGTCGTTCTGCACGTCGGCGGGTGCCCCGTCGGCGATCCGGCGGCCGAAGTCGAGGACGGTGACGGAGTCGGCCAGCCGCATCACCAGGCCCATGTCGTGCTCGACGAGGAGCACGGAGATGCCGAGGCCGTCGCGGACGCCCGCGATGACCGAGGCGGTACGCCTCCGCTCGTCCGCGGTCATGCCCGCGACCGGCTCGTCCAGGAGCAGCAGCTTCGGCTCCATGCACAGGGCGCGGGCCAGTTCCGCGAGCTTCTGCTGCCCGTACGGCAGGGAGCCCGCGGGCATCGCGAGCTGCTTCTCCAGCCCCACGAACGCGGCGATCTCCCGGACCCTGGCCCGGTGCCGCGCCTCCTCCCGCGCCGCCGACGGCAGCCGCAGCCCCGCGGCGAGGAAGCCCGTGCGGGTCAGCCGGTGCCGGCCCAGCATCAGGCTGTCCTCGACCGTCGCACGGGGCGGCAGCGCCAGGTTCTGGAAGATCCGCCCGACGCCGAGATCGGCGATCCTGTGCGGCGGCAGCGCGGTCAGCTCGTGCGAGCCGAACCGCACGGAGCCCTCGGCGGCCCGGTAGACCCCGGACAGCACGTTGAAGCAGGTGGACTTGCCGGCCCCGTTCGGGCCGATCAGCGCGTGGACGGTCCCGGGCCGCACCGTGAACCCGACACCGTCGAGCGCCGTGAGCCCGGCGAACCGGACGGTGACGTCGCGGACTTCGAGCGCGGGGGGCGCGGGGGCGTCGGGGGTGGGGGCGAGGGCCGTGCCGGGCGTCCCGGCGTCGTCGTCCTCCGGTGCCGCCCCGGGCTTCGGGGTGGACGTCATCGGGCTTCCTCCCAGCGGGACAGGACCGGGTGCGCGGCGCGCGCCACGGCGGCGTCGGCGGCGGCTGTCTCGTCGACGACGCCGAGGTAGCGGCGGCGGACCTCGTCGGAGGCGGCGAGCTCGGCCGCGGGACCGGAGAGGGTGACCTCGCCGACCTCCAGGACGTACGCGAGGGAGGCGAGCCGCAGCGCGAGCGCCGCGTTCTGCTCCACCAGCAGCACGGCCGTGCCCTGGGCGTTGATCTCGCGGACGGCGTCCGCGATCCGGGCCGCCATCAGCGGGGCGAGGCCCAGGGAGGGCTCGTCGAGGAGGAGCAGCCCCGGCTCGGCCATCAGCGCGCGGCCGACGGCGAGCATCTGCTGCTCGCCGCCCGAGAGGAGCCCGGCCTGCTGGCGCGCCCGGTCGGCGAGCACGGGGAACAGCTCGTGCACGCGCCGCAGCGCCGCCGCCTTCCCGGCGCGGCCGCCGCGGCGGCCCAGGGCGCCGGCCCGCAGGTTGTCCTCGACCGTCATCCGGGCGAAGACCTGGCGGCCCTCCGGCACCTGCGAGACGCCGGCCGCGACGACCCGGTCGGGCGTCAGCCCGTCGAGCGGCCGTCCGTCGCGGCTCACCGACCCCGACACCACGGCGCCGCCGTGGAAGCGCAGGGTGCGCGAGACCGCCCGCAGCAGCGTGGACTTGCCGGCTCCGTTGCCTCCCAGCACCGTGACGACGGCGCCCGCCGGCACGGTCAGCGATACCCGTCGCAACGCGTGCACGGGCCCGTATCCCGCCGTCAGGTCCGTCACCTGGAGGGCGGGTGCGGTACCTCCCATGGTTCCCCTTTCCCCGGCCGCACGTGTCACTCGGCCGTTCAGTGGCGCTCACCCCAGCACCGCGCCGGACCGCGCGTCCACGCTCCGCGGCCGAAACGCTGCCGGTGACCAGCGGGCGCGGCGACGGGCTGTGCATGCGCACAACGCTGCGCGTCAGGGCTGTGCGCGGGGGGCCGCGGCGGTGGATCCTCCCGGCATGGGACGGCGCAGAAGGCGGACCGGCGACGACTGGAAGGTGCTCGCTCAGGCGTGCACGAGGCTTCTGGAGCGCGTGCCGGAGCTGGTGGACGAGCATCTACGGGAACTCCACGCCTACGAGCCCGCCTACGGGCGGATCCTCCCGTACGACCAGCACTGGCAGGAGGCCCAGGAAGCCATCCGGATCGGGATCGAGATGATCTCGGCGCCCCGCAACTCGCCCCGGCGGGACCTGGAGCACGCCGACGGCATGGGCCGGCGGCGGGCCGCGCAGGGCATGCCGCTGGAACTCGTCGTCCACGCCTACCGGCATGCCGGGCACCTCGTGTGGGACGCGCTGATCGAGGGCGCGGGCACCGACACCGCGCAGCTCGCCGCCCTCATGCAGTCGGCGACGACCGTCTGGTCGGCGGTCGACGCGCAGGCCGACACGGCGTCGGAGGCGTACCGCTCCGCCGAGCTGGAACTGCGCCGCCGCACCGACGAACAGCTCCAGGCCCTCCTCGACGCACTGCTCCAGGGCCAGCGCTCCCCCGAGCTGGTCTCACGGGCCGCGGCCGGCCTCGACCTGCCCGAACAGGGGCGGTACGCCGTCGTCGTCCTGCGCTACGACCGGCGTGAGGAACGCGAACCGTTCCACCGGCAGGTCCAGGGCGAAGGCGTCCGGTTCCTGTGGCGCATGGGAGCCGACTGCGAACTCGGGGTCGTGGCGCTCGCCGGCGACACCGGGCTGGACGCCCTCACCGAACTCCTCGACGGGCGGTGCCCCGGGCCCGGCGGCATCAGCCCCGTCGTCGTCGGCCTCACCGAACTCGGCCGCGCCCGGCGGCTCGCCGAGCTCGCCCTGCGGACCTGCCCGCCCGGCAGCCGCGAGATCGTCCGCCTCGACCGGCGGATGGCCGGCGCGCTCGTCGTCTCCCAGCCCGAGATGGCGAGCCTCCTCGTCACCGACGTCCTCGGCGGGCTCCTCGAACTCGACCCCGCCGACCGGGCGGTCCTCCTGGAGACGCTCGACGCGTGGCTCGACTGCGAGGGGTCCGCGGGGCGGGCGGCCGGGCGGCTCTACTGCCACCGGAACACGGTCTTCAACCGGTTGCGGCGGCTCGAACAGCTGACGTCGCGGTCGCTGTCCCGGCCGCGGGACCTCACGGAGATGACCCTCGCCCTCGACGCCTTCCGGCTGACTTGACCCCGGACCCGCCGGTGCGGGGCGCCCGCGTCCATTCGCGGGCCCGCGCCCGCCCCTCCGTGTGGGCCGGTCCCACGCCTGCCCATCGTGTGGGCAATCGTCCCGCTGGGCGGGACGGGTGGGCACACGGGACGGCGCCCTTGGCGGCGCCCCCGCCCCTTGTGCCTGGACCCGCACCAGCAGTGCGCCGCGCATGGGCTGCGGGCCCGGGGCACGGAAGCCTGGGCCCGGCAGGGGGCGCCGTTCCGTTGTGCCCACCCGTTCCGCCCCAGCGGAACGACTGCCCACAACGGGGTGGGCCGGGCACCCCGGTCACGGTCGTCCGCTCCCGGCCGCGGGGGTGGGCACACCCCAGTGGGACGGGCGCTCGCAACGGGACGGGACCGGTCCCGCAGGGGCGGGAGGGGTGGGTCAGGTGAGGTAGTCGGTGGCGAGGGTGGCGGCGGTCTGTTCGAGGAGGGGGCCGGCGTTGGGGATGGAGACCGCGGGGTCGGGTTCGAGCGCGGTGAGGGGGTAGGCGCGGCGGATGCCGGCCGCGCCGAGGGCCTCGGGGGACAGGGCGAGACGGCCGCAGACGGCGACGACGTCCTTGCCGGCGGCGCGCGCGGCGGCGGCGACGCCGGCGGGGGCCTTGCCGTGGAGGGTCTGCTCGTCGAGGGAGCCCTCGCCGGTGATGACGAGCGTGGCGCGTTCGAGGGCGGGGGCGAAGCCGAGGACCTCGAGCATGAGCTCGATGCCGGGGCGGAAGCTCGCGCCGAGGATGAGGGCGCCGTAGCCGATGCCGCCGGCGCCGCCGGCGCCGGGTGCGAGGGCTGCCTCGGCCGCCTTGGGGCCGACGGCCTTCTCCAGGACGGTGGCGAAGTGGGCGAGGGCGGCGTCGAGGGTGCGGACGTCGTCGGGGGTGGCGCCCTTCTGGGGGCCGTAGACGGCGGGGGCGCCCTTGGGGCCGGTCAGCGGGTTGTCGACGTCGCTGGCGAGGATGAGGTCGACGTCCGCGAAGCGGGGGTCGAGGCCGGCCAGGTCGGCCGTGGCGAGGTCGGCGAGGGCCGCGCCGCCGGGGCCGACGGGCTCGCCGTCCGCGTCGAGGAAACGGGCGCCGAGCGCGGCGAGCATGCCGGCACCGCCGTCGGTGGTGGCGCTGCCGCCGACACCGAAGGCGAGGGTGGTCGCGCCCGCGTCGAGGGCCGCGCGGAGGAGTTCGCCGGAGCCGTACGTGGTCGCGGTGAGCGGGGCGAAGACGCCGCGCGGGAGGAGCTGGAGGCCGGATGCCTCGGCCATCTCGACCACGGCGGTGGTGCCGCGCAGCGCGAACGCGGCGGTGACCTGCTCGCCGAGCGGTCCGGTGACGCGCACCTCGCGGCGCTCGAATCCGGCCGCGACGGCCGCCGCGACGGTGCCGTCGCCGCCGTCGGCGACGGGCAGCGTCTCGACGCTGAGTCCGGGGACGACCCGTCGCAGTCCTGCTGTGACCCGCTCCGCGACCTGTACGGCGGTGAGCGAGCCCTTGAACTTGTCGGCCGCCACGAGCACGTGAGCGACCTGAGTTGCTGCTCCGTCCGTCACCTTGCATCCCTTGCTTTCGAACGTGCAGTCGCGCCGAGGCCGACCCTATCCGTACCGCCAGACGGCGTGCCACCCCCTGATGAGACGATATTCCGCACCATAGTGGGGTCGCATGAGGACGGAACCGATCGATCGGGCCCCACGTGAGCGGCACGCGCCCGACGGCAAGGTCATCGGGATCGGGATGGCGGCCGTGGCGGCGGTGGTGGCCTGGGCGGCGCTGGGCGAGGACTCGTTCGACCGTGCGTCGTCGACGGCGCTGCACTGGGTCCTGTCGAACTTCGCGTGGCTGTTCGTGGTCGCCGCGGACGTCTTCCTGGTGCTGTGCGTGGTGATCGCGCTGAGCCGGTTCGGCCGGATCAGGCTGGGGGCGGACGACTCGGAGCCCGAGTTCACGAACCTGGCGTGGATCGCGATGATGTTCAGCGCCGGCATGGGCATCGGCCTGATGTTCTACGGGGTCGGGGAGCCGCTCCAGCACTTCCTGAGCCCACCGCCGGCGACCGGTGTGGAGGCGGGGACGGGCGCGGCGGCGCGTACCGCCCTGGAGTACTCGTTCTTCCACTGGACGCTGACGCCGTGGGCGATCTACGGCATCGCCGGGCTGGCGCTGGCGTACGCGGCGTTCCGCAAGGGCCGGGGGAACCAGCTGAGCTCGGCCTTCGTGCCGCTGATGGGCGCGCGCCGGGCGGCCGGGTGGCCGGGCAAGGCGATCGATCTGCTGGCCGTGTTCGCGACCGTGTTCGGCACGGCGACGAGCCTGGGGCTGGGCGCGCTCCAGGTGTCCGAGGGGCTGAACCTGACGATGGGCGTGGAGGACTCCACGGCGACCCAGCTGATCATCATCACGTCGCTGTCGGCGGCCTTCGTGCTGTCGGCCTTCTCGGGGCTCAACAAGGGCGTGAAGTGGCTGTCGACGCTGAACATCGTCCTCGCGGCGTGCCTGATGCTGTTCGTCTTCCTGCTGGGTCCGACCGTCTACATCCTGGACACCATCCCGGCGTCCGTCGGCGGCTATCTGCACCAGCTGCTGCCGATGGCGAGCCGAACGGGCGCGTTCACCGACCGTGACTGGCTGGGGACGTGGACGATCTTCTACTGGGCGTGGTGGCTGTCGTGGGCTCCGTTCGTGGGCACCTTCATCGCCCGGATCTCCCGGGGCCGGACGATCCGGGAGTTCCTGATGGGCGTGCTGCTGGTGCCCTCGGGGGCGACGGTGGTGTGGTTCTGCGTGATGGGCGGCACGGCGATCCGGCTGGAGTCGACGGGCGCCGCCGATCTCGCGACGGCGGTGAAGGACGGGGCGGAGGCGTCGCTGTTCGCGATGCTGGAGGCGCTGCCGATCGGGTCGGTGACGTCGGTCGTGGCGATGGTGCTGGTGATGACGTACTTCGTGACGAGCGCGGACTCGGCCTCGCTGGTGATGGGGTCGCTGACGAGCCGCGGCTCGCTGCATCCGCCGACCTGGCTCGTGGTGACCTGGGGCGTCCTGATGGCGGCCGTGGCGGCGGTGCTGCTGGTGGTGGGCGGGCTGGGTTCGCTCCAGACGGCGACGATCCTGGTGGCCCTGCCGTTCGTGGTGGTCATGCTGGTGCTGTGCTTCGCGCTCCTGAAGGAGCTGCGGGAGGACCCGGGTGCGGGTCCGGCCCGGCACCACGCCCTGCACGGGCTCCGGGACGCGGTCCGGACGCTGGTCGGGGAGGCGCTGACCGAGCAGGGCGGCGGCGGAGGCCGCCGGCCCCGGCCCGGGACGGACGCGGAGCCTCCCGAGGGCGGTGCCTGACGTGGTCCTCGCCGACGCGGAGCTCGCGGACCGGATCCTGGGCGGCTGGACGGGCCGGATCGCGGGGAACATGCTGGGCAAGCCGGTGGAACGCGGTGACCACTGGACCCGGGAGCACATCGACGCCTATCTGCGACTGACGGACGCGCTGCCGCTGACGGACTACCTGCCGGCCCCGCCGCCGGACGCGGCCGGTTTCGAGCTGCGCCCGGAGTGGCCGCGGTGCGTGCGGGGCGGGATCGACGGCAGCTGCCGGGACGACGACGTCGACTGGTCGGTGCTCGGGCTGCACGTCCTGGAGACCCACGGCTTCGGCTTCACGACCGAGCAGCTCGGTGAGGAGTGGCTGCTGCGGCTGCCGTACCTCCAGACCTTCACGGCCGAGCGGGCCGCCTACCGCAACCTCGTGAACGGGCTGCGCCCGCCGCTGACGGCCACGTACGACAATCCCCACCAGGAGTGGATCGGCGCGCTGATCCGGGCCGACGTCTACGGCTGGACCAGCCCGGGCGATCCGCGCCGGGCTGCCTCGCTGGCCCGGCGCGACGCCGTCCTGTCGCACACCGGGAACGGCGTGTACGGGGCGATGTGGGCGGCGGCGCTGATCGCGGCGGCGTTCACCGCGCCGGACGTCCGGTCCGCGCTGGAGGAGGGCCTCGCGCGGGTGCCGGCGGGCAGCCGGCTGGCCCGGACGGTGCGGGCGACGATCGCGCTGTACGAGGCGGGGCTCGACTGGTCCGACGCGCTCACCGAGCTCGCGGAGCGCACGGCGGGCCTCGGCTGGATCCACACGGTCCCGAACGCGGCGGTGCTGACCGCCGGACTCCTCTACGGGGAGGGGGACTTCACCCGCACGATCACGCTGACCGTGCGGGGCGGCCTCGACACGGACTCGATCGGCGCGACGGCGGGTTCGGTGGCCGGGGTGATGTGCGGGGCGGCCGCGATTCCGCCGCGGTGGTCGGTCCCGCTGCGGGACCGGGTGAGCAGTGCGGTGTTCGGCTTCGACGGCGTCCGGATCGGCGAACTGGCCGAAAGGACCGTGCGGTTGGCGCGGTCGGTCTCGTGACGGAGGGCGCGGCCGTTCGGTGCCGGTCCGCCCCGTCCGGCGCGGGCGTCAGCCCTGCTGGGGTTCCGGCGGGACGATCTCGCCGGTGCGGTGGGGCTCGTCCCGGCTGACGGCCCTGGCCTCGGTGCGGTGGCCGCGGGCGATGTAGTCGCGCACGACGGCCTCGACGGCGTCCTGCGGGTTGCCGATCCCCGCCAGCACCATGACTTCCACGACGAGTTCGGCGTCGAGCGCGATGTTCACCTTGGCCATGGCGGGAACCTAACACCTCGGTCAGAACAGTGCGTCCGGTTCCGCCGTGCCCGACTCGAACGCGAGGAGGCGCTGCTTGCGGTCGAGGCCGCCGCCGTAGCCGGTGAGCCCGCCACCGGCGCCGATCACCCGGTGGCAGGGGACGATGATGCTGACGGGGTTCTTCCCGTTCGCGAGGCCCACGGCGCGGGAGGCGCCGGGGCTGCCCAGCTCCTCGGCGAGTTCGCCGTAGGTCCGCGTCTCCCCGTACGGGATGCGGAGCAGCCGCTCCCAGACCCGCAGCTGGAACGGCGTCCCGATCAGCTTCAACGGCAGTTCGAACGTGGTGAGTTCGCCGGCGAAGTAGGCGTCGAGCTGGCGGACGGCCTCGCCGAAGGGGCGCGGGTCGGGGTCGCCGAACGTCTCTTCGGACGGGCGGTGGCGCTGTCCGGTCATGTGGACGCGGCTGAGGACGCCGTCGTACGCGACGAGCGTCAGCGGCTCGTACGGGCTGTCCACGACGGTGTGGAGGACGGTGGGGGCCATGACGGTTCAGTGTCCTTCGCTGGGCAGGTGGTTGACGGGGTGGTCGTCGGTCGCCCAGAGGTACTGGACGGCGTAGGCGCGCCACGGGCGCCAGTGGGCGGCGCGGGCGGTGAGCGCGCCGGGGCTGCCGGGCAGGCCGAGGCCCTCGGCGGCGCGGCGGACGCCGAGGTCGCCGGGGAGGAAGGCGTCGGGGTCGCCGAGGGCCCGCATGGCGATGATCTCGGTGGTCCAGGGCCCGAAGCCGGGCAGGGCGAGCAGCCGGGCGCGGGTCTCCTCGCGGTCCTCGGCGGGGCCGAGGGCGAGCGAGCCGTCGGCGAGGGCGCGGGCCAGGGTGAGGAGGGTGGTGCGGCGGCTGCGCGGCAGGGCGAGGGTCTCGGGGTCGACGGCGGCGAGCGCCTCGGCGTCCGGGAAGAGGTGGGTGAGGCCGCCCTCGGGGTCGTCGACCGGGACCCCGTGCGCGGTGACGAGCCGGGCGGCGTGGGTGCGGGCGGCGGCCGTGGAGACCTGCTGGCCGAGGACGGCCCGCACGGCGAACTCGGCGGGGTCGACGCTGCCGGGCACCCGGCGGCCGGGCGCCGCGTCGACGAGCGGGGCGAGCAGCGGGTCGGTGCGCAGCCGCTCGTCGACGGCGACGGGGTCGGCGTCGAGGTCGAGCAGCCGTCGGCAGCGGCTGATCGCGTGGGCGAGGTCGCGGGGGTCGGTGAGGGAGAGCCGGCAGGCGATGTGGTCGGCGCGCGGGGAGAGCGCGACGATGCCGTGCCCGTACGGCAGGCTCAGGGTCCGGCGGTAGGCGCCGTCGCGCCACTCCTCGACGCCGGGGACCGCGGTCGCGGCGAGGTGGCCGAAGAGGTTGGAGGGCTCCAGGGGTGCGCGGAAGGGCAGCCGGAGGCTGATCATGCCCGGGGTGGCGGGGGGCCCGGCCGGTGAGCGGCGGGCGGCCCGGGCGCGGAGGTCGCCGGGGGTGAGGGCGAAGACCTCGCGCACGGTGTCGTTGAAGGTGCGGATCGAGGAGAAGCCCGCGGCGAAGGCGACCTGGCCCAGGGGCATCGGGGTCGTCTCGATGAGCACGCGGGCGGTCTGGGCGCGCTGGGCGCGGGCGAGGGCCAGCGGTCCGGCGCCCAGTTCCGCGAGCAGCTGGCGTTCGATCTGGCGGGTCGACCAGCCGAGGCGCCGGGCGAGTCCGGGCACGCCCTCCCGGTCGACGACGCCGTCCTGGATGAGGCGCATGGCGCGGGCGACGGCGTCGGCCCGGACGTTCCATTCGGGCGAGCCGGGGCTCGTGTCGGGCCGGCAGCGCTTGCAGGCCCGGAAGCCGGCCCGCTGACAGGAGGCCGCGCTGGGGTGGAACTCCATGTTCCGGGGCTTGGGCGGGACGCCGGGGCAGCTGGGCCGGCAGTAGATCCGGGTGGTGCGGACGGCGGTGAAGAACACGCCGTCGAAGCGGGCGTCCTTCGACTGGACGGCCCGCACGCAGCGCTCGGTGTCGGTGTGCATGCCTCCAGGATCGGGGACGGACGGCCGTCGGGCTGGCGAGAAAACGACATGGCCGTCCGCCCTCGCGCGGACCGGGGCGCCGGGGCCGGCGCCGCCGGGTCAGTTGCCGCCGACGGGGCCGACGTACGTGCCCGGGTGGGTGGCTCCGTCCTGGAGCAGAACCGAGGAGAAGTCCCAGGTCAGCGTGGTCGAGCGGGTCTCGCCGGGCGGGGTGACGACGAGCCGCTTCGGGGTGAGCTCGACGCCGGAGCCCTCTTCGTACGACTGGTAGGTGACGGTGAAGGTCGTCGTGGTCCCGGGCTTCAGCGTGACCGGGCGGGGCGTCTGGGAGGTCTGGCGGGGCAGCGACCAGGTGGTGTCGCCGACGAGGTCGACGCCAGGGAAGCCCTTGAGGGTACAGGGGGCGTCGCTCTTGTTGGTGAGCTCGACGACGACCGCGCCCTGCTCCCCGACGGCCTGGGCCCCGCTGCCGGGCGCGATCGCGAAGCCGAGTCCGGCCGTGCGGCAGGGCCCGGCCGCCGCCGGGGCGCCGGACCCGGTCGCGGTGCCGCCGGAGGCCGTGCCGTCCGAGCCGCCCGTCCCGCCGGTGCCGGACGAGCCGCCGGTCGCCGTACCGCCGGTCGACGACGAGCCGTCCGACGACGGGCCGCCGGCGGCGTCCGAGGCGGAGGGCGCCGGGGCCGAGGTCGTGGCGGGGGTCGAGCCGCCGCTCGCCGAGCCCGAGGTCGTGCCGCCCGAGCAGCCCGTGAGGACGAGGCCGCAGACGAGCGCGGCGGCGGACAGGGCGGACGTGCGAAGGCGACGCCTGGACATGGTGGAACTCCCCCGTTGTGGTGCCGTGTCGGAACGGCACAGGATCACATGCCGGGACGCGGCCCGGCCGGTCGGCGCGCCGTCCTACTCGAACCGCGTGGTGTCTCCCGCCCCGCGGCGCACGATCTCGGGCTCGCCACTGGAGAAGTCGACGACGGTGGTCGGTTCGGTTCCGCATTCGCCGGAATCGAGGACGGCGTCGACCTGGTGGTCCAGCCGTTCCTTGATCTCCCAGCCCTGGGTCAGCGGCTCGGCCTCGTCGGGCAGGAGCAGGGTGCTGGACAGGAGCGGCTCGCCGAGTTCGGCGAGGAGGGCCTGGGTGACGACGTGGTCGGGGATGCGCACGCCGACGGTCTTCTTCTTGGGGTGGAGGAGCTGGCGCGGCACCTCCTTCGTGGCGGGCAGGATGAAGGTGTACGCGCCGGGGGTGGCGGCCTTGACCGCGCGGAAGACGTCGTTGTCGATGTGCACGAGCTGGCCCAGCTGGGCGAAGTTCTGGCACATGAGCGTGAAGTGGTGCCGGTCGTCGAGGTCGCGGATCGCGCGGATGCGGCCGATGCCGTCACGGCTGCCGAGTCGGCTGCCGAGCGCGTAGCAGGAGTCGGTGGGGTACGCGACGAGCGCACCGTTGCGGATGCTGTCGGCCACCGCGGCGATCGTGCGGGGCTGGGGGTTGTCGGGGTGGACGTCGAAGTACTTGGCCATGGGGGCAGTCTATTTTCGCAGCCGCCGCCACACGGCCTTCGCCGCGTTGTGCCCGGACATGCCGTGGACGCCGGGGCCGGGCGGGGTGGCGGAGGAGCAGAGGAAGACCGCCGGGTGCGGGGTGGAGTAGGGGCGCAGCGAGAGGGTGGGGCGCAGCAGGAGCTGGAGGCCGCGGGCGGCGCCGCAGGCGATGTCGCCGCCGACGTAGTTGGCGTTGCGGGCGGCGAGTTCGGGCGGTCCCGCGGTGGCGCGGGCCAGGACGCGGTCCCGGAAGCCGGGGGCGAAGCGCTCGATCTGACGCTCGATCGCCTCGGTGAGGTCGCCGGTCCAGCCGTGGGGGACGTGGCCGTAGGCCCAGAAGACGTGCTTGCCCTCGGGGGCGCGGGAGGGGTCGACGAGGCTGGGCTGGGCGGTGATGAGGAAGGGGGCGTCGGGGGCGGTGCCGGAGGACGCCTGGCGCAGCGCGGTGTCGATCTCGCCCGCGGTGGGGCCGATCTGGACGGTGCCGGCGCGGCGGGCCTCGTCGGCGGTCCACGGGACGGGGCCGTCGAGGGCGTAGTCGATCTTGAAGACGCTCGCGCCGTAGCGGTAGTGGTCGTAGTGCCCGCCGAAGCCGGCGATCCGGGCGAGGGCGGTGGGCGAGGTGTCGAAGACGTACGCCCGGGCCGGCGGCAGGTCGTCGAGCCGCTTCACCTCGAAGTCGGTGTGGACGGCGCCGCCGAGGTCCTTGAGGTAGGCGGTGAGGGCGTCGGAGATCGACTGCGAGCCGCCCCGGGGCATGGGCCAGCCGCCGGCGTGCGCGGCGAGCGCGAAGACCAGGCCGACGGCGCCGGTCGCGAAACCGCCGAGCGGGGCGATGACATGGCCGACGAGTCCCGCGAAGAGGGCGCGGGCCTTCTCGTCGCGGAAGCGGCGCATGAGCCAGGTGGACGGCGGCAGGCCGGCCAGGCCGAAGCGGGCGAGGGTCACCGGGTCGCGGGGCAGCGCGGTGAGCGGCAGCTGCATGAAGTCCCTCGCCAGGGTGTCCCACTTGCCGACGAACGGCGCGACGAGGCGGCGGTACGCGCCGGCGTCGCGCGGCCCGAAGGAGGCGGCGGTCTCGGCGACGGAGCGGGCGAGGACGGCCGCGGTGCCGTCGTCCCACGGGTGTGCCATGGGCACTTCGGGGTGGAGCCACTCCAGGCCGTACCGGTCGAGCGGCATCGTCCGGAAGACCGGCGAGCCGGCGCCGAGGGGGTGGACGGCGGAGCAGGGGTCGTGCAGGAAGCCGGGGAGGGTCAGCTCCTCGGTCCTGGCTCCGCCGCCGACGGTCGGCTCGGCCTCGAACACGGCCACGGAGAAACCGCGCCGGGCCAACTCGACGGCGGCGGTCAGTCCGTTGGGTCCCGCCCCCACGACGACGGCATCGAGCATCGACGTCTCGTTCGTCACCTTCGGACTCCTTCGTCAGCCGATGGCCAAGGCTCCCAGGATAGGCCGGTGGTCCGGCCGGGCTCACCGCCCCCCGAGGAGTCCCCGGATCCGCTCGGCGGTGGCCGCGTCCCGGGCCGCCGTGAACGGCAGCGCGTTGCCCCCGGTGATCCGGAACGGCTCCCCCGCGATGGTGGTGTCCGCGCCGCCCGCCTCGGCGACCAGGAGCAGGCCGGCGGCGTGGTCCCAGGCGTACTCCCAGGTGAACGCGGTGGCGTCGAGGGCCCCGCGGGCCACGGCGAGGTACTCGAGTCCGGCGGAGCCGCACGGGCGGCGCCGGACCCCCTCGGTGTCGAGGCCGAGCAGCGCCTTCTTCTGGTCGGGGGTGGTGTAGTCGGGGTGCGAGGTGGCGACCTGGACGACCGCGCCGGGGGCGGGCGAGCCGGAGCGCAGCGGCCGTCCGTCGAGGGTGGCGCCGCGGCCGCGCACGGCGACGGCCATCTCGTCGAGGGCGGGGGCGAAGGTCCAGGAGGCCAGGACCTCGCCGTGGTGGGCGAGGGCGACGAGCGTGCAGAAGGCGGGGTCGCCGTGGACGAACTGGCGGGTGCCGTCGACGGGGTCGACGATCCACACCGGGGCGTCGCCGCGCAGCGCGTCGTAGACGGCGGGGTCGGCGTGGACGGCCTCCTCGCCGACGACGACGGAGCCGGGCAGGAGGGCGGTCAGGGAGGCGGTCAGGTGGGCCTCGGCGGCCCGGTCGGCGACGGTGACCAGGTCGTGCGGTCCGTTCTTCTCGACGATGTCCTCGGCGGCGAGCTGCCGGAAGCGTGGCGTGATCTCGGCGGCGGCCGCCTTGCGCACCGCCTCCTCCACCTCGTCCGTACCGCCGTCGAGGACGTGCTCAAGGAAGTCTCCGATCATGTCCCCCAGCTAAGCACGCGGCGCTGACGACCGGTACGTCGCTCCCGTCACCCGCCGTTCGCCCGGGGGTCGCCGGCCGGCCGGGTTCGGCGCTCGGGAGTGAGGAACTCCAGGCGGTTCCCGTGGCAGTCGGCGGTGTGGAAGCGCCGGTACCCGGGGAAGTTCCCGTCCCACGTGACCTTCACGCCGTGCGCGGTCAGCCGCTCCGCCAGGCCGTCGAGGTCGGCGGCCAGGATTCCCGGGTGGCCCTTGCGGGCGGGCCGGAAGTCCTCCTCCACGCCGAGGTGGATCTCCAGTGCGTCGAGGCGCACCCACAGCCCGCCGCGGGCCGCCAGCACCGGGGGTTTGCGGATCTCCGTCATACCGAGCACGTCGACGTAGAACCGGCGGCACGCCTCCTCCTCCCCCGGCGGCAGGGAGAGCTGGACGTGGTGGAGTCCGAGTCCGAAGGCCGACGTCGCCTCCGTCGTGTCGTAGGGCAGTGCGTCCTGACGCCGTTCCACGAGGGCGGCCTCCTTCGTCCGGGGCGCCGGGCCGTCGCCCGGACCCGGCCACCGTACGGGTCGGCGGGTCCGTGACCCCGCGCACCCCCGGTCGTTGACGACCCGGCGGGCCGGGGCGGGGCGGAGAGAGGAAACGTCTCCGCATCCCGCGGGTCCGGGACGACGCGGTCGAGGGTTCGGAGGGTTCATGGGATGGGCGAGGAAGCTCACGGCGACGGTGGCGGGCGCGGTGGCGGCCGTCTGGCCCCTGGGGCCCGTGCCCGCGCACGGGATCGTGGGCGGCCAGGAGGCGCGGCCGCACCAGTACCCGTACATGGCGGGGCTGGTGGACCGGGAGGAGCGGCGGGTGATGTGCGGCGGGGCGCTGGTCACCGAGCGGTACGTGCTGACCGCGGCGCACTGCCTGACGGGCTCCTACGGCAGCACCGCGCGCGTGGGGGTCCTCCTCGGCGACCACGACCTGTCGTCGTCCTCGGACAGCCCCGGCGCCGTGCTCGCCGCCCCGGCCCGCTTCTCCGTCCACCCGGACTACGACCCCGGGACCCAGGTGAACGACATCGCGCTGATCCGGCTCGCGGAGCCGGTCGCGTACCGCGAGGGCGTGAGCCCCGTCGGCCTGCCCGTCTCCTTCTCCCCCAGCGCCTTCGACCACACGCGGGTGGAGGCGGCGGGCTGGGGCGCCACTTCCTTCGACGGCCCCCGGTCCGACGTCCTGCGGACCGTGGACCTCGCCACGATGAGCACCGCGACGTGCGCGGAGCGCGGGTGGAGCCGGGTGACCTCCGCCCAGATCTGCACCTACGCGCCCGGGCGGGACACCTGCCTGTTCGACTCCGGCGGCCCCCTCGTCCACCGGGAGGGGGGACGGCCCTACCTGGTGGGCCTCGTGTCCTACGGGCGGGGGTGCGCCACCGACACCCCCGCCGTGAACACCCGCGTCGGGGCGTACCTCAGCTGGATCGAGCGGACGATCGGGAGGCTCCCCCGCGCCTCATGAGGGCGGTGTAGAGCAGCAGGGAGGCCGCGAGGCCGACGGCCCAGCCGTAGTCGGCCAGGGGCTTGAGGAAGGGGATCAGGCCGTCCTCGGGGAACGGGCCCGCGCCGGGGGCCGAGTGGGAGCCGCCCACGGCGAGGACTCCGCCGACCGCGAAGGCGAGGACGGCCGCCGGGTTCCACCCGCCCCGGTACCAGTAGGGGCCGTCGGCGCAGTAGAGACCGGCGAGGTCGAGGACGGTGCGGCGGACGAGCCAGTAGTCGGCGATGAGGATGCCGGCGACCGTCCCGAGCAGACCGCCGACCAGGCCGAGCCAGGTGAAGATGTACAGCTCGGGGGTGGCGGTCAGCTTCCACGGCATGATCACGACGCCGACCACCCCGGTGATCAGGGCGCCCTTGCGGAAGTCCACCAGCTTCGGGGCGAGGTTCGCGAGGTCGTACGCCGGCGAGACGACGTTGGCGGCGATGTTCACCGACAGGGTCGCGACGAGGACCGTGACGAGGGCGAAGAGCAGCCCGAAGACGCTGTCGGTCTTGGCGGCGAGCGCCACCGGGTCCCACACCGGCGCCCCGTAGACGGCCTGCGAACCGGAGGTCACGAGCACCGACAGCAGGGCGAACAGGGTCATGGTGGTGGGCAGCCCCAGGGTCTGCCCGCGGACCTGGGCGCGCTGGCCGGCGCCGAAGCGGGTGAAGTCGGGGATGTTGAGGCTGAGCGTGGCCCAGAAGGCGATCATGCCCATGAGGGCGGGGAAGAAGACCGGCCAGAAATCGGCGCCCCAGCCCAGTCGCGACGGCTGGTCGAGGAGCGGGCCGAGGCCGCCGGCCTTCGCGGTGATCCAGACGAGCAGGGCGAGCGCGCCCACGATGACGAACGGCGCGGCCCAGTTCTCGAAGCGGCGCAGGGCGTCCATGCCGCGGTGGATGACGGCGAGTTCGAGGGCCCAGAAGAGGACGAAGCAGAGCCACAGGGTCCACGGCTGGCCGCCGACGCGGGAGGCGTCGGCCCACGCGCCGCCGAAGACCTTGTCCAGCAGGACGAAGACGCCCTGGCCGCCGATCCAGGTCTGGATGCCGAACCAGGCGCAGGCGACCCCGGCGCGGATCAGGGCGGGCAGGTTGGCGCCGCGCAGGCCGAAGGAGGCGCGGGCCAGCACCGGGAACGGGATGCCGTACTTGGGTCCCGCGTGTCCGGTGAGCAGCATCGGGAGGAGGACGACGACGTTGGCGAGGGCGATGGTGAGGACGGCCTGCTTCCAGTCCATGCCGAGGGCGACGAGGCCGGAGGCCAGCATCCAGGAGGGGATGTTGTGCGCCATGCCGACCCAGAGGGCGGCGAAGTTGTACGTGGTCCAGCGGCGTTCGGCCAGCGGGACGGGGAGCAGGTCGTCGTTGACGAAGCGGGAGTCGGCCGGGGCGGCGCCGGGCGCGAGCTCGACCCGGTCGTCGTGCCCCTGGGGCGTGCTGTGGGCCGCGGGGCTTCCGGCGCTCCCGGGTCTTCCTGCGGGGGTGGTCGCGGTCATGGACGGAACCCTTCGTTCGGGGACGGGAACGAGGCCGTGCGGGCGTGGGGTTCTTGACCGTGCGGAGTCTCGTCCTGCGGGACAGGTGCGTCAAGGGAGGTGACGCCTCGCGGGCGGATCACCGGCTTCCCGGCGGATCTCCGCCCCTCCCCGCGAATGACCGGCTCTCCTCCCGGCCTCTCCGTCACATGGCGTCCGCTGTCGCGCACGTGACGGCTCATCAGGACTTTGGCCCCCTCTTGCCCCGTGGGCTGTCCGGCGGAGCCCGTCCCTCACCTGGCGCCGCCTCCGGCGTCACGCCGCGGGTTCTCCCGCAGGCCGCATGCCCCGGGCGCGGGCTGTCCGTGACGCCTCGTCGGATCCCAGGAGGGCGAGGACCTCGCGGGCCCGGCCCGGCCGGCCGGAGGAGGCGAGGACGCCGCCGGCGAAGAGCGAGCTGATCGCGGCGTCGCCAGGGAGCGGTCCGACCACGACGACACCCGGCAGGTCCATCAGCTCGCTGTGCTGCTGGAAGGCCAGACCGGCGCGGCCGGACGACAGCAGGCTGCCGGCGGGCACCCCGGGCGGCGCCTGCACGAGCCGGTCCCGGAGGGCGTCGGCGAGCTCCAGCCGGTCGATCAGCTCGGTGAGCGCGGTGCCGCTGGGGCCCGTCGAGTAGGCGATCGCGTCGGCGGCGAGCAGCGCGGCCCGCAGGTCGGACTCCGAGCCGAGCGGGGGGACCGGTGCCGCCGCCGGGACGGCGGCGACGACCTGGGAGACCCACAGCGGCCGCGTGCTGCCCGCGAGGACGTGGCCGTCGCGCTCCAGACCGGCCAGCGCGCCCTCCGCGAGGACGACCAGGTCGGCCTCGGCGCCCTCGCGCACGCGCCGCGCGATCTCGACCCCGCCGCCGGCGTCGAAGCGCACGGGGATCCCGTGCGCGAGCCGGATGTGCGCGGACAGCTCGGCCAGCACGGGCCGGGTGGCCATCGAGGACAGCCCGGAGATCTCTTCTTCCACATCGCCTCCTTGGTGTGCGGCAGATGGTACGGCCGGCGACCGGGCGGCCCGTCGGGGGTCTGCGAGACTGGCGAGGTGAGCACAGTCCGGAGCACGGCGGCGGGAAAGGTCCTGGAGGTCCTCTCGGCCTTCGACCGCGACCACCCCTCGCAGACCCTGTCGGAGATCGCGCAGCGTACGGGTCTGGCCGTGAGCACCACGCACCGGGTCCTCATGGAGCTGGCGGCGTGGGGAGCGCTGGAGCGGGCCGAGGACGGGTCGTGGCACGTGGGGCTGCGGCTGTGGGAGATCGCCTCGGGATGTCCCCGGACGCAGATCCTGCGCGACGTGGCGCTGCCGTTCCTGCAGGACCTGTACGAGGCGACCCACGAGAACGTCCAGCTCGCGGTGCGCGAGGGCACCGAGCTGGTGTTCGTGGAGCGGATCTCGGGGCACCGGTCGGTGGAGCTCCTGACGGGGGTGGGGACCCGTTTTCCCGTCGGGTCCACGGGGATGGGCCGGGTGCTGCTGGCGCACGCGCCGCGGGACATCCAGGAGGAGGTCCTCGACTCGCCGCAGCGGGCGTGGACCCCGCACACCGTCACGGACCCGAGGACGCTGCGGACGCAGCTGGACCGCATCCGGCGCGAGCAGGTCTTCGTCAGTGACCGGCAGCTGTCGGAGAGCACGGTGGCGGTGGCCGCGCCGGTGCGGATCGGCCGGGCCGGACCGGTGAGCGCGGCGCTGGGGATCGTGCTGACGGCGCAGGACGCGAGCCGGGCCCGCGGGCTGCGCGAGCCCCTGCTGCGGGCGGCGTACGGGATCTCCGACGAACTCGGCAGGCGCACCCGCACGTCGGGGTGAGGGCAGGGAGCGTTTCCGCCTGACGGAAACGCCGCAGACCGGCCGCCGGGCAGGCTGTCACCGTTCGAGCAGTTCGCAACGGAGACAGCTGCTTGGGAGATGCCATGGCCGACGCCCCCGTCGACTCCGTCACCACGGTTCCGGTCGCGGTCGTGGGTGCCGGGCCGGCCGGACTGATGCTGGCGCACCTGCTCGGCCGCGCCGGAGTCGGCACGACCGTCGTCGACACCCGCACCCGCCACGCGATCGCGACGACCCAGCGGGCCGGGATCCTGGAGGCCGACGCCGCCCGGGACCTGGTCGAGACCGGGGTCTCGGACCGGATCCTGCGCGAGGGGTACGAGCACGAGGGCGTCGAGCTGCGGGTGGCCGGGCGGTCGCACCGGGTCGACTTCAGGGAGCTCGTCGGCGCGTCCGTGTGGCTCTATCCGCAGACCGACGTCTTCGCCGACCTCGCCGACGCCCGCGAACGCGACGGCGGCGCCGTCCACTTCGGGGTCCGCGACACCGAGGTCCTCGACGTCACGACCACGGCCCCGCGGGTCCGCTACACCGCGCCCGACGGAGCCCGCCACGAGATCCGGGCGCGGTACGTCGTCGGTGCCGACGGGTCCCGCAGCATGTGCCGCGACCTGGTGCCGGAGGACCGGCGGACGCGGTACGGCAGGGAGTACCCCTTCGCGTGGTTCGGCATCCTCGCCGAGGCGCCGACGAGCGCCCCCGAGCTGGTCTACGCCCACTCCGAGCACGGCTTCGCGCTCATCAGCCAGCGCACCGAGGCCGTGCAGCGCATGTACTTCCAGTGCTCCCCCGACGAGTCCGTCGGGGACTGGCCCGACGACCGCGTCTGGGACACCCTCCAGGCGCGGGTGGCCGGCGAGGACGGCTTCCGGCTGAAGGAGGGGCCGATCACCGAGAAGACGGTGCTGCGGTTCCGCTCCTTCGTGCAGGAGCCGATGCGCTGGGGCTCGCTGGTCCTGGTCGGCGACGCCGCGCACACGGTGCCGCCGACCGGGGCCCGCGGGCTGAACCTGGCGCTGCACGACGTGAAGGTCCTCGCCGACGTGCTGCCCCGGGCCCTCGGCAGGACGGGCGACCCCGCGCTGGACGCCTACGAGCCGCGGGCCCTCCGGCGGATCTGGCGGGCGCAGAACTTCTCGTCCTGGATGACCCGGCTGCTCCACACCGAGCCCGGCGGCTCGGCCTTCGACCTGCGGCGGCAGCTCGGCGAGCTGGACAACGTGGTGGGCACGCGCGCCGGACGCGCCTACCTGGCCGAGCAGTACACCGGCTGGCCCACCCGCGGCCACCGCCCCTGACCCGGACGATTGCGAGACCTCCCATGATCATCGACTGTCACGGTCACTTCACCACGGCCCCGCCACAGCTGGCCGCCTGGCGCGACCGGCAGATCGCGGCGGCCGCCGGCCGCGGCCCCGTCCCCGACCCCGCCGAGCTGGTCATCGGCGACGACGACCTGCGCGCGGCGATCGAGTCCAACCAGCTGCGGCTGATGGACGAGCGGGGCAGCGACCTCACGATCTTCTCGCCGCGCGCCAGCTTCATGGCCCACCACATCGGCGACTTCGCCGTCTCCTCGGTGTGGGCGCGGATCTGCAACGACCTGGTCCACCGGGTCGCCGGCCTCTACCCCGACCGGTTCGCGGTCGGCGCGATGCTGCCGCAGTCCCCCGGCGTCGACCCGGCGACCTGCGTGCCCGAGCTGAGCCGGGCCGTGGAGGAGCTGGGCGCGGTCACGGTGAACCTCAACCCCGACCCGTCGGGCGGCCGGTGGACCGCGCCGCCGCTGACCGACCGCAGCTGGTACCCCCTCTACGAGGCGATGGTCGCGTACGACGTCCCCGCGATGATCCACGTCAGCACCTCGTGCAACCCGGCGTTCCACACCACCGGCGCGCACTACCTGAACGCCGACACCACGGCGTTCATGCAGCTCGTCCAGGGCGACCTGTTCGCCGACTTCCCGACGCTGCGGTTCGTGATCCCGCACGGCGGCGGAGCCGTTCCGTACCACTGGGGCCGCTTCCGCGGCCTGGCGGCGGCGCTGGGCCGGCCGGACCCGGAGACCCTGCTGGACAACGTCCTCTTCGACACCTGCGTCTACCACCAGCCCGGCGTCGACCTGCTGACCCGGGTGATCCCCAGCCGGTCCGTACTGTTCGCCAGCGAGATGATCGGCGCGGTCCGGGACGTCGACCCGCGGACCGGCCACCACTTCGACGACACCCGGCGGTACGTGGACGCCACCCCGCACCTGTCGGCGCAGGAGCGTGCCGCCGTCTACTCCGGCAACGCCCTGCGCGTCTACCCCCGCCTCGCCGCCCGCCTCGCCGCGGTCGGCCGCTGACCCCAGGAGGACCACGATGGAACACACCGAGATCGGCGTCGTCCACACCAAGATCGACCGTGCCGACGCGGAGGCCGTCGCCGCACTGTCGGCGTTCGGCGTCGCGACGGTCCACGAGGCCATGGGCCGCGTCGGGCTGATGCGCCCCTACCTGCGCCCGGTGTACCCGAAGGCCCGGATGTGCGGCACGGCGGTGACCGTGCTCCTCCAGCCCGGCGACAACTGGATGCTCCATGTCGCCGCCGAGCAGATCCAGGAGGGGGACGTCGTCGTCGCGGCCTGCACGACCGAGAGCGAGGACGGGTTCTTCGGCGAGCTGCTCGCCACCTCGTTCCGCGCCCGGGGCTGCCGGGGCCTGGTCATCGACGGCGGGGTCCGCGACGTCGCCGACCTGGAGGCGATGGACTTCCCCGTCTTCTCCCGCGCGGTCAACGCCAGGGGCACGGTCAAGGCCACCCTCGGCTCCGTCAACACCCCCGTGGTCTGCGCCAACGCCCTGGTGCGCCCCGGTGACGTGGTCGTCGCCGACGCCGACGGCGTCGTCGTGGTGCCGCGCGAGCGGGCCGCCGAGGTGGCCGCCGCCTCGGCCGCCCGCGAAGCGGCCGAGGAGGGCAAGCGCGCCCGCTTCCGGGCGGGCGCGCTCGGCCTGGACCTGTACGGCATGCGCGGCCCGCTGGCCGGGCTCGGACTGCGGTACGAGGACTGACGATGACGACGGACTTCGAGAAGACCCCGGGCTGGCTCGACTGGTACGCCGGTCCGAGCCGGCCGGAGCTCCGGCTCCCGGCCGGCGCCGTCGACGCGCACTGTCATGTCTTCGGCCCCGGCGCCGTGTTCCCGTACGCGCCGGAGCGCAAGTACACCCCGTGCGACGCGTCCGGGGAGCAGCTGTTCGCGCTCCGCGACCACCTCGGCTTCGCGCGGAACGTCGTGGTGCAGGCCACCTGCCACGGCGCCGACAACACCGCCATGGTCGACGCGCTGCGCGCCTCGGACGGACGGGCCCGGGGCGTCGCGACGCTGCGGCCGGACGTCACGGACGCACAGGTGCGCGAGCTGCACGAGGCGGGCGTCCGCGGGGTGCGGTTCACCTTCGTCAGACGGCTGGTGGACGCGGCGCCGCGGCAGGACCTGTGGGACGTCGTCGAGCGGATCGCGCCCTACGGCTGGCACGTCGTCGTCTACTTCGAGGCTGCGGACCTCCCCGGTCTGCGGGAGTTCCTGCTGTCGATCCCCGTCCCGCTGGTCGTCGACCACATGGGCCGTCCGGACACCGCGAAGGACCCGTGGGGCCCCGACTTCGAGGCGTTCCTGGACTTCCTGCGGGCCCGGCCCGACATCTGGTGCAAGGTGACGTGCCCGGAGCGGCTGTCGGCCGACGGTCCGCCGGCCCTCGACGGGGAGCGGGCCGCCTACCGCGACGTCGTCCCCTTCGCCCGGCGCGTGGTCGAGGAGTTCCCCGACCGGGTGCTGTGGGGCACCGACTGGCCGCACCCCAACCTCACCGACCACATGCCCGACGACGGGCTGCTCGTCGACTTCGTGCCGCACATCGCGCCGACGCCCGAGCTCCGGCAGCGGCTGCTCGTCGACAACCCGATGCGCCTGTACTGGCCCGACGCATCGCCCGAACCCTCCTGACCCGCCCCGATGGGAGCATCCGCATGGCGCTGGACAAGACCTACAAGCTGGTTCCGGGGACGACGATCTTCGACGCCGAGCAGTCGGCCAAGGGGTACCACCTCAACCAGTTCTGCATGTCGCTGATGACCGCGGAGAACCGCGCGAGCTATCTCGCCGACGAGCGCGCCTACCTGGACGCGTGGCCGCTGCGGGAGGAGCAGAAACAGGCGCTGCTCGACCGCGACCTCAACGCGGCGATGCGCGAGGGCGGCAACATCTACTTCCTCGCCAAGTGGGGTGCCACGCTGGGACTCTCGTTCCAGCAGATGGCAGGATCCATGACCGGGATGACCGAGCAGGAGTACCGCGCCATGATGGTCGGCGGCGGCCGCCCGGTCGAGGGGAACCGCATCGACCACGCCGTCCTCGAAGCCGCGCACGCCCCCGCGGCCCCGGCCGCGCACGCGCGGATCACCGGCGCGGTTTTCACCTCGCACGTGCCGGCGATCGGCGCCGCGCTGGACCACGGCAAGGCCGAGGAGCCGTACTGGCGACCGGTCTTCGACGGGTACGCGTACTCCAGGGAGTGGGCGCGGGAGAACGTCCCCGACGTCGTCATCCTGGTCTACAACGACCACGCCAGCGCCTTCGACCAGTCGATCGTCCCGACCTTCGTACTGGGCACCGGGGCCTCCTTCCCCACCGCCGACGAGGGGTACGGCCCCCGCCCGGTGCCCGGCATCGAGGGCGACCCCGACCTGGCCGCGCACCTCGCGCACGCCCTGATCCGCGACGACTTCGACCTCACCCTCGTCAACGAGATGCCCGTCGACCACGGTCTGACCGTCCCGCTGTCGCTGATGTTCGGCGACGTCGGCACGTGGCCGTGCAAGGTCATCCCGTTCCACGTCAACGTGGTGCAGTACCCGGTCCCGTCGGGCGCCCGGTGCTTCGCGCTCGGACAGGCCCTGCGCAGGGCCGTCGAGTCCTACGACCGGCCGCTGAAGGTCCAGGTGTGGGGCACCGGCGGCATGAGCCACCAGCTCCAGGGCCCGCGCGCCGGCCTGATCAACCGGGAGTGGGACAACGCCTTCCTCGACCGGCTGGTCGCGGACCCGGCGGGACTCGCCGAGGTGCCGCACCTGGAGTACGTCGAGGAGGCCGGCTCGGAGGGCATCGAGCTGGTCATGTGGCTGATGGCCCGCGGCGCGATGAGCGACGTCGACGGTTCCGGCGAGGTCGCGCTCAAGCACCGCTTCTACCACGTGCCGGCGTCCAACACCGCCGTCGGCCACCTCATCCTGGAAAACCGCCCGCGGGCCGACGAGCCCGCCGTGAAGGAGTGACATGACCGACAACCGGACCCTGCGGATCGCCCTGGCCGGCGGCGGCGCCTTCGGCGCCAAGCACGCGGCCGCGCTGCGGCGGATCGAGGGCGTCGAGGTGACCGCCGTGGTGAGCGGCACCCTGGAGGGGGCGCGGAAGTTCGCGGCGGAGCACGGCGTGGGCCGCGCCGCGGCCTCCCTGGACGAGGTGCTGGCCATGGACGACGTCGACGCCGTCGTCCTCGCCACGCCCACCCCCCTGCACGCCGAGCAGACGCTGGCCTGCCTCGACGCGGGCAAGCACGTCCAGGTCGAGATCCCGCTCGCCTCCTCCCTCGGGGACGCCGAGGCGTGTCTGGCGGCGCAGCGACGCACCGGCCTCGTCGCCATGGCGGGCCACACCCGCCGCTTCAACCCCAGCCACCAGTGGGTGCGGCGGCGGATCGAGGCCGGCGCGTTCCGCATCCAGCAGATGGACGTGCAGACCTACTTCTTCCGCCGCAGCAACCTCAACGCGCTGGGCGAGCCGCGCTCCTGGACCGACCACCTGCTGTGGCACCACGCCGCCCACACCGTCGACCTGTTCGCGTACCAGACCGGTTCGCCGATCGTGCAGGCCAACGCCGTACAGGGACCGATCCACCCCGAGCTGGGCATCGCGATGGACATGTCCATCCAGCTGCGGGCGGCGAGCGGCGCGATCTGCACCCTGTCGCTGTCCTTCAACAACGACGGTCCCCTGGGCACCTTCTTCCGGTACATCGGCGACACCGGCACCTACCTCGCCCGCTACGACGACCTGTTCACCGGCAAGGACGAGCCGATCGACGTCAGCCGAGTGGACGTGTCGACGGACGGCATCGAACTCCAGGACCGCGAGTTCGTCGCCGCCATCCGCGAGCACCGCGAACCGAACTCCTCCCTCGCCCAGGTGCTGGACTGCTACCGGACCCTGGCCGCCCTGGAGAAGCAACTGAACAGCGCTGCGGGCACGTGACCGGAGTGCCGGGGGGGGCGTGCGCCGGATCGGGCCTCACGAGGGGCCCGTCCGCACATGGCCCGTCTCCCCGCTCACCCCGCCGCGCAGACGGGGAGTCCCGGCACCGGACGGTCGTTGTCACCCCCCGACAGGTAGACGGCGTTGACCCAGCCGCCCTCCCCGGTCGCCTCGCGCAGGACGACCCGTGCCCACCAGTCGTTGTGGTAGGCGCCGTACGTGTGGGCCGCCCCCTGTCGCTGGCAGAGGAACGGGTGCTCGCCGCGGGTGACGAGGCCGCCCATGGGCTTTCCGGTCGGGGAGTCCTGGTAGGGGGCGCCGCCCCGTTTGCCGACGGTGCAGCGGTACAGGTCGTTCCGACCCGGTGAGCAGCCGCCGGGTCCCTCCGGTACGGAGCCGGGTGGGTACGGACCGGCGGACGCGGTGGTGGGGAGGGCCGGAGCAGATCGCGTCGGCGTGGGCGCGGCCGGCCGGGTCGGTGTGGCCGCGGAGGCGGTCGGCTCGGGAGGGGAGTCCGTGGAGGTCCCCGGGACCGGGGCGCCGGGCGTGGCGGAAGCCGTTCCCGGGCCCGGCGCGCCGGACTCGCTCCCGGACGGCCCGGAGTACTCCGGGCAGGTCCGCTCGTACGGCCACTCCGGCAGGTACTGGCTCCACTCGCCGGGAGTGAGGTTCCGTGCCGCCAGCCCGCACACGCGCTGGACCAGTTTCTCGGCGCGCGTGTTCCATCGCCTCAGGGGACAGGCGCCGGAGACGGCCTCACGGCACTCCTCGCCGTCGGAGGTCAGCAGGGTCTCGCCGGCCCAGGCCGCGGAGGTCCCGTCGCACCCGGCGTCGGTGTTCACCCCGTCGAAGGGGACCTCGGCGATCTCCCCCCACGTGAGCGGGTCGGTCAGCGCGATCCCGCACTGCCCGGCGATGGCAAGGTCCTTGTCCTCTCGTCCGGACCCGAAGGCCCAGGTGCCCCGCTGGTCCGCCGCGCGCGTCACCGGCGACTTCGTCGGTTCCGTGGCGTCGACCGTCAGGAGGGTCCTGCCCACCTGCACGAGCAGGGTCTCGTCGTCCTTGAACGTGACGGGCCCCGGTTCGGCGAGGTCGAGGGCGGCCCGGACCGTCCAGCCGTCCCGGAGCGAGACCAGGACGAGCGGTGTCCGGCCGTGGTCCGCGGGCGAGTCGGCGGGGTCCGCTCCGGCCGGCAGTTCAGTGGTGAAGCCGTTCGCCGAGGTCGGGCGGACGGCGAGCGTACGCCCGTCCGGACTGAGGGCGACGACCGCGGAGCACTGGCTCGCGGGGCACAGCCGGCGACCGGCGGAGCCGTGCCGGACGGACAGTGACGGCAGGTCGGCGACGACGAGGTCCGCCTCGCCTGCGACGTAGGCGACCCGGTCCCCGCCGCCGTCGAAGGCGAGGGCGCCGCGCGGCGGGGGAATCCGTCCCGCCCGCTTCGGCACGGACGGGTCGCGGAGGTCGAACACGTCTCCGGTGGCGGACACCAGCCATCTGCCGTTCGTACTGACGGCAGCGCTGTCGCCTGCCGTGACCATGGTGGCCCTGACCGCGTCGCCCGCCTTTCCCGTCCCGATGTCCGCGAACCCCACCCGGCCCGCCTGCCGGACCACGACCCGGCCGGTGTCGCCGGCCACGCTCAGAGGTCGCACCGGGGTGACGCCGTCCGGGAGGACACTCGCACCGAAGTCGGCGTCCCGCGGTCCGATCGCGTCGATGTAGGCGGTCGGATCGCCCCCGCCCACCAGGAGACGACGACCGTCGTCGCTGGTCCGCACCGCGTACGCGGTGGTCGGGACGGCGAGTCCCGGGCTGGTGGCGGGCTCGTTCCTCGCCGGATCGGCCGTCAGCAGCTGACCCGGCGCCCCGTCGACGCCTCCGCTCGTGACCACGACCACGCTGGAGCCGCGCCCGATGAACGTCGCGTCCTTGGCCACGTAGTACTCGGACGTCCGCACCAGCCCGATCCGCTTGCCACCCCGGACCGCCTGGACCGAGGCGACGGGGAAGCCCGTACCGTCGGGGGCCGGTGTCCTGCCCGACGTCTCCACGAGGACGGCGATGCGGGTCCCGTCGGCGCTCACCGCGACCGGGCGGCCTGCCTCGGAGCCCAGATTCCACCGCTCCTCGACGGCGAGGTCCTTCTTGCGCCGGACGGTCACCGTGCCGTCGGCGGTGGCCACGACGGCGACCTCCGCGTGCGCGGGCGATCCCAGGAAGGTGACGGCGGACGATCCGGCGTCGGGCGCCCGGTCGATGCCGCCGTCCGGGCGGGCGGCGGCGACGGTGGCGTCCGGCCCGGCGACCAGCACCGTCCGGCCACTGCCCAGCCATTCGAGGTGGCCGGGGACGAAGCCGAGGTCCCGGTCCGCGCGTACGGCGCCGGTCGCCGCGTCCCGCCACTGCAGGTGGGAGCCGTCGGACACGACGAACTCACCGTCCGCGGTGAAGGTCAGCCGCGGCCGTTGCAGGCCCGGCACGGTGACCGGGTCGCCCGGCGCGCCGGTGGCCCAGACCCGCACGGTACCCACGCCGTCCACGGTCCCGGCCCGGGTACCGCCGGGCGAGAAGCGCACGGCGTCCACGCCCTGTTCGTGTCCGACCAGGCGGGCCAGCGACCGTGTGCCCTGCTGTGTCCGCTGGCCGTCGGAGCCGGCGGCGGCCTCGAACAGCGCCCCCCTCGCCTCCGTCGTCGCCGCCATCCGCTGGGCCTGCGCGGCCAGCAGGTACTGCAGGGAACCGTCGGTGCCGTGAACGGTCCTGCTCAGGGCCGCGAGCCGGCGACTGGTCGCCTCACGCGCACGCTGCTCGGCCTTCTGTCGCTGGTCGTTCGCCACGAAGGCCAGCACCCCGACCGTCATGAGGAGGGCCATCAGCACCGCGATCGCCGTGTAGGCCCGCCGCAGGGCGTTGCGCTGGTTGCGCCGCTCGATGCTGACCAACTGCTCCTTCTGCACGCCGTGGAGCCGTGCGCCGAGCTTGGCGATCTCGCCGAGGAACCTCTCGTCGCGGAGGGTGAGCGGGTCCCCCTTCTCGTTCTTCAGGTCTCGGAAGTCGCTCCACAGGGGCTGCGTGGAGAGTCGGCCCTTCAGGGACCTGGGCAGCGCGGTGGTCTCGTCCCAGTCGAAGTCCCGGGCGCCGGACGGCCAGCTGATCTCTCCGCCCGCCACCGCGATGAGGATGTTCTCGCTCGACTTGTGCTGCAGCCAGTACGCCACTTCCGCCAGCACGTACTCCGCACGCGCCGACTCCGGAGAGGCCACGAGGATCAGGTGGCGCGACCGGTCGAGGTGGTGCTGCAGGGTCTTCGGCAGATCGCCGGTCGAGTAGAGGGTCTCCTCGTCACGGAAGACCTTGATGGTCGGCGCCCGCCAGCTCTTGCGGCCCACGGACAGCAGGCCCCGCTGGATCGCCTTCGCCAGCGCGTGGTTCGGTCGGTGCGTGTACGAGATGAAGGCGTCGTAGTCCTCCACCACGGCGGGCTCCGTGGGTCCGTCGTCCCGTGGCGCCGCGGGAGGTAATTCCTCATCCGGCATGCTGCTGTCCCCCCGGTCGTACGAGCCCGCGCCGCGCGCTCTCCGGCGGCGTTCCGTGGGTCCGGCCGCGCCTGCCCACGCCCGCCCCCCTGGCGGCGCCGACTGCCTGAGACAGTAACAATCGGAGACGCCTCAGCGCAGCCGAACGGCGACTGCGCGTCAGCCTGTGGAACCGCATGAGCGGGGTGACATCGCGGCATCCAAGAACAACATGAAAGATCGTCAAACACTGCGCTTGCCAAGCAAGTTCGAATGGACGCCACAGAATCGGCACCGCCCGAAGCCGGCCGCACGAGGGAAACGCGACCATCCCGTGGGGACGTTCGTCCCCGACCGTTTCCGCTGCGCCCGGTATTCCTTGTGTAGTCTCGGGTAACTCATAGGCTGACATGCGCGGTTGGCGGGGGCGGGGTTCACGGGATGGGCTTGGGAGAGCGGTGGGGGCGCGGGCGTCGGGGCAGCCGGCTCGTCACACAGGAGGTCAACGTCAAGCTCGGGATCCCCTTCGTCGGGGAGATCAGCGGGACGTGGCAGCCGGACGACGTCGAGCGGAAGGCCGCCTGGGAGCTGTACGTCGAACTCGCCACCCGCATCTCGGTCGTCGAGATGGGCGAGGACGAAGGGCTGCTCCGGGAGGCACTGTCCTCGCTCTACACGATGTTCGCGACCACGCGGGAGATTCTGCGCCGCTACGGGCCCGCGGTCGCACCGCACGTGGCACCGGGACAGGTGACCTTCGGGGCGCTGGCGGTCAACGTTCTCAACCTCTCCATCCGGCCCCTGCTCAGCCGGTGGCATCCGCTGCTCACCGCGCACGAGGCGACGCGTCCGGACAACGTCGATCCGGTCGAGCACGAACGGCAGTGGGAGCGGGCCGCCGAACTGCGGGCCGAGATCGAGTCCGTACGCCAGGTGCTGCTGTCGCTCTCGAAGGCGCTGCGCGAGGTGGCGGGGGTCGCCGACCTGATCACGGTACGAGTACCCCCGCAGACCACGCCGGCCGGGCAGCCGCCCCGCTAGGAACGGCAGCGGGGAGGGCCGGCTCCGGGGTCGGCCCTTCCCTCGGGCGGGTGTCAGCCGAACAGTGGGATGATCTCCGAGCCGTAGGCGTCGATGGTGCCCTCGCGGTTGTCGTGCATGTCGTAGACGGCGAACTGGTCGACGCCCAGGGTCTTCAGGTGGCGGAGCTTCTCGACGTGGGTCGCGGCGGGGCCGAGGAGGCAGAAGCGGTCGACGATGTCGTCGGGGACGAAGGTGGTGTCGGGGTTGTCGGCCCGGCCGTGGTGGCTGTAGTCGTAGCCTTGGCGGTCCTTGATGTAGGCGGTGAGCTCCTCGGGGACCATGCCGGAGTGCTCGCCGTACTTGGTCACGAGGTCGGCGACGTGGTTGCCGACCATGCCGCCGAACCAGCGGCACTGGTCGCGGGCGTGGGCCAGGGCCTCCGGGGAGTCGTCGGCGGTGACGTACGCGGGGGCGGCGACGCAGATGGTGAGGGCGTCGGGGTCGCGGCCGGCGTCCGCGGCGGCCTGGCGGACCGCCTTGACCATCCACTCGGTGAGGAACGGGTCGGCGAGCTGGAGGATGAAGCCGTCGGCCTTCTGCCCGGCCAGTGCGAGCGCCCTGGGACCGTACGCGGCCATCCAGACCGGCAGCTTGCCGTTCCGCACCCACGGCAGACGGATCGGGTTGCCGTCCACGGACGCCTCGCGGCCCTCCGCGAGGTCGCGGATGACGTCGATGGCCTCGCCGAGCCGGGCGAGGGTGTTGGGCCTGCGGCCGGCGACGCGCATCGCGGAGTCGCCGCGGCCGATCCCGCAGACGGTCCGGTTGCCGTACATGTCGTTCAGGGTCGCGAAGGTGGAGGCCGTCACCTCCCACGTCCGGGTCCCCGGGTTGGTCACCATCGGCCCGACGTGGAGCTTCGTGGTGTGCTCGAGGATCCGGCTGTAGATGACGAAGGGCTCCTGCCAGAGCACGGCCGAGTCGAAGGTCCAGCCGTAGCGGAAGCCGTTGCGCTCCGCCCGGCGCATCAGCCCGACGACCTCCGAGGCGGGCGGGTCGGTCTGCAGGACGAGTCCGAAGTCCAACGTCGATCTCCTAGTTCAGGTACTGACAGGTGGAGCGGGGGGTGAAGGCGCCGTGTCCGGCGCGGCCGGTGAACTTCCGCTGGTCGATGACGAGTTCGCCACGCGAGAGGACGGTCTCGACCTGGCCCGTGATCGTCTTCCCCTCGTACGCGGAGTAGTCGACGTTCATGTGGTGGGTGCTCGCGGAGATCGTCTGGCGGGCGCGCGGGTCGTAGATGACGACGTCCGCGTCGGCACCGGGCGCGATCGTCCCCTTCTGGGGGTAGAGGCCGAACATCCGGGCCGGGGTGGCGCAGGCGATCTCGATCCAGCGGCGCCGGGAGATGCGCCCGTCCACGACGGCCTGGTGGAGGAGGTCCATGCGGTTCTCCACCCCGGGCAGGCCGTTGGGGATCTTGGAGAAGTCGCCGCGGCCGAGGTCCTTCTGCCCGGTGAAGCAGAAGGGGCAGTGGTCGGTGGAGACCACCTGGAGGTCGTCGGTGCGCAGTCCGCGCCAGAGCGCGGCCTGGTGCTCCTTCGGCCTGAGCGGGGTCGAGCACACGTACTTGGCGCCCTCGAAGTCCGGCTCGGCGAGGTTGTCGGTGGAGAGGAAGAGGTACTGCGGACAGGTCTCGCCGAAGACGGGGAGGCCCTTGTCCCGGGCGGCGGCGATCTCGGCGACGGCCTCCTCCGCGGAGACGTGGACGACGTAGAGCGGCGACCCGGCCACCCGGGAGAGCTGGATCGCGCGGTGGGTGGCCTCGGCCTCCAGGAGCGCCTTGCGGACCTCGCCGTGGTAGCGGGGGTCGGTCTCGCCGCGGGCGAGGGCCTGTTCGACGAGGACGTCGATGGCGATGCCGTTCTCGGCGTGCATCATGATCAGCCCGCCGTTGTCGGCGGAGCGCTGCATGGCGCGCAGGATCTGCCCGTCGTCGCTGTAGAAGACGCCGGGGTAGGCCATGAACAGCTTGAACGAGGAGATGCCCTCCTGGACGAGCCGGTCCATCTCCTTGAGCGTGTGCTCGTTGACGTCGGAGAGGATCATGTGGAACGCGTAGTCGATCGCGCAGTTGCCGTCGGCCTTGGCGTACCAGGCGTCGAGCCCCTCGCGCAGGCTCCGGCCGACGCTCTGGACGGCGAAGTCGACGATGGTGGTGGTACCGCCCCAGGCGGCGGCGCGGGTGCCGGTCTCGAAGGTGTCGGAGGCGAAGGTGCCGCCGAAGGGCAGCTCCATGTGCGTGTGGGCGTCGACACCGCCGGGCAGCACGTAGCGGTCGGTGGCGTCGAGGATCCGGTCGGCGGTCCAGCCGGCCGCCACGTCCGAGCCGTGGGCCGCGAGGGCGACGACGCGGCCGTCCTCGATCAGCACGTCGGCGTGGACCTCGTCCGCGGCGGTGACGACGAGACCGCCCCTGATCAGGGTTCGGGTGCTCACGGGACTCTCCCTGCTTGAGGGGGCGGTTACAGGGTTCCGAGTGCCTGTTCGAGGAGGGCGGCGCCCTCCTCGGCCTCGGAGACGGTGAGCGAGAGCGGCGGGGCGATGCGGAGGGTGCTCGTGTCGTGGCCGCCCCCCTTGCCGATGAGCAGCCCGTTCGCCCGCGCGGCCTCCAGGACGGCGGCGGCCGCGTCGGGGTTCGCCCGGTCGGTGCCCGGCTCCGTCAGCTCGATGCCGATCATCAGGCCGCGACCGCGGACCTCGCGGACCTCGGGGACGCGGGCGCAGGCGGCCCGGACGCGTTCGATCAGGAGGCCGCCGACGCGGCGCGCGTTGCCCTGGAGGTCGTGTTCGAGCAGGTAGGAGAGGTTGGCGAGGCCGGCGGCCATGGTGATCGGCGAACCGCCGAAGGTGGAGATGGAGTTGGCGTCGAGACAGTTCATGACGTCGGCGCGGGCGACGACCCCGCCGACGGACATGCCGTTGCCGATGCCCTTGGCGAAGGTGAGGATGTCGGGCGGCCCGGCCTGGCCGTGCGCCTGCCAGCCCCAGAAGTGCTCGCCGGTGCGCCCCCAGCCGGTCTGCACCTCGTCGGCGATCCAGAGGATGCCGTGCCGGTCGAGGACGCGCCGGAAGGCGGCGTACAGCCCGTCGGGCGGGGAGGTGAAGCCGCCGACGCCCTGGATCGGTTCGGCGATCAGTGCGGCGACCTCGCGGGTGTGGCCGAGGAGGTCCTCGAGGTCGGCGACGCACGCCTCGATGAACCGGTCGTCGGTGAACCCGGCGTACGGACCGCGGGTGCGGACGCCGCCGTGGACGTAGAGGGTCTGCAGCGGGGAGAGTCCGGTGGGCGACCAGGAGCGGTTGCCGGTGATGCCGACGGTCGAGAAGGAGCGGCCGTGGTAGCTGTTGCGCATCGCCAGGATCTGGTTCGACCGGCGGTAGGCGGTGGCGAGCAGCAGCGCCGTGTCGTTGGCCTCGGTGCCGGAGGTGGTGAAGAAGACGCGGGCGTCGGGGATGCCGGAGAGGCCGGCGATCCGTTCGGCGAGCTCCACCATCGGCCGGTTGAGGTAGAGCGTCGACGAGTGGATGATGCGTCCGGCCTGCTCGGCGACGGCCTTGGTGACCTCGGGCAGGGCGTGCGCGGTCATGGTGGTGAGGATGCCGCCGAAGAAGTCGAGGTACCTGCGCCCCTCGGCGTCCCAGACGTGGCGGCCCTCGCCGTGGGTGATCTCGATGGGGTCGCGGTAGTACAGCGCGACCCAGTCGGGGATGACGGCGCGGTGCCGCTCGAAGAGGCCGCTCACGGCTGCACCAGCCCGTCGTACGCGTCGGGGCGGCGGTCCCGGTAGAAGGCCCACTGCTGGCGCACCTGCTCGATGAGGCCGAAGTCGAGGTCGCGGACGACGAGTTCCTCGGCCTTGTCGGAGGCCGGCTCGCCGACGAACCGGCCGCGCGGGTCGACGAAGTAGCTGGTGCCGTAGAAGTCGTTGTCTCCGTACTCCTCGACGCCGACCCGGTTGATGGCGGCGACGAAGTACTCGTTGGCGACGGCGGCGGCGGGCTGTTCGAGCTGCCAGAGGTAGGAGGACAGGCCGCGGTGGGTGGCCGACGGGTTGTAGACCAACTGCGCGCCGTTGAGACCCAGTTGCCGCCACCCCTCCGGGAAGTGCCGGTCGTAGCAGATGTACACCCCGATCTTGCCGACGGCGGTGTCGAAGACCGGCCAGCCGGCGTTGCCCGGGCGGAAGTAGTACTTCTCCCAGAAGCCCTTGACCTGCGGGATGTGGTGCTTGCGGTACTTGCCGAGATAGGAGCCGTCGGCATCGATGACGGCGGCGGTGTTGTAGTAGAAGCCCTCGCTCTCGACCTCGAAGACGGGGACCACGATCACCATTCCGGTCTCGCGGGCGAGGTCCCGCATCCGGGAGACGGTGGGGCCGTCGGGGACGGGCTCGGCCCAGCGGTAGTGCTCGGGCTCCTGGACCTGGCAGAAGTAGGGGGCGTTGAACACCTCCTGGAATCCGATCACCTTGGCGCCCTGCCGGGCCGCTTCCCGGGCGTGTTCCTCGTGTTTGGCGATCATGGATTCGGTGTCGCCGGTCCAGGTCGCCTGGACGAGTGCGGCGCGTACGACGTCGGTCATGAGCTGCTCCTTCGGCACGGCGTCAGAGAGCCTCTACGCACGTAGACGCGATGCGTAGGAGGAGAACGTAAGCCCCGTCACACCTCGGAGCAAGACCACCGCAGTGAAGCGGCCGGGTCGATCATGTTTCATACCCGAGTGGTCCACGTCGGACACGTACCGACACGTTCGGACCCGTCCCGCACCGCCCGATTGCTCAAGGCCGGCAGCCCGCCCACCCGCACCCCCGACCCCCTGCCGCACGCCTCCCCGGCGTCCTGTACGCGGCCGCCCGCGTCCTCGGCCCGGGGGCCGGCGTCGGCCACGCGGCCCGCGGCACCGCGGCCGTCGGGCTCACGCCAGACCCGCCACCCGGAGGGCGTGGTGGACGTCGCGCTCGCGGGTGGCGGAGACGGCGCGGGCGGCGTCGAGGAGCCGGGGGACGAGGGTGCGGGGGTCCGCGGCGGCGAGGTGGGCCGCGTCCTCGGGGGTGCGGGCGCGGACGAAGGCGGTGAGCAGGGCGTGGGCCTCGCGGTGGTGGTGCTCGGCCCGGAGCGCGGAGCACGCTCCGGCGAGTTCATCCACGGGTCGGGCCACCCCCTGCCGCAGGAGCTGCTCGCAGTCGGCGGCCCGGCCCGCGTCGGCGAGCGCGCCGGCGACGGCGGCCAGCCGGACCGGCGGCAGGGAGGCCGCCTCCCAGAGGAGGGTGGCCCAGTCGGCACCGAGCCCGGCCCGGTGCAGCTCCGTCGCGAGGGCGGGCAGCCGGACCGGCGGCCCGCCGAGCGCCTCGCACAGCAGGGCGTGCGCCTCGCCGCTGCGGCCCTGGGCGCGCAGCCGCCGCAGCGCGTAGACCGCGTTGGCCGCCGCCCGCACCGCCTCCGCCTCGTCCGCCACGGGCACCGGGGCCGCGCCGCCCGCCCCCTCGTCCGGGGCCGCTCCTCCGAACCGGGCCCCGCGCGGCGCCGCGCCCCCCGCGGGGAGGACGACCACCGCCTGCTCCTCGCGCGCCTCGGCGCTCTCCTCCAGCCAGGCGTAGCGGGCGCCGCGGGGACGCCGTCTGGCCTTGGCCGGGGCTTCCGGAGACGGTGGCCGTGTCCGCGTCGGGGGCTCGGCCTGCGTCTCGGCCCGCGCCGGAGCCGACGCCGATGCGGGAGTCGGAGCCTGCGGCTGCGGCTGCGGCTGCGGCTGTGGCTGCGGCTGCGGCTGCGGCTGTGGCTGTGCGGACACGGGGGCCCGCGCGGCCTCGCGTCCGGTCGCGGAGACCGCCGCCGCCGGCTCCCGTGGTACGTCGCCCAGGACGGCCAGGCGGCCCGTCAGCTCCCGGACGCGGGCGACCGCCCGGGCGTGGTCGTCGCGGGTCCAGGCGAGGTCGTGGCGCAGACGGGCGGCCTCGTCGGGTGCGGGAGGCGGGACGGCGCGGAGCCGGTCGTCGAGGTCGCGGGCGCGGGACGCGGCGCGGCGGCGTTCGCGTTCCATCGTGGCCCGGCGTTCGGCGAGTGCGGCGGCGCCGCCGGGCCGGCGGTCGTGGGCGGCGGCGGCCGCCGCGTGGAGGGTGCGGCCGTGGGCGGCGAACGGTCCGCCGGCGGGTTCGCCGGCGTCCTGGAGGAGGGCCTCGACGACGTCCCAGGGCAGGATCTCCGTGCCGGTGAAGCAGGCGCGCATCCCCGCCGGGTCGCGTTCGGCGAAGACGCCGTACCATCCGGCATCCGGCCGCAGGCGCAGGGCCAGCTCCGTCAGCCACTCCGTGAAGGAGCCGACCCCTGAGGGGAGTTGATATACCGTCATGCGTCACGCACCTGCCCCGCGGTCGACTGGAACCTTCCGGTCCGCGGGTATTGGACCGCAGTCGTGTTACGGGACGACTACGGACCGTTTTCGGCTGGGTGCGCGACTCAGAAGGTGACGACGATCCCGGTGTGCGGGCGCTTCCCGCGCCGGGCGATCATGGCGGGCACGTCGGTCAGCCAGAACTGCCAGGTGTACTTGCGCGAGAGCAGACCGCGGATCCGGCCCAGCTCCTCCCCCGTCACGAGCCGCCCCTCGCCCTGGACCCGCTCGGCACCGTCCGCGATCCTGCCCCGCACGTCGCAGACCACGACGACGACCCGGGGGTCGTTCCGCAGCCGCTTGACCTTCCAGGAGTCGGTGCGGGTCCAGGCGTACAGCTCGGAGCCCTCGACGGCGTACCAGACGGGGGTGGCGACGGGGGTGCCGTCCTTCCGGTAGGTGGTCAGGCTGACGTAGCGGCCACGCCGCAGTTCCTCGGAGATCATGCCGCGAGCCTAAGGGTCCGACGGAGGCGTCAGGCCGGCACCGGGGCGCAGAGCGCCACGAGCTCGTCCATGGAGAGGTCGAGGACGCCGGCGAGGGCGGCGACGGTGAAGAAGGCCGGCGTCGGGGCCCGGCCGGTCTCGATCTTGCGGAGGGTCTCGGGGGAGAGTCCGGCGGCCGCGGCGATCTCGGCCATGGACCGCTCGCCGCGCGCCGCGCGCAGGAGGATGCCGAGACGCTCGCCGCGCTCGCGCTCTTCGGGGGTCAGGGGTGTGCGCACCATGCCGCCATTCTAATACCGGTATAGTAATTGGCATGGTGGAGATCAAGACGAACGAATCCCTGGACGCGATGCGCGAGGCCGGACGGGTGGTCGCACGGGCCCTCACGGCCGCGCGGGAGGCCGCCGCACCCGGTGTCGCCCTGGCCGAGCTCGACCGGGCGGCCCGCGAGGTCCTGGCGGAGGCGGGCGCCGGCTCGCCCTTCCTCGGCTACCACCCCGAGTGGGCCCCGGTGCCGTTCCCCGCGGTCGTGTGCCTCTCGGTCAACGACGCGATCGTGCACGGCATCCCCGGCTCGGACCGGCTGGCCGACGGCGACCTCGTCTCCGTCGACTGCGGGGCGACGCTGGACGGCTGGGTCGGCGACGCCGCCGTCAGCTTCACGGTGGGCCGCGCCCGGCCGGAGGACACCCGCCTGATCACCACGGCCGAGCGCGCCCTGGAGGCCGGCATCGCCGCCGCCGTCGTCGGCAACCGGATCGGCGACATCGCGCACGCCGTCGGCCGGGTCTGCCGGGAGGCGGGCTACGGCATCCCCGACGGCTTCGGGGGCCACGGCATCGGCCGCACCATGCACGAGGACCCGGGCGTCCCCAACGAGGGACGCCCGGGCCGCGGCATGAGGCTCCGGCACGGCATGACGCTCGCCATCGAGCCGATGCTCATCGGCGGCGGAACCGACGGGCACTACACGGCGGGCGACGGCTGGACGATCCGCACCCTCGACGGCTCGCGCGCCTCCCATGCCGAGCACACGGTCGCGATCACGGACGCCGGTCCACGGGTGCTGACCGCCCTGTGACCGCCCGCGGAGGGCTCACGCCCCCCGCCGGGCCCCGGGTGGCGCGGCGTCACTCCCCGCCGGCCGCAGGCCGGACCACCATGGCCGAGCCGCCGCCCCGGCGGACCGTCTCCGCCGCGGCCAGCCAGCGGCCGTCGGGGAGGCGCTGGACGCCGGTCGCGGCGCCGATCTCCGGGTTCTGCCGGAATCCGTGGCCGATGCCCTCCAGCTCCGTCCGCAGCGGGCTGTTCCACAGCGCCGGTTCGAGCTCGGTCGTCGCCTGGTTGCGCTGGCTGGCCCGGGGCGCGGCGATCGCGTCGACGAGCGGGAGGCCCCGGTCGACGACGCCGGTCAGGGTCTGGAGGACGGTGGTGATGATGGTCGCGCCGCCCGGGGAGCCGAGGGCGAGGACGGGCCGGTCGTGACGGTCGAGGACGATCGTCGGGGAGATCGAGGAGCGCGGCCGCTTGCCGGGGCCGGGCAGGTTCGGGTCGTGCACGGCAGGGTTGGCCGGGGCGAAGGAGAAGTCCGTCAGCTCGTTGTTGAGCAGGAACCCGCGGCCGGGGACGGTGATGCCGCTGCCGCCGGTGGACTCGATGGTCAGGGTGTAGGCGACGGTGTTGCCCCACCTGTCGGCCACGGTCAGATGCGTCGTGTTCTCGCCCTCGTACGGGGTCGGGGCGGCGGTCCCGCCGCTCGCGCAGGGCACCGGGCTCGCGGGGTCGCCGGGCGGGAGCGGGCTGGTCAGGACGGCGTCGTCGCGGATCAGGCAGGCGCGGGAGTCGGCGAACCGCCGGGACAGCAGCCCCCGCGTGGGCACGGACTCGAACGCCGGGTCGCCGACCCAGCGGCCCCGGTCGGCGAAGGCGATCCGGCTGGCCTCGATGTACCGGTGCAGGTACCCGGCCTGCGTGGCGGCGGAGAGGTCGGTGCCCTCCAGGATGTTGAGCGCCTCGCCGACGCTCGTGCCGCCGGAGGACGAGGGAGCCATGCCGTACACGTCGAGGCCCCGGTAGGAGACCTTGGTGGGCTTGCGGAACTCCGTCCGGTACGCGGCGAGGTCACGCTCCGTCAGGTCGCCGGGCCGGACGGTCCGGGTGGCGCCGTCGCGGACCGGGGGCGTGCGGACGGTGTTCACGATGTCGCGGGCGAGCGGACCCCGGTAGAGCGCGCCGACGCCCTCGCGGCCGAGCTTCTCGTACGTACGGGCCAGGTCGGGGTTCTTGAACGCGGAGCCGACCACCGGCAACTGCCCGCCCGGCAGGAAGAGCGCGGACGTCGCCGGGAAGTCGCGGAAGCGGGCCTCGTTGGCGGCCGTCTGGGCGCGGAAGGTGGCGTCGACGGTGAAGCCCTGGCGGGCCAGGCGTTCGGCGGGTTCCAGCAGGGTGCCGAGCCGCCTGCTGCCCCAGGCGTCGAGGGCGGTCTGCCAGGTCGCCGGGGTGCCGGGGGTGCCGACGCCCAGGCCGCTGGTCTGGCCCTCCTCGAAGGGGATCGGCTTGCCGTTCTCCACGAAGAGGTCCGTGCCGGCGGAGCGGGGCGCCGTCTCGCGCCCGTCGATCGTGTGGACGGTGCGGCTCTTCGCGTCGTAGTACACGAAGTAGCCGCCGCCCCCGATGCCCGCCGAGTACGGCTCGGTGACGCCGAGGGCGGCCGCGACGGCGACGGCGGCGTCCACGGCGTTGCCGCCCTTGCGGAGCACCTCGACACCGGCGGCCGAGGCGTCGGCGTCGACGCTGGCGACGGCTCCGCCGTACCCGACGGCGACGGGTTCCTTGACGGGTGGCGGCGGCGCGCTCGGCGGGGACGGGGCCGGGGCGGCGGCACCCATCGAGAGCACCGTCGCCGCGACGGCGAGTACGGAGACCTTCCCAGCGGCGGAGCGACGCATTCCTACCTCCAGTCAACAACCGTCCGCGCAGCGTAACTTCCGCCCGCCCCTTCCGTCAGGACCGCCTCGAACAAGGGGCCGGTCGGCCGCTACCATGCCCGCCCATGAACGAAGACGTGCGGAACATCGTGCTCGGAGTCCTGGCGACCGGGGTCAGCGCCTCCCTCGGGTGGCTGTCCCGCACCTACCTCTGGAGGCGGGGGCTCCGCCGCAAGCAGGCGTTCTTCGGCCTGCCCGGCGGCTCGGAGTGCCTGCTCGTGGTGAACCGGGAGGCGGGCGGCGACAACGTCGTGCACCGCTTCGACGTGTTCGCGATGCTCGAACTCTCCGCCCTCATCAAGGACTGCGGCGCACAGGCCCGCATCCTGGCGCACGACGTGGCCCACCAGGGCTTCGGCGACCGCACCGAGTTCTGTGTCGGCGGCCCCTACTCCAACCGGCGCATGGCCGCCCATCTCGCGACCCTGCTCCCCGGCGTGACGATGAACGTGGACGTCCAACCCTCCGAGACCCAGGGGTCGATCACGGTCGGCACCGACAGCTACCCGATGGACAAGGGGGTCACGGAGTACGTGATACTCGCCCGGCTGACCGCCGGCGAGGGCGGTCGGCCGGTCTTCCTCTTCTGCGGGCAGCGGGCCATCACCAACCAGGCGGCGACCCGCTATCTGGCTCGCCACCACAGGACGCTGGCCCGCGCCCACCGCTCGGGCTCGTTCGTCCTGCTCCTGAAGGTGGTCAACACCCAGGCGTACGGCCCCGACGTGGTGGAGCTCGTCGCCGACGTCACGCGGCTCGCCCTCACGGCTCCCGCAGCCGCACCGGCAGCGACTTGATCCCGTTGACGAAGTTCGACACGAGCCTGCGGGGCGGCCCGGCGAGGACCACGCCTCCGCAGGCCGCGCGCGCCTCCTCGTACAGCACCCGGAGCTGGAGCCGGGCGAAGTGGGCGCCGAGGCAGACGTGCGGGCCGTCGCCGAAGGAGACGTGCGGGTTCGGCGTCCGGCCCAGGTCGAGGCGGTGCGGCGCGGCGAAGACGCGTTCGTCGTGGTTGGCGGAGGCGTGGAAGACGACGACCTTCTCGCCCGCGCGGACGTGCTGCCCCGCCAGTTCGGTGTCGCGGCTCGCCGTGCGGCGGAAGGACAGCACTGGCGGGTGCACGCGCAGGAGTTCGTCGACCGCCGTCTCCATGGGCACCTCGCCGTTCCACAGCCTCCGCTGCTCGCCGGGGTGCTCGGCGAGTGCGAGGAGGCCGCCCGGAGCGGCGCTGCGGACCGTGTCGTTTCCGGCGACGGTCAGCAGGAAGAAGAACATCTCCAGTTCCCCGTCGGCGAGTTCGGAGGTGGCCAGCGAGGTCATGACGTCGTCGGCGGGATGCGACCGCTTGTACGCGGCGAGCTCCTGGGCGTAGCCGAACATCTCGGCGAGCATGGCGGGCGACCGGGGGTTCACGGGCCGGCCCCCGGCGTCGAGGACGGGCGGCTCGTCGGGGTCCTGGTAGGCGATGACCCGCTCGGTCCAGGCGTGCAGCAGCCCGCGGTCGCTCGCGGGCACCCCGAGCAGGTCGGTGAGGTTGAGGAGCGCGTAGTCGTCGGTGACGGTCCCGACGAGGTCCACCTCGCCGCCGCTCGCGACCGCCTCCGCGAGGAGTCCGTGGGCCCTCTCCCGCGCCGTCACGGTGAACCGTTCGATACGCCCCGGAGTGAACGCCCGGCTCACGAGCCGTCGCAACCGACCATGCTCCGGCGGATCCTGATTGAGCATCATGCGTCGGATGAAGGGCAGGTCGGCCGGGTCGGGGTCGCGGATCTGGGTGGCTCCGAGGTGGGAGGAGTACGTCTCCGAGTCCTTCAGCACCCGCACCACGTCGGCGTGCCGGGTGACGGCCCAGAAGCCGGGCCCGGCGGGCCAGCCCAGGATCTCGGGTTCCGCCTGGCGCGCGACGGGGGCGCGGTCGCGGAGTGCGCGGAAGCGGTCGTGCGGGACACCGGCCGCGTAGAGCCGGGGGTCGAAGACGTCCGGTGTGCCGTTCGCGTCCCCCACCGTGCCTCCCGACAGAAGTGCCCCAGGGGTCAAGACATCACCATCATGACAGGTCAGGGGCGTTTTTCGTAGGACCGATCGCACACTTCGGGAGCCTGGTCCGGTGCCGTGCCCGGCCCTCAGAATCTCCGTCATGAATCACTCCGAGAACGTCGATCATGATGCGGTGCTGAGGGCGCGGACGATGCTGCTCGGATCCGACCGGCTGAGCCCGGCGGAGCAGGTCGAGGCGTATCGGGTGCTGTCGCGGGTGAGCCCGGCGGCGTATCTCCCGAAGCTGGCGGACGCCTTGACCTCGCTCGGCTGCGAGGTGGCGCGCGCGGGCCGCCCGGAACGCGAACTGGAGCTGACGGCCGAGGCGGTGGATGCCGCCCGACGGATCGGCGCCGACGAACCGAACCGGCTGCAGGCGCTCTGCGGCGCCCTGTGGTTCCACCAGCGCGCACTGTTCGCCGGCGGACGGCGGGCCGAAGGGCTGGCGGTGTGCGAGGAGATGGCCGAGGCCGGACGGATCGCCTTCGAGCGCGGGCAGGTGCACAGTCCGGTCCACGCGCACGGACGGCTGGCCGACGTGCTGGCGGAGGAGGGCCGCCACGCGGAGGCGGCGGAGATCCTGGGGCGGGGCGCCGCCGCCGGGTCGCCTGCGGTCGACTTCGAGGACGCGGTCCGGTGGGCGGCGGAGCTGGAGGCGGCCGGGCGGCACGGTGAGGCGGCGGTCGCGCTGGAGGGCTCCGTGGACGCCACGCGGAAGGGGGCCGAGGACGGATCGTGCACCGCGGCCCGGCTGGTGTGGGAGCTGACGCACCGTTCGGGGACGCTGGACGCCGCCGGGCGCCCGGAGGAGGCCGAGGCCGATCGGCGGGAGGCTCTCGCGGTGCTCGCGCGCCTGGGGGAGGCGGGCGAGATCACGACCCGCGGCTCCGGCTCCTCCTGGGTGGTCCTGCTCGCCCTGTCGTGCCGGGCGGAGGAGCCCGCGGCGTCCCGGGACGCGCCGCTGCCGCCCTTCGGGGCCGACCGCCTCCAGTGGTCGCCCGACACCCGGGGCGCGTACTTCGCCGCGATTCCCGCCCTGCGGACGGAGGCGACGCGGCTCGCCGAGGCGGGCCGGACGCGGGAGGCCCTGTCCGCCCACCGCCGCCTGACCGCGCGGTCCGCCGCGCGCTGGGACGACGGGCCCCGGCACCCGGGACTGGAGGAGTCGCTCCGCCCCCTCTTCGACGAGGGGGTGGCTCTGGCGCGCCTCCTCACCGCCGACCCCGGCGCCCTCGCCCGGTCCCTGACCGACCGCTCGATGTTCCTCGCCGCCGCCGGGCGGTACGGGGACGCCCACGCGGACCTGGCGGAGGCGACGGCCCTCCGCGCGCCTCACCCAATCGTTACTCGTGCGTAACATACCGACCGGTTACCACGGGTAAGCCTGGCCGGTTACCGTCGGGTCACTTTCACTGCCCCCCATCAGTGCCCCAGTGAGGAGTGACCCGTGCGTACATCCCTGGTCCTCGCCGTCTCGGCCGCCCTCGCGGCCGGGACGGCGCTCGGACTCGCGCCCGGCGCGCAGGCCGCGGAGGCCGTCACCGCCGGAAGGAGCGGCGTCCGGTTCGTCGACATCGCCGGCGACGGCGGCACCGTCCTCAAGGCGAACGTCGTCACCCCCGCCGGAGGCGGCGCCCACCCGCTGATCGTGCTGCCCACCAGCTGGGCGATGCCGCAGATCGAGTACCTGGCGCAGGCACAGCAACTCGCCGACTCCGGCTATGTGGTGGTGAGTTACAACTCCCGCGGCTTCTGGCAGTCCGGCGGGGAGATCGAGACCGCGGGACCGAAGGACGTCGCCGACGCGTCGAAGGTCATCGACTGGGCGCTGGCGAACACCCCCTCGGACCCGGAACACATCGGCATGGCGGGGGTCAGCTACGGCGCCGGCATCAGCCTGCTCGCCGCCGCGCACGACCCGCGGATCAAGGCCGTCGCCGCGCTGAGCGGCTGGGCGGACCTGATCGAGTCCATCTACAGCGGACGCACCCAGCACCTCCAGGCCGCCGCGCTGCTCGGTGGCGCCGGCTACCTCACGGGCCGCCCCGGGCCCGAACTCAAGGAGATCCTGGGCGACTTCCTCTCGTCGAACCTCGACAAGGAGGACGAGATGATCGCCTGGGGACGGACCCGGTCCCCCGCCGCGTACCTGGACCGGATCAACGCCAACGGCGCCGCGATCATGCTCGGCAACGCCTGGGGCGACACGATCTTCCCGCCCAACCAGTACGCGAGCTTCTACGAGAAGCTCACCGGCCCCAAGCGCCTGGAGTTCCGCCCCGGCGACCACGCCACCGCCGAGGCGACCGGCCTGTTCGGGCTCCCCAACGACACCTGGACCAGCGCCCACCGCTGGTTCGACCGCTACCTCAAGGGCGCCGACAACGGCGTCGACCAAGAGCAGCCCGTTCAGCTCAAGTCCCGCTCCACCGGCGGCTACGAGGGCTACCCCGACTGGAAGTCGGTCAACGCGGACCAGCGGAAGTTCGGCCTCGACGGCACGAAGCGCATCCTGGCGAACGTCGACTCCGGCGCCAACGGCGGCATCACCCTGCTCACCAACGCCCTGGACCAGTTCCTCCGCACCCCGCCCGTCGTGTCCGTCCCGCTGCTCCCCCGCGCCTTCGCCGGCGTCTGGCAGTCCGAGCGGTACGACACCGCGCAGCGGGTGCGCGGCACGGCGACGGTGCACACCACGGTGACCTCCACGAAGGAGAGCGGCACCCTCGTCGCCTACCTCTACGACGTCGGCCCGCTCGGGCTCGGCAAACTCGTGAGCAACGCCCCGTACACCTTCCACGACCGCACCCCGGGGCAGCCGTTCGCCGTCGACCTGGAGCTGTTCTCCACGGCGTACGACGTGCCCGCCGGGCACCGGCTCGCCCTGGTCGTCGACACCGTCGACCCGCTGTACATCGAGCACAACCCGACCGGCGCGCAGCTGACCTTCTCCTCCCCGGCGGCCGACCCGTCGTACGTGTCGGTGCCTCTGCGGCAGGAGTGATCACCGGCTGCTGCCGGGCGGGCAGGGCCCACACCGGCTGCTGCCGGGCGGGCAGGGCCCCACACCGGCTACTGCGTTCCCGGCAGCAGCGTTCCCGGTTCGGCCGGAGCGACGGCCATGCGCTGCCCTGCCCCCTTGTCGGCGGTGTCGCGGTCAGCGCAAACGTTCCACGGAGGAAAGGGACTTCAGGTTCGACACGCATGGAACCGGAATAAGCCGTATTTACTGCAGGGGGGTGGCGCGGGCCGGGTCCCGGGTCAGCACTCGGCGGCCTCGGCGTACACCTGGGAGAGCTCCGGCGAGCCCGTCATCGCCCAGTCGAGCCCGGCCTCGACGACCTGGATCTCGCGGCCGGAGGCGAGGCGCACCACCGGTCCGCCGCCCGGCCACACCTGCCATCGCGCGCCCGGGACGTTCCGGACGACGACGGTGCCGAGGTAGAGCCCGGCGTCGTTGCCGATCCAGGGGAGCTCCTCCGGATCGTTCCGCCAGCGCGGTGGCAGCTGGTCGAGCTCCTGGAGGGAGCGCGGGGTGTCGTCGAGCACCACCCCGGCCGTCCCGACACGGGCACGGAGCAGCTCGCACTCGGAGAGCAGCTCGGCCACTCCCTCCGGGTCGCGGTCGAACGCCGCGGCCAGGGGGGAGTCGGTCGGCTCGGCCTCATGTCGCTTGCGCCAGTTGTCCAGAAACGGGATGTTCATCCGAACAGCGTCGCACCGCCACCTGCCGCTCGACCACCCGGCGCGCGGAAACGATCTCCGCCGCCGGGCGGGGCGGCGGTCAGACGTCGAGGTCGACGACGACCGGGGCGTGGTCCGACGCGCCCTTGCCCTTGCGCTCCTCGCGGTCCACGTAGCTGTCCGAGACGGCCTCGGCGAAGGGCTTGTTGCCGTAGACCAGGTCGATGCGCATGCCCTTGTTCTTCGGGAAGCAGAGCTGGCGGTAGTCCCAGTACGTGAAGGGGTGGTCGTACTTCAGGGGGCGCGGGACGACGTCGGTCAGACCGGTCTCCCGCAGACCGGCCAGCGCGGCCCGCTCCGGCTCCGTCACGTGGGTGGCGCCCTCGAAGAGCGACCGGTCCCAGACGTCGTCGTCGGTCGGGGCGATGTTGTAGTCCCCGAGGACGGCGAAGGGGCGCCCGCCCGCCGCGTCGTCCGCGACGGCGGCCTTGAGCGCCTCCAGCCAGCGCAGCTTGTACGCGTAGTGGTCGTGGGCGATCTCGCGGCCGTTCGGCACGTAGACCGACCAGACGCGGACCGGGCCGCAGGTCGCGGAGATCGCCCGGGGCTCCTCGGCGCCCTCGTACTCCGGGCCGCCGGGCAGGCCGGTCACGACGTCGGCGAGACCGACCCGGGAGACCAGGGCCACGCCGTTCCACCGGCCCGTGGCGTTGACCGCCGACTCGTACCCCAGGGCGCGGAGCTCCTCGGTGGGGAACTGCTCGGCGGTGCACTTGGTCTCCTGGATGCACAGCACGTCCGTGCCGGTGCTCTCCAGCCAGGCCAGGAGCCGGGGCAGCCGGGCGGTGATCGAATTGACGTTCCAGGTGGCGATGCGCATGCCCGCAAGCCTACTGGCGGGGTGTGACAGTCGGCCGGTGCGCCGCCCGGGACCGCTCCCCCGGACCCCCCGCCCGGCGATCAGACGTCGGCGGAGCCGCCCGGTGCCAGACGCAGGTGGTCGGTGCCGCCGAGCGCGCCGATCTGGCGGTCGTAGATGGGCCGGGCGAGGTCGGTGAGCAGCGCGTCGTGGATGTCGTACGCCCGGCGCGGCTTGACCTCGCGGACGTAGTCGATGACCTCGGAGATCTTGTTCCAGGGGGCCATGACGGGCAGCAGCAGGGTGTCCACGGGGTGGTCGGGGACGGTGAGCGCGTCGCCGGGGTGGAAGACGGCGCCGTCGACGAGGAAGCCCACGTTGGTGATGCGGGGGATGTCCGGGTGGATCACCGCGTGCAGCTCGCCGTGGACCTGGACGTCGAACCCGGCGGCCGTGAAGGCGTCGCCGTGCCCGACGGTGTGGACGCGTCCGGGGAAGGCCGCCGAGAGCTGCTCCGCGACGCTGCGGAGCGTCCAGACCTCGACGGCCGCGTCGGCTTCGAGGAGGGCGCGCAGCCGGCCCTCGTCGAAGTGGTCCGGGTGCTCGTGGGTGACGAACACGGCGTCCGCGCCGCGGACCGCGTCCTCCTCGGTGAACATGCCCGGGTCGAGGACGAGCGTCCGCCCGTCCTTCTCCAGCCGTACGCACGCGTGGGACTTCTTCGTCAGCTTCACGCCGTCCAGGCTACGCCGGGGGCGTGGTCTCCTCCTCGACGACGCGGGTGACCACCCGCAGGGCGGTCTCGGCGGCCGGCAGGCCGCAGTACACGCCCGCGTGGAGGACGATCTCGCGGATCTCCTCGGTCGACAGGCCGTTGCGCAGGGCGGCCCGGGTGTGGTCGGCGAGCGCCTCCCGGTGCCCCCCGGCGATCAGCGCGGTGAGGGTGACGGCGCTGCGGGTGCGCCGGTCCAGCCCCTCGCGGCCCCAGACCTCGCCCCACGCGTAGCGGGTGACGAGCTCCTGGAAGGCGCCGTCGGGGTCCGTCGCGAGCGCCTGGTCGACATGGGCGTCGCCGAGGACCTCACGACGCAGCCCGAGCCCCTTCTCGTACGGGTCGGGCCGTCCGGCCGGGGCGGGCTCGGCCTCCGGCACCGCCGGCGAGGGCTCGGCGGCGGGCACGGGGGCGGCGGGGACCGGCGGCACGGCCAGGGTCCCGCTGGACTCCTGCGCGGCCCCGGTGAAGTGCTCGGCCAGCAGGTCGGTGACGGCGGCGGGCTGCTCGACGGGGGCCAGGTGCGAGGCGCCCGGGACCACCGCGAGGCGCGCGTCGGCGATGCCGGCGACCAGGGTGCGGGCCTCGGCGGGGCCGGTGACCCGGTCCTCCGAGCCGACGAGCACGAGCGCCGGGATGCCGATGCTGCCCAGGGCCTCGCGGACGTCGAAGACGGCGAGGGCCTCGCAGGCGGAGATGTAGCAGGCGGGGTCGGTCGTCCGGACCATCTGCACGGCCCAGTCGACGATCGCGGGCTGCGCACCGGCGAACAGCGGCGTGAACCACTGCTCGGGCGCGGCCCTGGCCATCGGCTCCAGGCCGTTCGCCCGGACGATCACCCCGCGCTGCCGGAACTCGTCGGCGGTCCCGAACCGGGGTGACGTGGCGACCAGCGCCAGCGACGCCACCCGGTGCGGCGCCCGCAGCGCCAGGTCCAGTCCGACGGCCCCGCCCAGCGAACACCCCGCGTACCCGAACCGCTGCACCCCCAGCTCGTCGAGCGTGGCGAGCAGCCGGTCCCCCAGCTCGGCGACCGACGTGAACGGCTGCGCGGGCGCACCGCCGTGCCCCGGCAGATCGAACCGGACGACTCTCCATTCCCTGGTCAGCTCGGGTATCTGCCGGTCCCACATGTGCCATGTCGTCCCCAGTGAGGGCCCCATGACAAGGACCGGGGCGTCGTCGCGCCCGTCGACGCGGTATTGCAGGGTGTTCGTCGGTGTCTCACTCACCCGCCCACGCTCCCACATCCGTGCCGGGCGCGGGGGCAGGGGGTCGAGCGGGCCACGCCGCGACGCGGCTCGGCGTAGGCTGCGGGCAGCGTGATGCCAAGGGGGGCGGAGCACATGACGGGTGGGTCCGAGGAGCGGTGGGAATCGGCTCTGGACGCGGTGGTGGTGTACGCGCGGGGCGCGCTCTGCCGCCGGCTGGCGCGGGGGACGGTGTCTCCCGGCGGCCGGGTGGTCGTGACGGGGCTGCCGCGGTCGCTGGACCCCGGGTCGCTGCGGGCGCGGGTGCTGGACACCCCGGGAGTACGGGTCACCGAGGCACGGGTCAAGGTCGACGCGGCGCCGGTCGCCCCGGGCGCGGCCGAGGGCCTCGGGCGGGAGGTGGAGCGGCTGCGGGACGCGCGCGAGGCGGTGGAGGCCCGGCGCGACCGACAGCTGGGGCTCGTGAAGGAGATCGAGGGACTCCATCCGGTGGCGCCCGGCCGGAAGCGTGAGGACCCGCACCGGCGGAGCCCCGTCGAGGCGTGGCTGGAGCTCGCGGACTTCGTGGACGAGCGGCTGACGGGGCTGCACGCGCGCCTGGCGGAGCTGGAGGAGGAGCTGCGCGAGGCCGAGCACGCCCTGACCGTCGCCGCCGAGCGTCTCGCCCGCGCCTCCACCGACGCGCCGGCGGCGCACGTGCGGACGGAGGTCTGCGCGGTCCTGACGCTGGACGGTGTGGAGGACGCCGCGACGCACGTGCGCGTGGAGCTGGAGTACGGGGTGCCGGGCGCCGTCTGGGTGCCCACCTACCGGCTGACGCACCACCAGGGTGACGGCAGCGGACGGCTGTTGCTGCGGGCGTCGGTCGCCCAGCGGACCGACGAGGACTGGACGGGGGTGCGCATCGCCTTCTCCACCGCGGACCTGCGGCGCCGCACGGACCTGCCCCGGCTCCGTTCGGTCCGGCTCGGCCGCCGTCAGGCCGCCCCCGCGCCGTCCGGCTGGCGTGAGCCTCCGGCCGGCCTCGCGGACCTGTTCGCCGGGTACGACGCGGCAGGCCCCCGCCCGGCCACGGCCTTCGGGCCCGGCGGCGCGGTCGCCGGGGCCGCCGCGGCCGACGACGACTGGGGCGCGCCGGCGCCCGTCGCGGCGGGCGCGGCCGCTCCGCCCCCCGTGCCCCCGCCGGCGCCCGCGGCCCGCGCGCGGAGGGCCGCCCCGCCGATGCCGCAGGCGCCCGGCGGCGGCTACGGCGCTCCGCAGGGGTTCGCGGGGCCCCCGGCCGGCCTGGTGCCCTCGGCTCCCGCCGCGGCCGCGCGGGAACTTCGCCGCGATAGGGGTCGGGGCCTTCCCGAGGCTGGTCTGCGCACGTGCCGACAGCGCCAGCCACGACGGAATATCCGGCGCGGAAG
>NZ_JBFBBC010000011.1:0-264383 GCF_040689545.1 Streptomyces sp. NPDC051180
ACCGGCGTCCGGTCGAGGAGCCGCACGGCGGCGGCCCGCGAGTGGGCCCTGGGGAGGGACCGGGCCGCACGGCTGTCACGGGACGGGCATCAGCCCTCGGTCGGGGCGGCCGCCTTCTTCGTGGTGCGGCGGCGCGGAGCCTTGGGGGCCTCCTCGGCCACCGGCGCCTCGGCCACGGCCTCGGCGGCCGCGGCCTTCTTCGTCGTCCGGCGACGCGTCGGCGTCTTCGGCTCGGAAGCGTCGGGCGCCTCCGCCACGACCGCCTTCTTCGTGGTGCGGCGACGCGGAGCCTTGGGGGCCTCCTCGGCCACCGGCGCCTCGGCCACGGCCTCGGCGGCCGCGGCCTTCTTCGTGGTGCGGCGGCGCGGAGCCTTCGGGGCCTCCTCGGCCACCGGCTCGACGACCGCCTCGGTCACGGGCTCGGCGGCCGCGGCCTTCTTGGTCGTACGACGACGCGGGGCGGCCTTGGGAGCCTCCTCCACGACCGTCTCGGCGACCGTCTCCACGACGGGCGCGGCGACCGTCTCGACGACCACCGTGGCGGGTGCCTCGGTGGTGGCCGGGGAGCCGGCGGGGCGGCGGGCGGTGCGACGGCCGCGGGCGGGGGCCTTGGGGGCCTCCTCCACGACGGGCGCGGCGACCGTCTCGACGACCACCGTGGCGGGTGCCTCGGCGGTGGCCGGGGAGCCGGCGGGGCGGCGGGCGGTGCGACGGCCGCGGGCGGGGGCCTTGGGAGCCTCCTCCACGACCGGCGCGGCCACCGTCTCGACGACGGGCGCGACGACCGGGGCCTCGGCCGCGGGGGCCTCGGTCACCGCGGTGCCGGTGGCCTTGCGGACCGCACGGCGGCGGCGCGGCGCGGGCACCTCGGCCGTGACCTCGGGGGCCTCGGCGACCGGGGTCTCGACGACCGGGGCCGCGGCCTGCGGGACGACGACCTGCTCGGTCACCGGGGCACCGGTGGCCTTGCGGACGGCACGGCGGCGCGGAGCCGCCTTCGGCTCCTCCGCCACCGGGGCCTCGGCGACGACCGGGGCCGCTGCGACGGCCGGAGCTGCCGCTGCGGCGCGCAGGGCGGCCGCGGCGGTCTCGACGGTCTGGAACGAACCGGTGTCCTCGGCCGGCCGGATCACCCGCGGACGACGGCGGCGCGGGGCCGGAGCCGCCTCCTGGGCCACCGGGGCCTGGGCGGCGGGAGCGGCCGTCACGGCCTCCTGGCGGGGGGCGCGCGCACGGCGGCGGGGAGCCTTCGGCTCCTCCGCCGGAGCCGCGGCGGCCGGGGCCTGAGCGGCTTCCCTCACCGGGGCGGCCACGGCGGCCGGAGCCGGCTCGGCCACGGGTGCCTCCTGGGCGACGGCGGCCCGGGCGACGGGAGCCTGCGCCACCGCGGCGCCGGGGGCGCCGACACGGGTGCGACGGCGACGGCGCGGGGTGCGCGGGCCGGACTCGGTCCGGTCCTCGTCCGCCGCTGCGGCGGCCGGAGCCGACGTCTCGACGGCCGGGGCCGCCGACGCCGGGGCGTCGCCGAGCTCGCCGCCGCGGGTGCGGCGGCGCTGACGCGGGGCGCGGGTGCGCGCCGGGCGCTCCTCGGTCTGCTCCTGGCGGTCGGCCTTCGGGCCGCGCGCACGGCGTCCGCCGGGCTCGCCCAGGTCCTCCAGCTCCTCCGCGCCCAGACCCGCGCGGGTCCGCTCGGCGCGGGGCAGGATGCCCTTGGTGCCGGCCGGGATGTCGAGCTCCTCGAACAGGTGCGGAGAGCTGGAGTACGTCTCCACCGGGTCGTGGAAGTCCAGGCCGAGCGCCTTGTTGATGAGCTGCCAGCGCGGGATGTCGTCCCAGTCGACCAGCGTCACCGCGGTGCCCTTGGCACCGGCGCGGCCGGTGCGGCCCACGCGGTGGAGGAACGTCTTCTCGTCCTCCGGCGACTGGTAGTTGATGACGTGGGTGACGCCCTCGACGTCGATGCCGCGCGCGGCGACGTCGGTGCAGACGAGGACGTCGACCTTGCCGTTGCGGAAGGCGCGCAGCGCCTGCTCGCGGGCGCCCTGGCCGAGGTCGCCGTGGACGGCGCCGGAGGCGAAGCCGCGCCGCTCCAGCTGCTCGGCGATGTCGGCGGCCGTGCGCTTGGTGCGGCAGAAGATCATCGCGAGCCCGCGGCCGTTGGCCTGCAGGATGCGGGAGACCATCTCGGGCTTGTCCATCGAGTGCGCGCGGTAGACGTGCTGCTTGATGTTGGCGACGGTCACGCCCTCGCCGTCGGGCGAGGTGGCGCGGATGTGCGTCGGCTGCGACATGTAGCGGCGCGCGAGACCGATGACCGCGCCCGGCATGGTGGCCGAGAACAGCATCGTCTGGCGCTTCGCCGGAAGCATGTTCATGATCTTCTCGACGTCGGGCAGGAAGCCCAGGTCGAGCATCTCGTCGGCCTCGTCGAGGACGAGGACCTTCACCTTGGACAGGTCGAGCTTGCGCTGGCCGGCCAGGTCGAGCAGGCGGCCGGGGGTGCCGACGACGACGTCGACGCCCTTCTTCAGCGCCTCGACCTGGGGCTCGTAGGCCCGGCCGCCGTAGATGGCGAGCACGCGCACGTTGCGGACCTTGCCGGCGGTCAGGAGGTCGTTGGTGACCTGCTGGCACAGCTCGCGGGTCGGCACGACGACGAGCGCCTGCGGGGCGTCGGTCAGCTGCTCGGGGCGGGCGCGGCCGGCCTCGACGTCCGTCGGGACGGTGACGCGCTCCAGGATGGGCAGACCGAAACCGAGGGTCTTGCCCGTGCCGGTCTTGGCCTGGCCGATGACGTCGGTGCCGGTGAGGGCGACCGGGAGGGTCATCTCCTGGATGGGGAAGGGGGTGACGATGCCGACGGCCTCCAGGGCCTCGGCCGTCTCGGGGAGGATTCCGAGCTCTCGGAAAGTCGTAGTCAGGGTGCTGCCTCTTCTGTGAGACGCGGCGCGAGGCGAACGAAGGGGGTCGTACCGTGCCGGGATCCTTCCGGCCGGATCGTTGAGATCGCTGCCGGGTGGCACGGGACCACTGCCGTCGCTCGAGCGTCGTACCGCTGAGGGTGACCCTTCCGCGGGTCCGCCGGAAGGGCTGTCGGGCCGGAGCCGATCGGGCCACCGACCGGGCATCCTCATTCATGAGTCGGCCTACCGGTTACGTCCGAACGTGCGAAAGCATGTCCGCATACTCGGCAGGCGCTTTATCACTGTACCCCGGAATCGCGCATGTGTGTTGGGAGAAAACGTGATGAGGGCACGGTCACACTGACTGACCAGGGCCTTACCGGGGTCCGCGGGCGGGCTATTGTGCGCTCCATGGAGACGCCTGACAACGCCACGCCCACCGGGATCGCCGCCGAGGACTGGGCCACCGCTTCCGCCGAGCCGCAGTACCGCGCCGCCGTGATCGACCTCCTCGGCGCCCTCGCCTACGGAGAGCTGGCGGCCTTCGAGCGGCTCGCCGAGGACGCCAAGCTGGCGCCCACCCTCGCGGACAAGGCGGAGCTGGCGAAGATGGCCTCGGCCGAGTTCCACCACTTCGAGCAGCTGCGCGACCGCCTCGCGGCCGTCGACGCCGAGCCGACCGCCGCCATGGAGCCCTTCGCCCGGGCGCTGGACGACTTCCACCGCCTGACCGCTCCGTCGGACTGGCTGGAGGGCCTGGTCAAGGCGTACGTCGGCGACTCCATCGCGAGCGACTTCTACCGGGAGGTCGCGGCCCGCCTCGACTCCGACACGCGCGCGCTGGTCCTCTCCGTGCTGGACGACACCGGCCACGGCAACTTCGCCGTGGAGAAGGTGCGCGCCGCCATCGACGCCGACCCGCGCGTCGGCGGGCGCCTCGCGCTCTGGGCGCGCCGCCTGATGGGCGAGGCGCTCTCGCAGGCGCAGCGCGTGGTCGCCGAGCGCGACGCGCTGTCGACGATGCTCGTCGGCGGCGTGGCGGACGGCTTCGACCTCGCGGAGGTGGGCCGGATGTTCTCCCGGATCACCGAGGCGCACACCAAGCGGATGGCCGCGCTGGGCCTCGCCGCGTAGCGCGGCGGATCAGGAACGGGAGGGCCGGGCGGCGCTGTTCACGCCGCCGCTGATCGGCGCAGCCGACGCCTCGACGGGCGGATGAGCAGCGAGAGCAGCACCGCCGCCACGGCCACGGCGCCGATCAGCGTGGCGGCGAAGTGGCCCGGTCCCAGGGCCCCGTGGGTGACGAGGGCCCCGAACACCCCGCCGAGCGTGCCGGTGGCGAGGACTCTGCCCCGGACGGGGAGGCGGCCGGCGAGCCGCTGCACGGCGACCCATGCCAGGGCGAAACCGAGCAGGGCGGAACCGAGGGCTTCCAGGAACACTGCGGATCACCTCGCGGTGTGCTGCGGGGCGGGTGGTGCGGTCGGGGACCTCCTACCCCTGAGGGGCGGAACGCAATCCTTCCGTACGCCCTGACGTGGCCATACGGACATACGAAAGGCCCGGTGGACCGAGACGGTCCACCGGGCCTTCCTTCGTGTTCCGCGGGCTCAGAGCGCGCCGAAACCCACGCGGCGGACGGCGGGCTCGCCGAGCTCCACGTACGCGATCTTCTCGGCCGGAACGAGGATCTTGCGACCCTTCTCGTCCGACAGGCTGAGCAGCTGCGCCTTGCCGGCCAGCGCGTCGGCCACCGCGCGCTCGACCTCCTCGGCGGACTGCCCGCTCTCCAGAACGATCTCCCGGGGTGCGTGCTGCACGCCGATCTTGACCTCCACGGCTATGTCCCTCCGAACGGTCAGCGTTGCGCGATTGAGTGCGCCGTACGCTGCACACATTAGCCCGGTGAGGGGACGCGCACGGTGCAGCCGCTGCACGCCAGGAGCGAACAGCCCCCGGGAATGCTCAGTGGCCCTCGGCGCCGAGCAGGCCGTCCACCGGGTGCAGCGGGAAGCCGGCGATGCCGCGCCAGGCGAGGGAGGTGAGGAGCGCGACCGCCTTGTCACGGGGGATCGGGGACTCGCTGGACAGCCAGTAACGGGCCACGACCTGCGAGACGCCGCCCAGACCCACGGCGAGGAGCATCGACTCGTCCTTGGACAGACCGGTGTCCTCGGCGATGACGTCCGAGATCGCCTCGGCGCACTGCAGGCTCACCCGGTCCACGCGCTCGCGCACGGCGGGCTCGTTGGTCAGGTCGGACTCGAACACGAGACGGAAGGCGCCCCCCTCGTCCTCGACGTACGCGAAGTACGCGTCCATCGTCGCCGCGACCCGGAGCTTGTTGTCGGTGGTGGAGGCCAGCGCGGTGCGCACCGACAGGAGGAGGGCCTCGCAGTGCTGGTCGAGCAGGGCCAGGTACAGCTCCAGCTTCCCGGGGAAGTGCTGGTAGAGCACCGGCTTGCTGACGCCGGCCCGCTCGGCGATGTCGTCCATCGCGGCGGAGTGGTACCCCTGGGCGACGAAGACCTCTTGGGCCGCGCCGAGCAGCTGGTTCCGTCGGGCACGTCGCGGCAGGCGCGTGCCCCGAGGGCGTGCTGCCTCTGTCTGCTCGATGGCGCTCACGCGGCCTCCCAAGAATCGATCCATGCGCGCTGTCGCGCCGCGCCGCCATCGTACTTTTGGGTAACCCGGCTGTGCGCGGTGCGAACGCAGAATTTCACGGACCGGACGTTCCGGTCGACAGTCGATTCAAGATTAAACCGAACAAATCAGCGGTAGTCGTCTTCGTCCAGGGCGACCACGCGCGCCTGTTCGGACGCGTCAGCCTCGTTCGCCGACTCCTGCTCGATATGGGGGACGGCTTCGTCCTCGCGTTGCTGCAGTTCCGTGTGCTGCTCAGCGGCGTCGGCCTCCGGGATTTCCTGCTCCAGCAAGACGACCTCTTCCTCCGTGAATGTGTCCGGCTCGGACGGATCGACAGTCATGCGGGTTCCCTCCGGCATGCGGGTCGCGGTCCTCTCCGATGGCCCTCTCTTCGAGCGTAGGAGCACCCGCGCCCCGCCGCACACGCACTTGTGACGGCACCCACACGCGGAGCCGCGTGATCGTCTCGTAATATTGCGGCCATGTCCTCGACCGAGCTGCCGGAAAAACGGACCGCATCCGCCGCACCACCCGCGTCGCGGACCCGCGCCGTACGGGTCGCCGACGGCGAGGAGCTCCGCTCCGTCGAACTCCCCGGCCTCACCCTCACCGTGCGCGCGCGGCCCGGCGACCGGCCCGGCCTGGCGCCCGCGCTGTACGTGCACGGCCTCGGCGGCTCCTCGCAGAACTGGTCGGCGCTGATGCCCCTGCTGGCGGACGTGCTCGACGGCGAGGCGGTCGACCTGCCCGGTTTCGGCGACTCCCCGCCGCCCGACGACGGCAACTACACGGTCACCGGACACGCCCGCGCGGTCATCCGGCTCCTGGACGCCGGCGGGCGCGGCCCCGTCCACCTCTTCGGCAACTCGCTCGGCGGCGCCGTCGCCACCCGGGTGGCCGCCGCCCGGCCCGACCTGGTCCGCACCCTGACCCTGGTCTCCCCGGCCCTGCCGGAGCTGCGCGCCCAGCGCACCGCCTGGCCCACCGTGATGCTGGCCGTGCCGGGCGTCGCCGCGCTCTTCGCGAGGCTCTCCCGGGACTGGACGCCCGAGCAGCGCGTCCGCGGTGTCCTCTCCCTCTGTTACGGAGATCCCGCGCGGGTCACCGACGAGGGCCTCCTGCACGCGGTGGAGGAGATGGAGCGGCGTCTGGAGCTCCCCTACTTCTGGGACGCCATGGCCCGCTCCTCGCGCGGCATCGTCGACGCCTACACGCTCGGCGGGCAGCACGGGCTGTGGCGCCAGGCCGAACGGGTCCTCGCCCCGACCCTCCTCGTCTACGGCGGGCGCGACCGGCTCGTCTCGTACCGGATGGCCCGGAAGGCGGCCGCCGCCTTCCGCGGCTCGCGCCTGCTGACGCTCCCCGACGCGGGGCACGTGGCGATGATGGAGTACCCCGAGACGGTCGCCCAGGCCGCCCGGGAACTGATCGCCGACCACGGCGGGAGCTGATCCGGGGCCGTGGGACGACACAGTCGCAAGGGCTCCGCGCCCACCGCGCCGGCCGCGCCTCCGGCCGCCGCCACCGGGCAGTACCCGTCGGCGGGGCAGGCGCAGCCGCCGGCCCAGGCCCCCGGCACCGGGCGCCGCCGCCGGGCCCCCGGCGCCGGCGAGGACCCCGCCGGGACCCCGGCGCACGGGTTCCCCGCGTACGGCACCCCTGCGCACGGCACCCCGGCGTACGGCACCCCCGCCCACGGCACCCCCGCCCACGGCGTCCCGACGTACGGGCGCGGCACGTATGCCGGCGCCCCCGCGGCGCCCCCGGCCTTCGACGCCCCCGCGCACGGCACGCCCGGCACTCCCGCACACGGCATCCCCGCCTACCGCACCCCCGTGCGGGGCGGCCATCCGCAGCACGACGAGGGCTCGGCGGCCCGTCCCGGGGCGTACGAGGGCCGCCGCGGCTCCCACCGGGCGGCGGCGCCGGAGGAGTCCGCCTCCCGGCAGGACGCGGAGCAGGGGACGCTCATCCCCGCGCCGCGCCGCGAGACCCCGGACGGGGCGGAGGAGGCCGCGCGCAAGGGCGGCCCGGGGCGCACCCTCACCGGTGTCGCCGCTGCCGCCGTCGCCACCGTCCTCGCCGTCGTGGTCGCCGGCCAGGTCGCCGACAGCGGCAAGGAGCCGCCCGTCACCCACGCCGCCGAGGGTCCCGCCGACCGTGCGGTGGACGACTCCTCCGCGTCGCGCTCCGACGACCGGATCACGCCGACGGCGCCGAAGCCCGTCGTCACCCCCGCGCCGACGTACGAGCAGCTGATGACCCACCAGTTCCCGATCGACCCGAAGCTGAAGGGCTCCGGGGCCTTCGAGGCCGTGCCGGGATTCGACAGGGCGCCCGGCAAGGGGCGCCTCGTCCGCTACCGGATCGACGTGGAGAAGGGGATCGGCCTCGATCCGAGGCTGTTCGCCACCGCCGTGCAGAAGACGCTGAACGACCGGCGCAGCTGGGCCGGTGACGGCGAGATGAAGTTCGAGCGGATTTCCAGTGGGGAACCCGAGTTCGTCATCACGCTCGCCAGTCCCGGCACCACCGGAACGTGGTGCAGGAAGTCCGGTCTCGACACGACGGTCGACAACGTGTCCTGCGACTCCGCGTCGACCGAACGCGTGATGATCAACGCTTTCCGCTGGGCCCAGGGTTCGGAGACCTTCGGACCGAAGGCGATGTACGCCTATCGTCAGATGCTCATCAATCACGAGGTCGGTCATCGCCTCGGGCACGGTCATGTGAGCTGCCGCACGGCCGGTGCGCTCGCGCCCGTGATGCAGCAGCAGACGAAGTCGCTGAACATCGACGGGATCGCCTGTCGCCCCAACCCTTGGGTGCACCCCGGAAGTTGACGTTCCGTCCGTCGCCGGCGTGATCACATGTCGAGACCCGCGTCTCATCCCGGCCGGGAATCGCGTTGACATCGCTCGCGCGTTCGTTCATATTTCTCGGCATGTCGCCCCGTCACGTCGTCTCCGATCGCGCCGCCTTCGAGCTGGCGCTCATCGGCGTGACCGCACACACCGTGTCCGACATTCTCTGTAGCTGACGCCTGCCCGAGCGCCCGTCGGCCCTTTCCTTTCCGCTTTTCGCCGACGCTGCCCCGCGCCCGGGTCCTCCCTCCCGCAGGCGCGGCCTTTTCCCGTTCCCGGCACCATTCCCGGACGACCCCACTCGCCGCTGCCTGCGCGGAATTCCCCTTTTCCCGCCGGTAGTTCTCCGAGAGGTCTTCTCCAATGCGTCAACCGTCCGTCATTTCCCGCCGCGTGGCAGCGGCCGCCGTCAGTCTCGTCCTGGCCTCGGGCGCCGCCGCCTGCGCGGGACCCGAGGACGCCGGCGCCGGGAGCGGCACCTCCGGCAAGGCGGGGAGCGCCCCGCAGAAGGGCGGCACGCTCACCGTCCTCAACAGCGAGGCGCAGACCGACTTCGACCCCGCCCGTCTCTACACCTCCGGCGGCGGCAACGTCCCGTCCCTCGTCTTCCGTACCCTCACCACCCGCAACCGCGAGGCGGGCGCCGCCGGCACCCAGGTCGTCCCCGACCTCGCCACCGACATCGGCCGCCCCAACAAGGACGCCACGGAGTGGACGTACACGCTGAAGGAGGGCCTGAAGTTCGAGGACGGCACGGCCATCACCAGCGCCGACGTCAAGTACGGCATCGAGCGCTCCTTCGCCGCCGAACTCTCCGGCGGCGCCCCCTACCTGCGGGACTGGCTGGTCGGCGGCGACACGTACCAGGGGCCCTACAAGGACCGGAACGGCCTCGCGTCCATCGTCACCCCCGACCCCCGGACCATCGTCTTCAAGCTGCGCAAGCCCGAGGGCGAGTTCCCCTTCGTCGCCACCCAGACGCAGTTCACCCCCGTCCCGAAGGCCAAGGACAAGGGCGCCGCCTACGAGCAGCACCCCGTCTCCTCCGGCCCCTACAAGGTCGTGGCGAACGAGAACGACGGCGAGCGCCTCGTCCTGGAGCGCAACGAGCACTGGGACCCGAAGACGGACGAGGAGCGCAAGGCGTACCCGGACCGGATCGACGTCAGGTCCGGACTCGACGAGGCCGTCATCAACCAGCGCCTCGCCACCTCCTCCGGCGCCGACTCCGCCGCCATCACCACCGACACCAACCTCGGTCCCGCCGAACTCGCCCAGATCGGCTCCGACGAGGCGCTCGCCGCCCGCGTCGGCACCGGCCACTTCGGCTTCACCAACTACCTCGCCTTCAACCCCAAGGTGAAGCCCTTCGACAACCCGAAGGTCCGTCAGGCGATCTCCTACGCCGTCAACCGCACCAGCGTCGTCAACGCCGCCGGCGGCTCCGCGCTCGCCGAGCCCGCGACCACCTTCCTGCCTGAGCAGAAGTCCTTCGGCTTCACGCCCTACGACCACTTCCCGGCCGGGAAGACCGGTGACCCCGCGAAGGCCAGGGAGCTGCTCAAGGAAGCCGGCCACCCGAACGGGCTCACCGTCACCCTGCTGCACTCCACCGCCCAGAACCGCGCCACCAGCCCCGAGATCGCCACCGCCGTCCAGGAGGCCCTCGGCAAGGCCGGCATCACCGTCAAGCTCGACGGCCAGGAGCCCAACTCCTTCAACGAGAAGCGCTGGAGCGTCAAGGACGCCCCGGGCTTCTTCCTCTCCCGCTGGGGCGCCGACTGGCCCGCCGGCGGCCCGTTCCTCGCGCCGATCTTCGACGGACGCCAGATCGTCGCCGACGGCTCCAACTACAACCACGCCCAGCTGAACGACCCCTCGGTCAACCGCGAGATCGACGAGATCAACAAACTGACGGACCTCAAGGCCGCCGCCGGCCGCTGGGGCGCCCTCGACAAGAGGATCGGCGAGCAGGCCCTCGACGTGCCGCTCTTCCACCCGGTCTACAAGCGGCTCGTCGGCAAGGACGTCAAGAACGTCGTCATCAGCGACTGGACCGGCGTCCTCGACATCTCGCAGGTCGCGGTCAAGTGACCGCCGTGACCGACACGACGGCGCCCGTGGCGGGCATCCCCGCCACGGGCGCCGCCCGGCAGGTGTGGCGGCGGCTGCGCACCCGGCCCGCCGCCCTCGTCTCCGCCGCCGTCCTCCTGCTGCTCGTCCTCCTCGCCGTCGCCGCCCCGCTGTTCGCCGCGCTGGAGGGCCAGGACCCGAACACGTACCACGACGACCTCGTGGACTCGGCCCGCGGCGGCGTCCCGTACGGCTCCTTCGGCGGGGCGAGCGCCGACCACTGGCTCGGCGTCGAACCCGGCACCGGACGCGACCTGTTCGTCCGCCTCCTCCACGGCGCCCGGATCTCGCTGCTCGTGGCCGTCGGCGCCACCGCCGTCCAGATCGTCATCGGCGTCCTCGTCGGCCTCGCCGCCGGCCTGGGCAGCCGCTGGGTCGACGGCCTCCTCGGCCGGATCACCGACGTCCTCGTCGCCCTGCCGATGCTGGTCCTCGCCATCGCGCTGACCGCCGTCGTCCCGCGCGACTTCCCCCGCCCGCTGCTCCTCGTCCTGATCATCGGCCTCCTCGGCTGGGCCGGCACCTCCCGCATCGTCCGCGCCCAGACCCTCACCCTGCGCAGCCTCGACTTCGTCGCGGCCTCGCGCCTCGCGGGCTCCGGACGGTGGCGGACCGCCCGCCGCGAACTGCTGCCGTCGCTCGCCGCCCCCGTCATCACCTACGCGGCGATCCTCCTCCCCACCAACATCGTCGTCGAGGCGTCGCTCTCCTTCCTCGGCGTGGGCGTCACCCCGCCCACCCCCTCCTGGGGGCAGATGCTGTCGACCGCGCAGACCTGGTTCCGGGCCGACCCCGCCTACGTCCTGCTGCCCGCCGGGCTCCTCTTCGTCACCGTCCTCGCCTTCACCGTCCTCGGCGACGCGGTCCGCACGGCCCTCGACCCGCGCGAGGCGAGCCGGCTCGGCGTGGGCACCCGTAAGGAGACCTCCCGATGACCCGCTACGTACTCAAGCGGCTCGCGGGTGCCGTGCTCGTCCTCCTGGCGCTCTCGGTCCTCGTCTACGGCCTCCTCCACCTGGCCCCCGGCGACCCGGCGCGGCTCGCCTGCGGGGAGCGCTGCAACCCGCAGCAGATCGCCCAGGTCCGCGTCCGGCTCGGTCTCGACCAGAGCGTGGTCGCCCAGTACCTGCACTTCCTCCAGGGCGTCTTCGTCGGCCGTGACTACTCCACCGGCACCGCGCTCACCCACTGCGACGCGCCCTGCCTCGGCCTCTCCTACCAGACCGACCAGCAGGTCACCCGGCTCCTCCTGGAGCGGCTCCCCGCCACCGCCTCGCTCGCCCTCGGCGCGATGGTGATCTGGCTGATCGTCGGCGTCGGCACCGGACTGCTCGCGGCGCTCCGGCGCGGCGGACCCACCGAGCGGATCCTCACCGTCCTCACCCTGGCCGGCACCGGCACCCCCGTCTTCATCCTCGGCCTGCTCCTCCTCATGGCCGTCTGCGCCTACCTCCGCTGGCTGCCCTTCCCGAGCTACGTGCCGCTCGGCGACGACCCCGAGCAGTGGGCCTGGAACATGCTGCTGCCCTGGCTCGCCCTCGGCTTCTTCGAGTCCGCCAAGTACGCCCGGCTGACCAGGAGTTCCACCCTGGAGACGCTCGCCGAGGACCACATCCGCACCTTCCGCGCCTACGGGGTGGGGGAGCGGTCGGTCGTCGCCCGCCACGCACTGCGCGGCGCCGTCCCGCCGGTCATCGCGGTCAGCGCCGTCGACCTCGGCTCCATGTTCGGCGGAGCCGTCCTCACCGAGTCCCTCTTCGGCATCCCCGGGCTCGGCAAGACCCTCATCGACGCAGTGCGCCAGATCGACCTGCCCGTGGTGGTGGGCGTGGTCATGGTGATGGGCACGGCCGTCGTCCTCGCGGGCGTCGTCGCGGACCTGCTGTACGCCGCCGCCGACCGAAGGGTGGTCCTGACGTGACCGCACACGACCCCGCCCCGCAGACCCCGGCGCCACTCGTCGAAGTCCGCGACCTCACCGTCGAGTTCGACCGCCACGGCGCCCGCGTGCGGGCCGTCGACGGCCTCTCCTTCACCCTCGGCGAGGGCCGCGCCCTGGCCCTCGTCGGCGAGTCCGGCAGCGGCAAGTCCACCGTCGCGGGAGCGCTCCTCGGCCTCCACCGGGGCACGGGCGCGCGGATCGGCGGCTCCGTACGGGTCGGCGGCGTCGACGTCGGGACCGCCGGCCCGGGCGAGCTGCGGCGGCTGCGCGGCGGCATCGCCGCCATGGTCTTCCAGGACCCGCTCTCCGCCCTCGACCCGTACCACGCCGTCGGCGACCAGATCGCCGAGGTCCACCGCGTCCACCACCCCGTGTCGCGGAAGGCCGCCCGGGCCAGGGCCGTGGAGGTGCTCGACCGGGTCGGCATCCCCGACGCGGTCCGCCGCTCGCGCTCCCGCCCGCACGAGTTCAGCGGCGGCATGCGCCAGCGCGCCCTCCTCGCGATGGCGCTCGCCTGCGAGCCGCGGCTCCTCGTGGCCGACGAGCCGACCACCGCCCTCGACGTCACCGTGCAGGCCCAGATCCTCGACCTGCTGCACGAGCTGCGGCGCGAGACGGGCACCGCCCTGCTCCTGGTCACCCACGACGTGGGCGTGGCCGCCGAGAGCGTCGACGACGTCCTCGTCATGCGGGCCGGACGCGAGGTCGAACGCGGCCCCGTCTCCCGCCTGCTGGGCGCCCCGGCGGAGCCGTACACCCGACGCCTGCTCGCCGCCGTGCCCCGGCTCGACGGGCCCGTGCGCGCGCCCGCCGAAGCGGGCGAGGTCCTCCTCGAAGCACAGGGGCTGCGGCGGGAGTTCGGGCGGGGCGGGAAGCGGGTCACGGCCGTCGACGGGGTGTCGCTCACCGTCCGCGCCGGCGAGACCCTCGGCGTCGTCGGGGAGTCAGGCAGCGGGAAGACCACCCTCGGCCGGATGCTGGTGCGGCTCCTCGACCCGACCGGCGGCCGGCTCCGCTACGGGGGGAGGGAGATCGGCACCCTGCCCGAGCGGGAGCTGCGCCCGCTGCGCCACGAGCTCCAGATGGTCTTCCAGGACCCGGTCGCCTCCCTCAACCCGCGCCGCTCCGTCGGCGAGTCGATCGCCGACCCGCTGCGCGTGGCGGGGGAGCGCGACGAGACCCGGATCCGGGGCCGGGTGCGCGAGCTGCTCGACCGGGTGGGGCTCGACCCCGACCGGTACACGGCCTATCCGCACGAGTTCAGCGGAGGCCAGCGCCAGCGCGTCGGGATCGCCCGCGCGCTCGCCGCCTCGCCCCGCCTGATCGTGTGCGACGAACCCGTCTCCGCCCTCGACGTCACCACCCAGGCCCAGGTCACCGCACTGCTCGCCGAGCTCCAGGCCGAACTCGGCCTGGGACTGGTCTTCATCGCCCACGACCTCGCGGTCGTCCGGCAGGTGAGCGACCGGGTCGCCGTCATGCGGGCCGGCCGGCTCGTCGAGGAGGGCACGGTCGAGGAGGTGTACGGCGCTCCCCGGGACCCCTACACCCGGCAGCTGCTCGCCGCCGTGCCCTCGCTCGACCCCGTCCTGGCGGCCGAGCGCCGGGGTCGGCGGGGGGCGCCGGTGGTGGCCGCGGCCTGACCCTGTGTGACCGTTCCGTGGTGTACCGCGACGGAACGCGACCGGGGAGTGAAAGTTACGTGCATTCACCCCTTCCGGTGGTGCGACGGACAACCGTCCGTCGCACCACCGCTCTCTCCGCTTACGTTCTTCCCGCTGCGAGTCGCCGGACCAACGGTGGCCGCCGTCAAGGGAGATCGGGGGTGCGCTCGTGCGGATCGGACTGCTCACGGAGGGTGGCTACCCGTACGCCGCCGGTGAGTCCGTGCCCTGGTGCGACCGGCTCGTACGCGGGCTCGGGCAGCACCAGTTCGACCTCTACGCACTGGGCCGCCCCGGCACCCCGCCGCCGCTCCCCCCGAACGCCCGCGTCGTGCGCACCGCCCACCTCGACGGTCCCGACGCGGCCGGCCTGCCGAGGCACCGCCTCGAACGCGCCGCCTTCGGTGCCGGCCGCGCGGGCCGCCGCGCATACGGCCGGCGCGAGCGGCGGCACTTCGCCGACGCCCTCCACGCCCTCGCCGGCGGTCTCTGCGCCGAGGACGCGCCGGGGACGGGCGCCGGGACCGGAGCCGCCCCCGGAGGCGAACCGGCGGCCGGCGCGGGCGCGGCCTCCTTCGCCGCCGGGCTCTACGCGCTCGCCGAACTCGCCCGCGAGCGGGGCGGACTGCCCGGCGCGCTCCGCTCCGACGACGCCGTCCGCGCGCTGGAGACCGCCTGCCGCGCCCCCGGCGCACGCCGGGGCGCGGCCGCCTCCGGCCTCGCCGACCACCTCGCCTTCGCCGACCACCTGGAGCGGGCCCTGCGCCCCCTCTCCCTCGACTGGTACACCGAGGACACGCTCGGCTCGGCCGACCTCTGCCACGCCGCCGCCGGAGGCACCACCGCCCTCCCCGGCCTGCTGGCCAAACGCTTCTTCGGGACCCCCCTCCTCGTCACCGAGTACGGCGTCCCGCTCCGCGCCCACTACCTCTCGGCCGCAGGCAGCGACCGCTCCGCCCCCCTGCGGGCCCTCCTCGCCGCCCTCCACGGACGGATCGCCGCCGAGACCTACCGGCAGGCCGCCCTCCTCACCCCCGGCAACGCCCACGCCCGCCGCTGGCAGGAGAAGTGCGGCGCCGACCGCGACCGCGTCCGCACCGTCCACCCCGGCATGGCCGCCGACCGCTTCGCCGAGGTCGGCGAGGACGAGGAGAGCGGCGACCCCGCCACCCTCGTCTGGGTCGGCCGCGTCGAACCCGCCAAGGACCTGATCGCCCTCCTCCACGCCTTCGCCGAGATCCGGGCCCGGCAGCCCGACGCCCGGCTGCGGATCGTCGCCGTGCCCGTCCGCGAACCGGGCGCAAGCGCGTACCTGACGCACTGCAGGGGGCTCGCGGCCCAGCTCTTTCCCGACGAGGCCACCGGGGCGCACGCCGTCGGCGAGAACCCCGTCACCTTCGAGGAGCTCGGCGGCCCCGAGGCCCCCACCCTGGAGGACGTCTACGCCTCCGGCGCGGTCGTCGTCCTGTCCAGCGTCGTCGAGGGCTTCCCGGCCAGCCTCGTCGAGGCCATGTTCTGCGCGCGGGCCACCGTCTCCACCGACGTCGGAGCCGTCGTCGAGATCATCGGCGGCACCGGCCTCGTCGTCCCCCCGCGCAATCCCCGGGCCCTCGCCGACGCCTGCCTCGCCCTCCTCCGCGACCCCGAACGCCGCTACCGGCTCGGCGCCGCGGCCCGCGCCCGCGCCCTCGAACTCTTCACCGTCGAGCAGAACCTCGCCGCCTTCCGCGGCATCTACCTCGAACTCCTCTCCCACACGCCGGTGCGCCACCGTCCCGGGGACGGCGTGCCCTTCGCCCACCCCGCCGAGGCCCATGTGCCGGGCAGCTGGACGCACACGGCCCTGACCGCGGGCGCGGGAGGCCCCGATGCCTGAAGGAGGCACCCCCATGCGCGGCCCCGCCGCCCCGACGAGCCCCGGAGCCTGGGACGCCCGCTCCGAAGCCCTCCTCGGCGCGCCCGCCCTCACCCCGTCGGGCGGCCCGGACCCGAGGGCCGCCGCGACCGGCCTCGACCTGCGCGCCCCCGACTCCCCGGACCCGACGGGGGCGGCCGTCCCGGGGGACCCGGCCGGACCGGCGGACCCCGCCGACCCCGTGGACGCCGCCGGCCCGGCCGGGATAGCCCCGATCCCGGAGGCGGCCGCGCCGACCCGCCCGGAGCCCGGTGCCGGTCGGCCCGCGGGCCCGCCCGGAGACCGGCCCGACGCACCGGTCGGCGGAACGGCGTGGCGGACGGAGCAGGCGGCCGCCGCACGCGCCGACGCACGCGCCCCCTCGCCCGGAGCGTCCGCCGCCCCCCGGCCCCGACGCGGGCACGCCGATCCCGTCAAGGTGCTCATGCACCGCCACCGGGACCTGTGCGAGCGGGCCGTGGACCCGCTGGAGATCGCCGCCGGCCTCGAAGCGCAGGGCTTCACGGACCGGACCGCCGCACGCTTCCGGCACCGGGACGTCTTCTCGCTGGCGGAGGAGCTGTACGCGCGCGTGCCGCGCGGACAGGGGACACCCGCGCCGACGGCCGGACCGGAGCCCGACCGCACCCCCTGGGCGCTCGCCGTCCTCGCCCCCGGCGCCGTCGCGGGCCTCGCCGGCATCGCCCTCACCTTCGCCTACGGACCCCTGCGGACCGCCCTCGCGGTCCTCGCGGTCCCGGCCCTCGGCGCCGCGCTGGTACTCGCCGTCCGACGAGGACCCTTCCGGGTCCCCGCCGGCGGGACCGTGCCCGCCGCACGGCTTTGGACGCTCTGGCTCCTGGCGTACGCCGTCGGCGGCGACGGACTCCTCGCCCAGGTCCTCAGCGGCGGCCCCGACGGCGTCTGGGACCTCGACCCCGGCCCGCTCCTCGGGCTCGCCCTCGCCGTGGCCCCCGCCGCCTGGTGCGCGCACCTCTTCGCCCGCCGGGCCCGCCTCCGGATCGCCGAGAGCCGCGGCCTCGCCGACTTCGCCGCGGCCACCAGACCGCTCCTCCTCGGCACCGTCGCCCTCCAGCTGCTCGCCCTCGCCGCGCTGCTCGCCGCCACCGGCTTCAGCCCCGGCGCCCTCGCGCTCGGCGCGCTCCTCCTGCTCGCCCGGCTCCTCACCGTCCACGGCCACCCCGAGACGGCCTCCGCCGCCCTCGCCGCCGCCGGCGCGGCCGAGGCCCTCGCCCTCGCGAGCGTCCTCGCCGCCCGGGTCCCCCTCCCCGGCTTCGACGGGCTCGCCGCCCCGGTGCGCGCCCTCGTCGACTCCTGGGGCCCCGGGGCCGTACCCACCCTCGTCTGCGGCGCCGCCGCGCTCGGCCTGCTGGCCCACGCGACCGGCGCCCTCGCCCGGGCCTCCGCCCACGCCACCCCGTGAGGAGCCCCGCGAAACCGGGAGCCCCGCCGGAGCCGACACCCCGGCGGGCCTCCCACCGCACCACCGCCCGCTCCCGCGGAGCCGACGCCGCGGGCGCGCCCCGTCACCACCTCTCTCATCACCCCGCAAGGAGACCGAAGACCATGACCCGTCAACCCCCAGCACCGGCCGGTCGGCACGAAGGGGCCGCACGATGAGGGTGCTACTGCTCGGAGCCAACGGCTTCATCGGCCGCTTCGTCGCCGACCGGCTGCTCGCCGACCCGGCCGTCCACCTCACCGCCCTCGGCCGCGGCGACGACGCCGACGTCCGCTTCGACCTCGCCTCCGGCAGTCCGGGCGCGCTGACCCGCTTCCTGGACGCCGTCCACCCGGGGGTCGTGGTCAACTGCGCGGGCGCCACCCGCGGCGGCGCCCGGGACCTCACCCGGCACAACACGGTCGCCGTCGCCACCGTCTGCGAGGCCCTGCGCCGCAGCGGCTGCGGCGCCCGCCTCGTCCAGGTCGGCTGCGCGTCGGAGTACGGGCCGAGCCAGCCCGGCTCCTCCACGGCCGAGGACGCGGTGCCCCGCCCCGGCGGCCCGTACGGGGTGTCGAAGCTGGCCGCCACCGAACTCGTCCTCGGCTCCGGGCTCGACGCGGTCGTCCTGCGCGTCTTCTCGCCCGTCGGCCCCGGCACGCCCGCCGGCTCCCCGCTCGGCCGGCTCGCCGAGGCGATGCGCCGGGCCATGCAGGCCGGCGACGGCGAGCTCAAGCTCAGCGGCCTCGGCGTGCAGCGGGACTTCGTCGACGTGCGGGACGTGGCCAGGGCCGTGCACGCGGCCTCGCTCTCCGCCGCGCAGGGCGTCGTGAACATCGGCACCGGCCGCGCGGTCCGGCTCCGCGACGCCGCCGCCGTCCTCGCCCGGGTGGCCGGTTACTCCGGCAACCTGCACGAGCTGGACGCCCCGCACGGCCTGGCGCAGCGCCCGATGATCGGCGCGCCCCGCACCGAGGGGACCATCGCCGACCAGCTGGCCTCCGCGCCCTACCCGTACCCCGACGGCTGCGGCCCATGGCAGCAGGCGGACGTCCGCACCGCCCGCGACCGGCTGGGCTGGCGGCCCCGGATCAACCTGGAGGAGTCCCTCGCCGACATCTGGATGGAGGCGGCGTGTCGCATCTGACGACGACCACCGCCACGGGGGCCGTCCAGGCGCTCGGCGTGGGCGTCCCCGGCTACGCCCACCCCCTGCTCGCCCCGGTCGAGTGGGCCGAGCTGACCAGGCCCGGGACCCCGGTGCACTGGGCGGTGCTCAACGTCGCCGAGGGGCCGGGCTGCCGGCCCGACCCGCACTGTCTGGAGGCGGCCGGGAAGCTCCGCAACGCCGGCGTCAGGGTCCTCGGACACCTGGACGCCGACCACGGCCGCCGGCCCTTCGGGGAGCTCGTCTCGGACGCCCACCGCTTCCTCGACTGGTACAAGGTGGGCGGCTTTTACCTGGACCGGGCCCCCGCCGACCGGGCCGATCTGGCCGGGACGCGACGGGTCACGGCGACCCTGGAGGCGATCCTCGGCGGCGAGGCCCATCTCGTCCTCGGCCACGGCACCCCTCCCCATCCGGGGTACGCCGAGGCGGCCGACCAGCTCGTGACCTTCTCCGGCTCCTGGGTGGACTACCGCTGGTCCCAGGTGGCGGAGTGGACCGCCGACTACGCGGAGTCGAAGTTCGTCCACCTGGTGCACGGGGTCCCGCGCACCCACCTGGAGGAGGCCCTGCGGGTCGCCCGCTGGCAGGGGGCGGGGACGATCTTCTTCACCGACCGCCCGGGTGGGCCGGGACGAACCGCGCCATTTCACTCGCTGCCCGGCTACTGGGACGAAATCGTCTCGCGGATCGGACCGGGTGTCTCGGAATGAGGAGGGGCGTGGCAGTGTTACGGGGAGAACAACCGTACTGACATACCGACAACCGGAGTCCCCGTGTCGCTGCCACCCCTGGTCGAGCCGGCTGCCGAGCTCACCGTAGACGAGGTCCGCAGGTACTCCCGCCACCTGATCATCCCGGACGTCGGGATGGACGGGCAGAAGCGGCTGAAGAACGCCAAGGTGCTGTGTGTCGGCGCCGGTGGCCTCGGCTCGCCGGCGCTGATGTACCTGGCCGCCGCCGGCGTGGGCACGCTCGGCATCGTGGAGTTCGACGAGGTCGACGAGTCGAACCTCCAGCGCCAGATCATCCACAGCCAGGCCGACATCGGCCGTTCCAAGGCCGCGTCGGCGCGCGACAGCGTGCTCGGCATCAACCCGTACGTCAACGTGATCCTTCACGAGGAGCGGCTCGAGGCCGACAACGTGATGGAGATCTTCGGGCAGTACGACCTGATCGTCGACGGCACCGACAACTTCGCCACCCGCTACCTGGTGAACGACGCCTGCGTGCTGCTGAACAAGCCGTACGTCTGGGGCTCGATCTACCGGTTCGACGGCCAGGCGTCGGTCTTCTGGTCCGAGTACGGCCCCTGCTACCGCTGCCTCTACCCGGAGCCCCCGCCGCCGGGCATGGTCCCGTCCTGCGCCGAGGGCGGCGTCCTGGGCGTGCTCTGCGCGTCCATCGGCTCCATCCAGGTCACCGAGGCCATCAAGGTCCTCGCCGGCGTGGGCGACCCGCTGGTCGGCCGCCTGATGATCTACGACGCCCTGGAGATGCAGTACCGCCAGGTGAAGGTCCGCAAGGACCCGAACTGCGCGGTCTGCGGCGAGAACCCCACCGTCACCGAGCTCATCGACTACGAGGCGTTCTGCGGCGTCGTGTCCGAGGAGGCCCAGGAGGCGGCGCTCGGCTCGACGATCACTCCCAAGCAGCTCAAGGAGTGGATCGACGAGGGCGAGAACATCGACATCATCGACGTCCGCGAGCCGAACGAGTACGAGATCGTCTCGATCCCGGGGGCGCGTCTGATCCCGAAGAACGAGTTCCTGATGGGCACCGCCCTCCAGGACCTCCCGCAGGACAAGCGGATCGTCCTGCACTGCAAGACGGGTGTCCGCAGTGCGGAGGTCCTCGCGGTGCTCAAGTCCGCGGGCTTCGCGGACGCGGTCCACGTCGGCGGCGGCGTGATCGGCTGGGTCCACCAGATCGAGCCCGAGAAGCCGGTCTACTAGGACACGGCGGCCCCTCGGCGACGGAAGGGCCCGGACCTCGTGACGAGGTCCGGGCCCTTCCGGCCGTCCGGCCTACTTGCAGACGGTCCCCGAGGGCGGCACCTTGCCGTCCAGCAGGTAGGCGTCCACCGCCTTCTTCACGCACTTGTCGCCGCTGTTGTAGGCGCCGTGGCCCTCGCCCTCGTACGTCAGCTCCACGCCGACGCCCTTGCCGAGCGCGTTCACCATCGCCCGGGCGCCCTCGTACGGCGTCGCCGGGTCGCCGGTGTTGCCGACCACCAGGATCGGCGCCGCGCCGGGGGCGGACACGTCCGGGTGCTCCCAGACGCCGGGCACCGGCCACTGCGAGCAGCTCGCCAGCGCCCAGCCCATGAAGTCGCCGAAGACGGGCGACGCCTCCCGGAACTGCGGGAGCCGCTCCTTCGCCTGGCCGAGCGTGTAGCGCTCCTTGAAGTCCACGCAGTTGATGGCGGCGTTGGCGGCCTGGATGTTGCTGTAGGAGCCGTTCTGGTCGCGCCCGTTCATCGCGTCGGAGAGCGACAGGAGCAGCGCGCCGTCGCCGCCGTCCGCCGCGTCGAGGCCCTGCTCCAGATAGGTCCAGTACTCCTTGGAGTACAGCGCCTGCGCGATGCCGTTGGTCGCCTGCGTCTGGGTGAGCTTCCGGTCGCCGATGCCGGGGATCGGGTTCTTGTCCAGGGACGCCAGGAGCTCCATGACGAAGTCCTCGATCTCGGCGACGGTCGAGCCGGGCAGGGTGCACTCGTCGCCGCGGTCGACGCAGTCCTGGGCGAAGTTGTCCAGCGCGAGCTGGAAGCCCTTCGCCTGGCCGAGGGCGCCGTCCTCGACGCCCGCCTCCGGGTCGACGACCGCGTCGAAGACGGCCCGGCCGACGTTCTTCGGGAACATGTGGGCGTACACGCCGCCGAGTTCGGTGCCGTACGAGATGCCGAAGTAGTGCAGCCGGTCGTCGCCGAGGACCTGCCGCATCAGGTCCATGTCCCGGGCCGCGTTCTCGGTGCCGACGTGCGGCAGGGCGGTGCCCGAGTCCCGCTCGCAGCCCGCCGCGTACTTCTTCTGCGCCTCCGACAGCGTCCGCTCCTCCGCCTCGTCGTCGGGCGTGAAGTCCAGGGCGTAGTAGGCGTCGAGCTCCTTGTCGGTGGCGCACTCCACCGGGTCGCTGCGGCCCACCCCGCGCGGGTCGAAGGAGACCAGGTCGTACCGGCTGCGCAGGGTCTCGTAGTCCGCGGCGAAGCCCGGCAGGGCGGTGACCCCGGAGCCGCCGGGGCCGCCGAAGTTGAAGACGAGCGAGCCGATCCGGCGGGCACTGTCCTTCGCCCTGGCCCGGATGAGGGCGAGCTCGATCGTCTCGCCCTCCGGCACCGACCAGTCCAGCGGCGCCTGGAGGAAGGAGCACTCCCAGGCCGCGCCGCCGGGGAGCGGAGAGGGCGCGGGCCCGCCGCCCTCGGCCGCCGACGGCGGGGGACAGGGCGCCCAGGACAGCTTCTGCTCCGTCAGCGCCGCGACCCCGGAACCGCTGGCCTTCGGCGGCTCCTCCGTGCCGTCGCCCCCGTCCGAGCACCCGGCGGCGAGCAGCACGGTGGTGGCGGTCAGCAGTGCGGCGCGCTGGGCGACGGAGATCGGCATACACCCATGGTGGGCCGTCGCCCCCGCCCCCGCGCGGGACGGAGGTCCATGCGGGTGGCCGGGGCGCGGCGCCCCTGGAGAGGCCCGGCCTAGAGCGCCTCGCGCTTCGTCAGCCAGTTGAAGCAGAGCCAGCCCGGCAGGACCGGGATCCACAGGGTCAGCAGGCGGTAGAGCAGGACGGCCGGGGTCGCGACCTCGGCCGGCAGGCCGACCGCCACCAGACCCAGGGTGAGCGCGGTCTCGACCGCTCCCACGCCGCCCGGGGTCGGCGCGGCCGACCCGAGGGCGTTGCCCGCGAGGAAGACGACGGCCACGCTCGCGTAGCTGATCGACACGCCGTTGTGGTCGAAGGCCCGGATCGAGGCGTCCAGGCAGAGCACGAAGGTGAGGGTGAGCAGCAGCATCCCGCCGATGCCGGTGACCAGCTTCATCGGCCGCTGGAGCACGTCCAGCATGCGCGGCACCACACCGGCGAAGAGCGAGCGCAGCCGTGTCGAGACGAACTTCCGCATGAACGGGATCGCTGTGACGACGAGGACGAGCACCGCGACCGTGAGGAGGCCGGCGATGACCGTCCTCGACGGGGTGAAGGACTGCGACCGTTCCGTTCCCGTGAGGTAGCCGAAGGAGAGCAGGAGCAGGATGTGCGCCCCGAGCCCGAAGAGCTGGGAGGCGCCGACGCTCGCCACCGCGAGCCCCGGCCGCACCCCGGAGCGCTGGAGGAAGCGGGTGTTCAGGGCGACGCCGCCGACGGCCGCCGGGGCGACGATCTTCACGAACGAGCCGGCGACCTGGGCCACCACCGTCCGCCAGAACCCGACCCGCTCCGGCACGAAGCCGAGCAGGCTCATCGCCGCCGCCACATAGCTGAACGCGGAGAACAGCACCGCGGCCGCGACCCACCGCCAGTCCGCCTCGCTGATCGTCGACAGCGGTGTCCGGGAGATCTGCGACAGCAGGAAGTACGCGGCGACCGCGCCCGCGATCAGACTGACCAGGGTCCGCGGCTTGATCCGCTCCAGGCGGACCGGTTCGGCCGGCGCCTGAGGGCGGATGAGCAGCACCTGCTGCCGGATCTGGGCCAGCAGGTCCTCCTCGCGGGCCTCGTCGAGCGCGGTGTCGAGGGCCCGCTTCTCGGCCTTCTTGTCCGCCTTCTTCTCGGCCTTGGTCTCCGCCCGGGCGGCCGACGGGTCCGCCGCGGCCTCGGCGGCCTGGGCCTTCGCCAGCTCCCGCTCGTGCTTGGCCGCCCCTGAGGCGGCGAGCACGGCCTCCCGCTCGCGGGCCGACCGCTCCCGGGCCTGTCTCCGCAGCGTCGCGCGCGTGGAGCGGCTCAGCGCGATCGGCTGGAGCAGGGGCAGACAGTCGGCGACGGCGTCCGGGCCGAGCACCTCGACGGCCGCGGCCACCACGCGCTCGGCGCCGACCCGCAGGCCGAGCGTGGTGAGCAGCTGCGCGATGTCCATCCGCAGGACCAGGTCGCCGGCCGCGATCTCGCCGCCCCGCAGATCGGTCAGGATCACCCTGCCGGAACGATCCACCAGAATCGCGTCCCCGGTGAGCCGGCGGTGCGCGATCCGACGCGACTGCAGCGCCCGGACCTGCCGCCACGCGCTGGTGACCAGCTCGTCGGTGATCTCGTCGTCGTCGAGCGAGTCCAGGCTCCGGCCGCCGATGTGCTCGTACACGAGCATCACCGCGTCCGGCCCGAGCTCCGAGGTCGCGATCAGCTTCGGCGCGTTCGCCCCGGCGGCGATCGCCGCGTACGCGAGGAGCGCCTCCTGCTCCAGCGCCTGGCGGAGCGAGACGATCGACCGTCGGGTGGTGATCGTCCGCAGGGTGATCCGGCGCCACGCGCGGTAGAAGAAGCCGTGCGCCTGCTGCTCGCGGTCGACGACGGTGACGTCGAGCGGGGGACCGTTCTCCAGGGTCACGATGTAGCGGCGGCCGCGGTCCCCGCTGTCCGCCGAGTCGGGCACGCCCTCGGCGCGCAGCGCCGTCACCGGCCGGAAGCCGACCCGGCGCAGTCCGGCGAGGAGGGTCTGCCCGGTGGGCCGCACGTTGGGCGAGCCCACCGCGTAGAGCGTGCCGTAGGCCACCGTCCAGCCGATCAGCACGGTCAGGATGATCGACAGGGCGGTGGTGTAGCCGGCCACCAGCATGGTGAAGGCGTCGAGCAGCAGCACCACCCAGAGCGACACCCGCCAGCGCGGCCTGCGGGCCATGCCCACGGCGGTCATGTACGCGATGACCGGGGCCAGGTAGTTGTGCACCGGGTCGGTGAGCCCGCCGCCGGACTGCGGCTGGGTCAGCGCGTCCTGGATGGTGCCGGGCGCGGCCTGGGCGACCCAGAGGTCGGTGGCGAGGGTGACGCCGTGCGCGAGGACGGCGGCGAGGACGCCGTCGGCGATGCGCAGTCCGTCGCGCTTGATCAGCCGCTCGATGGCGAAGGCGACCGGGACGAGCAGGACGGCGATGGAGGAGAAGAGACCGGCGATCTTGACGAAGACGTCGGGGGCGCCGACGGCGCCCTTGTTGATGTCCTCCTCGAGGCCCGAGGTCGTGGCGTGGGCGAACGCCGCGATCGCGATGACCAGCCCGATGGCGAGCAGGCCGACGAGCAGCCGCATCAGGTCGGACGGCCGGTGGACCCGGGCGGCGAGCAGCGGCTCGTCGCCGGAGACCCGCTCGGGCACGTCGGCCTGGCCCCCCTCGGGAGGCTGCGTGTCCTGCCCCATCAGCATGTCCGTCTCTGCCCGCGTGTCTTCTCGATCACGTTCTTGTTCTCGTACTTGTCGCTCTTGATCTCGTATCACCAGTCACCGCCCGGACGATGGTGGCACGAAGAGCCCGCGCGCGGAGGCATCAGGGCCATGTCGGTGGGGTGAGGCAGGATGGTGCGGATGAGCATGGAGGAGCCCGTGGGGGAGACCGGAGAACTGCCCGAGTACGCGGAGCGGGTGCTCGACGTCGCCGACGGGATCCCGCCGGGCCGGGTCATGACCTACGGCGACGTGGCCGAATGGCTGGGCGAGGGCGGACCGCGGCAGGTGGGCCGGGTGATGGCCCTGTACGGCGGTGCCGCGCCCTGGTGGCGCGTGGTCCGGGCGGACGGGACGATCCTCCCCGGCCATGAGCTGCGGGCCCTCGGCCACTACCGCGAGGAGGGCACCCCGCTGCGTGCGGCGGGCGCGTCGGCCGAGGGCCACGTGCCCCGCGTCGACATGCGGCGGGCACGCTGGGACGGCACCCCGGACCCCGGTCGGGCGGACGGCGCCGGCGGCGGCGGAGGTGCCGGAACTCACACCTGAGGGCGGGGGCCAGGAAGGCGCGGGCGGGACGGCCCCGCCGGGGTGGAAGCGGTCCGGAGTGCGGCTCGTCGACGGCCCGCTTCGCGTAACGTCGACGTTCGCGTCTCCCGAGGCGGCGGCCACGGCACACGGCCGCCTCACCCGCACCACCACACCCACCAGGACCGGCGATCCACGTGAGCACCTCCTCCACCACCCGGCGTACGCCGCCGCACCAGGGACAGCCGTACCCGGGTACGGGACGGCAGCGGACCCCGGGCGCGTACCGGCTGGTGCGCACCACACCGGCCCGCCAGGATCCCCCTCAGCTGGACGCAGCGCAGCGGGAAGTGGTTGACCACGCCGGCGGACCGCTCCTCGTCCTCGCCGGACCCGGCACCGGCAAGACGACCACGCTGGTCGAGGCCGTCGCCGCCCGCATGGAGAGCGGCACCGACCCCGAACGCCTCCTCGTCCTCACCTTCAGCCGCAAGGCCGCCGTCGAACTCCGCGACCGCATGGCCGCCCGGCTCGGCGGCCGCCGCCCGCCCCAGGCGACCACCTTCCACTCCTACTGCTACGCCCTGATCCGGGCCCACCAGGACGCCGAGATCTTCGCCGAACCGCTCCGGCTCCTCTCCGGGCCCGAGCAGGACCTCGCCGTACGCGAACTGCTCGCCGGCCAGATCGACCTGGAGAAGGCGGGCCTCGGCCGGGTCGGCTGGCCCGACGAACTGCGCGCCTGCCTCACCACCCGCGGCTTCGCCGACGAGGTGCGGGCCGTCCTCGCCCGCTCCCGCGAGCTGGGCCTCGGCCCGGACGCCCTGGCCCGCTTCGCCGACCGGGTCGGCCGCCCCGACTGGAAGGCCGCCGCCGGCTTCCTCGCCGAGTACCTCGACGTCCTCGACCTCCAGGGCGTCCTCGACTACACGGAGCTCGTGCACCGCGCCGTCCTGCTCGCCGAACAGGTCACCCTGCCCGCGTACGACGCCGTCTTCGTCGACGAGTACCAGGACACCGATCCGGCACAGGTCCGGCTGCTGCACCGCCTCGCCGGCGACGGACGCTCCACCGTCGTCGCCTTCGGCGACCCCGACCAGTCCATCTACGCCTTCCGCGGCGCCGACGTGAACGGCATCCTCGACTTCCCCGCCTCCTTCGGCGGCGCCGATGTCCGGGTCCTGGGTGCCTCCCGCCGCTCGGGCGCCGCCCTCCTCGGCGCGACCCGGCAGCTCGCCCAGCGGATGCCGATGCCCCGGCTCCCCGCCGACAAGGTCCGCGCCCACCGGGACCTCGCACCGGTACGGGACGGCGGCCGGGCCGAGGCGTACACCTACCCCACCGCCTCGGCGGAGGCCGAGAACATCGCCGACCTCCTCCGCCGCGCCCACCTGGAGGACGGTGTCCCCTGGCAGGACATGGCCGTCCTCACCCGCGCCGCCGCCACCCTCCCGTCCCTCCGCCGCGCCCTCACCTCCGCCGGCGTCCCCGTCGAGACCGACGCCGCCGACACCCCCCTCCGCCACGAACCGGCGGTCGCCCCGCTGCTCCTGGCCCTGAGAGCGGTGTCCTCGGCCTCCCCGGGCGCCGCCCGGGCCGTCCCGGACGACGGGCCGCACGAGGACCCCACGGACGAGACGGACCGGACGGACCGGACGGACCGGACGAAGGAGGCGGACGACGCGGACGGGGCGGACGAGGCCCCGGCCGCCGCCGCTGCCGCGTGGCTCCCCGTCGACACCGCCCTCGACCTCCTCGCCTCCCCCCTCGCCGGCGTCGACCCCGCCGACCTCCGCCGCCTCGGCCGCGCCCTGCGCGACGAGGAGCGCGCCGCCGGCAACAAGGTCCCGCCGCCCTCCGACGTCCTCCTCGCCCGCGCCCTCGCGGAGCCCGAACGGCTGGTCGCCCACGACCCCGCGTACGCGCGCGGCGCGAAGCGGCTCGGCGACCTGCTCCGTGAGACCCGCACGCTCCTCGCCGGGGGAGGCACCGCCGAGGAGGCGCTGTGGGTGCTGTGGAACGGCACGCCGTGGCCCGGCCGCCTGGAGCGCGCGGCCCTGCGCGGCGGCCCCGCGGGACGCAACGCCGACCGTGACCTGGACGCCGTCTGCGCGCTGTTCGAGACCGCCGCCCGCGCCGAGGAACGCGTCGGCGGCCGTGGCGTCCTGAACTTCCTGGAGGAGCTCGACGCCCAGGACATCGCCGCGGACACGCTCACCCGCCGGCACACCCGCCCGGACGCGGTCCGGCTGATGACCGCCCACCGCTCCAAGGGCCTCGAATGGAGCCTGGTCGTCGTCGCCGGACTGCAGGAGCGGCTCTGGCCCGACCTGCGCCGGCGCGGCTCGCTCCTCGAAGCGGACCGCATCGGCCGCGACGGCCTCGCCGAACCGCTCACCCCCGGCGCCCTCCTCGCCGAGGAGCGCCGCCTCTTCTACGTGGCCGCCACGCGCGCGCGTGACCGGCTGGTCGTCACCGCGGTGAAGGCCGCCGCCGAGGACGGCGACCAGCCGTCCCGCTTCCTCACCGAGCTCGGGGCCGAGCCGACGGACGTCCCCGGCCGCCCCCGCCGCCCCCTCGCGGTCTCCGCCCTCGTCGCCGAGCTGCGGGCCACCACCGTCGACCCCGCCGCCTCGCCCGCCCTGCGGGACGCGGCGGCCGACCGGCTCGCCGCCCTGGCCGCGCTCACCGACGAGGACGGCCAGCCGCTGGTGCCGGCCGCGCACCCGGACCGCTGGTGGGGCCTGTTCGAGCCCACGCGCGGCGCGGCGCCGCTGCGCGAGCGCGACCGGCCCGTGGCGCTCTCCCCGAGCTCCCTGGAGAGCCTGGTCGGCACCTGCTCCCTCCAGTGGTTCCTGGGCCGCGAGGTCAAGGCGGCCGCCCCGGCCACCGCCGCCCAGGGCTTCGGCAACGTGGTCCACGTCCTCGCCGACGAGGTCGCCTCCGGCCGCACCCCCGCCGACCTCGACGTCCTCATGGCCCGCCTGGACTCCGTCTGGGACGGCCTGGCCTTCGACGCGCCCTGGAAGTCGGCGCAGGAGAAGGGCCACGCGCGCGTGGCCCTCGAACGCTTCCTGCGCTGGCACGTCCTGGACCGGGGCGGCCGCACCCCGGCCGCCTCCGAGCACGGCTTCGACGTGACCCTGGAGGCGGGCGACTACGAGGTCCGCATCCGCGGCTCCATGGACCGGGTGGAGACCGACGAGCAGGGACGCGCGTACGTCGTCGACTTCAAGACCGGCAAGTCGGCCCCCACCCGCGACGAGGTCGCCCACCACCCGCAGCTCGCCGTCTACCAGCTCGCCGTCCGGGAGGGCGCCCTCGACGAGGTCTTCGACGGCCGGCGCCCCGAGCCCGGCGGCGCCGAACTCGTCCAGCTGCGGCAGAGCGCCCCGCAGAAGGAGGGCGGGGACGCCCTGCCGAAGGTGCAGGCGCAGCAGCCCCTGGAGGGGGAGTGGGTCGGCGAGCTGCTCGCCGACGCGGCGGGCCGGGTCCTCGACGAGCGGTTCACCCCGAGCACCGGACAGCACTGCACGACCTGTGCCTTCCGGGCCTCGTGCAGCGCACGGCCCGAGGGCCGCCAGGTCGTCGACTGACAGCCGGCCGCCGCCTGTGCGGAGCGTCACGTTCTGCCCCGTGCATCCTTTTCCCTGCCTCACCGGTCCATGTCTCCGTGACGTCCGCATAAGGGCGTCGTGAAGACAAGCTGTGAGAAAGCCGTCCGGAACGGCTGTGAGGAGTACGCGCATGAGGGTCGACAGGAAGCTCTGGACGGTGGCGGCGGTCTGCGTGGCCGTGGTCGCGGGTGTCACGGGCTGTTCCAAGGGCGAGGACAAGGCCGCCGACCCCTTCGCGGGACTCACCGCCGACGCCATCGCCGACAAGGCGGTCGAGACCACCAAGGGCGCCACCGCCTTCCGCATGCACGGCAAGGGCAACACGGACGGCGAGGACGTCAGCGTCGACTTCTCCGTCGACGACAAGGGCAACTGCAAGGGCTCGATGCAGGCCGTCAAGGGCGGCAAGGCCGACATCGTCGGCACCGGCGGCACCACGTACATGAAGGGCGACGACGCCTTCTGGAAGTCCACCGGCGGCGACGAGGGCGCCTCCGCCGAGGAGTCCGGCGCCATGTCCGCGCTCCTCAAGGGCCGCTGGCTGAAGATGCCGAGCGAGGCCGGCGCCGAGGGCCCCGGCGCGTTCTGCGACCTGAAGCAGATCGTCAAGGACATGGACGAGGAGACGCCGCGCAAGGGCATGACCCGCGGGGCCGACGCCGACGTCGACGGCCGGTCCGCCGCCGTGCTCAGCAAGAAGGACACCGCCAAGGGCGAGACCGTCACCTTCTACGTCGCCAAGGACGCGGCCAAGCCGTACATCCTCCGCGTCGTGACGACCGGCGGCAAGGACCCGGGCACGGTCGACCTGGGCGACTTCGACAAGCCGGTCACCGCCGCCGCCCCGCCGGCCGACCAGACCGTGGACATGGCGGAGCTCATGAAGGGCGCCTCCTGACGCAGGCACGCCCCGCGGCGCCGGAGTAGCGGGCACGCGCGCGCGGGGCGACCCTGGTGGGACGGCCCGGGGGGATCGGCGAGGAGGCTCGCATGACGTCCCACTCCCCCCGCACGCTCCGCGCGGCGGCCGTCGTCTGCGCGGCCGTCGTCGTCGCGGGTCCCGCTCCGGCGGCCTGGGCGGCGGCGGAGTCCGCCCCGTCCCCCGCCGCCGCCGTCGCACCGTCGCCCGACCCCTTCGCCGGGCTCTCCGCCGACGAGATCGCGGACCGGGCCGTCACCGCGACCCGGTCCGCGACCTCGCTGCGCATGACCGGCCGGATCGTCACGGACGGCCAGCCCCTCGACATCGACTTCGCCCTCAGTGACAAGGACGAGTGCACCGGCCGCATGAAGATCAAGGGCGGTGTCGCCGAGCTCCGCAAGGCCGACGACATCACCTACATGAAGGGCGACGAGGCGTTCTGGCGGGCGTCGATGACCTCCCAGGGCATGCCCGAGCCGCAGATCGCCGCCACCATCGAACTCATCAAGGGACGCTGGCTGAAGATCGCGCCCGGTCAGGCCGGCAGCGAGGACCTCGGCGGCGTCTGCGACCTGAAGTCCCTCCTCGCCGACCTCGGCAGGGACAAGGAGGAGCGCGGCCCGCTCACCCGGGGGCCGGACGCCGAGGTCGACGGAGCCCCCGTCGCCACCCTGGTCAGGAAGGAGGACGGCGAGACCACCACCGTCTCCGTCGCCCGGGAGGGCAAGCCGTACATCCGGAAGATGGTCAAGGCCGGCGGCGAGGACCCCGGCACGATGCTCCTCTCCGACTACGACAAGCCCGTCCGCGTGGTCGTCCCGCCCGCCGACCAGACCGTGGACCTCACCCGGCTCGACCCCGGCGCGTCCGTCTAGGGCCTGTCGTCACATTCCCTTCGTTGCCCGAAGGGCGGCCCTGCGGCGAGAGCGCGTGTCAGGCGTCGCGGGGCAGAGGGGAATGTGACGACAGGCCCTAGGACCCCGGGCGGGAGGCGTACGGGGCCGGAATGTCGGTCGGCCCCGTTAGCCTCTTTGGGGTGACCGCACGCATCACCGACCCCGAGCAGCTCAAAGAGCTCCTCGGCATCCCGTTCACTCCGGAGCAGACGGCCTGCATCACCGCGCCGCTCGCCCCGCAGGTCGTCGTGGCCGGAGCCGGCTCCGGCAAGACGACGGTGATGGCCGCCCGCGTGGTCTGGCTGGTCGGCACGGGCCAGGTCGCCCCCGAGCAGGTCCTCGGTCTCACCTTCACCAACAAGGCCGCCGGCGAGCTCGCCGAGCGCGTCCGCACCGCCCTCGTCCGCGCCGGCGTCACCGACCCCGACGTCATCGACCCGGACGACCCGCCCGGCGAGCCCCGGATCTCCACGTACCACGCCTTCGCCGGGCAGCTCCTGACCGACCACGGCCTGCGCATCGGCCTGGAGCCCACCTCACGGCTCCTCGCCGACGCCACCCGCTACCAGCTCGCCGCGCGCGTGCTGCGGGAGGCCCCCGGCCCCTACCCGGCGCTCGGCCGGTCCTTCCCGACCCTCATCACCGACCTGCTGGCCCTCGACGCCGAACTCGCCGAGCACCTCGTCCCGCCCGAGCGGCTCGACGCGTACGACGGCGAGCTGCTCGACGCCCTCGCCGGCGCCCGGCTCAGCAACGCGGAGCTGCGCAAGATCCCCGAGGCCGCCGCGGCCCGCCGCGAGCTCCTCGACCTCGTCGTCCGCTACCGCGCCGCCAAGCGCTCCCGCGACCTGCTCGACTTCGGCGACCAGATCGCGCGCTCCGCCGAGCTCGCCACCACCCGCCCCGAGGTCGGCGAGATCCTGCGCGAGGAGTTCCGGGTCGTCCTCCTCGACGAGTACCAGGACACCTCCGTCGCCCAGCGGCTGCTGCTCTCCGGGCTCTTCGGCCAGGGCACCGGCCACGCCGTCACCGCCGTCGGCGACCCCTGCCAGGCCATCTACGGCTGGCGCGGCGCGTCCGTCGCCAACCTGGACGACTTCCCCGAGCACTTCCCGCACGCGGACGGCCGCCCCGCCGACCGCTTCTCCCTCTCCGAGAACCGGCGCAGCGGCGGCCGCCTCCTCGACCTCGCCAACGGCCTCGCCGCCCCCCTGCGCGCCATGCACGCGGGCGTGGAGGCGCTGCGGCCCGCGCCCGGCGCCGAGCGGGACGGCAGCGTGCGGATCGCGCTCCTGCCCACCCACGCCGAGGAGATCGACTGGCTGGCCGACTCCCTCGCCCACCTCGTCCGCACCGGCCGCGAGCCCGGCGAGATCGCCGTGCTGTGCCGGACGGCCACCGACTTCCCCGCCATCCACGAGGCCCTCGTCGCCCGTGACGTCCCCGTCGAGGTCGTCGGCCTCTCCGGCCTCCTCCACCTGCCGGAGATCGCCGACCTGGTCGCCGTCTGCGAGGTCCTCCAGGACCCGGGGGCCAACGCCTCCCTGGTCCGTCTCCTCACCGGCCCCCGCTGGCGCATCGGCCCCCGCGACCTCGCCCTCCTCGGCCGCCGCGCCCGCCTCCTGGTCCACCGGGGCGGCGACGAGCCGGACCCCGAGCAGCGCCTCGCCGCCGCCGTCGAGGGCGTCGACCCGGCCGAGGTCGTCTCCCTCGCCGACGCCCTCGACACCTTCCTCGGCTCCGGCGGCACCGACGACGACGGCCTGGCCTTCTCCGCCGAGGCCCGGGTCCGCTTCGCGCGCCTCGCCACCGAGCTGCGCGCCCTGCGCGGCTCGCTCGCCGACCCGCTCATGGACGTCCTCCACCGGGTCCTCGGCGCCACCGGCCTGGAGGTCGAGCTCTCCGCCTCCCCGCAGGCCCTGGCCGCCCGCCGCCGCGAGACCCTCGGCCACTTCCTCGACATCGCCGCGGGCTTCGCCTCCCTCGACGGCGAGGCCAGCCTGCTCGCCTTCCTCGGCTTCCTGCGCACGGCCGTCCAGTTCGAGAAGGGCCTCGACAGCGCCCTCCCGGGCGGCGAGAACACGGTCAAGGTCCTCACCGCCCACAAGTCCAAGGGCCTGGAGTGGGACGTCGTCGCCGTCCCCGGCCTCGTCGCCGGCCAGTTCCCCAGCGCGCGCGCCCGCGAGTCCTGGACCTCCCAGCCCCAGGTCCTCCCGCACGCCCTGCGCGGCGACGCGCCGACCCTGCCGGCGATCGACACCTGGGACGCCAAGTCCCTCACGTCCTTCAAGAACGCGATGCGGGACCACCAGCACACCGAGGAGCTCCGCCTCGGCTACGTCACCTTCACCCGCCCCCGCTCCCTCCTCCTCGGCTCCGCCCACTGGTGGGGCCCCGAGCAGAAGAAGCCCCGCGGCCCCTCGGACTTCCTCCACGCGCTGTACGACCACTGCGCGGCCGGCCACGGCGACATCGAGTCCTGGGCCGACGAGCCCGCCCCCGACGACCGGAACCCGTCCCTCGCGGACGGCGGCCCGGACCGCCCCTGGCCCCTTCCGCTGGACGGCGAGGCCCTCGCCCGCCGCCGGCAGGCGGCACGGCAGGTCCTGGCCAGGCTGTGGGCGGACGCGCCCGAGGAGGCGCGCGACGCCCCGCTCACGCAGCCGGCCGCGCGGCACCCGCGTGCGGCGGACCCGCGCGCCGGGGACGACTCCCGGCCCGAGCCCGAGCCCGATGAGGAGGGACCCGTCTGGGAGGAGGAACCCGTCTGGGACGAGGACGAGGAGACCCTCCCCGAGGACACCCACGCGGACGCCGTCCCCGCACCACGCGAACCCGCCGCCGCTCCCGCGGAGCCGCCGCACGGCGACCTCACCCCCGAGGACGCCCGGACCATCGCCTCCTGGGACCGCGACCTCACCTCGCTCACCACCGAGCTGCGCCGCGCCCGCGCGACGACCCGCGACGTCCTGCTGCCCGCGTACCTCTCCGCCTCCCAGGTGCTGCGGCTCGCCGCCGACCCGGACGGCTTCGCCCAGGAGCTGGCCCGGCCCATGCCCAAGGCGCCGCAGCCCGCGGCCCGCCGCGGCACCCGCTTCCACGCGTGGGTGGAGTCGCGCTTCGAGGAGCTGCCGCTGCCCTTCCTCGGCCCGGAGGAGCTGCCCGGCGGGGAGGACTTCGCGGGCGAGCCGGAGATCCTCGACGAGCGGGACCTGGAGACCCTCAAGGAGGCGTTCGCGCGCACGCCGTACGCCCGGCGCACCCCGTACCGCGTCGAGGTCCCCGTGCACCTCTCCCTCGGCGGCCGGGTCGTCCGGGGCAGGATCGACGCCGTCTACCGGGACCCGGAGACCGGCGCGTACGAGATCGTCGACTGGAAGACCAGCCACCAGCGGACCGCCGACCCGCTCCAGCTGGCGATCTACCGGCTCGCCTGGGCCGAGCAGCACGGCCTCGCGCCCGAGGACGTCGCCGCCGCCTTCGTGTACGTCCGCACGGGCGAGGTGGCCCGCCCCGCCCGCCTGCCGGGCCGGGCCGGGCTCGAAGCCATCCTGCTTGGCGGAGCACCCCCGGACGCCGGATAGGCTCGGAGGCATGAGCGAGACCCCGGACAGCGCCGTCCACGCCGTACGCACGTACATCGAGCAGCACCGTGCCGCCTTCCTCGGCGACCTCGCCGAGTGGCTGCGCATCCCCTCGGTGTCGGCACAGCCGGACCGGGCCGGGGACGTCCGGCGCAGCGCCGAGTGGCTCGCCGCCAAGCTCACGGAGACCGGCTTCACGACCGTCGAGGTCTGGGAGACCGACGGCGCCCCGGCGGTCTTCGCCGAGTGGCCCTCGGAGGACCCCGGCGCCCCGACCGTCCTCGTCTACGGCCACCACGACGTCCAGCCGGCGGCCCGCGAGGACGGCTGGCACACGGACCCCTTCGAGCCCACCGTGGTCGACGGCCGGATGTACGCGCGCGGGGCGGCCGACGACAAGGGCCAGGTGTTCTTCCACACACTCGGCGTCCGCGCCCACCTCGCCGCCACCGGCCGCACGGCACCCGCCGTCCACCTCAAGCTGCTCGTCGAGGGCGAGGAGGAGTCGGGCTCCCCGCACTTCCGCGCCCTGGTCGAGTCCCGCGCCGGGCGCCTCGCCGCCGACGCCGTGATCGTCTCCGACACCGGCATGTGGTCCGAGACGACGCCCACCGTCTGCACCGGCATGCGCGGAGTGGCCGACTGCGAGATCGAGCTGTACGGCCCCGACCAGGACATCCACTCCGGCTCCTTCGGCGGAGCCGTGCCGAACCCGGCCACCGTCGCGGGCCGGATCGTCGCCGCCCTCCACGACGCGGACGAGCACGTGGCGATCCCCGGCTTCTACGACGGGGTGACCGAGCTCACCGACGCCGAGCGCGCCCTCGTCGCCGAGCTGCCCTTCGACGAGGAGGCGTGGCTGCGGACGGCCAAGTCCCACGGCACCCTCGGCGAGGCGGGCTTCTCCACCCTGGAGCGGGTCTGGGCCCGCCCCACCGCCGAGGTCAACGGCATCGGCGGCGGCTACCAGGGCCCCGGCGGCAAGACGATCATCCCCTCCTCCGCCCAGCTGAAGCTGTCGTTCCGGCTCGTCGCGGGCCAGGACCCCGACAAGATCGAGCTCGCCGTACGCGCGTGGCTCGACGGACTCGTCCCGGCCGGCATCCGGTACGGGATCACCTTCGGCGCACCGACCCGCCCGTGCCTCACGCCCCTCGACCACCCCGCCCTCAAGGCGGTGGCCGGCGCCATGAGCCGGGCCTTCGACGGCGCGAAGGTCCGCTACACCCGCGAGGGCGGCTCCGGCCCGGCCGCCGACCTCCAGGACGTCCTGGAGGCACCCGTCCTCTTCCTCGGCATCTCCGTCCCGTCCGACGGCTGGCACGCCCCCGACGAGAAGATCGAGCTCGATCTCCTCATGAAGGGCGTCGAGACGACCGCTCATCTCTGGGGCGACCTGCCCGCCGCCCTGGGGCCCGTCTGACGATTCCCGCCGGGTCCGGGCCGCCCGGTGCGCACCCGCGCGCCGAACGCCCGGCCCGACCCGACGCGAACGGCCGGACAGGCCGTCGCCGAGCGCTGAACCCACATACCGATCCGGGGGAGTTGGAAGCACCTGTGAGCACCCTGAAGAACGCGTCCGCGGACCGCCCGATCTCGCTCACCGCACCGAGCGGCGTCGACCGGGCCGCCCACCACCGCCTCGACGAGGCGTGGCTCGCCGCGGCCTGGAGCCACCCCACGACCCGGGTCTTCGTGGTCTCCGGGGGCCAGGTGCTGATCGACGACCGGCCCGACGGCACCACCGAGCTCGTCATGACCCCGGCCTTCGAGGCCCCCGTCACCGAGACGCACCGCTACTTCCTGGGCACGGACGCCGACGGGGTCTCCTACTTCGCCCTCCAGAAGGACTCCCTGCCCGGCCGCATGGACCAGTCCGCCCGCCCCGCGGGGCTGCGCGAGGCCGGGCTGCTGCTGTCGGACCGGGACGCGGGCCTCATGGTGCACGCGGTCGCCCTGGAGAACTGGCAGCGCCTCCACCGCTTCTGCTCGCGCTGCGGCGAGCGCACGGTCATCGCCGCCGCCGGCCACATCCGCCGCTGCCAGGCGTGCGGCGCCGAGCACTACCCGCGCACCGACCCCGCGGTGATCATGCTCGTCACCGACGACCGGGACCGGGCACTGCTCGGCCGCCAGGTCCACTGGCCCGAGGGCCGCTTCTCCACCCTGGCCGGCTTCGTCGAGCCCGGCGAGTCCATCGAGCAGTCGGTGGTCCGCGAGGTCTTCGAGGAGGCGGGCGTCACGATCGGCGAGGTCGAGTACATCGCCAGCCAGCCCTGGCCCTTCCCCTCCAGCCTGATGCTGGGCTTCTTCGCCCGCGCCACCTCCTCGGAGATCACCGTGGACGGCGAGGAGATACACGAGGCGCGCTGGTTCTCCCGCGACGACCTGGCCGCCGCCTTCGAGTCGGGCGAGGTCGTGCCCCCGTACGGCATCTCGATCGCCTCCCGCCTGATCGAGCGCTGGTACGGCAAGCCGCTGCCCAAGCCCGGTGACGTGGTCTGACACCTCTGGCACGATGCCGGTCATGACGCGGAACAGGGTGTACGACGACGAGCGGCTGGCGGGCGCGTACCAGCGGGGCAACGAGATGCCCGAGGCGTCGCTCCGTGACTGGACCCGGCTGATCGGCTCCTTCACGGACCGGCCCGCCCCCGCCATCGTGGAGGTCGGCGCCGGCACCGGCATGTTCTGCGCCGCCGCGGCCCGCTGGCTCGCCCCGTCGACGGTGGTCGGCGTCGACCCCTCCGCGGCGATGCTCGCCGAGGCCGTGCGCCACCACGACCGTCCCGCGGTGCACTATCTGCGCGGCGACGCCGAGGCGCTGCCCGTCCGCTCCGGCGCCTTCGACCTCGCGCTGCTGTCCCGGGTGATCCACCACCTGCCCGACCGCCCCCGCGTGGCCGGCGAACTGGCCCGGGTCCTGCGCCCGGGGGGAGTGGTGGTCGTCCGGACGACCTTCCGGGACCGCCTGGACGCCCTCGTCTACGACTACTGGCCGAAGCTGCGCGAGCTGGACCGGACGCGTTTCCCGTCGGCGGACGAGATCCGCGAGGACTTCGCCTCGGCCGGCTTCACCGTGCGGAAGGTCACGTCCTTCGCCCGCCCGGTCGCCGTCGACCTGCGGACCTACCACGCACGGCTGACCGCCCGCCCCCAGTCGAAGTTCGGCCGACTCAGCCCGGCGGAGTTCGAGGACGGACTCGACCACCTGGCGGCCGACGCGCGCCGCGAGGGCGCCACCGGCCCCGTCCCCGTCGACGAGCGCTACGACCTGATGGTGCTGACCGCCCCCTGAGCGGCCCGCTCCCTCCCAGGGCCCCGCGAGGGCCCCGCACACGACGGACCCCCGGCCGGGCGGTTCGCCGGCCGGGGGTCCGAGAGCGCGGTGGCTCAGACGCCGATCTTCTGCTTGACCTGCGCGAGCGAGGGGTTCGTCAGCGTGGAGCCGTCCGGGAAGAGGACGGTCGGCACGGTCTGGTTGCCGCCGTTGGCCTTCTCGACGAACGCGGCCGAGTCGGCGTCCAGCTCGATGTTGACCTCGGTGTACGCGATGCCCTCGCGGTCCATCTGGCTCTTCAGCCGACGGCAGTAGCCGCACCACGTGGTGCTGTACATCGTCACGGTGCCCTGCATGGCGTGGCGCTCCTCTTGTTCGCTGACGGGTGCCGAGAAGGAGAACGTACGCCCCCGCCTCTCCATTCCCGGAATTCGTACGACCGGAGCCGGCGGCCTGTGGACGGTCCTCCGCACCGGCCCGCCGGACCTGGCAGCATGGCGGAGTGACAGCAGCAACGCACTCCACTCTCTTCCCGCAGGTCCCGGAGACGGCCGACGCGGTGCTCGACGGGCTCGACCCCGAGCAGCGCGAGGTCGCGCTGGCCCTGACGGGCCCGGTGTGCGTGCTCGCCGGCGCCGGCACGGGCAAGACGCGGGCCATCACCCACCGCATCGCGTACGGCGTCCGGGCGAACGTGCTCCAGCCCTCCAGTGTGCTGGCCGTCACCTTCACCAACCGGGCCGCGGGGGAGATGCGGGGCCGCCTCCGGCAGCTCGGCGCGGGGGGCGTCCAGGCCCGCACCTTCCACTCCGCCGCGCTCCGGCAGCTCCAGTTCTTCTGGCCGAAAGCAGTCGGTGGCGAACTGCCCCGGCTCCTGGAGCGGAAGATCCAGCTCGTCGCCGACGCGGCGGCCCGCTGCCGCGTCCGGCTCGACCGCAACGAGCTCAGGGACGTCACCGGCGAGATCGAATGGGCCAAGGTCACGCAGACGGTCCCCGCCGACTACCCGGCCGTGGTCGCCAAGTCCGTCCGGGAAGCCCCCCGCGACCCGGCCGAGATCGGCCAGATCTATGCCATGTACGAACAGCTCAAGCGCGACCGCTCGGTGATCGACTTCGAGGACGTGCTGCTGCTCACCGTCGGCATCCTCCAGGACCGGCACGACATCGCCGACCAGATCCGCCGCCAGTACCAGCACTTCGTCGTGGACGAGTACCAGGACGTCTCGCCGCTCCAGCAGCGGCTGCTCGATCTCTGGCTCGGCGACCGGGACAACCTCTGCGTCGTCGGCGACGCCAGCCAGACGATCTACTCCTTCACCGGTGCCACCCCCGACCACCTGCTGAACTTCCGCACCCGGCACCCGGGCGCCACCGTGGTCAAGCTGGTCCGCGACTACCGCTCGACCCCGCAGGTCGTCCACCTCGCCAACGGACTGCTCGGCCAGGCCCGCGGCCGGGCCGCCGAGCACCGCCTGGAGCTGATCTCCCAGCGCGACCCCGGCCCCGAGCCCGCGTACACGGAGTACGCCGACGAGCCGTCCGAGGCCGAGGGCACCGCCCGCCGCATCCGCGACCTCATCGCCGCCGGCGTCCCCGCCGGGGAGATCGCGGTCCTCTACCGGATCAACGCCCAGTCCGAGGTCTACGAGCAGGCCCTCGCCGACGTCGGCGTGCCCTACCAGCTGCGCGGCGCCGAGCGCTTCTTCGAGCGCCAGGAGGTGCGGGAGGCGGGCGTCGCCCTGCGCGGCGCGGCCCGCGCCGGGGGCAACGACTCCCTCCTCGACGGAGCGGACGACCTCCCCGCGCAGGTCAGGGCCGTCCTCTCCACCAAGGGCTGGACCGACCGGCCGCCGGCCGGCTCGGGCGCCGTCCGCGACCGCTGGGAGTCCCTGGCCGCCCTCGTCCGGCTCGCCGAGGACTTCTCCCGCGCCCGGCCCGGGGCCACCCTCTCCGACCTGGTCGCCGAGCTCGACGAGCGGGCCGCCGCCCAGCACGCCCCGACCGTCCAGGGCGTCACCCTCGCCTCGCTGCACGCGGCCAAGGGCCTCGAATGGGACGCCGTCTTCCTGGTCGGCCTCACCGAGGGCATGATGCCGATCACCTACGCCAAGACCGACGAGCAGGTCGAGGAGGAGCGCCGCCTGCTGTACGTGGGCGTCACCCGCGCCCGGCTCCACCTCACGCTCTCCTGGGCGCTCTCCCGCTCCCCGGGCGGCCGGGCCTCCCGGCGCGCCAGCCGCTTCCTCAAGGGGCTGCGGCCCGGCTCCGGCTCCCTCGGCGCGGCCGCGTCCGCCGGGCGCGGCGGCATCGAGCGGAGCGGCGTCGGCGGGGGCCGGCGCAAGGTGCGGGGACCCGTGCTCTGCCGGGTCTGCGGCGCGACCCTCACCGAGGCGGGCGCCATGAAGCTCATGCGCTGCGAGGACTGCCCCTCGGACATGGACGAGGGGCTGTACGAGCGGCTCCGCGACTGGCGCGCCGAGCAGGCGCGGGAACTGGCCCAGCCCGCCTACTGCGTCTTCACCGACAAGACGCTGATGGCCATCGCCGAGCGCGTCCCGACCACCGACGGCGAGCTGTCCTCCATCGCCGGAGTCGGCATGCGGAAGCTGGACCGCTTCGGAGCCGACGTCCTGGCCATCTGCGCAGGTGAGGACGGAGGGACGGACGTCGACGAGGGCTGAGGAAAACTCGTCGGAAAAATAGTTTGCGCCTGCCCCGTCAAGCGCCATAGGTTCTTAACCACGGAAACGGCGGCTTCTTCGAAGCCCTGTCTTCGTGCTGTACTTGTCCACATACATATCGAGGGCCCGGCTCGCACCCGAGCCCTCCGAGACGCCGAGAGGAGGCGATTCCAGTGATCAGCAAGACCATTCAGACCAGCTCCGTCAGCACCGCCAGCTTCGTCGGCATGGCCAAAATGACCGATCCCTCGGTCGTCTCCGCCTGCACCCTCGGCCTCTCCGCCTCGGTTCTCATTGGCACCGGTCTGCCCGTCGCCGGCCTGCCCGTCACCGGTCTCTCCGGTCTCGGCATGGCCGCCGTGGAGCGCCGGAATGAGCGACCGACCAAGGCACTGGAAGCAGGAGCAGCAGGCAAGGCCACGGTTTATGGCTTTGCGGCGACCGGTGCCGGCACCCAGCAGCAGACGACGATGCACCACCACACGATGTGGGCCTTCCGTGGGCTCGAACCCTGGAGTGATCCAGTCTGATCCATGATCAGACCGGCGCCTTCAGGGCCGCGGAACCCCACCCGGGATCCGCGGCCCTTCTGTTTGTCCCCGAACGGGGACGACGGAGTGAAGGGGCCTCGGGCAGAACACCCGGTACCAGCCGAAACCCCGGCCAACAGGCCGGAACGACCAGACGAGGAAAAACCACCGTGCAACTCGAAGCGCACGCCCCGTCCGTACCGCCTTCCGATTCGCTCCCCCTGCCCGGCCTCACGGAGGACCCCGCTTTGACCCCCCTCACCACGCTCACCGCGCTCGACGACGCCATCGAGAACCTCGGCGTCCCCGTCCCGTGTCGCGCCTACGACCCCGAGGTCTTCTTCGCGGAGTCCCCGGCCGACGTCGAGTACGCGAAGTCCCTCTGCAAGACCTGTCCGCTCGTGGCGGCCTGCCTGGCCGGCGCACAGGAGCGCCGTGAGCCCTGGGGCGTCTGGGGCGGCGAGCTCTTCGTCCAGGGCGTGGTCGTCGCCCGCAAGCGGCCCCGTGGCCGTCCGCGCAAGAACCCGGTCGCGGCATGAGCGCCACCGGAACCATCGACCGCCCCCTCACGCACGATCCCCAGAAGCAGGCCCCGATGACCTCTTCCGCAGGCGAGCCGTTCGGCTCCGCGACCCCAGTCTTCTCCCCCGCCGCGGCGTACACCGCGCGTCAGAACAGGACCCGTGAAATGCAACTCATCCCAGAAGCCCTGGCCCGTGCCCATATGCACGAGCGTCAGCGTGAGGCCGACGCGGAACGCCAGGCCGTGCGCCTGGTCGCCGCCCGGCGCATGCAGCGCCGCGCCGAGCGCGTCTCGCTGCGCGCCCGCCGCGCGCTCGCCATGGCCGTCATGCACTGAGCAGTGACCTCGCGCCCCATCCGGGGCGCCGACGCGGGGGCCGGTCCGAACGGACCGGCCCCCGCGGTGCGTTGCCCGGGCGGCGACGCCGCGCCGGGGCTATCGTCACCAGGGTGAACGACGCCCGTACCCCCGAGGAGCGCCTCGCCTGTGCGCGCTGCGGCAAGACCGCCGACACCCTGCCGCTGACCTGGACCTGTTCGGTGGAGAACGGCCGGCGCACCTACTTCTGCGAGGAGTGCGCCCGAGCCAACATCCGCTCGATCGAGGGCCGCCTCGACTCCTCCTGGTGGTGACCCGCGCGGGACCCGTGTGGTCCACTCCCGGGATGGCCACCCTGACGGACGGCGTCCTGCGCGCGCTCGAACGCCTCAACACCGCCCACCCGTGGGACCACAACGCCCACTACCACCGGTGGATCCTGCGCCGGCTGCCCGCCCGCCCCGAGCGGGCCCTCGACGTCGGCTGCGGAACCGGCGACCTCGCCCGGCTCCTCGCCGACCGCGCCCGCTCCGTGCGGGGCGTCGACGCCGACCCCGTGATCGTCGCCCGCGCCCGCGAGCTGACCGACCCGGCCGCCCGTGTGACCTTCGCCGTCGAGGACGCCCTGGCCGACACCGGGGACGACGGCACCTACGCCGCGGTCACCTGCGTCGCGACCCTCCACCACCTGCCGCTGATCCCGGCTCTGGAACGACTCCGGGACCGGTCGGCCCCCGGCGGCACCCTGGTCGTCCTCGGCCTCGCCCGACCCGCGACCGTCGGCGACCACCTTCTCGGCCTGCTCTCGATTCCCCTGAACGTCGCCACCGGCCTGCTCCGGAGCCGGGGCCGTCCGGCGCCCCGGCCGGTCGCGATGACCGCGGCGACCCGGGACGCCGAGGAGACCTTCGGCGACATCGCCCTCGCCGCCCGGCGGATCCTCCCCGGCGCGCGGCTGCGTCGCCGTCTGTTCTGGCGGTACAGCCTCGTCTGGCGGAAGCCGGGCGGCTCCGCCTAGGCGGGGTCCGGTCCGCTGAAGCCGGGCAGCCACTCCTCCAGTTCGTCGCGGAGCCGGACGGTCGCGTTGAGCTGGCACAGCACGCCGATGGTGCTGAGCGTCACCCGGTGTATCAGCAGGTACGAGGGCGGCAGGTTCAACTGCTTGCCCAACTGGTGGGCGGGGGAGCGGGGGTCGGCGATCCGGGCCGCCTGGGCGCGCATCCAGCCGCGGCTGAACTGGAACGACTCCACCTCGGCCGGCTCGATGATCGGCAGCAGGTACTCCAGGACCGCGTCGGGGTCGAGGACGACGGACTCCTTGACGAAGCCCTCCCCGCGCAGCAGCCCGTAGACCGTCTCCGCGTCGCCGGCGAGGGTCGTCCGCAGACAGGTGCCGATCGTCTCCGGAAGCCCGCCCGGCAGCCGGTCCACCGTGCCGAAGTCGAGGACCCCGAGCCGCCAGCTCTCCGGCCCGCCGTCCTCGTCGGCGCCGGGGAGCAGCCGGAAGTTCCCCGGGTGCGGGTCGGCGTGCAGCAGACCGGTGCGGGCCGGGCCGGAGAAGAGGAAGCGGGCCAGCAGCTGGCCCGCCCGGTTCCGCTGGGCCTCCGTGCCGTCGGCGATCACCTCCGCCAAGGGGACGCCGTCCATCCACTCGGTGACGAGGACCTGCTCGGCGCGGTGCACCACCGCCGGCACCACCACGCCGGGGTCGTCCGCGAACTCCTCCGCGTGCCGCTGCTGGGCCTCCGCCTCCAGGGCGTAGTCCAGCTCCTCGGCGACCCGGTCCCGCATCTCGGTGATCAGCGGCTTGATGTCCATCCCCGGAATCAGCGGACCGAGGAGCCGGGCGAAGCGGCTCAGCTGGGCCAGGTCCGAGAGCAGGGCCTCCCCGGCCCCCGGGTACTGGACCTTGACCGCGACCTCGCGCCCGTCGTGCCAGACGGCCCGGTGCACCTGGCCGATCGAGGCGGCCGCCGCCGGCTTGTCCTCGAACTCCAGGAACAGCTCCCGCCACTCGGTTCCGAGCCGCTCCTCCAGCACGGTGTGCACCGTGCGGGTCGGCATCGGGGGAGCCGCGTCCTGGAGCTTCGTCAGCGCCGCCCGGTAAGGTCCGGCGACCTCCTCGGGGAGGGCCGACTCGAAGACGGACAGCGCCTGCCCGAACTTCATGGCCCCGCCCTTCAGCTCGCCGAGCACCTTGAACAGCTGCTCGGCCGTGCGCTGCTGGAGTTCGCGGGCGACGAGTTCCGCCGATCTCCCGCCGATCCGCTTGCCCAGGCCCCAGGTGGCCCGGCCCGCGAAGCCCAAGGGCAACGCGGCCAACTTGGCGGTCCGGGTGACCGCCTTCCGGGGAAGATCAGACATACGCCCCTCCAAAACCCAGACTGCCGTGCCGCGCAGGGCCGTTACCCCGCCATTGTGTCGTGCGTGCCCGCGGCCGCCGAGGCGCGCTCCCCCTCCGCCCCTCGCGCCGCCCCGCAGGGGCAGGCCGGATGGGGTCCCAGCCGCTCCGCCCGCCACTCCAGAGACGGCGCGGACGTCTCCCAGCGGGTGCCCGCGCTCGCCGGGAGGCCGCCGTCGAGGAAGGCAAGGGCGTGCGCGGCGGCGAGCCCCGCCACCGCCGTCGCCAGGCCCAGGTCGCAGGCGGGCAGCGCGTGCGGGGCGCCGGAGCGCCACTGGGCGAGCAGCCGGGGCCACACCGGCTCCCGGTCGGTCCGGTCCTCCTGGAGGCAGCGCGCGCAGGCCGTGGAGCCCGGCAGCACGAGCGGCCCCACGACCCCCGTCGCCTCCAGGACCCCCGCGTACAGGTGCGGGGTGCCCGTGGAGATCCAGGGCTCGGCCGGCAGGGGATCGGGGACGTACGCCCCCAGACCGTCCCGCGGGGTCACCACGACGAGTGAAAGGCCGCCGCTCCCGCCGCCGTCACCCGCCCCGCCCCGCACCCCCGACGCCGCGGTGCGGGCCGGGGGCCGGGTCCAGCGCCCGACCAGACGGCGGGCGGCCGTGGCGCGGCGCTCCCCGACGGCTTCGGCGGGCAGGCCGCCGGGGGCCGTCTCCCAGGGCTCCACGCGGCCGGAGTCCAGTACCTCGATCCCGCCCACGCCGGCCGCGGCGAGCAGGGCCGCCACGGTCGCCCCCACCCGGCCCGCGCCCCGGACCTGGACCCGGAGGGCGCGCCGGGCCGCGAGGGTCCGCGCGGCCTGCCCGGGCTCGGGGTGGACCACCGAGAGGGCGGCCAGGTCGGCGCGGAGCGGGTCGAGGGCGTGGTCCACGGCGCCGGCGGCGGGTCCGGCCCGGCCGGGCCGCCCGGTGCCGGCGTCCGCGAGGAGCCCGGCCGACTCCAGCCGGCCGAGGAGCGCCTCCAGACGCCCGTCGGGCAGGCCGAGCGCCCCGGCCTCGGCCCGGAGCCGCTCGGTCCCGCGGGTGCCGTCGAGCAGGCCGAGGACCGCCCCCGTGTCGGCGCCGACCGGGCCGAGCACCACCGCGTGGGCGGGGGTGACCCCGAACTGCACGCTCTGCAGACTCCGCCAGGCCCGCCGCAGCGCCGGTTTCACCATCGGATGCATTTCCGTCCCCGCCCCTGATCGCATTTCATGATCGACAACGGCGTTTTCGCCGTCCCGTGGGGAGAATGCCCCGCTGTCGTGACGGTCGCCGAAAGTTGTCCACAGGCTCGGGGATTAGTCATTCGAATGGGACGCGCAGGTGTCGGAACTCTCCCCGAAACCACTCAGGAGGCGGGACTTCCCGCGCCCTCAGCGGGTAACGTCGGGGCCGTGCCCGCCGACCCACAGCGCAGCGTGACCAGCAAGCAGCCCCGCGGTGCGGGGACGAGCGCGGTCGAGGTGCGCCGAAGCGCGCGGCGGAGCCGGACCGTCTCGGCGTACCGGGAGGGCGACCGGACCATCGTGCTCATCCCGGCCCGGATGTCCGAGGCCGAGGAGCGGCGCTGGGTCGGCGTGATGCTGGACAAGCTGGCCGCCCAGGAGAGCCGGGGCGTCCTCGGCGACCACGAGCTGACCGAGCGGGCCCTGCACCTCTCGGAGCAGTACTTCGGGGGCCGGGCCCGTCCGCGGTCCGTCCGCTGGGTCACGAACCAGAACACCCGCTGGGGCTCCTGCACCCCCTCGGAGGGCAGCATCCGGCTCTCCCACCGCCTCCAGGGCATGCCCGAGTACGTCGTCGACTACGTCCTCCTGCACGAGCTGGCCCACCTCCTCGTCCCCGGCCACGGCCCGGAGTTCTGGCGGCTCCTGGAGTCCTACCCCCGCACCGAGCGGGCGCGCGGCTATCTGGAGGGCGTCGTCGCCGCCGCGCGGCTGCCGCACCTTCCGGCCGCACGCGAGGAGTGACGGCGGCGGTACGCACGCGTGCGCGTGTTTCCCGATTCCGTACCGAAAACGACCCGCCCTGTCTCAATGTCGTGGTCAGCCGTTAGCCTGGCGCGAGCATTCGCCATTCGGGATGGGGGACGGTCGTTACGCATGGCCAGGGAATTCCAACGCGGCCACAAGGCCAAGATCAGTGATCTGACCGCGGGGACCGATCTGTACGTCGGTGTGCAGATCGCGGCACCCGGACTGACTTTCGACATCAGCTGCTTCGGCCTCGACGCCGACGAGCGGCTGTCGGACGACCGCTACTTCGTCTTCTTCAACCAGCCGAAGACGCCCGAGGAGTCCGTCCAGCTGCTCGGGGCGCAGTCCGGCGACACCGAGTCCTTCCGCGTCACGCTCGACCGCATCCCCGCGCACATCCACAAGCTGTCGTTCACCGCGACGGTCGACGGCGCCGGCCAGATGTCCCAGATCGGCCCCGGCCACCTGCGGATCGTCGCCGGCGGCGAGGAGGTCGCCCGGTACGCGTTCACCGGCGCGGAGTTCTCCACCGAGCGCGCGGTGATGCTCGGCGACTTCTACCTCAAGGACGTCTGGCGCTTCGCCGCCGTCGGCCAGGGCTTCGACGGAGGTCTGGACGCGCTGCTGCGGAACTTCGGCGGCGAGGTCGCCGAGGAGGAGCCCGCGGCACCGCAGCCCCAGGGCGCCGCCCCCGGGTTCGCCCCGCCGCCGCAGGGCGCGGCGCCGCCCGCGTTCGGCGCGCCCGCGCAGGCTCCGGCCCCCGCGTTCGGCGCGCCGCCGCAGGCGCCCGTGCCGCCCGCCCCCGCGCAGCCGGTCCACACGGCCCCGACGATGGTCGCGCCGCTGGCGCCCACCGCCGTCCCGCCGCCCGCGCCGGCCCCCGCCCCCTACGGACAGCCGCCGCAGCAGCCGCAGTACGGGCAGCCGCCGCAGTACGGCCAGGTCCCGGGACAGGCCCCCGGCCAGTACCCCGGCCAGGGCCAGCCCCCGCAGACGCCTCCGTACGGGCAGCCCGCCCCCGCCCCCTACGGGCAGCAGCCCCCGGGGTACGGCCAGCAGCCGCCCGGCTACGGCCAGCCGCCCGCGGGCGTCCCACAGGGCGTCCCGGCGACCGGGGCAGGGCTCGCCGCAGCCCTCGCGCCGTACAAGGAGACCGCCACCGGCGCCCGCTGGGCGCCGCAGAACCAGCAGCTCATGCGGGTCGACCTCGCCATGGGCGGCGTGCCCGTCCTCGCCCGCCAGGGCTCCATGGTCATGTACCAGGGCAAGGTCGACTTCGGCTACAAGGGCGCGGGCTTCGCCGGCCGGATCGTCGGCAACGCCACCGGCCAGGAGATGCAGCTGATGCGCTGCACCGGCCGCGGCCAGGTCTTCCTCGCCGAGGAGGGCGCGCACCTGCACCCGATCGAGCTCCAGGGCGACGGCATCTGCGTCTCCGCCGAGAACGTGCTCGCCTTCGACGAGTCCCTCCAGTACGAGGTCCGTCGCATCGAGGGCCACGGCATCCCCGGCGGCGCCCTGTTCACCATGCAGTTCCAGGGCACCGGCACGGTCGTCGTGAAGACCCACGGCGTCCCCGTCGTCCTGCCCGTCACGCCGACGACCTTCGCCGACTGCCAGGCCGTCGTCGCCTGGTCGTCCGCGTCCCAGGTCATCCTCTCCAGCCAGGTGCGGCTCCGTCGCAACGCCTACCCCGGCCACAGCGGGGAGACCGTCAACCTGCAGTTCCGGGGTGCGCCCGGCAACTTCATCGTCGTCCAGCCCTACGAGGTCTGAGGGAGCCCGAAGTCATGAACCAGCAACTCGCGGGCTACGCCCCGACCCCCGTCGCGGCCCGGATGGAGAACCACGGCCGCGCCATGCTGCGGGTCGCCATGGCCTCCGGCCAGGACCTGTACGCCCGGACCGGCTCGATGGTCGCCTACGAGGGCTTCATCACCTACGAGCCCAACCCGCCCGCCGTCCGCCAGGTCGCCCAGCAGTGGGCCACCGGCGAGGGCGCGCCGATCATGAAGTGCTCCGGCGACGGACTGCTCTACCTCGCCGACTACGGCGCCGACGTCGTCGTGATCAACCTGCAGAACGACTCGATCTCGGTCAACGGCACCAACCTGCTCGCCTTCGACGCCCACCTCCAGTGGGGCGTCGAGCGGGTCAAGGGGCTCGCCAAGTTCGCCGGCCAGGGCCTGTTCAACGTGCAGATCGCCGGCACCGGCTGGGTCGCGCTCACCTCGCGCGGCACGCCGATCGTCGTCGACTGCGGCCGGGGCGAGGACGAGACCTACGTCGACCCCGACGCGCTCGTCGCCTGGTCGCCGACGCTCAAGGTCAAGGGCAAGCGCAGCTTCAAGGCGTCCTCCCTCATCGGGCGGGGCAGCGGCGAGGCATTCCAGATGGCCTTCTCGGGCCAGGGCATCGTCGTCGTACAGCCGAGCGAGGACAGCACCGACCGCCTGCGGGTCCGGGGCTGAGGGGGAGCGAGAACACACCATGCAGAGCCCGCTTTTCAACCACGCCGAACAGCAGAGCCAGGAGCGGTACGTCATCCAGAACCCGCAGCTGCTGCGGGTCAGCCTCACCGGCCAGGACGACGTCCTCGCCCGCAAGGGCGCCATGGTCGCGTACCAGGGACTCGTCGACTTCGACGGCGAGTACAAGACCCCGAGCCAGCGGCGGGCCCAGGCCCGCACCGGCGAGGGCCTCGACCTGATGCGCTGCTCCGGCCAGGGCACGGTCTACTTCGCCAACCTCGCCCAGTACGTCCACGTCGTGGAGGTCGAGCAGGAGGGCCTCACCGTGGACAGCTCCTACGTCCTGGCGCTCGACTCGACCCTCCACACCGAGGTCATCGCCGTCGACAGCCAGTACGGCATCTCCGGCTCCGGCAAGTACCAGCTCAACATCTCCGGCCGCGGCAAGGTCGCCCTGATGACCTCCGGCCAGCCGTTGACGATGCAGGTCACGCCCGAGAAGTACGTCAGCGTCGACGCGGACGCGATCGTCGCCTGGTCCACCGGCCTGCGCGTCCAGATGCAGGCGCAGACGACCAACTCCAGCGTCCGCCGCCGGCGCGGCGACACCGGCGAGGGCTGGGAGCTCAGCTTCCTCGGCCAGGGCTTCGCACTGGTCCAGCCCAGCGAGGTCATGCCCCCGCAGCACGTGGCCATCGGCCAGGGCATCGCCGCCCAGTTCGGCGCCGGACAGCACGGCGCCCACGCCCAGAACCAGAACAACGCCTGGAACTGAGCACCCGAGCACGGGGAAGGGGGCGGTCGCCGCGGCGACCGCCCCCTTCCCCGTCTCCCGCTCTACGGGAGGCGGGCCAGCGCGGCCTCCAGGAGGCGCACCACCGACGTGTCCGCCACGCCCGCCACCTCCTCGTACGCGAACCAGCGCAGGTCCAGCGACTCCTCGCTGATCTCCGCCACCGCGCCGGCCGGCGCCAGCGCCGCGTACTGCACGTCCAGGTGCCAGTGGCAGGGCGCCGGAATCGGATGCCGGTCGAGCCGCACCGGGCCGCCCGGCAGCAGCGTCAGGCCCGCGATCCCGGACTCCTCCGTCGCCTCGCGCAGCGCGGCGGCCTCCACCGTCGGATCACCGGCCTCGCAGTGGCCGCCCATCTGCAGCCACATGCCCAGCTTCCTGTGCAGGGTCAGGAGCACCCGGCCCCGCGACGGGTCGACCACCAGCGCGCTGCTGGTGAGGTGACCGGCCCCGCACGGCTTGTACATGCCGTCGGGATGGGCCGCGAGGTGGTCCAGGTAGACCCGCCGGAGCTCTTCCTGGTCCCCGTACTCCTTCAGTACGAGGACCGCGTCGTCGTGCAGGGTCACTGGGCGCCGTCGTCCTTGCCCTCGTCGTCGGAGCGGCCCTCCGCCGCCTCGCCGAGCATCTTGTCGAGCTCGGAGAAGTCGAGGTGCTCGCGGTGGACGAAACCGTCCGGGTCGTCGAGGTCGGTCGCCGTCGGCAGCATGTCCGGGTGCTCCCACAGACCGTCCCGGCCGTCGACCCCGCGCGCGTCGGTCAGCGAGGCCCACAGGCGCGCCGCGTCCCGCAGGCGCCGCGGCCGCAGCTCCAGACCGATCAGCGTCGCGAAGGTCTGCTCGGCGGGACCGCCCGAGGCACGGCGCCGGCGCAGCGTCTCCCGCAGCGCGTCCGCCGAGGTCAGACGGGACTTGGCGGCCTCGTGGACCACCGCGTCCACCCAGCCCTCGACCAGCGCGAGCGCGGTCTCCAGACGGGCCAGAGCCGCCTTCTGCTCCGGAGTGTCCTCCGGCTGGAACATGCCCTGCTGGAGGGCCTCCTGCAGCTGCTCCGGGTGGGTCGGGTCGAGCTGGCCGACCGCCTCCTCCAGCTTCGAGGTGTCGACCTTGATCCCGCGCGCGTACCCCTCGACCGCGCCGAACAGGTGCGCCCGCAGCCACGGCACGTGCGCGAAGAGACGCTGGTGGGCGGCCTCGCGCAGGGCCAGGTACAGCCGCACCTCGTCCGAGGGCACGCCCAGGTCCTTGCCGAACGCCTCGATGTTCAGCGGCAGCAGCGCCGCGCGCCCCGCCGGGCCGAGCGGCAGACCGACGTCGGTCGAACCGACGACCTCGCCGGCGAGCGCGCCGACGGCCTGCCCGATCTGCTGGCCGAACATGGCGCCGCCCATCGAGCGCATCATGCCGATGAGCGGGCCCGCCATGGCCTGCATCTCCTGCGGCAGGACGTCGCCCATCGCCGAGCCGACCCGCTCGGCGACCGGGTCCACCAGCTGCTGCCACGCGGGCAGCGTCGCCTCGACCCACTCGGCGCGGCTCCACGCCACCGCCGTGTTCGCGCCCGAGGGGAGCGACGTGACCTGGTCGAGCCAGAGGTCGGCGAGGCGCACGGCCTCCTCGACCGCGGACTTCTCCGCGGGGCCCACGCTGGCGTCCTTGGTGCCGTCGGCCGTGCCCTGCGCGACCACCTGGCGCGCGATCTGCTTGGCCATGTCCCAGTTCACGGGACCGCCCTCGTAGCTCAGCATCTGCCCGAGCTGCTGGAAGGCCGCCCCCAGGTCGTTGGGGTTCAGCGAGCCGAACATCGCGGCGAACGGGTTGTCCGCCCCGCCCGGCCCGCCCATGCCCGGCAGTCCGCCGAAGCCGAACGGGTTCGCCCCGAACGGGTTGCCGCCCTGGCCACCGGACCCCTGGCCACCTCCGGCGGGGTCCTTCTTCTTGCCCTCGTCGCCGTTCTCCGGCTCCTCCGGCGGAAGGCCGAATCCGAATGGGGTGTCACTCACAGGTTTCCTCGGCTCGTAGGGCCGCCGGCCTCCTGCCGACGGCGACTGCCCGACCAGGTCTGTCAGACAGACCCGCACACCACCAGCGTAGACATCCGGGCCGGAAATGGGCTCGGTGCTCCGCCGGGCCGTGCCCTGCGGCAGGATGGACGCCACCTGGTCCGTACGCGTCATGCGGCGTACGTACTGAAGACAACCGCTGGAGACGCCCGGTGAGTTCCCCAGATCCTCAGGTTCGCGGAGCGCGAAACCCCTCAACCCGGTCCGCCGCGCGCGGACCCGTCGTCGCGGTCACCGGCGCCGCGTCCGGCGTCGGAGACCTGCTGACCAGGCGTCTCGCCGCGTCCGACGAGGTCAAGCTCATCGTCGCGATCGACGAGCGCCGGGGCGAGGTCGCCGAGGCGCAGTGGCACATCCTCGACGTGCGCGATCCGGCCATCGCGGAGAAGCTGCGCGGCGCGGACGTCGTCGTGCACCTCGCTGTCGATCTCGACCTGGAGACCGACCCCGCCGCCCGAACGGCCTACAACGTGCGCGGCACGCAGACCGTGCTGACCGCGGCCGCCGCCGCCGGGGTCCGCCGGGTGGTGCTGTGCACCTCCGCGATGGTCTACGGCGCGCTGCCCGACAACGACATCCCGCTCTCCGAGGACGCCGAGCTCAAGGCCACCGCCGAGGCCACCGGCGTCGGCGACATGCTGGAGATCGAGCGGCTCGGCCGCCGCGCGCCCCGCGCCCACCCCGGACTCAACGTCACCGTCGTCCGCCCGGCCGTCCTCGTCGGCGGTACGGACACGGCGCTGACCCGCTACTTCGAGTCGCCCCGGCTGCTCGTCGTCGCCGGATCCCGGCCGACCTGGCAGTTCTGTCACGTCGAGGACCTGGTGAGCGCCCTGGAGTACGCGGCCCTGGAGAAGGTCGAGGGCGAGTTCGCCGTCGGCTGCGACGGCTGGCTGGAACAGGAGGAGGTCGAGGAGCTCTCCGGCATCCGGCGCATGGAGCTCCCCTCCGCCGTCGCCCTCGGCGCCGCGGCCCGCCTCCACCGGATCGGCCTCACGCCGTCCCCGGCGGGGGACCTCGCCTACACGATGCACCCCTGGGTGGTGAGCGTCGGACGGCTGCACGACGCCGGCTGGCGGCCGAAGTGGACCAACGAGGAGGTCCTCACCGCGCTCCTGGAGGAGGCCGCGGGCCGGCACACCGTCGCCGGCCGCCGGCTGGGCCGCAAGGACGCGACGGCCGCGGGCGCGGCGGGTGCGACGGTGGCCCTGCTCGGCACCGCGGCGCTCGTCCGCCAGATGCGGAAGCGACGCGGCTTGTAGGACCCTCCTACGGGGGCTCCCGTCCACAGGTCGAAAGGTCTCTTACCGGATGTCCGCGCCGTGCGGCACCATGGCCTCATGGCGCAGACGCACGACCACCCCGGTGAGCAGGCAGCGGACGACCCGATCAAGCTGCTCGCGATCCGTGACACCCCGCTCTCCGTCGACGAGGTCTTCCGGGCCGTCGGCGACGACGCCTCCGGCGGCACCACGCTCTTCGTCGGCACCGTGCGCAACCACGACGGCGGCGCGGACGTCGACGCCCTGGGCTACTCCTGCCACCCCACCGCCGAGGCCGAGATGCGCCGCGTCGCCGAGAAGGTCGTCGCGAACTACCCGGTGCGGGCCCTGGCCGCCGTCCACCGCGTGGGCGACCTGCGCGTCGGCGACATCGCGGTCGTCGTCGCCGTCTCCTGCCCCCACCGCGGCGAAGCCTTCGAGGCGTCCCGCAAGCTGATCGACGACCTCAAGCACGAGGTCCCCATCTGGAAGCACCAGACCTTCTCGGACGGCACCGAGGAGTGGGTGGGCGCCTGCTGAGCGCCCACCCGGAGACTGGGGGTCCCCCCGGCCGGAGGCTGGGGGAGGGTCGGCGCGCCTGCTGAGCGCTCGCCCGGCAGGGCAAGGCGACGCGCCGACGGGGCGTAGCCGAACGCCCGATTTGCGTAACCGCCCCCCAGGCGCGAGCGTTGATCCCACAGATGACACAGTCTGCTGATCAACTCACTGGGGATGGGAGGTCGGGATGGCAGCGCTGGCCTGGTTGCTGATTCCGCTTTTCGCAGTCGTCGGCGCGGCGATATGGGGAAGCTGGGCTTCGAGGAACAAGACGATAGGTGACGTGGCCGAACTCGCCGGCTACGCACGGTTCCGGGACGCGATGGAACGCGTCCACCCCACGACCGCCGATTCCGCTCTCGTCGAGCGGGAGCACGCCGCCGCCACCGGCGGTGTCACCACCTCGCCGACCAGCTGACGTCCGGCGCCCCGTACGGACCCGCCCCGGGGGTGCACCCACAGGCGAGTCCCGTACTGTCGTTCCATGCCACGCCGCACCGCGACGATGCTCGCCTCCACCCTGGTCCTGATCTGCCTGCTCATCGCGGGCGTCCTGATCCCGGTGCCGTACGCGGAGATGAGCCCGGGCCCCACGGTCAACACCCTCGGCGAGGCCAGGGGAGAGCCCGTCCTCCACATCTCGGGGCGCAAGACCTACCCGACCGACGGTCACCTCAACATGACGACGGTCCGGGTGACCAGCGCGGACTACAAGATGAACGCCGTCGAGGCGGTCTACGGCTGGCTCGCCCACGACAACGTGGTGGTGCCGCACGACACCCTCTACCCGGACGGCAAGACCGAGGAGGAGTCGAGCCAGGAGAACGCCGAGGAGTTCAGCCAGTCCCAGGAGAGCGCCAAGGTCGCCGCCCTCGGGGAACTGGGCATCCCGGTGGTCTCCCGCGTCGTCGTCGGCAGCGTCGTGAAGGGGTCCCCGTCCGAGGGCAGGCTGCACGCCGGTGACGTGATCAAGGCCGTCGACGGCGTGCCGATCAAGGAGCAGGCCGACGTCGCCAAGCAGGTGACCAAGCGCAAGCCGGGCCAGGACGTCACGTTCACGATCGTCCCCGCCAAGGAGGCCGCCGCCGCGGAGAAGGCGCGCCGCGAGCCCACCGCCACCCGGAAGGTCGTCATCACGACCACCACCTCGGAGGAGGGGGACCGGGCCGTCGTGGGCATCCAGGCCGGCACCGACCACGTCTTCCCGTTCACGATCGACATCAACCTGGCCGACGTCGGCGGGCCGAGCGCCGGTCTGATGTTCGCCCTCGGCATCGTCGACAAGCTGACCCCGGAGAGCCTCACCGGCGGCCGGTTCATCGCGGGCACCGGAACGATCGACGACGACGGCAAGGTCGGCCCGATCGGCGGCATCGAGATGAAGCTGGTCGGCGCGCGGGACGCGGGCGCCCAGTTCTTCCTCACCCCGGCCGACAACTGCGAGTCGGCCGCGTCGGACACCCCCGACGGCCTGACCCTGGTCAGGGTCGACACCATCGAGGACGCCACGAAGTCGCTGGAGAAGCTCCGCGCGGGCGACACGAAGAGCCTCCCGCGCTGCTCGAAGGGCTGAGGGGCGCGCGCACGCCGAAGGGGCGCCCGGTCCACTCGGACGGGCGCCCCTTCGGCGTGGGTGACGGGTCAGGACTCGAAGGTCGCCGCCAGCGCCTCGGCGAGGCCGGGCACCAGGTCGGGGCCGGTGAGGACCTCGGTCGGGCTGTCCTTCTCGCGCAGCCGGATCGCGGCCTCGCGGCCGCCGGCGCGCAGCACCGCCACGGTCATCCGGACCTCCTGGCGGTCGGGGTGGCCGGCCACCCACTTGGCGAGCTGCTTCTCGGTCAGGCCCTGCGGCACCTGGGCCTCGGCCGACGGGGGCAGCATGAGCCGCTCGACCGTGAGCGCGCAGCCGACGACGGCGGCGGGCCAGGCGATCGTGCCGAGGAACTCGTCGAGCGGCTTCCCGCGCGGCAGCTTGTCCTGCTCGATGGGGGTGTAGGCGGTGGCGTCGTCGCCCAGGCCGAGCTGGGAGGCGAGCCGGGGCTCCTTGGCGCGCAGGCGCGCGGTGTCGACCAGGGCGAAGAGGCGGGCCGGCTGATCCCAGCCGAGACCCGAGGCGTACTCGTCGATCTCGAGCACCGCGCGGGTGAGGGGGCTCGCGGCCATCGCCGGGCCTGAGGGGGAAACGTTGGACATGACCAATATCCTGCCTCGTCTTCCCCGGAAGACGGGAACTAGGTAAAGCCTCAGTAAGTTGCATCAGTGGGCTCTACGATCGCGGGGCCTGCTTTCAGACGCATCAACATCGAGGGGCGCACGTTGGCTTTCCAGATGCCGGACCGCGGCGGGAGCCCGTCCGGGCCAAGGATGAGAGTCGGCCGGCCGTCCCGGCGGGCCCGTACCCTGCTCATGACGCTCGGCGTGCTGGCCGTCCTGGCCATGGCGTTCGTGATGTTCGCCGGGTTCTGGACGGACTGGCTCTGGTACCGCTCGGTCAACTACTCGTCCGTGTTCACGACCACGCTGTGGACCAAGATCGGCCTCTTCGCCGTCTTCGGTCTGCTGATGGGGCTCGCCGTCGGCCTGAACATCTGGCTGGCGTACCGGCTGCGGCCGCCGCTCAGCGCGATGTCGCTGGAGCAGCAGAGCCTTGACCGGTACCGGATGGGCCTCGCCCCCTTCAAGAAGTGGGTGCTGCTCGCGGTCACCGCCCTGGTGGCCCTGATCGCCGGCGCCTCCGCGTCCGGCCAGTGGCGCACCTGGCTGATGTGGATCAACGGGGTGAAGTTCGGCCAGACGGACCCGCAGTTCGGGCTCGACGTGTCGTTCTACGCGTTCGACCTGCCCTGGTACCGCTTCCTGCTCGCCTTCGGCTTCGCCGCCGTCGTGCTGTCGCTGATCGCCGCCGCGCTCACCCACTATCTCTACGGCGGGCTGCGGATCACCAGCCCGGGCGCGCGTGCCACCGGCGCGGCCACCGGCCACCTCTCGGTGCTCCTCGGCCTCTTCGTCGCCCTCAAGGCCGTGGCGTACTGGCTCGACCGCTACGGCCTGGCCGTGAAGTCCAGCGACTTCAAGGCGACCGGCAACTGGACGGGCCTGCGGTACGTCGACGCCAACGCGTACCTGCCGGCGAAGACGATCCTGTTCTGCATCGCCGCGATCTGCGCCGTGCTGTTCTTCGCGACGCTCTGGCGCCGCACCTGGCAGCTGCCGATGATCGGCTTCGGCCTGATGGTCCTCTCCGCGATCCTGATCGGCGGCCTGTACCCGGCCATCGTGCAGAAGTTCCAGGTCCAGCCGAACGAGCAGGCCAAGGAAGCCGAGTACATCCAGAAGAACATCGACGCGACCCGCAAGGCGTACGCGATCGACGAGACCAAGCCCGAGAACTACTCGGGCAAGTCGACGGTCAAGGCCAAGGACCAGCTCCGCAAGGACGCCGACACGGCGGCCAGCTACCGCCTCCTCGACCCGAACATCGTGTCGCCGACGTTCCAGCAGCTGGAGCAGAAGCGGAAGTACTACCAGTTCCCGACGACCCTGGACGTGGACCGCTACCAGGGCAAGGACACCGTCGTCGGTCTCCGTGAGCTCAACATCAAGGGCATCCCGAAGCGGAACTGGATCAACGACCACTTCACGTACACCCACGGCTACGGCGCGATCCTGGCCTCGGGCACCCAGACGGACGCCAACGGCTCCCCGATCTTCACCGAGTCCGGCCTGCCGACGACCGGTTCCCTCGGCACGTACCAGCAGCGGATCTACTACGGCGAGAAGACCGACCAGTACTCGATCGTGGGCGGCCCGCAGAAGGAGCTGGACTACGAGGAGAACGGCGAGAAGACCACCAGCTACAAGGAGAAGAGCGGCGTCAGCCTCTCCAGCACCTTCAACCGCGCCGCGTACGCGGTGGCCTTCAGCGAGCCGCAGATCCTCTACTCGGGCGCCATCGGGGAGGGTTCCCGGATCCTCTACAACCGCACGCCCAAGGAGCGCGTCGAGGCGGTCGCGCCGTGGCTGACCATCGACGGCGACGCCTACCCGGCGGTCGTCGACGGCCGGATCCAGTGGATCATCGACGCCTACACGACGACCAACGGCTACCCGTACGCCTCGCGCACCACGCTCGGCGACACCACGGCCGACTCGCTGACCGTCGGCAACCAGCAGCGTGCCGTCGTCGCCCAGCAGAACCAGGTCAATTACATCCGCAACTCGGTGAAGGCCACCGTCGACGCCTACGACGGCACGGTGACCCTCTACGAGTGGGACACGCAGGACCCGGTCCTCAAGACCTGGATGAAGGCGTTCCCCGACACGGTGAAGCCGAAGTCCGCGATCAAGGGCGACCTGATGGCGCACCTGCGCTACCCGCAGGACATGTTCAAGGTCCAGCGCGAGCTGCTCACCCGCTACCACGTCACCGACCCCGCGCAGTTCTACAGCGGCTCGGACGCCTGGCAGGTGCCGGACGACCCGACCAACAAGGACGGCAACGCGGTCCCGCCGTACTACCTGAGCATGAAGATGCCCGGGGACACGTCCCAGCGCTTCTCGCTGACGACGACGTTCACGCCGAACGGCCGGCCCAACCTGGGCGGCTTCATGGCGGTCGACGCCGACGCCACCAGCAAGGAGTACGGCCGGCTGAGACTGCTGCGGGTCACCGAGGACGTGCCGGGCCCGGCCCAGGTGCAGAGCAAGCTCAACGGTCTGCCCTCCGTGGCCACCTTCGTCCGGGACATGAAGGGCGCCGACTCCGACATCCAGTACGGCAACCTGCTGACCGTGCCGCTCGACGGCGGGTTCCTGTACGTCGAGCCGGTCTACGCCCAGGGACGCAACGCGCTCTACCCGCTCCTGAAGAAGGTCGCGGTGTCGTACGTGGACGCGGACCAGCCGGACGGTGACACGACCAAGGACACCACGGTGTTCGAGGACAACCTCACCAAGGCGCTCAACGCGGTCTTCGGGGTGGAGGCGCCCACCACGCCGACGACCCCGCCGGGCACCACCCAGCCGCCCGGCACGACCCAGCCGCCGGCGACCGGCGACGCCGCGCTCCAGCAGGCCATCGCGGACGCCCAGAAGGCGTACGACGCCGGCGAGGCCGCCCTCCAGAAGGGCGACTGGACCGCGTACGGCAAGGCCCAGGAGGACCTGCAGGCGGCGCTCCAGCGGGCCGCCGAGGCCGGGGCGAAGCCGAAGCCGACCCCGTCGGGCGGCTGACCTGAGGGTTTCCACTCCGCGTCGTGATACTGTTGGTTCACCGACGCGGGGTGGAGCAGCTCGGTAGCTCGCTGGGCTCATAACCCAGAGGTCGCAGGTTCAAATCCTGTCCCCGCTACTCAGAGGACGAGGGCCCGGATCCATAAGGATCCGGGCCCTCGTCGTGTGTCGGCGTTGCATGGGGGCGGCGAAGAGCGGTACGGAAGGGGCGAGTTCGCGTGAGGCGTGTTTGACTTGTCTCTCTGTGGGCATGTCGACAAAACGCTGAGTGACCTCACTGGCTGGGCTATACCAGGTGTGCTCGGGTTGCGGGTGGTGCGACGATGGTATTTATGGGGGACAGGGCAACTCTGTTGGAGACAGGGCGGTTTGTGCAGCGGCACGCCAGAAATGCCGCAGACGAGATCATCGAGGCAGCAGGGGCCGTCGATGCGGTCGTCGACACCACCGCCACGAACGCCACCGGCGACGCCGACGCGGAGAACGAGACCGAGACCGAGGCCCGGCACCGCCGCGCCGCCGAGCGCGGCGACCTCGCCTCGATGAGCGCCCTCGGCGCGCTGCTGCTGCGCCGCGGCGACCTCGACGGCGCCGAGCCCTTCCTGCGCGGCGCCACGGCCGAGGGGGACCGTGCCGCCGCCAACAACCTGGGCGTCCTGCTGCACCAGCGCGGATACGCCGACGAGGCCGCCGGCTGGTGGCGGGTCGCCGCCGTCGCCGGCTCCGCGCCCGCGGCCCACGCGCTCGGCCGCCACCACCGCGAGCGCGGCGACGAGCCGGCCGCCGAGTACTGGCTGCGCCAGGCCGCCGAGCAGGGCCACGCGCTCGGCGCGTACGCCCTGGCCGACCTCCTGGAGCACCGCAGCGACGTCGGGGCCGAGCGCTGGCTGCGCGCCGCCGCGGAGCAGGGCCACCGCGAGGCCGCCTACCGCCTCGCCCTCGCCCTGGAGCGCCGCGCCACCGAGACCGTCCGCGGCCCCCACGAGACCGGCACCCGGCTCCGTGTACCGGCCGCCACGGCCGCCGACGGCGGACCGCCGGTGCCCGCGCCCGGCCTGACCGCCGGCGAGCCCGGGGCAGAGCCGGCCGAGGCCGAGCAGTGGTTCCGCCAGGCCGCCGCGCGCGGTCACCGGCGGGCCGCGCTGCACCTCGGCGCGATCCTGGAGCACCGCGGCGAGCTCAAGGAGGCCGGCCGCTGGTACCTCAGCTCCGCCAAGGAGGGCGAGGCCAAGGCCGCCTGCGCCCTCGGCTTCCTGCTCCGTGACGCCGGCGACGAGGAGAGCGCCGCCGTGTGGTGGCTGCGCGCCGCCCAGGACGGCGACGGCAACGCCGCCAACGCCCTGGGAGCCCTGCACGCGGCCCGAGGCGAGCAGCAGACCGCCGAGCGCTGGTACCGGGCCGCCATGGACGCCGGCGACGTCAACGGCGCCTACAACCTCGGGCTGCTCTGCGCCGCCCAGGACCGCATCCCGCAGGCCGAGCAGTGGTACCGCCGCGCCGCCTACGCGGGCCACCGCGAGGCCGCCAACGCCCTCGCCGTCCTGCTGCTGCAGGCCGGCGACGCCAACGGCGCCGAGCCCTGGTTCTCCAAGGCCGCCGAGGCCGGCAGCGTGGACGCCGCCTTCAACCTGGGCATCCTCCACGCGGGCCGCGACGACGACCGTACGGCCCTGGTCTGGTACGAGCGGGCCGCGGCCGCCGGGCACACCGAGGCGGCGCTCCAGGTGGGCATCGCGGCCCTCAGGGACGGCGACGAGCGGACCGCCGAGCGCCATCTGCGGTGCGCGGCCGGCGGCGGCAGCGCCGAGGCGGCCTTCCGGCTGGCCTCGGTCCTCGACGCGCGCCGCCCCGAGCCCGGCCCCGCCGTCCTCGGCGCGCCCCGCGAGGAGAAGAGCGAGTGCGAGGAGTGGTACGAGCGGGCCGCCCAGCAGGGCCACCGGCGCGCCCAGGTGCGGGTCGGGATGCTCGCCGCCGGGCGCGGCGACCTCGCGGAGGCCGACCGCTGGTACCGGGAGGCGGCGGAGGCGGGCAGCCGCAACGGCGCCTTCAACCTCGGCCTGCTCCTCGCCCGCGAGGGCAGCGAGCGCGAGGCCGCCCTCTGGTGGACCCGCGCCGCCCGGGCCGGCCACGGCCGCGCCGCGCTCCGGCTGGCGCTGCTCGCGGCACGCCGGGGTGAGCTCACCGAGGGCCGCCACTGGTGCGCCCGCGCCGTCGAGCTGGGCCCCGCCGAGGTCGCCGAGCGGGCGGCCCGTCTGAGCGAGGCGCTCCACCAGGAGCTGACCGCGTAGGGCCGCTCCTGGCCCGCTCCGCGTTAACGGATTTGCGTCGGTGACGGGTGAGCCGTAAGGTTGTGTTCGCCGACGCGGGGTGGAGCAGCTCGGTAGCTCGCTGGGCTCATAACCCAGAGGTCGCAGGTTCAAATCCTGTCCCCGCTACTCAGTAGCACGAAGGCCCGGATCCGATTCTCTCGGATCCGGGCCTTCGTCGTTCCCGCCTCGCGGTGCGGCGGGTGTCCGGACACGGCAAAGGCCCCCGCCGACGGCGGGGGCCTTTGCGCGCGCGGGTCTCAGGCGGTGGTGGCGCAGCTCGGGCAGACGCCCCGGTAGGTCACCTCGACGTTGGAGATGGTGAAGCCGAAGCGCTCGGTGTCCGGGAGGTCCGCCAACGGGTCGCCGGCCGGGTGGACGTCGCGGATCGCGCCGCAGCGACCGCAGACCAGGTGCTGGTGCGGCCGGTGGGCGTTGGGGTCGTACCGCTTGGCGCGCCCGTCGGTCGCGACCTCGATGACCTCACCGAGGGTGACCATCTCGCCCAGCGTGTTGTACACGGTCGCGCGCGAGATCTCGGGCAGCCGCGACACCGCGCGGGCGTGGACCTCGTCGGCGGTCAGGTGTACGTGGTCCCCGTCGAGGACCTCGGCCACGACGCGCCGCTGCGCGGTCATCCGCCAGCCGCGTCCGCGGAGTCGTTCCAACAGGTCACTCATGGGGGCCAGCCTAACAGTCGGGGGGCCTGGGCCCCGAACGGGTGTGACTTTGGAAGTTCACTTGACTTAGACATTGTCTATCGTAGGATCGAACCCGGCATTGGCCAAGGGTCAGGGCAGGCTCGACCCGGGGCCGACGGACAGGACTCGCAGTAATGACGCAGGAGGCGCACGTGACGCAGGGACCGCTCACCACGGAGGCCGGAGCGCCGGTCGCCGACAACCAGAACAGCGAGACGGCGGGCGTCGGCGGTCCGGTCCTCGTCCAGGACCAGCTCCTCCTGGAGAAGCTCGCCCACTTCAACCGCGAGCGCATTCCGGAGCGCGTGGTCCACGCGCGCGGTGCGGGCGCCTACGGCACCTTCACGCTCACCCGGGACGTCTCGCAGTGGACGCGCGCCGCGTTCCTCTCCGAGGTCGGCAAGGAGACCGAGACCTTCCTCCGGTTCTCCACCGTCGCGGGCAACCTCGGCGCGGCCGACGCGGTGCGCGACCCGCGAGGCTGGGCGCTGAAGTTCTACACCGAGGAGGGCAACTACGACCTCGTCGGCAACAACACCCCGGTGTTCTTCATCAAGGACGCCATCAAGTTCCCCGACTTCATCCACACCCAGAAGCGCGACCCGTACTCGGGCTCGCAGGAGGCGGACAACGTCTGGGACTTCTGGGGCCTCTCCCCGGAGTCGACCCACCAGGTCACCTGGCTCTTCGGCGACCGCGGCATCCCCGCCTCGTACCGGCACATGAACGGCTACGGCTCGCACACGTTCCAGTGGAACAACGAGGCCGGCGAGGTCTTCTGGGTCAAGTACCACTTCAAGACCGACCAGGGCATCAAGAACCTCACCCAGGACGAGGCCAACCGCCTCGCCGGCGAGGACCCGGACTCGCACCAGCGCGACCTGCGCGAGGCCATCGAGCGCGGCGACTTCCCGACCTGGACCGTGCAGGTCCAGATCATGCCCGCGGCCGACGCGGCGGCGTACCGCTTCAACCCGTTCGACCTCACCAAGGTGTGGCCGCACGAGGACTACCCGCCGATCGAGATCGGCAAGCTGGAGCTCAACCGGAACCCGGAGAACGTCTTCGCCGAGGTCGAGCAGTCGATCTTCTCCCCGGCGCACTTCGTGCCCGGCATCGGCCCGTCCCCGGACAAGATGCTCCAGGGCCGCCTCTTCGCCTACGGCGACGCCCACCGCTACCGCGTCGGCATCAACGCCGACCACCTGCCGGTGAACCGCCCGCACGCCACCGAGGCGCGCACCAACTCCCGTGACGGCCACCTGTACGACGGCCGCCACAAGGGCGCGAAGAACTACGAGCCGAACAGCTTCGGCGGCCCGTTCCAGACGGACCGTCCGCTGTGGCAGCCCGTCCCGGTCACCGGTGTCACCGGCGACCACGCGGCCCCGGTCCACTCCGAGGACGACGACTTCGTGCAGGCGGGCACCCTCTACCGCCTGATGTCCGAGGACGAGAAGGGCCGCCTCGTCGGGAACCTGGCCGGCTTCATCGCCAAGGTCTCGCGCGACGACATCGCCGAGCGGGCGATCGACAACTTCCGCCAGGCGGACGGCGACTTCGGCAAGCGGCTGGAGGCCGCGGTCCAGGCCCTGCGTGGCTGAGACCGCTTGCCGTGGATAGAGGGCGGGCCGGACTTCCGTACGGGAGTCCGGCCCGCTCTCGTGTCAGCCGGTGACGCTGTGCACCGGGATCCAGCAGCGGATGATGTCCCGGACGGAGACCATGCCGACCGGCCCCAGGTCGTCGAGGACCACCAGGTGGCGGAAGCCGCCGCGCGTCATGGCCTCGGCCGCCTCCGCGAGGGTCCAGGAGGGCGCGGCGAAGACGACGTCGCGGGTGGTGTGGGAGCCGGCGGTCTCGAGGTCGGGGTCCTGGTCGCGGGCGAGGGAGTTGAGGACGTCGCGTTCGGTGAGGATCCCGAGCCCGCCGGCGTCGGTGTCGAGGACGACGGCCGCGCCGACGTGGCGTGCCGACATCAGGCGGGCCGCCTGACGGAGGGTGTGGGCGGGGCCGATGGTGAGGACCACGGTGCTCATGGCGTCACGGACGAGCATGGACGGAGCCACCTCCTTGGTGAACCTTCAAGAAGAAGGAATTCACAAGTTCACAAGTGGGGGGACTCTCAGAGTGGCACCGGGGGACAGGGCCGACAAGGGGGCGCGCGAGGCGCTCCCGGGGGGTGCGGCGGGCGGGCCCGCCCCGCGCCGGGCGCCCCGGGAGCGAGGCCGCGGACTCAGTCCTGCGGGCTCTCCTGGTTGAGGTAGCTCAGCAGTTCGCCGTGGAGCAGGCCGTTGGACGCGGCGGCGTTCCCGCTGTGCGGACCGTGGCGGCCGTCCAGGCCGGTGTACGTGCCGCCCGCCTCCTGGACCACGATCGCCACCGCGGCCATGTCCCAGAGCGAGAGCTCCGGCTCCGCGCAGAGGTCCACCGAGCCCTCGGCGACCATCATGTACGGCCAGAAGTCGCCGTACGCGCGGGTCCGCCAGCACGCGCGCGTGAGGTCCAGGAAGCCGTCGAGCCGGCCCTGCTCCTCCCAGCCGCCGATCGAGGAGTACGCGAAGGAGGCGTCCGCCAGGGACGCGACCTTCGACACCCCGAGCCGGGTCGCCGAGGCCAGGCTGCGGCCCGTGTACGCGCCGCTGCCCTTCGCCGCCCACCAGCGCCGGCCGAGCGCGGGGGCCGACACCACGCCCACCACCGGCTGGAAGCCGGTCTCGCCGGCCTCCATCAGCGCGATCAGGGTCGCCCAGACGGGCACCCCGCGCACGTAGTTCTTGGTGCCGTCGATCGGGTCGATCACCCAGCGGCGCGGGCCCGAGCCCTCCACGCCGTACTCCTCGCCGAGGATCGCGTCACGCGGCCTGGCCCGCTGGAGCTGACCGCGGATCAGCTCCTCGGCGGCCTTGTCGGCCTCGCTGACCGGGGTCATGTCCGGCTTGGTCTCGACCTGCAGGTCCAGCGCCTGGAATCGGTCCATGGTGGCCGCGTCGGCGGCATCCGCGAGGACGTGGGCGAGACGCAGATCATCGTGGTAATCGGCCATGGTCGGCACTCTATCCCCGCTGCGTGAACGCGCGGAGAACCGTCCACGAGGGCCGTCCAAGGACGCCTCCGCGACCCGCCGGGAGAGCTCTTGACACGGTGGGGGCGGCTGCCGACGCTGAGCGGAGAACCGTTCCCTCCGGGAGGTGACGATGGCGAACGCCCGCGACGCCCTGCTCGACGCCGCGCTCGCCGCGCTCACGCACCGCCCCTGGTCCGCGATCCGCATGGCCGACCTCGCCGCCTCGGCGCGCGTCTCCCGCCAGACCCTCTACAACGAGTTCGGCAGCAAGGAGGGGCTCGCCCGGGCCCTCGTGCGCCGGGAGGCCGACGCCTACCTCCAGGACGTCCGGCGGCTCCTCGCCGCCCCGGCACCGCCCGAACGGAACGTCGTCGCCGTCGCCGAGTGGATCGTGTCCCGCGCCGCCACCCGCCCGATACTGCGGGCCCTGCTCACCGGCGCCTGGAGCGAACGGCTGCCCGAGCCCCGGCCGGCCCGGCCCGGCGCCCGGCCCGCGCCCGTCCCCGCCCAGCGGCGCGCCGACGCCGGGCCGCCGGCGCCCGGCGAACTCGTGGAGCAGACCGCGGCCTGTGCGGGGGAGCGATGGGCGCCGGTCTGCGAACTCGTCGTACGGCTCGCCCTCAGCCATGTCGTCGCACCGGCGCCGCCGGTGTCCGGTCAGTGCGCCGAGCCGGAGAGCTGGAGTCCGATGACCCCCGCGATCACCAGGCTGATCGAGACGATCTTGAGCGTGGAGACCACGTCACCGAGGAAGACCATGCCGTAGATCGCCGTCCCCGCCGCGCCGATCCCGGTCCACACGGCGTACGCGGGGCCCACGTCCAGCTTGCGCAGCGCGAGGGTGAGGAGACCGAAGCTGCCGAGGGCGAAGGCCGCGAAGGCGATCGTCGGCCACAGCCGCGTGAAGCCGTGCGAGAGCTTGAGGCAGACCGCGAACCCCGTCTCCAGGAGCCCGGCGACCACCACCAGCAGCCACGCCATCGTCAGTGCCTCCCACGCCGTCGGTGACTGCTTCGTCGCACTTGGTGCGATTATGCCCTTACCTGCGGCGGACGGCCGTAAACCCGCGGCGGCTCAGTCGCCCTCGCGTCGCTCCCTGGTCGCCAGCAGACGGCGCAGCGAGTACAGCCGCGCCGGATCGGCGTGCCCCTCCTCCACGTACGCGTCGAGCGCGCAGTCCGGCTCGTCGTGGCTGCACGCGCGCGGACAGTTCTCCGTCCCCGGGACGAGGTCGGGGAAGGCGAGGATCACCCGCGAGGGGTCCACGTGGTGCAGACCGAAGGAGCGCACGCCGGGGGTGTCGATGACCCAGCCGCCCTCCTTGTCGTTCAGCGGCAGCGCCAGCGCCGAGGTGGTGGTGTGCCGGCCGCGGCCGGTCACCGCGTTGACCACACCGGTGGTCCGCCGCCGGTCCGCCGGGACCAGAGCGTTGACCAGCGTCGTCTTGCCGACGCCGGAGTGGCCCACGAAGGCGGTGGTACGGCCCTTGAGGTGCTCGTGGACACGCTCGGCGGCCACCCCGTCGACGAACTCGTCGCGGGTGGTGACCACGTGCGGCACGCCGAGCGCGCCGTACATCTCCAGGAGCGCGTCCGGCGGGGCCAGGTCCGACTTGGTCAGCACGAGCAGCGGGGAGAGGCCGCCGTCGTAGGCGGCGACCAGGCAGCGGTCGATCAGCCGGGGGCGGGGCTCGGGGTCGGCGAGCGCGGTGACGATCGCCAGCTGGTCGGCGTTGGCCACGACCACCCGCTCGAAGGGGTCGTCGTCGTCGGCCGTCCGCCGCAGGACGGAGCTGCGCTCCCCGATCCGCACGATCCGGGCCAGGGTGTCCTTCTCGCCGGAGAGGTCGCCCACGATCGAGACCCGGTCGCCGACGACGGCGGCCTTGCGGCCCAGCTCGCGGGCCTTCATCGCGGTGATGATCCGGTCGTCGACCAGACAGGTCAGCCGGCCCCGGTCGACGGTGAGGACCATGCCCTCGACGGCGTCCTCGTGCTTGGGGCGGATGGTCGTGCGGGGACGGGTGCCCTTGCGGTTGGGCCGCTGGCGGATGTCGTCCTCGTCGGTGTGCTTGCCGTAACGCCGCATGGTTCAGGCCCCGAGCATTTCGGTCCACATCCCCGGGAAGTCCGGCAAGGTCTTCGCCGTCGTCGCCACGTCCTCGATCTCCACGCCCTCGACCGCGAGGCCGATGAGCGCGCCCGCCGTCGCCATGCGGTGGTCGTGGTACGTGTGGAAGACGCCGCCGTGCAGCGGCCGCGGGCGGATGTGGAGACCGTCCTCCGTCTCGGTCACGTCGCCGCCCAGCTCGTTGATCTCCTTGGTGAGCGCCGCCAGGCGGTCCGTCTCGTGGAGCCGCAGATGGGCCACGCCGCGCAGGGTGGAGGGGGAGTCCGCGAGCGCCGCGAGCGCCGCGATGCCGGGGGTCAGCTCGCCGACCTCGCCGAGGTCGACGTCGATGCCGTGGATCCGGCCGGTGCCGGTGAAGGTCAGGCCGGCGTCGGTCAGCTCGCAGGAGCCACCCATCTCGGTGAAGATCTCCCGCAGCGCGTCACCGGGCTGGGTGGTCCGCTCGGGCCAGTCGGGGACGGTCACCCGGCCGCCGGTCACCAGCGCGGCCGCCAGGAACGGCTGGGCGTTGGACAGGTCGGGCTCGACGACCAGGTCCCGGCCGCGCAGCGCGGACGGACCCACCCGCCACACGTCCGGGGCGCCGCCGTGCTCCGGCTCGTCGACCCGGGCGCCGACGGCGCGCAGCATGTCGACGGTCATCCGGATGTGGGGCAGGGAGGGGAGCCGGGTGCCCACGTGCCGCACCTCGACGCCCTGGTTGAAGCGGGGTGCGGACAGCAGCAGGGCGCTGACGAACTGGGAGGACGAGGAGGCGTCGATCTCGACGGTGCCGCCGTCCAGGCCGCCGGCGCCGTGCACGGTCATCGGGAGCGCGCCCCGGCCGTCGTCGTCGATGCGGGCGCCGAGCGCGCGGAGCGCGTCGATCACGCCGTGCAGCGGCCGCTCGTGGGAGCGGGGGTCGCCGTCGAAGCGGACCGGGCCGTCGGCGAGGGCCGCGAGCGGCGGCAGGAAGCGCATGACCGTGCCCGCGTTGCCGACGTCGACGGTCGCGGGGCCGCGGAGCGGGGCCGGGATGATCCGCCATGCCTCGCCGGTGCCGTCGGGGCCGACGCCCTCCTCGATGCGGACGCCGAGGGTACGCAGCGCCTCGGCCATCAGCAGGGTGTCGCGGGAGCGGAGCGGGCGGCGCAGCCAGCCGGGCTCGGAGGCGAGCGCGGCGAGCACCAGGGCCCGGTTGGTGACCGACTTCGATCCGGGCACGGTGACGGTCGCGTCGACGGCGCCGCGGGCGTACGGGGCGGGCCAGAGGTCGGTGGACGGGTCGGTGTGCGCGGAAGCTGCTGCGGTCATGGACTCACTGTACGGGGGTGTCAGAAGCGCACGAGCCAGCGGCAGCCGCCGATCAGACAGCAGATCGCGACGGTGTGGAAGAAGAGGAGCCACACCCCGGCCGGCACGTGGGTGAGCCGCGCGAGCTGGTCGGCGTCCGAGTCGGGGGCCCCGCCGTGACGGCGCTTCGCCTGGAGTTCGAAGGCCGGGCGGACGCCGCCGATCAGCAGGAACCACACCACCGCGTAGGCGAAGGCCGACTGCACGTCGGGGCCGGTCAGCCAGGCGACGAGGAGGAAGGCCGCGCCCGTCAGGACGACGGTGAGGACGCCGTACGCGTTGCGGACCATGACCAGCATCGCCAGCAGCAGGGCCGTCGCGGCCCAGAGCAGCAGGGTGGTGCGGCCGGTGCCGAGCAGGGCGGCGCCGCCGAGGCCGAGCAGGGGGGCCGCGGGGTAGCCGGCGGCCAGGGTGAGGACCACGCCGACGCCGGTCGGCCGGCCCCGGGTCACGGTCAGGCCGCTGGTGTCCGAGTGCAGCCGGATCGCCTCCAGACGGCGGCCGGTGGCGATCGCGACGAGGCCGTGGCCGCCCTCGTGGGCGATGGTGATCGCGTTGCGCGCCGGCAGCCACAGACCGCGGAAGAGCACGAGGGCCAGGGCGCAGGCGGCCGTGGCGCAGACCAGCCACAGGTCGGGAGCGGGCTGGGTTCCGAGGATCTCGGTCATTTCTCGGACGGCTCCTCGGTGGTGTGCGGGATCGTGGCAGTGTGGCACGTATGTGCGGACGGTTTGCAGCGAGTCGGCGGCCCGAGGACCTGGTCGGAGTCTTCGGGATCGAGAAGTGGGAACCGGCGGAGGCCCTGGCCCCGGACTGGAACGTGGCTCCCACCAAGGACGTCTGGGCCGTGCTGGAACGTCCTGTGAAAGACGCCGGATCGCCGCGGCCGGTTCGCCAGCTGCGCGCCCTGAAGTGGGGGCTCGTGCCGTCCTGGGCGAAGTCGCCGGAGGGCGCCGCCCGGATGATCAACGCGCGCGCGGAGACCGTGCACGAGAAGCCCTCCTTCAAGCAGGCGTTCGCCTCGCGCCGGTGCATCCTGCCCGCCGACGGCTACTACGAATGGGTGACCGGCGCACAGGAGCGGGACCTGGAGGTCGAGGGGAAGCGGAAGCGGGCGCGCAAGCAGCCGTACTTCGTGACCCCCGTCGACGGCGCCGTCTTCGCGATGGCCGGGCTCTACGAGTTCTGGCGGGACGCGACGATGCCCGCCGGGCACCCGTCCGCCTGGTGGGTGACCTGCTCGGTGATCACCACCGAGGCCGAGACCGGGCCGCTCGGCGTGGCCCCCGCCGAGGGCCCGCGCTCGCTCGGGGACATCCACCCCCGGATGCCGCTGATGCTGACCCCGGAGCGCTGGGACGCCTGGCTCGATCCGGCGCGCACGGACCCGGAGGAGCTGCACGGGCTGCTCGCCCCGCCGCCGGAGGGACTGATGCGGGCCTATCCCGTGGCCACCGCCGTCAGCAACGTCCGCAACAACGGCCCCGAGCTCCTGACGGAGCTGGACGGCCCCGAGGTCGGCACCCTGTTCTGACCGTCCGGGGTTCCCGCGGTCCGGGTGGGACGGGCGGCAGGATGGGGGCGTGACCAAGGACGTGACACAGTACGAGACCGTCGCCACCGACGCGGGCGAGGCCCGTGTCCACTGGCATCCGGGGAAGCGGCCGTGGGCCGTGCTCGCCCTCGGACACGGCGCCGGCGGCGGCGTCGAGGCCCGCGACCTCCAGGCGCTCGCCGGCGCGCTCCCCGCGCGCGGGGTGACCGTGGCCCTCGTCGAGCAGCCGTGGCGGGTGGCCGGGAAGAAGGTGGCGCCCGCGCCCAGGACCCTCGACACCGGCTGGCGCGGGGTGTGGCCCGCCCTCGTGGAGCCGGGCCTCCCCGTGATCGCGGGCGGCCGCAGCGCCGGGGCCCGGGTCGCCTGCCGGACCGGCCGCGAACTGGGCGCGCACGCCGTCCTCGCGCTGAGCTTCCCGCTGCACCCGCCGGGCAGGCCGGAGCGGTCCCGCGCCGACGAACTGCTCGGCACCGGCCTGCCCACCCTCGTCGTGCAGGGCGGCAACGACCCCTTCGGCCGGCCCGACGAGTACCCCGAAGGACCGTACGGACTCGTGGAGATCCCGCACGGGGACCACGGCTTCGCGCTGCCCAAGCGGGCGCCCCTCGGCCAGGAGGAGGCGCTGGGTCTCCTGGTGGACGCGGTCGCGGAGTGGACCGCCGGACTCCGCTGACATGCCGCCGCCGCGCGGGAATGCCGAGCGGGGGGCCGTGGTTGTTCGGTGCGTCGGTTGAGAGCAAGGAAGAGGGAGTCCGTCGCATGGGTTCGACCATCTGCCCGGAGCGTGCGCAGGCCGCTGACCTCGACTGGACAGTGCTGCCCGCGCCCAAGGCCGCCCCGATTCGGGCGGCGGGCGGAGTGCTTCCTCGTCTATCCTCCGAAACGAGCGGGTCCGCCCCCGGGCTCGCCGCCGCGCTGGAGGAGGTGGGTCCGGTCACTGGGACCGACACAGGGACCGACGACGGCCCCGAGGAGACGACCGCTGAGCGCAACGCGCGCTTCGAGCGGGACGCCCTCGGCTACCTCGACCAGATGTACTCCGCCGCGCTGCGCATGACGCGCAACCCCGCGGACGCGGAGGACCTGGTGCAGGAGACCTACGCCAAGGCGTACGGCTCCTTCCACCAGTTCCGCGAGGGCACCAACCTCAAGGCGTGGCTGTACCGGATTCTCACGAACACCTTCATCAACTCGTACCGCAAGAAGCAGCGTGAGCCCCAGCGCAGCGCCGCCGAGGAGATCGAGGACTGGCAGCTCGCCCGCGCCGAGTCGCACATGTCGACCGGTCTGCGCTCCGCCGAGTCGCAGGCCCTCGACCACCTGCCCGACTCCGACGTGAAGGAAGCGCTGCAGGCGATTCCCGAGGAGTTCCGCATCGCCGTCTATCTCGCCGATGTCGAGGGCTTTGCGTACAAGGAGATCGCGGACATCATGGGGACACCCATCGGTACGGTGATGTCCCGACTGCACCGGGGACGCCGCCAGCTGCGCGGCATGCTCGAGGACTACGCTCGCGACCGCGGGCTGGTACCCGCGGGCGCCGGAGAGTCGTCGAACGATCTGAAAGGCTCGGGCTCATGAGCTGCGGAGAGCCGCACGAGACGGATTGCTCAGAGGTCCTGGATCATCTCTACGAGTTCCTCGACAACGAGATGCCCGACAGTGACTGCACCAAGTTCGAGGTGCACTTCGAGGAGTGCTCCCCCTGCCTGGAGAAGTACGGCCTGGAGCAGGCGGTGAAGAAGCTCGTCAAGCGCTGCTGCGGCAGCGACGACGTCCCCACCGACCTCAGGGCCAAGGTGATGGGCCGGATCGACCTGATCCGCGCCGGGCACACGGTGCCCGAGCAGGAGATCACGGCGAGCGCCCCGGCGACGCCGGCCCCCCAGGAGTAGCACTCCCGCCGAGGAGTGGAGAGCCGTCGCGACACGATCGCGGCGGCTCCGCGCATACATCAGCTTGTATCACCCGATGGTGCGAATAGCTCGTACCGCGCCGTCCCGCGCCCCCCGACTCGCTAGCGTGACAGCCGTGATGGGCGTGAAGGGCATTCCGCGAGCGGCCCGCGTGTACATCGGCTGCGCCCTGGCCGGCGCCGGGGCCTGCGCCCTGCCCGCGCTGCGACCCGGTGCGCCCGTCCCCTGGGTCACCGTCGCCCTCCTCGCGGCCCTCTACGCGCTCTGCGAACTGCCCGCCCGCTGCCCGTTCCTGGGCCGCGCGCTCGGCGGCTCCGTCCCCCTGGGCACCGGCTCCTTCTTCCCCGTCCTGCTCACCGCCGCCCTCCTCCTGCCGCCCGCCGCCGCCGTGCTCACCGCGCTGCCCGGCAGTCTCCTCGCCCGCGTCGAGGAGCCCCCGGCCGGGCCGCGCCGCGTCTGGCGGGCCGCCGCGACGGGACTCGCCGTCTGGGCCGCCGCGGTCACCGCCGGCGCCCTCGGCGGGCCGGCCGCCCTCGGCCGCGGGCCGGACGCCCCCGACCTGCCGTACGCCCTGCTGCCCGCCGGCGCCGCCGCGCTCGCCTTCTGCCTGGTCCTCACCGCACTCGACGGCGGCATCCGGGCCACCGCCGACGGAATCCCGCCGCGGACGGCCTGGCGCGGCCTGCTCGGGCGGGCGCTCGCCCCGCACGCCGTGCACGGCCTGGCCGGACTGATGATGGCCGTGCTCTGGCGCAGCACGTACGGACCGGTCGCGGCGCTGTTCGTCCTGCTCCCCATGTACATCTCCTGCTGGGTCTTCGCCCAGTACCACCGGGAACGCGCCGCCCACCAGGCCACCATCCGCGCCCTCGTGCAGGCCGTCGACATCAAGGACCGCTACACCCGGGGCCACAGCGAACGGGTCGGCCACGCCTCCGTCCTGATCGCCCGTGAGCTCGGCCTGGCCGAGGACCGGCTCGACGTCGTCCGGTTCGCCGGCATCCTGCACGACGTGGGGAAGCTCGGCGTGCCCACCCGGGTGCTCCGCAAGGACGGCCCCCTCACCCCCGAGGAGCGCCGGATCATCGAACTCCACCCCGAGTACGGCCACGAGATGGTCCGCGGCATCGGCTTCCTCGGCGAGGCGCGGGCCGCGATCCTCCACCACCACGAACGCATGGACGGCAGCGGTTACCCGTACGGACTGCACGGCGAGCAGATTCCCGAATTCGCCCGGGTGGTCGCCGTCGCGGACGCCTTCGACGCCATGACCTCCACCCGCTCGTACAGCCGGGCCCGCCCGGTGCCGACCGCCGTCGCCGAACTGGAGCGGTGCGCCGGCACCCACTTCGACCCCCGGATGGTCGCCGCCCTCGTCCGCGCCCTGGACCGGCACGGCTGGCGGCCCGCCGTCACCGCCGACGAGACCGCGACCACCGACCGGGTGCCCACGCCCCGCGGGGCCGACCCCGCGCAGACCCGGTCGAAGGAGCGCGCGTGAGGCCCGGAACCGGCACCGTCGGGGCCGTGCACGGGGCCGCGCTGCTGCTGAGCCTCGCCGGCCTCGGCTCCACCCTCTGGTACGGCGTCGACGAGCCCGGCAACGCGCTCGCCTTCGGCATCCTCGTCCTCCTCGGCGAACTCGCCCGCTGGGGCGCCGAGCCCCGCAGCGGGACCGCCGCCGACGAGCCCCCGGCCAGGGAGCCCGCACCGCTCGCCGCCGCCGGAGCCCTCGCCTACGCCCTCCTCGGCCAGAGCGCGGGCACCGCCACCACCCACGGCGTCCTCCAGATCACCGCCGTCGTCGTCGCCGCCGGCCTCGCCGGGCTCGTCCCCCATCTCGCCCGGGGCCGCCGCGCGGGCCTCGACCACCTCGCCCGCCGCGTCCTCACCGTCGGCTTCGCCGCGCTCTGCTTCCAGCCCCTCTACAACACGGGCGCCGTCGTCCGGTACCTCGGCCACGGCCCCGGCTACGCCGTCTTCCTGCTCCTCCTGCTCGCCCTCACCGCCCTGTGCGACGCCGTCCTCGCCGCCCTCCTGCTCCGTGCCCGCAGCGGATTCCCGTACGGCCCCCTCCTCCGCGACGAACTGCGCGCCCTCCTCGGCATCGGCTCCGCCGTCTGCGCCACCGGCGCCGTCATGGCGCTCGGCGTCGCCGCCGCCGGGTTGTGGGCCCTGCCCGTCCTCGCCGTGCCCCTGCTGCTCACCCAGGTCTCCTTCCGGCGCTACGAGTCGGTCCGGACCGTCAACCGGCAGACCATCGCGTCCCTCGCCCGTGCCACCGAGATCGCCGGCTGCACCCCGCCCGGCCACGCCCGCCGGGTCGCCGCCCTCAGCACCGCCGTCGGGCGCGAGCTGGGCCTGTCCGGGCCCGAGCTGACCGTCCTCGAACACGCTGCGCTGATGCACGACATCGGACAGCTCTCCCTCGTCGACCCGGTCACCGGCGGCGCCACCGCCCTCCTGCCCGCCGAGGAGCAGCGCAGGATCGCCCTCCTGGGCGGCGAGGTCGTCCGCAGGACCGGGGTCCCCGTCTCCGTGGCGGTGATCGTCGAGCGGCAGGCGGACCCCTACCGCGAGCAGCCGGTGCCCGCCCGGATCGTCCGCGCGGTGAACGCCTACGACGACCTCGCGGGCGACGGGGCGGGCGCGGCCCTGGCCGCGCTCGAACGCCTGAGACTGGGCACCGCCCGCGACTATCACCCGGATGTGGTCGAATGCCTGGCCAGGGTCCTCGCACGGGGCGGAGCCACTGGGGTGACCTCCGTCCCCACGGGGTAACCCATGGGTAATGAGCGCGCGTCCGACCGGGCATGGTTGGATGCGAACAAGAGGGTGAAGCGACCGGCAGGCGGGAATCGTGAAGATCTTCGGGAAGGTACGGCATCGGCCCTCCGCCTCATGGCGGCAGGCCACCGACCGCGCGTTCACGCTGATCGGCGACGGCCGGTACGAGGACGCGGGCGCGCTCCTGACCCGCGCGGCGGACCTGGAGCCCTGGCTCTCGGAGTCCTGGTTCAACCTCGCGCTGCTGCACAAGTTCCGCCACGACTGGGAGCAGGCACGCGCCGCCGGCCTGCGCGCGGTCGCGCTGCTCGACAAGGAGAGCGGCGCCCCCGACTGGTGGAACGTCGGCATCGCCGCCACCGCCCTCCAGGACTGGCCGCTGGCCCGCCGGGCCTGGCAGGCGTACGGACTGAAGGTCCCCGGGGCCGCCGCCGGCACGGGAGAGCCCGCCGGCATGGAGCTCGGCAGTGCCGCCGTGCGGCTCTCCCCGGAGGGCGAGGCCGAGGTCGTGTGGGGCCGCCGCCTCGACCCGGCCCGCATCGAGGTCCTCTCCATCCCGCTGCCGTCCTCGGGCCGCCGCTGGGGCGAGGTCGTCCTCCACGACGGCGTGCCGAACGGCGAGCGGACCACCACCGCCGGCCCCTCCTACCCGGTCTTCGACGAGATCGAGCTGTGGGCGCCGTCCCCCGTACCCACCTGGGTCGTCCTCCTGGAGGCCGCCACCGAGGACGACCGGGACGCCCTGGAGCAGCTCGCCGCCGAGGCCGGCTTCGCCGCCGAGGACTGGTCCTCGTCCGTGCGGCTGCTCTGTCGCGCCTGCTCCGAGTCGACCATGCCGAGCGCCGAGGGCGAGGGCGAGCACTCCGACCCGCACGACCACAGCGAGCCGGGGCACCCCGGGCCGCTCGGCCACCGCTCGCCCGGCGAGCTGTGGGTGCCCGAGCGGGAGTGCGGCATCGCGGCCCCCGCGGGCCTGGTCCGCGGACTGCTGGACGGCTGGGTGGCGGACAGCCCTGACAGCCGGGAGTGGCGTGATCTCGAAGAGGTCTGCTGAGGCCACGGCCGCGGGCCCGTAGGCTGTCCTCCGACGGAATCGGGTTTTCAGAAGGGCGCGGCCGGACATGGCGCAGCAGGAGACGGACGAGCAGGCGATCAACGACGGCTTCGTCGTGGACACGGAGGACTGCGAGGCGCGTGAGCTCGCCTACCGCGAGCGCGGCACGGCCCGCCCGATCACGGTCGTCGGCAACCCCGTGCTCCACAAGGAGTGCAAGGACGTCACCGAGTTCGACGCCGGACTCGCGCAGCTGATCGACGACATGTTCGCCAGCCAGAAGGCCGCCGAGGGCGTGGGCCTGGCCGCGAACCAGATCGGCGTGGACCTCAAGGTCTTCGTCTACGACTGCCCCGACGACGAGGGCGTCCGGCACACCGGCGTCGTCGTCAACCCGGTCCTCCAGGAGCTCCCCGCCGAGCTGCGCGTCCTCGACGAGTCCAACGAGGGCTGCCTCTCCGTGCCGACGGCCTACGCCGAGCTGGCCCGCCCCGACTACGCCGAGGTCCACGGCCAGGACGCCCAGGGCAACCCGATCAAGGTCCGCGGCACCGGCTACTTCGCCCGCTGCCTCCAGCACGAGACGGACCACCTGTACGGCTACCTGTACATCGACCGCCTCTCCAAGCGCGACCGCAAGGACGCCCTGCGCCAGATGGAAGAGGGCACCCCGCGCTACGACACGGTCCCCAACGCCTGACGGCGCCCGTCGCTCCTCGCGCACACGGCGCGGTGGCCGGCCCAGCCGACCGCCGCGCCGATCGCGTACCAGAACAGGTCCGGCGCGTTGAACGTCGTACCGAACACCAGCCGCGCCATCGTGCTGCGCAGGGCCAGCTCGGCCGGTACGCCCGTCAGCTGGAACAGCTCCATCCCCCAGCTGAACCCCAGGGCGACCCCCGCCGAGACCGCCGGCCGCACCCGGGGCGCGACCAGCACGACCAGGGCCGCGACCAGCACCGTGTAGAGCGCGTCCCCCGCGTACTTGGCGAGGTCCCCGGACCCGGTCGCCCTGATCCCCAGCCCCGCCCCGACGGTCGCCAGGGCGGCGCCCCCGGCCAGGACACGCACCCGCACGAGATCGCCCATGCCGGGCACCCTATGCGCTCCCGCGCCGGACGCGACGCGAAACGGGAAGGGCCCCGCACTCGCCGAGTGCGGGGCCCTTCCTCGTCCGGCCTAGAAGTCCTCGTCCAGGTCCACCGAGCCCTCGACCGCCACCTGGTAGGCGGACGGACGGCGCTCGAAGAAGTTGGTGAGCTCCTGGACGCCCTGGAGCTCCATGAACGCGAACGGGTTCTCCGAGCCATACACCGGGGCGAAGCCGAGGCGCTGGAGGCGCTGGTCGGCGACGCACTGGAGGTACTCGCGCATCGACTCGGTGTTCATGCCGGGCAGGCCGTCGCCGCACAGGTCGCGGCCGAACTGGAGCTCGGCCTCGACGGCCTCCCGCAGCATGTCGGTGACCTGCCCGCGGAGCTCGTCGTCGAAGAGCTCCGGCTCCTCCTTGCGGACGGTGTCCACGACCTCGAAGGCGAAGTTCATGTGCATCGTCTCGTCGCGGAACACCCAGTTGGTGCCGGTCGCCAGGCCGTGCAGCAGACCGCGCGACCGGAACCAGTACACGTACGCGAAGGCGCCGTAGAAGAACAGGCCCTCGATGCACGCCGCGAAGCAGATCAGGTTCAGCAGGAAGCGGCGGCGGTCGGCGGCCGTCTCCAGGCGCTCGATCTTCTCGACCGAGTCCATCCACCGGAAGCAGAACTGCGCCTTCTCACGGATGGAGGGGATCTCCTCGACCGCGTCGAACGCGGCGGCGCGGTCGTCCGGGTCGGGCAGGTAGGTGTCGAGCAGCGTCAGGTAGAACTGGACGTGCACGGCCTCCTCGAACAGCTGGCGCGACAGGTACAGGCGCGCCTCCGGGGAGTTGATGTGCTTGTAGAGCGTCAGCACCAGGTTGTTCGAGACGATCGAGTCGCCCGTCGCGAAGAACGCGACCAGACGGCCGATCATGTGCTGCTCGGCCGGCGTCAGCTTGGCGAGGTCGGCGACGTCGGAGTGCAGGTCGACCTCCTCCACCGTCCAGGTGTTCTTGATCGCGTCCCGGTACCGCTCGTAGAAGTCCGGGTAGCGCATCGGGCGGAGGGTCAGCTCGAAGCCCGGGTCCAGGAGGTTCTTCTGTTCGGTGGAGCTCATTACTGGCACGCCTCGCAGGACTCGGGGTTTTCCAGGGAGCAGGCGAGGGCGTCCGCGTCGGAGGCCGCCTGCTGGACGGGGATGGGGGCAGCGGCCGTCGTCGACGCCTGCGCGGCGCGGGCGATCCGGGTCGCCGGGCGGGAGCGCAGGTAGTACGTCGTCTTCAGACCCTGCTTCCAGGCGTACGCGTACATCGACGACAGCTTGCCGATCGTCGGCGTCTCCATGAACAGGTTCAGCGACTGCGACTGGTCCAGGAAGGGGGTGCGGGCCGCGGCCATGTCGATCAGGCCGCGCTGCGGGATCTCCCAGGCCGTGCGGTACAGCTCGCGGACCTCGGCGGGGATCCAGGTGAAGCCGGCCACCGAGCCGCTGGAGTCGCGCAGCGCGTCCCGGGTCTGCGCGTCCCACACGCCGAGGCTCTTCAGCTCGTCGACGAGGTAGGAGTTGACCTGGAGGAACTCGCCCGACAGCGTCTCGCGCTTGAAGAGGTTGGAGACCTGGGGCTCGATGCACTCGTAGACACCGGCGATCGAGGCGATCGTCGCGGTCGGCGCGATCGCCAGCAGCAGGCTGTTGCGCAGGCCCACGGCGGCGATCCGCTCGCGCAGCGCGGCCCAGCGCTCCGGCCAGTTCAGCTCGACGTCGTAGTGGTCCGGGTGCAGCACGCCGCGGGCGGCACGCGTCTGCTCCCAGGCGGGGACCGGGCCGCTGCGCTCGGCGAGGTCGGCGGACGCCTCGTACGCCGCGAGCATGATCCGCTCGGCGATACGGGTGGACAGCGCGCGCGCCTCGGCCGAGTCGAACGGCAGCTTCAGCTGGAAGAAGACGTCCTGGAGGCCCATCGCGCCCAGGCCGACCGGACGCCAGCGGGCGTTGGAACGCCCGGCCTGCTCGGTCGGGTAGAAGTTGATGTCGACGACCCGGTCGAGGAAGGTGACGGCCGTGCGGACGGTCGCGTCCAGCCGCTCCCAGTCGATGTCCCCGCCGGTCACGAAGGACCCGAGGTTGACCGAGCCGAGGTTGCAGACGGCCGTCTCGCCGTCGTCGGTGACCTCGATGATCTCGGTGCAGAGGTTCGAGGAGTGGACGACGGTGCCCGGCTCGGCCGTCTGGTTGGCGGTCCGGTTCGACGCGTCCTTGAAGGTCATCCAGCCGTTGCCGGTCTGCGCCAGGGTCCGCATCATCCGGCCGTACAGGTCGCGGGCCGGCATCGTCTTGCGGGCCAGGCCCTTGGCCTCGGCGGCGCGGTAGGCCGCGTCGAACTCGTCGCCCCACAGGTCGACCAGCTCGGGGACGTCCGCCGGGGAGAACAGCGACCACTCGCCGTCCGCGTTGACCCGGCGCATGAACTCGTCGGGGATCCAGTGCGCCAGGTTCAGGTTGTGCGTACGGCGCTGGTCCTCGCCCGTGTTGTCGCGGAGCTCCAGGAACTCCTCGATGTCCGCGTGCCAGGTCTCCAGGTAGACGGCGGCGGCGCCCTTGCGGCGGCCGCCCTGGTTCACCGCGGCGACGGAGGCGTCGAGGGTCTTCAGGAACGGCACGATGCCGTTGGAGTGGCCGTTGGTGCCGCGGATCAGCGAACCGCGGGCGCGGATGCGGGAGTAGGAGAGCCCGATGCCGCCGGCGTGCTTCGAGAGGCGCGCGACCTGGTGGTAGCGGTCGTAGATGGAGTCCAGCTCGTCCTGCGGGGAGTCCAGCAGGTAGCAGGAGGACATCTGCGGGTGGCGGGTGCCGGAGTTGAAGAGCGTGGGGGAGGACGGCAGGTAGTCCAGGCGGCTCATCAGCCCGTACAGCGCGGCGACCTCGTCGAGCGCGCGGACGCTGTCGTCCTCGGCCAGGCCGCAGGCGACGCGGAGCATGAAGTGCTGCGGGGTCTCGATCACCTGACGGGTGATCGGGTGGCGCAGCAGGTAGCGCGAGTAGAGGGTGCGCAGACCGAAGTAGCCGAAGCGGTCGTCGCCGGCCGCGTCGATGGTCGCGTCGAGCCGCTCGGCGTGCCGCGTGACGAACTCCGCGGTGCGGTCGGCGATCAGGCCCTCGCGGTGGCCGACGGCGACGGAGGAGGAGAAGGTGACCGAGCCCTGGCCGGCGGCCTCGTCGGCGATGGTGATCGTCAGGAGCCGGGCGGCGAGCCGGGAGTACGCCGGGTCCTCGGCGATCAGGCCCGCGGCCGCCTCGGTGGCCAGCTCGCGCAGCTCCGCCTCGTCCGACGCGGCGCTGCGGCCGCGGAGCGCGGCGGCGGCGACCTTGCCGGGGTCGGTGTCGGGGAGATCGGCGGTGAGGTCGGTCAGGGTCCGCAGCAGTACGGTCCCGGGGCCGTCGCTCTCGACCGCGGAAGCCTCGGCCGAAGCCGGATCGGCGGGCGCGATGGTCACGTGGGGGCTCTCCCTCGCTCGGCCGGGGCCGCGACGGGGGAAGGCGGGCAGGGGGACGTCCTGGGTCGTCGGACGCGCCGTGTCCACCGGCCCACTCCGCGAGGCCCGGAAGTCAGTGGCACCCGGAACGGAAGGACCGGGCGCGCCGTCGGCAGGTCCTCGGACTCACTCCGTACGAATCCGCACGAAGCACACCGTTGCGGGACAGTTCCGGATTCGCGCCGGATTCCCCTGCGTCGACAGCGAGGACGAGCATACATGTGGGGGGCGCCGCTCTTGGCACCCCCCACATGTTGTGTCGTCGCCTCGGCTCACCACTCCAGGGCGTAGGTGCGCAGAGAGTGACCGGGGATCGGCTCCCAGTCCCGTTCCGGGGTGCGGACGAAGCCCAGACGCTCGTAGATCCGGTGCGCGGCGGCCATCGAGACGTCCGTGGAGAGCACGAGACGCGCACACCCCGGGAGCTCCCGCGCCCGCTCGACGCAGGCCCGCACGAGGGCCTCTCCGACACCCCGGCCGCGCGCCTCCGGCGAGACCACCAGCATGCGGAACTCGGCCTCGCCCTCGACCGCGATGTCGGCCCAGGGGGTGGCGCCCCGGACGAAGGTCACCCCGCCGAGCATCCGCCCCTCGCCGTCCTCGGCGACGAGCACCTCGCTCTCGCGCGCCCGCCGCGCGGTGTCCCGCAGCACGTGCAGGTACGAGTCCTCGGCCCCGTACTTCAGCAGCCCGTCGTTCAGATAGGTGCCCGCGGTGAGCTCGCCGAGCTCCTCGTGCTCCTCGGGCCGTACCGCCCTGATCGTGAAGTCCATGGGGACAGTCTCCCCCCGCGGGCCACGCGAGGGGCCCGGGACCTCCTGGCGAGGTCCCGGGCCCTGTGCGGACGGATGTTCGTCGGGTCAGTGCGTCGTGGAGCCGAGCTTCGGCAGCTCCTTCTCCACGCCCGGGTCGCCGGCGTCGGCGGTGTAGTCCGACGGCGAGGTCTCGTCGACGCCCTCGGGGGCCTTGACGGCCTTGAGGACGAAGGTGAGGAAGACGGTGACGACGACGTTGAGCACGAAGGCGGTGAGGCCGATGTAGCCGATCTCCCCGATGCCGGGGATCTCGGCGGAGGAGCCGCCGAAGTGCTTCTGGGTCGGGCTGGCGACGCCGTACGCGGCGAAGGTGCCGTAGACCATGCCGACGGCCCAGCCGGCCAGGAGGGCCCAGCGGTGGAACCAGCGGGTGAACAGGCCGCCGACGAGCGCGGGGAAGGTCTGCAGGATCCAGATGCCGCCGAGCAGCTGGAAGTTGATCGCGACCGTCTTGTCCATGGTGAGGACGAAGACCAGCGCGCCGACCTTCACCAGGAGCGAGACCAGCTTGGAGACCTTGGTCTCCTGGGCCGGGGTGGCGTCCGGTTTGATGAAGTCCTTGTAGATGTTGCGGGTGAAGAGGTTGGCCGCGGCGATCGACATGATCGCGGCCGGGACGAGCGCGCCGATGCCGATGGCGGCGAACGCGACGCCCGCGAACCAGTCCGGGAACATGGTCTCGAAGAGCTGCGGGATGGCGAGCTGGCCGTTCTTGACCTGGATCCCGGCGGCGATCGCCATGAAGCCGAGGAGCGCGAGCAGGCCCAGCATCAGGGAGTACAGCGGGAGGATCGTGGTGTTGCGGCGGATGACCTCGCGGCTCCGGGACGACAGGGTCGCCGTGATGGAGTGCGGGTACATGAAGAGCGCGAGCGCCGAGCCGAGGGCGAGCGTCGCGTACGTCCACTGGCCCGCGTCGCCGGGGACGAGCGTGCCGCGCGGCTTGCCGGTCGCCGGGTTCGTCTGCGCGTACGCCTCGCCGGCCTTGGCGAAGATCTCGTCGAAGCCGCCCAGCTTGATCGGGATGTAGATGATCGCCACCGCGATGACGATGTAGATCAGCGTGTCCTTGACGAAGGCGATGAGCGCGGGGGCGCGCAGGCCGGAGGAGTACGTGTACGCCGCGAGGACGCCGAAGGCGAGCAGCAGCGGCAGGTCCTTGACGAACCAGTGGGTGTTCTCGCCGCCGCCGACGCCCATCACGTCCAGGACGGCCTGGATGCCGACGAGCTGGAGCGCGATGTACGGCATGGTGGCGAGGATGCCGGTGACCGCGACCGCCAGCGACAGGCCCTTGGACCCGAAGCGTCCGCGGACGAAGTCGGAGGTGGTCACGTACCCGTGCTTGTGCGAGACCGACCACAGGCGGGGCAGGAAGGTGAAGATCAGCGGGTACACCAGGATCGTGTACGGCACGGCGAAGAAGCCGGCCGCGCCCGCCGCGTAGATGGCCGCCGGGACGGCGACGAAGGTGTACGCGGTGTAGAGGTCGCCGCCCAGCAGGAACCAGGTCACCCAGGTGCCGAACGATCTGCCGCCCAGGCCCCATTCGTCGAGGCTCTGCTCGTCCGCGGCCTTGCGCCAGCGCGCGGCCAGGAAGCCCATGACCGTGACGGCCACGAAGAAGAAGACGAAGACGCCGAGCGCCACGCCGTTCACGCCGTCCTTCATCGCGCGTCACCTCCCTTGCGGGCACGCTGGTCCAGCTGCCACAGCTTGTACGCGACCATGGTGAGCGCGGTGGAGATCAGCACCCAGAGCATCTGGTACCAGTAGAAGAACGGAATTCCGGCGAAGAGAGGTTCGGTCTTCGCATAGGAACTCACCCAGAGCATCGCCACGAACGGGGCGAAGAGGCAGAGCCCGATCACCACCCTCAAGGGGGTGATGGCCGGTTGTTTCCCTTGTGTCGCTTCTGACATGGCGATTCGTCCCCTCGCTGATCACCTCGGTAATGCTGGGGAAATCTAGGGGACGCGTTCGCCGCAGGGAACCCCCGTCCGCATAACGGAGTCGATTCTTCGGGAATTCGTCACAACCGGCTGCTCCGGGGCGCCCGCGGCCTTTCCGCGGAGCCTTCCGTGACGCCTTCCGTGTCGCCTTCCGTGTCGCGCGCTGCGGCGGGAAGCGGAATCGCCAGGGTCTAGACCAATGATGGCCGGTTCCGGACGCAGTCCGGCCCGCCGTCCCGGGATGCGGGAGCGGCGGGCCGGGTGGTGGAAAGCGGCGGGCCGGGTGGCGCGGGGGATCAGCCGTTCGGGCGCTTGAGGCGGGCGACGAACTTGTACCGGTCGCCGCGGTACACGGAGCGCACCCACTCCACGGGCTCGCCCTGGCCGTCCAGGGAGTGGCGGGAGAGCATCAGCATCGGCAGGCCGACGTCCGTGCCGAGCAGCCCGGCCTCGCGCGGGGTGGCGAGGGAGGTCTCGATGGTCTCCTCGGCCTCGGCGAGGTGCACGTCGTACACCTCGGCGAGGGCGGTGTAGAGAGAGGTGTACTTCACCAGCGAACGGCGCAGCGCGGGGAAGCGCTTGGCCGAGAGGTGGGTGGTCTCGATGGCCATCGGCTCGCCGCTCGCCAGCCGCAGCCGCTCGATGCGCAGGACGCGGCCGCCGGTCGAGATGTCGAGGAGGCCGGCGAGGGTGTCGTCCGCGGTGACGTAGCCGATGTCGAGGAGCTGGGAGGTCGGTTCGAGCCCCTGGGCCCGCATGTCCTCGGTGTACGAGGTGAGTTGGAGGGCCTGGGAGACCTTGGGCTTGGCCACGAAGGTGCCCTTGCCCTGGATGCGCTCCAGGCGCCCCTCGACGACCAGCTCCTGGAGGGCCTGGCGCACGGTGGTCCGCGAGGTGTCGAACTCGGCGGCCAGGGTGCGCTCCGGGGGCACCGGCGTGCCGGGCGGCAGGGTCTCCGTCATGTCGAGCAGGTGACGCTTCAGCCGGTAGTACTTGGGCACGCGCGCGGTGCGGGTGACTGCCCCGCCCTCTGTCTCTGTGCCGCCCGCGTCCGTGGCCATGGCCTGCCTTCCCGACTCCTGTGCTGCTGCCGTCACCGGCTCCTCCGTCTGTCGCGGCTCACATGGTGGCACGGTTCGTGTGCCCTCACCGTTTCTCCTGCCGATATGTGCCGGTTCGGCGAGGAGGAGTCGTTCCCTGCTTCTTATACACCGAGGGACGCCCCGTTGGTCTAGGCCATTCCGGCCGAGAGGTGAGCGCCTCCTCCACCGGCCTCCGCCGGCCACCCGCGCGAGCCGCGCCGGGGTGAGGTGTCGGTCCGATAACGGACGCCACTACCCGTCTTACACACTCTTGACACCCCAAAAGGTCTAGGCCAAGCTCCGGGTACTGGTCTAAACCATTAAAGACCAGGTCCCAGCCCCACGAGCACTACCCGACGTATGTCTTCGCGCGGTGGGCAGGGGTTGCAGGCATCCCTGAGGAGGGTGGCGTGAAGCGCAAGCTCATCGCGGCGATCGGCGTCGCGGGCATGATGGTCTCGATCGCGGCGTGTGGGGGCTCCGACGGCAAGTCCGGAGACAACGCCGGCGGCGACGCCAAGGAGCTCACCGTCTGGCTGACGGTCGACGCCCAGAACAACTGGCCCGAGCTGGTCAAGGCCGCCGACGACGCGGTGACCAAGAAGCACCCGGGCATCAAGATCAAGCACGAGTACTACGGCTGGCCGGACAAGAACACCAAGCTCGACGCGGTGCTCGCCACGGACAAGGCCCCGGACGTTGTCGAGATGGGCAACTCCGAGATGATCAGCTACATGGCCAAGGGTGCCTTCGCCGAGGTCGACGCGTCGAAGTTCGACAACTCCGACAAGTGGCTCGACGCCCTCAAGGACTCGGTCACCTACAACGGCAAGACCTACGGTGTCCCCTACTACGCCGGTGGCCGCGTGGGCACCTGGCGCAAGGACGTCGCCGCCGAGGCCGGTGTCAAGGCCGCCCCGAAGACCTGGGCCGAGCTGACCGCCGCCCTCGACGCCATCCAGGCGAAGAAGGGCGACAAGTTCAGCGCCTGGTACCAGCCGTCGCCCGACTGGTACGCCGCCATGTCCTTCGTCTACGACGCGGGCGGCTCCATCGCCAAGCAGGACGGCGAGACCTGGAAGTCGAACCTGTCCTCGCCCGAGTCCCTCAAGGGCCTCACGGCGTACAAGGCCATCCTCGACAAGTACATGCACGGCGACAAGACGAAGGACGAGTCCGACCGTCCCGTCGTCTTCGGCCAGGGCAAGTCCGCGACGATCTTCGCCGCCGGCTGGGAGGGCGCCACCGCGGCCGACCCGAAGACCGACAAGGTCGGCGGCCTGGCGGACAAGCTCGAGAACTTCGTGATGCCCGGCCCGTCCGGCAAGAACCTCCCGGTCTTCCTCGGCGGCTCGGACCTGGCCATCCCGGTCAAGTCCAAGGCGCAGGGCGTCGCCGGCGAGTGGATCGCCGCCTTCACCGGCGCCGAGGGCCAGAAGGGCCTCATCGCCAAGGGCAACCTGCCCAACAACAAGGCCGACCTCGCGCCGCTGAAGAGCGACCCGGCCACGACCGTCGCGGCCACCGCCGCCGAGTCGAGCTACTTCGTCCCGACCGCTCCGGGCTGGGGCCAGGTCGAGAAGGCCCAGATCCTCAAGACGATGCTCATCGACATCGCCAAGGGCAAGTCCGTCGAGGAGGCCGCCAAGGCCGCCGACACCGCGATCGACAAGGTCATCAACACCAAGTGACCTATGGGCAGGGCCCCGTCTCAGGACGGGGCCCTGCCGCCCGTACCAGGAGAGGGATCGCTGAGGAGCACGGGATGAGTGCCGCAGACACAACCACCGCGAAGGTGCCGCCGGTGCGGCAATCGCCACCCTCCGGCTCCACAGCCGGCGGCCCGGGGAAGCCCGGCAAGAAGAACGGCGGGGCAGGCGTCCCATGGCTGCTGCTCGCGCCATGTCTCCTCGTCCTGCTCCTGGTACTGGGCTATCCGCTGGTCCGCCTGGTCACCCTCTCGTTCCAGAAGTTCGGCCAGCCCCAGCTGTGGGGCTTCCAGGAAGCGGAGTCGGCCGGCTTCGACAACTTCACCAAGATCCTCGGTGACTCCGAGTTCTGGTCGGTCGTCCTGCGCACCGTGCTCTTCGCGGGCGGCGCGGTGATCGTCACCATGGTCCTCGGCATGATGATCGCCCTGCTGCTGCAGAAGGTCTCGGGCTGGGTCAAGGCCCTGATCAACATCGTGCTCGTGGCGAGCTGGGGCATGCCCATCATCGTCGCCACCGCCATCTTCAAGTGGCTCTTCGACGCCGACTACGGCGTCCTCAACTGGCTGCTCAGCCGCATCCCCGGCGTCGACATGATCGGCCACAACTGGTTCGCCAGCGGCCCGCAGGGTCTCGCCGTGATCATGCTGCTCGTCGTATGGGGCGCCGTGCCCTTCGTGGTCATCACCCTGAGCGCCGGCCTCACGCAGGTGCCCAAGGAGCTCGAAGAGGCGGCCCGTCTCGACGGAGCCGGCGCCTGGGGCGTCTTCCGCTTCGTCACCCTGCCCATCCTCAAGCCCATCATCGTCATGCTGACCACGCTGTCGGTGATCTGGGACATGGGCGTCTTCCCGCAGGTCTACGTGATGCGCAACGGCCACCCGGAGCCCGAGTTCCAGCTGCTCACCACGTACTCCTTCGACCGGGCGTTCGTCGTCAACGACTACGGCACCGGCTCCGCGATCGCGCTCGTCACGGTCCTGCTGCTGCTCGGCGTCGTCGCCGTCTACATGCGCCAGATGCTCAAGATCGGAGATGTGGAGTGAGCGCCGCCAACGCCGCGGCAGCCCCGGCCAAGTCGCCGGCGCCCGCCGTCACCCACCGCCGCAAGTCCAAGCTCGGCTGGAACCTCCTCGGTCTGCTCGTCGTCCTCACGGCCGGTTTCCCGGTCTACTGGATGATCAACACGGCCTTCAAGCCGGCCAAGGACGCGATCGACCCCGACCCGCACTTCTTCCCGTCGACCTTCACGCTGGAGAACTTCAAGCGTGCCCTCGACATCGCGGACTTCTGGGGCCCGGTCTTCCGCAGCCTCGTGGTCTCCCTCGTCGTGGTCGTCATCGGCATCGCGGTCGGACTGCTCGCCGCCCTGGCCATCTCCCGGTTCGCCTTCCGCGGCCGCAAGATCGTGATCGTCGGCATCCTCGCGGTCCAGATGGTCCCGCTGGTCGCCATGATCATCCCGGTCTTCCTGCTCCTCAACGACCTCGGCCAGTACGACCGGCTCAGCGGCCTGATCATCACGTACCTGACCTTCATCCTCCCCTTCACGGTGTGGACGCTGCGCGGCTTCATCGTCAACATCCCGAAGGAGCTGGAGGAGGCGGCCATGGTCGACGGCTGCACCCGCACCGGCGCCTTCGTCCGGGTCGTCTTCCCGCTGCTCGCCCCGGGCATGGTCGCCACCTCGGTCTACGGCTTCATCCAGGCGTGGAACGAGTACCTCTACGCCCTCATGCTGATGAGCCAGCAGAACCAGACGGCCACCGTCTGGCTCAGCAACTTCATCACCAAGAACGGCACCGAGTACGCCCCGATGATGGCCGGCTCGACCATGATGGCCGTCCCCATCGTGATCCTCTTCCTGCTCGTCCAGCGCAAGATGGCCGCCGGCCTGACCGCCGGCGCGGTGAAGGGATAACCGAGCCCCATGACCACTCTCGTACACGGCTCGGACACCCTGACGCGTGACGCGCTCACGGTCCTCCAGCCCGGCTTCGTCGGAACCACCGCCCCCGACTGGCTGCTCCGCCGCATCGGCGAGGGCCTGTCCTCGGTCGGCCTCTTCGGCCGGAACATCGTCGGCCCCGGCCAGCTCGCCGCGCTCACCGCGCAGCTGCGGGCCGAGCGGGACGACGTCCTCGTCGCCATCGACGAGGAGGGCGGCGACGTGACCCGCCTGGAGGTCAAGGAGGGTTCGTCCTTCCCCGGCAACTACGCCCTCGGCAGCGTCGACGACGTCGAGCTCACCCGGGCCGTCGCCCGCGAGCTGGGCCGCCGGCTCGTCCAGTGCGGTGTCGACCTCAACTGGGCGCCCTCGGCGGACGTCAACTCCAACGCCGAGAACCCGGTCATCGGCGTCCGGTCCTTCGGGCCGGACCCGGACCTGGTGGCCCGGCACACCGTGGCGTACGTCGACGGCCTCCAGGGCGTCGGGGTCGCGGCCTGCACGAAGCACTTCCCGGGACACGGCGACACCAACGTGGACTCCCACGACGCGCTGCCCCGGATCGATGTGGACCTCGCCACACTGCACGCCCGTGAGCTGGTACCTTTCCGCGCCGCCATCGCCGCGGGTACCAAAGCGGTCATGAGCGCGCATATCCTTCTGTCCGCGCTCGACCCCCACCGTCCGGCCACCCTGAGCCCGCAGATCCTCACCGGTCTGCTGCGCCAGGAGCTGGGCTTCGAGGGGCTGATCGTCACCGACGGCATGGAGATGCAGGCCGTCTCGGCGACGTACGGCATCGAGCGCGGATCGGTCCTCGCGATCGCCGCGGGCGCCGACGCCATCTGCGTCGGCGGCGGGCTGTGCGACGAGGACACCGTGCTGCGACTGCGCGACGCGCTGGTGAACGCCGTACGGACCGGTGAACTGCCCGAGGAGCGGCTGGCCGACGCCGCGGCGCGCGTGCGCGCCCTGGCGGCCTGGACCCAGGCGCACCGGGCTGGGGGCGGGGCTGAGACGGTGTCGGGCGCGGCAGTGCAGGAGGGGACCGCGCCCGGCACCGACATCGGACTCGTCGCCGCCCGCCGGGCCCTGAAGGTGACCCGCGGGGCGCACCCGCACACGCCGCTCACCGACGCCCCCTACGTGGCCTCCTTCACCCCGGTCGCGAACTTCGCGGTCGGCGACGAGACGCCCTGGGGCATCGCGGCGGAGCTGGAGCGCCTGCTGCCCGGAACGGAGACCGGCTCGTACGACGAGTCGTCTGCCGTGGACACGGTGCTCGCCGCCGCGGGGGAGCGGCGCATCGTGGCGGTCGTCCGGGACGTCCACCGGTACGCGTGGATGACGGGGGCGCTGGACGCCCTCCTCGCCGCCCGCCCGGACACGGTCGTGGTCGAGATGGGCCTCAACGAGGCGGAGCCCCGCGGGGCCCTGCACATCGCCACGCACGGTGCGGCCCGCGTCTGCGGCCGCGCCGCCGCGGAGGCCGTGGTGGGAACCGGCGCCTGACCGGCGCTCCCGTCGCCCGTACGCGAAGGGGCCCGGCACCTGGACAGGTGCCGGGCCCCTTCGGTGGTCCGGGGGTCTCCCGTCGGCGGGACCCCGGGGAGCCGGCCGGCTCAGATGCCCTGCCAGGAGGGCTTGGCGGCGAAGGTCTGACGGAAGTACTCGGCGAGCTTCAGCTTGGACGCGGCGGCCTCGTCGACGACGACCGTGGCGTGCGGGTGTAGCTGGAGCGCGGAGGCCGGCACCAGCGCCGCCACCGGGCCTTCGACGGTCTGCGCCACGGCCTCGGCCTTGCCCTCGCCGGTGGCGAGCAGCACCAGGTGACGGGCCTCCAGGATGGTGCCGATGCCCTGGGTGATGACGTGGTGCGGCACCTGCTCGATGTCGTCGTCGAAGAAGCGCGCGTTGTCCACCCGGGTCTGCTCGGTGAGCGTCTTGATCCGGGTGCGGGAGGCGAGCGAGGAGCACGGCTCGTTGAAGCCGATGTGCCCGTCGGTGCCGATCCCGAGGATCTGCAGGTCCACACCGCCGGCCTCGGTCAGCGCCCGGTCGTAAGCCTCGCAGGCAGCCTGGACGTCCTCGGCCGAACCGTCGGGGCCCATGAACGCCTCCGGGGAGAGCCCGAGGGGCTCGACGACCTGGCGCAGCACCGTGGAGCGGTAGGACTCCGGGTGGCCGGCGGGGAGGCCGACGTACTCGTCCAGCTGGGCGATCCGGGCCCGCGAGGCGTCCACGGAACCAGCCGTGACCTGGGCGACAAGGGCGTCGTAGATCGGGATCGGAGTCGAACCCGTGGCCACGCCGAGCAGCGCGTCGGGCTTGCGGCGCAGGAGGCCGGCGATGCCGTCCGCGATGAGCTCGCCGCCCGCCTTGGCGTCCTTGACGATGACAACTTCCACGCTGTGCCTGCCGATCTGGTGAGGGGCTGGTGAGGGGTCGTGTGGTATAGACCAATCTAAGGCCAAATCTAGCAGAGGAGAGCCCTTCTCCTCATGCCGTTCCACCCCACGGACGGCCGCCGACTCCATCGTCTGCCGCCCCTGACCCCCCAGCCACTCGAAGCCCTCCCGTCACACCGTGGGGCCCGCCCGGTCCGCCCTCAGGCCAGCGAGCCCCCGGTCGCGTCGATCCAGTCGCCGGTCACCCAGCGGGCGTCGTCCGAGACCAGGAAGGCCACCACGTCCGCTATCTCCGGCGGCGTCCCGACCCCACCGAGCGCCGCCATCGCCGCCGCCCCGGCCCAGGCGTCCGCGTCGCCCCGCAGCCAGCCCGCGTTGATGTCGGTGTCCACGATCCCGGGCGCCACCGCGTTCACCGTGATCCCGCGCGGCCCCAGGACCTTCGACAGATAGCGCGTGAAGGCGTCCAGGGCGCTCTTGGACATCGCGTACGCGATGAGCTCCGGCATCGCCGCCGCCTTGCTCAGCCCGCTGGAGACGTTGACGATCCGGCCGCCGTCCCGCAGCCGCTCCGCGCCCAGCTGCGCCAGGAAGAACGGCGCCTTGGTGTTGACCGCGAAGATCCGGTCGTACTCCGCCTCCTCGATCGTCGCGAACGGTCGCGACGCCCCGATCCCCGCGTTGTTCACCAGGATGTCGAGGCCGTCCGCGTGGGCGTCGAACGCCTCCCACAGAGCCGCCGCGTCCCCCGGCACCCCCAGCTCCTGGCCGATCGCGAAGGCCGCGCCGCCGGCCTCCTCGATCGACGCGACCGTCGCCTTCGCCGACGCCTCGTCGGATCCGTAGTGCACCGCGACCCGTGCGCCCTCGCGGCCGAGCCGCTCGGCGATCCCCCGTCCGATGCCCCGGCCGCCACCCGTGACCAGCGCCGTCCTCCCGGCCAGCTTCCCCGTGGACCCTGCTGCGCGCACGCTCATGGCACGCCCCCTCAATTTCCTAGCGGTCGTTACGAAAATGACCGTACCCCACCTTTCGTAGCGCGCGCTATAGAATTCACTCCATGGTGACGAGACCCCGCGGCCGCCCCCGCTCCTTCGACCGCCTCACGGCGCTGGAACAGGCGACCATGGCCTTCTGGGAGCACGGCTACGAGACGACCTCCGTCGCCGACCTCACCCGGGCCATGGGCATCAGCGCGCCGAGCCTCTACTCGGCGTTCGGCGACAAGAAGACCCTTTTCGAGGAGGTCGTCGAGGCGTACGTGCTGTCCTACGGCGCCTACGGCGGCCGGGCCTTCGCGGAGGAGCCGACCGCCCGCGCCGCCGTCGGCCGAGTCCTGCGCGAGGCCGCCACGCTCTTCACCGAGCCCGGCCACCCCCGCGGCTGCCTGATGATCTCGGCCGCGGTCAACTGCTCGACCCCCGAGGTGGAGGAAGCCCTCAGGGATCGCCGGAACGCCAACCTGGCGTCCTTCGAGGACCGGATCCGCCGGGGTGTGGAGTCGGGCGAGCTGCCCCCGGACACGGACGTCGTCGCCCTCGCCCGCTTCAGCGGCGCCGTCCTCCAGGGCCTCTCCCAGCAGGCCCGCGACGGCGCGACGGCGGAGGAGCTCACGGCCGTGGCCGAGGCGGCGATGCGCGCCTGGCCCGCGGGGGAGTAGCTGCGACGGGGGCAGCGGCGGCGGGGGAGTGGTGCGGCCCGTGAGCGGCCGACGGAGCCGGGGAGTGCGGGGTGGGCGAGCGCGAACCCTCGGCCGTGACGGGGCGGCGGAACGGCCCCGGAAACACCCGCGGGCCGCGGCGCCTGACGGGACCCTCAGCCCGTCCGGCACCGCAGCCCGGAGTTACTCGGCCGGGGGTGTGCGGTCCCTCGGCCGTGGGGAGGTCTCGACGCAGTCAGGGCAGAGAGCGTCGGGTACCTCGTCCACTCTCCTGTGCGGGGAGAGTGGAGGTCTATCGCGTTCATTGTGGACTAGACCATTCTTGTCTGTCCATCCACAGGAACGCGGTGCTTCCCGGCCCATCCTCCAACACGGAGCGCCGGAGATCCAGGTTCACCGCCTCCGAATTCCGCGGGTACGCTCGCACCGTGCCCTCCATGAACGACCTCGTGCGCCAGCACACCGCCCTGAGCGACTCCGACCTCGAGTGGCTCCACCTGCTGGTGTCGGAGTGGCAGCTGCTCTCCGACCTGTCCTTCGCCGACCTCGTCCTCTGGGTCCCGACCCTCGACGGCACGCGGTACGTCTCCGTCGCGCAGATGCGGCCGAACACCGGCCCCACCTCCTACCAGGACGACATGGTCGGCCACCTGGTCCCGCGCGGCCGCCGTCCGCTGCTCGACGCCGCGCTCGACGAGGGCCGGATCGTCCGCGAGGGCGACCCCGAGTGGCGCGAGGAGGTCCCGGTGCGCGTCGAGTCGATCCCCGTGCGCCGCGAGGGCAGGGTCCTCGGCGTCATCGCCCGCAACACCAACCTGCTGACCGTGCGCACCCCCTCCCGGCTGGAGCTCACCTACCTGCAGTCGGCCTCCGACCTCGCCCAGATGATCGCCGCGGGGACCTTCCCCTTCCCGGGCGAGCAGGTCGACATGGACTCCTCGCCCCGCGCCGGCGACGGTCTGGTCCGCCTCGACGCCGAGGGCGTCGTCCAGTACGCCTCGCCCAACGCGCTCTCCGCCTACCACCGGCTCGGGCTCGCCGCCGACCTCGTCGGCCAGCACCTCGGCCAGATCACCGCCGAACTCGCCCCCTCCCGGGGGCCGGTGGACGAGGCGCTGGTCACCCTGGCCTCCGGCTACGCGCCGCGCGAGTTCGAGGTCGAGGGCAACGGCGGGGTGATCCAGCTGCGGGCCATCCCGCTCAAGCCCAAGGGCACCCGGATCGGTTCGCTCGTCCTGCTCCGTGACGTCACCGAACTGCGCCGTCGCGAGCGAGAGTTGATCACCAAGGACGCCACCATCCGGGAGATCCACCACCGGGTGAAGAACAACCTCCAGACGGTGGCCGCCCTGCTTCGCCTGCAGTCGCGCCGGATGGACTCCGACCGCGGCCGCGAGGCGCTCAACGAGGCCGTGCGGCGCGTCGGTTCGATCGCCATCGTGCACGAGACGCTGTCCCAGAACCTGGACGAGCGCGTCGAGTTCGACGAGATCGCCGACCGGGTCATCGCGATGGTCGCCGAGATCTCCCCGGGCAAGGTGACCTGCCGGCGCACCGGCCGCTTCGGCATCCTCGACGCCGAGGTCGCGACCCCGCTCTCCATGGTCCTCACCGAGATCCTGCAGAACGCGCTGGAACACGCCTTCGCCCAGGGCGAGCAGGGCACCGTCGAGGTCTCCGCCGTGCGCGGTGAGCCGAGGGTCGACGCCCGGCTGCTCATCACGGTCCAGGACGACGGCTGCGGACTGCCCGAGGGATTCGACCCGCAGCGGGCCGGCAATCTCGGCCTCCAGATCGTACGGACCCTGGTGGAAGGGGAGTTGGGCGGTTCCTTCGACATGCTCCCGGGTGCCGAGCGCGGGACGAAGGTGGTTCTCGACATTCCCGTGCAGCCGCAGAAGTAGCGGCGGCCGGGCCGTTCACAGCAGCGAGCCCCGGACCGAGGTGATCGGTCCGGGGCTCGAATGCTGTGGGTTACTGCTGCGCGCTGCGGCTCGGGAGCGGTGATTGCGTACACGGTGTACGCGCCGCGTGCCTCAGGCTGTGCAGGTGGCTCAGGCGCTTGCGTTACGCGCCCGGTTGCGAGCGGCACGGCGCTTCATCGCGCGGCGCTCGTCCTCGCTGAGGCCACCCCAGACGCCGGAGTCCTGGCCGGACTCGAGCGCCCACTGCAGGCACTGCTCCATGACGGGGCAGCGGCGGCAGACGGCCTTGGCTTCCTCGATCTGCAGCAGCGCAGGACCGGTGTTGCCGATGGGGAAGAACAGCTCGGGGTCTTCCTCACGACAAACGGCGTTGTGACGCCAGTCCATGGCTGCTACCTCTCTCAGTGTTACGTGCCAGTTGCTTGTGAATGTGAACGCTTTCACGAATCCCCCCGCAAGGGAAGGGCCGACTGCCAGGTGAACTGGTGTGGTCCTTGTTGCTGAGGAGGGGTTCTGGCTCTCAGTGGAGGCCGGTCTTGCGGGCCGTCCCGATCGCCAAGAAGAGACTCCCAAACCCCAGCAACGGATACAACCCCTTCCGGAAAGTTTTTTTTGATTCCTCGGTGTCGGCTAGGTCACAGCCGTACTTCTAAGGGGTGGATGCGCGCCTAAACGTTCGAGTGAAAGGACTTTGGGCCCTTCCACTCACACAATCACACGCAGTGCACGGCGTACGCCTGTGAACGTCACGCTCGTACGCAGTCCCAGGTGGTCTCCGTCCATCTGCAGGGGGAGGGGGACCTTCGAATGCAAGGTGAAGTCGGTCAGGTCGTGAAGAGTCACCGCGTGCTTGCCCCGCGGGCCCCGTTCCGGGGTCGAGGTGAGCAGCTGAGTGGCGTACCGGGCCACCGCCGGAGCGGACAGACGGCTCAGTCCGAGCACGTCGAGCGCGGTTTCGAAGGACGCCTCCGGGGACGCGTACACCGGACGATTGCCCAGGTAGGTCCAGGGGGAGGTGTTGCAGATTATGGAGAGGACCAGATCCTCGACGGGCTCGGCCCCCGGGCGCTGCAGGGTGATCGTGCCGTGCCGGCGGTGCGGCTCCTCCAGGAACTGGCGCGCCACCTGACGCAGATAGAGGGCGTGCGTGGATCTCTTGCCGCGCTCCCGCTGCTGTTCGACTCGACCGATGACACTCGCGTCGAATCCGAGCCCGGCGCAGAAGGTGAACCAGCGGGACGGAACTCCCTCGTCCTCCGTGCCCGGCGTCCCCGATGCGAGCCCGAGGCTCACCGTGCGTGTCCGGCGCTCGCGCAGCGCGTCCAGCAGCGCGCCGGTCGCCTCCACCGCGTCGTTCGGCAGACCCAGCGCACGGGCGAAGACGTTCGTCGAACCGCCGGGGACCACCGCGAGCCCCGGCAGCCGGTCCGGATCGGGCCCGCCGTGCAGCAGCCCGTTCACCACCTCGTTGACCGTGCCGTCGCCGCCGAGGGCCACGACCAGGTCGATGTTCCCCGCGTCCGCGGCCCGTCGGCCCAGGTCGCGCGCGTGCCCGCGGTACTCGGTGGTGACCGCCTCCAGCTTCATCTCGCTCGCGAGCGCGTGGATGAGCACGTCACGGGTGCGGGCACTGGTGGTGGTGGCTGCCGGGTTGACCACGAGAAGTGCGCGCATGCCCGCCAGCGTACCTACCCGGCGGTACCCGGCGCAGGCCAGGCCGTCGCAGGGCGCCCGCACCCGGGCCGTCCGGCCCCGCGCCCACCCCGGCTACCCTGCCCTCTATGAGCAGTACGGAGCAGACCCCCCGCCCCACCCGTCTCGCCGCCGCGGCGGTCGTGGCCGGCATCGAGGCCCTCGGGCTCCTCGCCGGGGCTGTGTACATGCTGGTGCACGCCCTGACCGAGTCGTCCGGCGACCTCACCGGGGCCCTGACCGGAGCGGTGACGCTCGCCGCCCTCGGCCTGATCCCGCTCGCCGCGGCCCGCGGCCTCTGGCTGCGCCGCTCGTGGAGCCGCGGCCCGGCCGTCATCACCCAGATCCTCGCGCTGCCGGTCGCCTGGCAGATGCTCCGGGCCGACGGCGTGATCGTCCCCGCCGGCGGCGCCCTCGCCGCCCTCGCGGTCGCCGGGCTCGTCCTGCTGGTGAACCCGGCCACGACCGAGGCGCTCGGCGTCCGGCGCCCCGGCCAGGAGGTCTGACCTACTCCTCCACGAGGAGCTTCTCCCGCAGCTGCGCCAGGGTCCGCGCCAGCAGCCGGGAGACGTGCATCTGCGAGATGCCGACCTCCTGCGCGATCTGCGACTGGGTCATGTTCCCGAAGAAGCGCAGCAGCAGGATCCGCTTCTCGCGGGGCGGCAGGTCCTCCAGGAGCGGCTTGAGCGACTCGCGGTACTCGACCCCCTCCAGGGCCTCGTCCTCCGCGCCCAGGGTGTCCGCCACCGCCGGCGACTCGTCGTCGGTGTCGGGGACGTCCAGGGAGAGCGTCGAGTAGGCGTTCGCCGACTCCAGCCCCTCCAGGACCTCCTCCTCGGAGATCCCGAGCCGCTCGGCCAGCTCGTGCACGGTCGGCGACCGGCCGTGCTGCTGGGACAGCTCCGCCGTCGCCGTGGTCAGGGAGAGCCGCAGCTCCTGGAGCCGGCGCGGCACCCGGACCGCCCAGCCCTTGTCGCGGAAGTGCCGCTTGATCTCGCCGACGACCGTGGGCGTCGCGTACGTCGAGAACTCGACCCCGCGGTCCGGGTCGAACCGGTCGACCGACTTGATCAGGCCGATGGTGGCCACCTGCGTCAGGTCGTCCAGCGGCTCGCCGCGGTTGCGGAAGCGCCGGGCCAGGTGCTCCACCAGCGGCAGGTGCATCCGCACCAGACGGTTGCGCAGCTCCGCCTTCTCGGGGGAGCCCTCCGGCAGCTCGCGCAGCTCGAAGAAGAGGGCGCGGGCGCCGCTCCGGTCGTGCGGGTTCGGGACGGGCTCGGGCAGCTCGTCGGCCTCGTCCGCGTCGTCGGCCTGCTCGGCCTTCTCCTCGGTCCCGGCCGCCTCGCCCTGCCCTGCCTGCTCGCTCCCGGGCTGCCCGGGCAGCCCGGGCAGCGTGGCGGCGCCCTCGGGCGTCCCGGGGGCCTCCGGGACGCCGGGAACCTCGTGGTGCTGCTCGTGCTCGCTCATCTGGTCCGCCTGCTCCGTAGCGACCTCATGCGGCCGCGCCTGCTGCTCAGGGATGCCGGCCGTCGCGTCCCCGCTCCTCACGCCGGGCCTGGCCCCGCGCCGCGCTGTTTGTAGAGGCTGATCGAGACCGTACGGTCATCGGCCACCGACGACTCCACCTTCCCGGCCAGCGCCGACAGCACCGTCCAGGCGAAGGTGTCCCGCTCCGGCGCCCGGCCGTCCGTGGTGGGTGCGGACACCGTCACGTCCAGGGAGTCGTCGACCAGCCGGAAGACACAGCTGAGGACGGACCCCGGCACGGCCTGCTGGAGCAGGATGGCGCACGCCTCGTCGACCGCGATCCGCAAGTCCTCGATCTCGTCGAGGGTGAAGTCCAAGCGCGCCGCGAGGCCGGCCGTGGCCGTACGCAGCACGGACAGATAGGCACCCGCAGCGGGCAGCCGGACTTCCACGAAGTCCTGGGTCCCGGGCTCGCCTGCGATCTGGGACACCCTCACCTCCAAGGTGGCACAAGCTCATTCGGGGTTCGGGGGGAGAGGCCCCCGAACCGGGCGGTACGCAGGGGGCTGCGCGGTCCGCCGTGACGCTATCGCGATCCGTCCCGCCGTGTCGCCGTGAGCCCCTCGACCCCCGATCACGCTCGTCACCCATGGTAGGCCCACGGGCGCGGACGGTGGCCGGGGGCGTGCGAAGAGCGAAACCGAGCGACCGGCGGAGGGAGGACGTACCCAACCGCGCGCCGGTCGAACCGTCCCCCGTGCGAACGGTGTCCGCGACGGCCCGCTTCCCGGCCCGCCGCGCCCCGGGGCGATCAGACGATCGAGCCGTCCACGAAGCACCAGCGCCATGCCTCGCCCGGCTCGAACGTCCGCATCACCGGGTGGCCGGTCGACGCGAAGTGCCCCGTCGCGTGCTGCCCCGCCGAGGAGTCGCAGCAGCCCACGTGGCCGCAGGTCAGGCAGAGCCGCAGCTGCACCGGGTGCGTGCCGTCCGCCAGGCACTGGGGACAGGTGGCGGCCACCGGCGCCGGTTCGGGGCGCGGCATTTCGGCAACGTGCGGGCACTCGCTCATGATGGCCAGGTTACGTTGCGGCACGGGACGGGGTCGGGCATGGACGCACTGCAGCTGGTGGCACTGGTGGCGGCGAGCGCCGCCGTCGCGGGGTTCGCCCGCAGGACCCCCGTGCCCGCCCCGCTGCTGCTGGTCGCCGTCGGCCTCGCCGCCTCGTACCTGCCCGGGGTGCCGGACTACACGCTCGACCCGCACATCGTGCTCCCGCTGATCCTGCCGCCGCTGCTCTACACCGCCGCCCTCGACTCCTCGTACCTGGACCTGCGGGCCAACATCCGGCCCGTCGCCCTGCTCTCCGTCGGGTACGTCCTCTTCGCCACCGTGGCCGTGGGCTGGCTCGCGTACGTCCTCGTGCCCGACCTGCCGCTGACCGCCGCGCTGGTGCTCGGCGCGGTGATCGCGCCGCCGGACGCCGTCGCCGCCACGGCCATCGCCCGCAAGCTGGGCCTGCCGCACCGGATCACGACGATCCTCCAGGGCGAGTCGCTGGTGAACGACGCCACCGCGATCACCGCGTACAAGGTCGCCCTCGCGGCAGCCGTCGGCGAGGGCGTCAGCTGGGCGGGCGGGTTCCGGGAGTTCGGGCTCGCGGCGATCGGCGGCGTCGGCGTCGGCCTGGTCCTCATGCTCCCGATCCACTGGCTCCGCTGCCGCCTCGGCGAGGCCCTCCTGCAGAACACCCTCTCCCTCCTCATCCCCTTCGTCGCCTACGCGGCGGCCGAGGAGGTCGGGGCCTCCGGGGTCCTCGCGGTCGTCGTGGTCGGCCTCTTCCTCGGCCACCGGGCCTACCAGGTCGACTTCGCGACCCGGCTCCAGGAGGAGGCCGTCTGGAAGATGGTCGCCTTCGTCCTGGAGTCCGCAGTCTTCGCCCTGATCGGACTCCAGCTGCCGTACGTCGTCCAGGGCCTGGGCCAGTACGGCATCGGCGAGGCGGCCTGGTACGCGGCCGGGGTCTTCGTCGCGGTGGTCGTCGTCCGCTTCGTCTGGGTCTACCCGGCGACCTTCCTGCCCCGCTGGCTGTCGGACCGGGTGCGGCAGCGCGAGCCGGGCGTCGACTGGAAGGCGCCCCTCGTCGTCGGCTGGGCCGGCATGCGCGGGGTGGTCTCCCTGGCCATCGCGTTCTCCATCCCCGTCGTCACCGACGGCGTGGAGTTCCCGGCCCGCAACCTCGTCCTCTTCCTCACCTTCACCACCGTCATCGGCACCCTGGTGGTGCAGGGGCTCACCCTGCCGCCCCTCATCCGGCTCCTGAAGCTGCCCGGGCGGGACACGTACGCCGAGACGCTGGCCGAGGCACAGGCCCAGAGCGAGGCGTCCAGGGCGGCCGAGGAGCGCCTCGACGCGCTGCTGGAGGACGAGCGCAACGCCCTGCCCGAGCCGTTGGCCGACCGGCTGCGGACCGTCATGGAGCGGCGCCGCAACGCGGTGTGGGAACGGCTCGGCGCCGTCAACGAGGTGACCGGCGAGACCGCCGACGACACCTACCGGCGCCTCTCGCGCGAGATGATCGACGCCGAACGCGAGGTGTTCGTACAGCTGCGCGACGAGCGCCGGATCGACGACGAGATGATGCGGACCCTGCTCCGCCGGCTCGACCTGGAGGAGGCGGCCGCCTACCGGGAGACGGACTGAGTCCCGCCGGTCAGGCCGGTTCGGGCGCCCCCGTCACCACCGCCGCGAGCCGGGTACCCGCCGGGAACGCGCCCTCGTGCGCCAAGGCGACGAGGCCGAACAGCATTTTGGCCACATACAGCCGCTCGACGGCGAGTCCGTGCCGCGCTTCGAAATCCTGCGCGAACGCCTCCAGCTCGGGGGACGTGCGCGCGTAGCCCCCGCCGTGGAAGCGCTCGTCCAGCGCCCACGCGCCCCGCGGACCGCCGAAGGCCGCGTCCTGGAGCGCCCGGACCTCCCCGCCCAGGAAGCCGCCCCGCAGCACCGGAACGCCCAGCGCCCGCTGCCCGGGCCCGAGCCCGGCCGCCAGACCGGCGAGGGTGCCGCCCGTGCCGCAGGCGACGGCGACGGTGTCCGCCTCGCCGACGAGCTCGCGGCCCAGCTCCACGCAGCCCTGGACGGCGAGCGCGTTGCTGCCGCCCTCGGGCACCACGTACGCGCCCGCGGGGGCCCGCTCCAGGAGCGCCGCGAGGGTGGCCGGCTCGTGCTTCGCGCGGTACGTGGCCCGGTCCACGAACTCCAGCCGCATCCCGTCCGCCGCGCACCGCGCGAGGGAGGGGTTGAGCGGCCGTCCGGCCAGCTCGTCGCCGCGCACGACGCCGACCGTGGGGAAGCCGAGCAGCCGGCCGGCGGCGGCCGTCGCCCGCAGGTGGTTGGAGTAGGCGCCGCCGAAGGTGAGCACCGGCCGCCCGTCGGCCGCGCGCAGGTTGAGCGCGAGCTTGCGCCACTTGTTGCCCGGCAGGTCCGGGTGGATCAGGTCGTCCCGCTTGAGCAGCAGCGTCAGCCCGTGCCGGGCGAAGCGCTCGTCCTCCACCGGCTCCAGGGGCGAGGGGAGCCGGGGCCGCAGGCGGGAGAGGTCGAACGCGTTCACCCGGCCATTGTCCGCGCGGGCGGCCCGGTCAGCGCAGCCGGTCGGCGATCCGCTCCCGCATCGAGCCCATCGTGAAGCCCCGCGGGTCCACCTTCCCCGGCTGCCACTCCAGGTGGCCGATGACCGAGCGGTGCGTCCAGCCGTGCACCCGGCAGAGGGCGGCGGCGGCCTTCGCGATGGCCTCCAGCTGGACCTTGGGCCACGGGTCCACGCCGTCCCCGAGGTTCTCGCACTCGAAGCCGTAGAAGTGGCGGTTGCCGTCGGTGGTGGCCTCGTCGTCCGGCGGCAGGCGACGCTCGGCGATGACCGCCCTGAGCACCTCGTCGTCGCCGAGCCCGGCGTGGTTGGCGCGCCCGTAGCCCACGAGGTGGACGGTGCCGTCCTTGGCGATGACGCCGTGGCAGAGCGGCCCCGGCAGGCCCGCGTGGCCGTCACGGCAGATCCGAACGGTCGCGGCGGTGCCCCGGGTCACGGTGTGGTGGATCATCACGCCGTGCACCGGGCCCCAGGGCCCCTTGTGGTTGCGGTTGTGGGTGGACCAGTCGCCGACCTGGACGACCGTGAGGCCCTCCTCGCGCAGTGCGTGGAGGAACCTGCTCGCGGTCATGGGTGTGGCCATGGCGGACTCCCTTCAAGGGACGGGTGAACTTCCGGAGTACCGGATTCCGCCCCTCCGCCGCCATGCGTTCGGACCGCGTGCGAGCCGATCCGGACAGCGCGTCACGGGGTGGCGCGGGGTTCGGCTGTTCGGATGGAAATCACGTGACATGCCCCGAAGATCGTCGAACAGTCCCACCCGATTGTGTAATGGCGCCGACACGCTCCGTGCTGAAAGGCTTCGACTCGCAACTCAGTCATACGAGAGGGAGTTCCATGTCCGTTGGTTCGGTTGGCGACGACGTCCGCGCGGAGCAGCAGGCGCCGCAGCAGAGTCTCGGCACCGCCGCCGCGCGGAACCTCGCCACGACCACCAAGTCGGCTCCGCAGATGCAGGAGATCACCTCCCGGTGGCTGCTGCGGACGCTGCCGTGGGTCCAGGTGCAGGGCGGCACGTACCGGGTGAACCGGAGGCTCAGCTACTCCGTGGGTGACGGCCGCGTCACCTTCGTCCAGACCGGAGAGCGCGTCGCGGTCATCCCCGCCGAGCTCGGCGAGCTCCCGGCCCTGCGGGGGTACGAGGACGAGGACGCCCTGACCGAGCTGGCCTCCCGCTGCACCCAGCGGGAGTACGCGGCCGGCGAGGTCATCGCGACCGCGGGCACCCCCACCGACCGGGTCCACCTCCTCGCCCACGGCCGCATCGAGCAGATCGGCGAGGGGCCCTACGGCGACGAGGCCGTCCTCGGCGTCCTCGCCGACGGCGCCTACCTCGGCGAGGCGTCCCTGGTCGGCGAGGACGCCACCTGGGAGTGGACCGCCCGCGCCGCCACGGCCTGCACGGTCCTCGAGCTCACCCGGGACGACGTGCGCAACCTCGCGGACCGGGCCGTCTCGCTCGCCGCCCACCTGGCGACCGTCGCCGCCCTGCCCGACCAGCGGACCAACACCTACGGCGAGGCGGCCATCGACCTCTCCGCCGGCCACGTCGGCGAAGCGGTCGTCCCGCACACCTACGTCGACTACGACGCCTCGCCCCGCGAGTACGAGCTGAGCGTCGCCCAGACCGTGCTGAAGGTCCACAGCCGCGTCGCCGACCTCTACAACCAGCCGATGAACCAGACCGAGCAGCAGTTGAGGCTCACGGTCGAGGCGCTCCGCGAGCGCCAGGAGCACGAGCTCATCAACAACAAGGAGTTCGGCCTCCTCGCCAACTGCGACTACGGGCAGCGGCTCCAGCCGCACGACGGCGCCCCCAGCCCCGACGACATGGACGAGCTGCTCTCCCGCCGCCGGGGCTCCAAGCTCTTCCTCGCCCACCCCCGCGCCATCGCCGCCTTCGGCCGCGAGCTCAACAAGCGGGGCCTGGTGCCGGAGACCATCGACGTCAACGGCAACCGCATCCCGACCTGGCGCGGCGTGCCGATCTACCCGTGCAACAAGATCCCGGTCTCCGACGCCCGGACCACCTCGATCATCTGCATGCGTACCGGCGAGGCCGACCAGGGCGTGATCGGCCTCCACCAGACCGGCCTGCCCGACGAGATCGAGCCCAGCCTCTCCGTCCGCTTCATGGGCATCGACGAGCAGGCGATCATCTCGTACCTCGTCACGGCCTACTACTCGGCGGCGATCCTCGTCCCGGACGCCCTCGGCGTCCTGGAGAACGTCGAGGTCAGCCGCTGGCGCTGAACCCGCGACGCCCCGGGGGCGGGGGCCGGACCCTCCCGCCCCCGGGCGCCGCCCGACCCGCTGCCGCGAAGGATGCGAAGGAAGAGACCGTGACCGTGACCAGCGCGGACGCCGCGACCGACGGCCAGGGGGCCGTGCGGCTCCTGGACCAGACGCGTGCCGCCGTCCATCCCCAACTGCGTGCGACCGTCGAGACCCTGCCGGGTTCCATACGGCGGGTGGCGATGTACCACTTCGGCTGGGAGAGAGCCGACGGCACCCCGGACGCGGGACAGACGGGCAAGGCGATCAGGCCCGCGCTCGTCCTCGCGGCGGCCCGCGCCCTCGGCGCCGAGACGGCCCAGGCCGTGAAGGCGGCGGCCGCGGTCGAGCTCGCGCACAACTTCACGCTGCTCCACGACGACATCGTCGACGAGGACCCGACCAGGCGGCACCGGCCCACCGCCTGGACCGTCTTCGGCATCCCGGACGCCCTCATGGCCGGGGACGCGATGAGCGCGCTGGCCCTGCGGCTGCTCGCCGAGGATCCGCACCCCGCATCCGCGGCGGCCTCCGCGCGCCTCGCCGCCTGCATCATCGAGCTCTGTGCGGGCCAGCAGGCGGACTGCGCCTTCGAGCAGCGCGGCCCGCGCGAGGTCTCGCTCGACGAGTGCCTGGCCATGGCGACCGCCAAGACCGGGGCGCTGCTCGGCTGCGCCTGCGCCGTCGGCGCGCTCTACGCCGGCGCGGGCGAGGAGGAGGTCGCGGCCATGGACGCCTTCGGACGGGAGGCCGGCCTCGCCTTCCAGCTGATCGACGACCTCATCGGGATCTGGGGGGACCCCGACCGCACGGGGAAGCCCGCCGGGGCCGATCTCGTCGCGCACAAGAAGTCGCTGCCCGTGGTGGCGGCGCTCGCCTCGGGCACCCCTGCGGGCGACGAGCTGGCCGCGCTCTACGCCCGTCCGACCCTCGACGCCGCGGCGGTGCGGGCGGCGGCGGACGCGGTGGAGCGGGCCGGCGGGCGCGACTGGGCGCAGGCCCAGGCGGCCGAGCGCATGGGCCGCGCCGTGGAGCACCTGGCCCAGGCGGTGCCGGACCTGGCGGCGGCCGGGGATCTGCTCGCCCTCGCGGAGTTCGTCACCCGCCGCACGCGCTGACCCCGGCCGCGCCGCTCACTCCGCGGGGACGATCCGGGCGACCACGGTCTCGATCAGGTCGTCCAGATCCCGGTCGCCGTGGAGCTCCGGGACCGTGAAGTGGTCGAGCAGCAGCCCGGTGAGGGCGAAGTAGAGGAGCCGGACGGTGTCGGCGTCCCCGGGCATCCCGGCGTCGAGGTGCCCGCGGATGTTCTCGTCCAGGTCGGAGCGGAGCACCTTGGTGAGCTGGGTGCGCAGTTCGGGGCGGCGCACGGCTTCGAGCCGGAGCTCGAAGAGCCCGAGGTAGCAGGTGCGTTCGGCCGCCAGCCGCCGGGCGACCCAGCGCATCAGCTCCAGGACCAGCTCCCGTCCGGGTGTCGGCAGCAGGGCGGTCTCCAGGGCGTCCGGAGCCGGGGTCAGCCGGACGAAGATCCGGTCGCCCACCTGGGAGAGCAGCTGGTCCCGGTCGGTGAAGTAGTTGGACGAGGTGCCCGTGGGGACCCCCGCCCGGGCGTCGACCGCCCGGAAGGTCAGTCCGCGGGCGCCTTCGTCCGCCAGTACCTCGATCGCGGCGTCGAGCAGTGCGGCTCTGCGTTCCGGGTTCCTCGCCACGTCGGGCTCCTTCTCGGGCTGGGCGCGTTCTCTTCGAACATAGGGCTTGCTTAACCACTACAGGTGAAGCACTATAACTGTCGTGGTTGCGGACGCGGCCACGCCACCCCGAGGAAGAGGACCGGTTTGCGCAAGCTCACCTACTACATCGCCTGCACCATCGACGGCTTCATCGGCGACCCCGAGGGGGACGCCACCAGCATGTTCGCGTTCACCGAAGGGGCCTACGCCCAGTGGATGGGCACCGAGTACCCGGAGAGCATCCCCACCCAGGCCCGCGCGTTCCTGGGCGTCGACGGCGCCGACAACAGGCACTTCGACACCGTGATCCAGGGCCTGGGGTCGTACCGCCTCGCGCTGGACATCGGCGTCACCAGCCCGTACAGCCACCTGCGCGAGCTCGTCGCCACCCGCTCGCTGACCGACTCGCCCGACCCCCGCGTCGAGCTGATCTCCGACGACCTCGTCGGCCGCGTGCGCGAACTCAAGGCGGAGGACGGCCCGCTGGACATCTGGCTGTGCGGCGGCTCCACGATCGCCGGCGAGCTCATCGAGGAGATCGACGAGCTGATCATCAAGACGTACCCCCAGGTCTACGGCACCGGCATGCCGATGTTCGGCGCCGGCTTCGAGCCCCGCGACTTCGAGCTCGGCGAGGTGCGCACCTTCGACAACGGCGTGCTCGTCCGCACGTACACCAGGAAGCGGTAGCCCCCCCCGCGCACGGCCGCCGACAGGGCGCGGACCGCCGGGACGCGCGCCCCGGCGGGGCGTCCTACCCTGGATGCATGGGTGACGAGGCGGTGCGGACGACACGGGACCCCGGGATCGAGCCCAAGTGCCCGGCCTGCGGCGTTCCGCGGGCCACCCTGGCCACCCGGCACAAGGTCCTCGGGGTCTGGGTGCCGGAGTGGGAGGCGCAGCCCTGCCGCAATCCGGAGTGCGAGCTGTACGAGGCCCCGGAAGCGACGACCCCGCACGTGACCGGCAAGAACGGCGAGATCGGGAGAAGTCCGGCCCCGGGGTGACCGGCCGCGCGCCGGAGCCGGTCATACGGCTACAGTCCGCGCATGTCATCGGAGTCGACAGAAGTCTGGACCGGTTGGTACCGGGACCGCAGCGGCGCGGAAGCGATCGTCATCACGGCCGACGGGCGGCACGTCGCCACCCGGATCAGGGGGGTCGAGTACGCGGGCGAGGGCTTCGCCACGCTGAGCGCGACCGGGGAGGGCGCGAGCGCCCGTCCCCTCACCGGCTGTGTCCTGGAGTGGGACCTGCCCCTCCCCGTCGTCCTGGACGGCACGGCCCAACAGGCCACCCTCGCCTGCCTGCTGACGCTCGGTGAGCGGGGGGACCTCAGCCTGACCCTGCACTACGGCGGCGCGGCCTTCGAGGCGTGCGTCGCCGGCGGCGACTTCGAGGGAGCGCTCGACCGGGTCCGGCGTCAGCTGCCGCCCGGCGCGGACTTCGGCCGCCGCCTCCTCCAGACGGCCTGACGGCGGGCGGGACCCGAACGGAACGGCGGCGGCCCCTTCGCGGGCCGCCGCCGTCCGTCGTTCACGCGCTGCCGGGCCGGCCGGTCACCGGGTGGTCACCGGCCGGTCCCGCCGGTTCAGGAGGTCTTGAACGCGGAGGTGAGGCCGTAGCGCCACAACTGGTCCACGCGGGAGCGCTCCTGCGCGTTCGGCTGGGCGTTCTGGCAGGACGTGCCGGGGCCGCCGCCCGACATCAGCTCGCTGCACGGGCCGCTGTAGTGGTCCGGCAGGCCGAGCACGTGACCGGTCTCGTGCGCCGTCACGCGGGTGGAGTTGTACTGCTGGTTCTGCCGGTAGTCGAGGAAGATGTAGCCGCCGCCGTGGCCGTCGGTGCTGGCGTACGAGCCGCGCGAGTCGTTGCCCTCGTAGTACCGGAAGTCCGGGTTGCTTCCCTCGACCAGCCGGACGTTCACGACCGAGCTGTTCCATATCTGCGCCGAGCGGGCGATCTGGGTGCGGAAGCTCGGCGCGTTGGCGGAGCTGTAGACGACGGTGACGGCGGCCGCGCCGGGGGCGGCGGCGCGCTTCTTCGCCACCGACTTCACGACGGCGTCGAAGAACGCCTGGTTGGCCTTGGCCTCCTCGGCCGAACCGGCGTACGCCGCGGTGGCGCTGCCGGCGGTCACGGCCGGCGCCGTGGCGGCCGCCGGAGCGGTGCCGAGGGAGGCGGCGAGGCCGAGACCGAGGGTGGCGGTCAGTACGGAGGTGAGGACCTTGGGGTGACGCATGGGGGGCTCCTCCTGTTGGGGTCGGAGAGAGTCTCGGGGCAGCCGGGGCGCGCGGGGATGATGCCAACCCCCGATAGCTCCACCGCATCACCCCGGCTCGATCTCCCCAACTGCCTTGGAAAGCAAGGCGATTGAAGGGTTCCGGATATCTGGTGCGACGCCCGGCCGCCGCCCTACCCTCGGGGGATGGAGCTGGAGGTGAGACACCTGCGCGCGCTCTGCGCGATCGCCGACACGGGCAGCCTGCACAAGGCGGCGCGGCAACTCGGCATGAGCCAGCCCTCGCTGACCACCCAACTGCGCCGGATCGAGAACGCGCTCGGTGCCGAACTGTTCTCCCGCGGCCGCACCGGCTGCCGCCCCACCCCGATCGGCCGCTCCCTGCTCAGCCGGGCCCGCCCCCTGGTCGCGGACATGGCCGCGCTCGTCACCGAGACCCGCGCCGCCGCCGCCCGCACCGACGGCCCCGGACTCCGCGTCGGCTCCACGGCCAGCCGGGCCCTCCCCGGCTGGCTGCGCCGGCTCCGCCAGCGGCTTCCGGACACCGACATCGGCCTCCGCATGGACGTCTCCGCCCACGCGCTGCTGCGGGCGGTCGCCGCCGGCCAGCTCGACGTGGCGTTCGTCCACGAGGTCGAGGGCTGCCCCTTACGCGTCCCCGACGGCCTCGACGGACGGGTCCTCGTCGCCCGCGAACCGCAGTTCATCTCCATGTCCCCCGACCACCCCACCGCCGGCCGCCCCGTCGTGGACCTCGCCGACCTCGCCGACGACCACTGGATGGTCGACCCCACCGTGGACGGCGAATGGGACGGCCTGCGCCGGGTCCTCGGCGCCGCGGGCATCGACCCGCCCCTCCTCCACGGCGACTACCACACCGCCGCCTCGCTCATCGTGCTCGGCGAGGCCGTCGCCCCCTGCCAGCCGACCTCGGGCCCGCGCGACGACATGGCCATCCGCCCCCTCCGCGGCGACCCGCTGGCCGTCCGCCTCCTGCTGTACGCCCGCCCCGGCGCGCCCCTCGACCTGCTGTACGCGGAACTCGCCGCGGCCTACCGGGAGGTGGCCCTCCGCGCGGCCCCCTACCGCGAGTGGCTGCGCCGCCAGGGGACCGCCGCCGAGCTGTCCGTGGGACCGTGCATGATGACCGTATGAGCGCACACGAGGGCGGCCCCGGCCGGGCAGTGGTACGACACGCGGACCCCGAGGACCTGCCCCGGGTCGTGGAACTCGTCGCCGAGCACGCCGCGTACGAGAAGGCCGCGCCCCCGGCACCCGGTCTCGCCGACCGCCTCGCCGGCCTCCTCTTCGGCCCCGAACCGGCCCGCCTCCGCTGCCTCGTCGCCGCCCTCCCGGACGGCACCCTCGCCGGCTACGCCACCTGCGCCCCCGAGCTCTCCACCTGGGACGGCGCCGCCTACCTCCACATGGACTGCCTCTACCTCGCCGAGGCGTCCCGCGGCCACGGCCTCGGCCCGCTCCTCGTCGCCGCCGTCCGCGCCGAGGCCCGCGCCCTCGGCCTCCCCCGCATCGAATGGCAGACCCCCGTCTGGAACGAAGGCGCCATCCGCTTCTACGACCGCCTCGGCGCCGGCTCCCGGGAGAAGCGCCGCTACACCCTCCCCGCCACCCCCTGATCGCGTGGGCCGCGGCTCCCGAGGGTGAGGGGTCCCGGTGTGGTGCCGGGGACGGGCCGGTGGCACGTGGGCCAATGAGGACATGACCGACAGGCCCAGCAACGGACGACTCCACCGGATCCTGCGGCGGCGCGGCTCCCGGCGCCCCGGTCCGGAACGGGGCGGGACCGGCGACGCCCCCTCCCGCCTCTCCCTGCTGCTCCTCAGCCTGCCGGGCCTCGCCGCGGTGGCCGCCCTGCTCTTCACCTGGCTCCAGGTCGGTCAGACCGGCAAGGAGCTGCGGATCATCGAGGAGGGCCAGATCACCACCCGCTTCAACACCGCCGTCGTGAACCTGGGGTCCGACTCCGTCGATGTCCGGCTGGGCGGGATCTACGCACTCGAACGCATCATGAAGGACTCGCCCCCGGACCAGGGCAGCGTGGTCTCCGTCCTGTCGGCGTACATGCGGCGCCACTCCCCGGTGCGGCCCGGAGGCGCGCCGTCCGACCCGTCCGTCGACGCCGTCGCCGCCATGAACGTGCTCGTACGGCGCAGGCCCGAGCACGACCAGGGGCTCTCGGTGGTGCTGAGCGGCGTCAACCTGCGCGGCTGGGCCCCGGCCCAGCCGATCGCCGCGGGCGCCCGCCGCGTCGTCCACCTGCGCGAGGCCGTGCTCTCGGGCGCGGACCCGCGGGACACGGAGTTCCTCGACGCCGACCTCCGCGGCGCCGAACTCGACCACGCCGACCTCAGCGGCGCCGACATGACGTTCACGAACCTCGCGGAGGCGTCCCTGGAACGGGCGCGGCTGCGCGACACGGCCTTCAACGGCTCGGACCTCACGGACGTCCGGTTCTGCCTCGACTCCGGCCAGTGCGCCGAACTGACGGGCACGGACCTCTCCGGAGCGGACCTCTCCGGAGCCTCCTTCCCCGGCGCGGACCTGCGGAAGGCGGTGTTCTGCTCGGACGTCTTCCTGCAGCGCGTCGGTGGCGAGGACCCCGCCTCCGAAGGCCGGTGCGCCTCCCTGCGGACCGCGGACCTGACGGCGGCGGACCTCTCCGGAGTCGACCTGGCCGGCGCGGATCTGACGGGTGCGGACCTCACCGGTGCGAACCTGACCGGCGCCGACCTCACGAACGCCCGGCTCGACGGCGCCGTGCTCACCGAAACACGCGGCCTGCCCCCGTCGCGGACGACCGCGCCGTGACGGGCACGGCCGGACCCAGGGGGTGTCCGGACACGCCGAAGGGGCCCGGCCGTGGTGCGGCCGGGCCCCTTCGGGTGTGCGGGAGAGGCTCGGATCAAGCCTTCTTGGTCTCCCAGAAGATGCGGTCGATCTCGGCGATGAGTTCCAGCGCCTTCTCGCCCGTCTTGGGGTCGGTGGACGCCTTGGCGGCCGAGAGGGCCTTCAGGGTGTCGTTGACCAGCTGGTTGAGCTCGGGGTACTTCTCGAAGTGCGGGGCCTTGAAGTAGTCGCTCCAGAGCACCGAGACGTGGTGCTTGGCGAGCTCCGCGCGCTGCTCCTTGATGACCGTGGCGCGGGCGCGGAAGTGCGCGTCCTCGTTCGCCAGGTACTTCTCCTGGACAGCCTTGACCGACTCGGCCTCGATGCGGGCCTGGGCGGGGTCGTACACGCCGCAGGGGAGGTCGCAGTGGGCGCTGACCGTCACCTTGGGGGCAAACAGGCGGGAGAGCATTGAGCCGTCCTTCCTCGTGATCGTCTTCTCAGGTGGGACATTACTCGGTGAGAAGGGCGTTTTCGCGGGCGCCCCTGGGGCTTAGGCCAAAAGTCCAGGGTCACCATGGGACTCGTGTACGAGTGGACGAGCGGGCGCGCGGGCGGACCGGGAGGTGCCGGATGAGGGAATCGGGGCGGGAGCAGGTGGCGGAGGCCGGGGCGCCGTTCGGGATCGCCGAGGTAACGGGGGTGTCGATGGTGCCGACGCTGCTCCACGGGGACCGGCTGCTCGTGCACTACGGCGGGCGGCTGCGGCCGGGATGCGTGGCCGTGCTGCGCCATCCGCTCCAGCAGGATCTGCTCATCGTGAAGCGGCTGATCGAGCGACGTGACGGCGGCTGGTGGGTGCTGGGGGACAACCCGGCCGCCGAGGGGGACAGCAGGGTCTTCGGGGCCGTACCGCCCGAACTGGTCCTCGGGCGGGTGCGGGCCCGGTACCGGCCGGTGACGCCGGGGCGTCAGCGGTCGGCCGCGGTGACGCTCTCCTGGCTCGTGTCGGCCGTCAGGCCGGTGTGGCCGGACCGCTCGGCCTCCAGGCGCTTGCGGGCGCGGTAGGCGGCGACGTTGGCGCGGGTGGCGCAGCGGTCGGAGCAGTACCGGCGGGAGCGGTTGGTGGAGGTGTCGAGGTAGGCGTTGCGGCAGGGCGGTGCCTGGCACAGGCCGAGCCGGTCGGCGCCGAACTCGGTGAGGTGGAAGGCGAGGCCCATGGCCGCGATCGCCGCGTACCCCGCGGTGGGGTTCGAGGGGTGGTCGGCGAGGTGCATGTGCCAGCGGGGGCGGCCCTCGTCGTCGAGGATGTCGTGGCCGGAGATCTGGGGGCTGACGGGGAACTCCAGGAGGAGCGAGTTCAGCAGGTCGACGGCGCCCGTGTGGTCGTCCTCGTCGGCCGCGGCGAAGACCGCGCGGAGCCGGGCGCGCACGGCCCGGAAGCGGGCGACGTCCGGGTCGGTGACCCGCCGGGCCATCTGGGTGGCGGGGCCGAAGAGCTCCCGGATCACCTCGACGGAGGTCAGGGTGTCCTTGTTGCGAGCCGGCTCCTCGGTGTTGACCAGACGCACGGCATAGTCCGAGTAATAGGCCAGTTCCACTTGTAGTCCTTACTCCGGCGGGCTAGGGTCTCGGTCGTGAGGGGTAACGGCTGGGTAACGGCTGTGTCCCCTTCGAGGGTATTACGAAGGGGAAGGGACGGTGCGGCGATGACCGGAACCGACTGGGCGGCCTGGCAGCAGAGCTGGGACCGTCAGCAGGAGTGGTACATGCCGGACCGCGAGGAGCGGTTCCGCGTCATGCTCGACATGGTCGAAGCGGTCGTGGGGCCGAAACCCCGCGTGCTCGACCTCGCCTGCGGTACGGGAAGTATCACGGATCGGCTCCTCCGGAGGTTCCCCGATTCGACCAGCACTGGAGTGGATCTCGACCCGGCGCTCCTGGCCATCGCCGGGGGGCACTTCGCCGGGGACCCCCGCGTCACCCTGGTGGAGGCCGACCTCAAGGACCCGGAGTGGACCGCGAGGCTGCCCCACGGCGCGTACGACGCCGTGCTGACCGCCACCGCCCTCCACTGGCTCCACAGCGAGCCCCTGACGGCCCTCTACGGGCAGCTCGCCGGTCTCGTCCGGGACGGCGGCGTCTTCATGAACGCCGACCACATGATCGACACCAGCACCCCGCGGATCAACGCCGCCGAGCGGGCCCACCGCCACGCCGCCATGGACCGGGCCAAGGCCGCCGGAGCCCTGGACTGGGCCGAGTGGTGGGCGCTGGCCGCCGAGGACCCGCAGCTGGCCGGCCCCACCGCCCGCCGCTTCGAGATCTACGGCGAACACGCCGACGGCGACATGCCCTCCCCGCGCTGGCACGCCGAGACCCTCCGCGCCGCCGGCTTCGCCGAGGCGCGCCCGGTCTGGGCCTCGCCCTCCGACACCCTGCTCCTCGCGGTCAGGTAGGTCGGCCGGACACACGGAAGGGGCGGTACGGGAGACCCGTACCGCCCCTTCGCGCCGCCTACAGCACCTTGGAGAGGAACGCCTTCGTCCGGTCCTGCTGCGGGTTGCCCAGCACGTCACGCGGGTGGCCCGACTCGACCACCACGCCGCCGTCCATGAAGACCAGCGAGTCGCCGACCTCGCGGGCGAAGCCCATCTCGTGCGTGACGACGACCATCGTCATGCCCGACTCGGCCAGGTCCCGCATGACGTCGAGGACGTCGCCCACCAGCTCCGGGTCGAGCGCCGAGGTGGGCTCGTCGAAGAGCATCAGCTTCGGCTCCATCGCCAGCGCACGGGCGATGGCGACGCGCTGCTGCTGGCCGCCGGAGAGCTGCGAGGGGTAGTTCCCCGCCTTGTCGCCCAGGCCGACCCGGTCGAGCAGGCGCTCGGCACGCTCGCGCGCCACCGCCTTGGTCTCGCCCTTGACCTGGATGGGCGCCTCCATGACGTTGGCCAGGGCCGTCATGTGCGGGAAGAGGTTGAAGCGCTGGAAGACCATGCCGATGTCCCGGCGCTGGGCCGCGATCTCGCTGTCCTTCAGCTCGTAGAGCTTGTCGCCCTTCTGGCGGTAGCCCACCAGCTGGCCGTCGACGTACAGCCGGCCGGCGTTGATCTGCTCCAGGTGGTTGATGCACCGGAGGAAGGTCGACTTGCCGGAGCCGGACGGGCCGATCAGGCAGAACACCTCGCCGTTCTGCACCTCAAGGTCGATGCCCTTGAGGATGTGGGCGGCGCCGTACGACTTGTGGACGCCCTCGGCCTTCACCATGGCGGTCATCGGGTCACCGCCTCGCGGTTGGAGAATCGGGAGAGGTTCGCCTTGACCTTCTGCCACGGGGTGGGCGGCAGGGAGCGCAGCGACCCGCGGGCGTAGTGCCGCTCCAGGTAGAACTGCCCGACGCTGAACACCGAGGTCAGGATCAGGTACCAGATCGAGGCGACGAAGAACATCTCCATGACCGCGAACGAGGTCGAGGCGATGTCCTGCGCGGCCCGCAGGAGGTCGGGGTACTGCACGGCCACGACCAGGGACGAGGTCTTCAGCATGTTGATGAACTCGTTGCCCGTCGGCGGGATGATCACCCGCATCGACTGGGGGAGCACCACGCGGCGCATCGTCTTCGCCTGGCTCATGCCCAGCGCGTGCGACGCCTCCGTCTGGCCCTCGTCGACCGACTGGATGCCGGCCCGGACGATCTCCGCCATGTACGCGCCCTCGTTGAGGCCGAGACCCAGCAGGGCGGCCAGGAAGGGGGTCATGACATCGGTCATCTCGTCCTTGTAGAACCCGATGTTGAAGATCGGGAAGATCAGGGCGAGGTTGAACCAGATCAGCAGCTGCACGTAGACCGGGGTGCCGCGGAAGATCCAGATGTAGAGCCAGGCGACGGTGCTCGTCACCGGGTTCTTGGACAGGCGCATGACGGCGAAGACCACGCCGAGCACCAGACCCAGCGCCATCGAGGCGACGCTGATCAGGACCGTGTTCCCGAGGCCCTCGAGGATGCTGGGGTCGAACAGCTTCTCGGGGACGGTCGCCCAGCGGACATCGCCCTGGGAGAACGCCACGCCGAGCAGCACCAACAGCGCCACCACGACGACGCCGGCGACCCAGCGACCGTAGTGGCGGACCGGAATGGCCTTGATGGCCTCCGGCGGGATCGCCGTCGGGACGGGGGACGCCCCGGCGGGAACCTTGTCGACCTTGTCTTTGTCGAACTTGTCAGTCACAACGACTGCCCTTCAGTGGTGCCGGGAAGTCAGGAGCCGCCGTTGATCTTGGCCGCGGGGATCGCGCCGTCGCCCGCGTTCCACTTGTCGAGGGCGGCCTTGTAGGAGCCGTCCTTGATGGCGGCGTCCAGGGCTTCCTTCAGTGCATCACGGAGCTGGGTGTTCTTCTTGTCGACGGCGATGCCGAAGAGACCGGCGTCGGTCTTGTTGGCGATGGCCTCGAAGTCGTTGCCGCCACCCGCGGTCTGCGCGATGTACGCGGCGACCGGGGAGTCGTTCAGGTCGGCGACGGCGCCGCCCGCCTTGACGCGGGTCTGGGCCTCGGCGTCGGTCGGGAAGGACTCGAAGGTGAGGGCCGGCTTGCCGTCCTTCTTGCACTTCTCGGCCTGGTCCTTGGCGGCCTGCTCGTACGTGGTGCCGCGCTGGACCGCGAGCTTCTTGCCGCACAGGTCGTCGAGCGACTTGATGTTCTCGGGGTTGCCCTTCTTCACCAGGATGCCGGTGGAGGCGGTGAAGTAGTCGACGAAGTCGACACCGGTGCCGGTCTTCTGGCCCTTGTCGTCCAGACCCTCCTGGCGGGCCTTGGTGTCCGTCATCGAGGACATGACGATGTCGGTGCGGCCGGTCGGCAGGGCCGTGAGCAGCGTGTCGAAGGTGCCGCTCTCGAACTGGAACGTCACGCCGAGCTGCTTGGAGAGCGCCGCGGCGATGTCGGGGTCGACACCGACGATCGTCGAGCCCTGCTTGAACTCCATCGGGGCGTAGGTGGCGTCCGTGCCGACCTTGATGACGCCGGCCTTCTGGATGTCCGCCGGCAGCTTGGCGAAGAGCGGGGCCGTGGAGGCCGCGCCGGACTTCGTGCCGCCCTCGGGCGTCGAGCCGCCCTCGGTCTGGTCGCCACAGGCGGTCAGCAGCATCGAGCCGGCGACCGCGATGGCGGCGACCGCGGCAAGACGGGAGGTGCGGGTCTTGGCGACGGTCGTACAGCGCGTGGAGCGTGCGGTCATGGTCGGGTTCCTCCGGCGTTGAGGGAGTTGCCAGTAGGTCACGTACGCGTCTTCGAGCGCCGCGACCTCGTGTGATTACGGCATCTTGCCATTCGGACCGCCTCAAACCGACGGCCAGTGATGTCAAAATCGGGTAACGGGTGACCCCCGAATTGCGACAGGCCGGTACATCAAGGCCGGACCTTCTCCGGCATCCCTTCCCCGTCACCGAAGAATCTCCGGTTCATCTCGCCATTCGGACGAGTGGAAGGCGGCCATTCGGGTGGGGTCTGCATCTATCGGGACATCGGGTGACGTGTCGTTCTCCGTCCGTGTCCGGATGCGCTCGGTATGAGTCGCGTCACCGAGCGGTTATGGACTCGTCTGCGGTGCCGTCCGTCCGGTAAGAAGGATCCTTACACCCCTCATCCGGGGCTCAGGGCGCGTTGTGCGGCGCGCCCGAGCGGCTGCCCGACAAGGCGGCCGCGGTGCCTCCCCACCCCTCCTCAACCAGGAGCGGCCACCCTCAAATGAAGAAGACTTAAGGGGTCAACCCAATGGCAGCGGAGATCGTCAATCCTCGCAATGACAGCGGTACCGAAGCAGCTCCCGAGGAGTTCTTCGACGCTGTCTTCGCCCTCCACCGGGGCGGCAAGATGGCCGTGCAGGCCACCGTGCCGGTCCGGGACAAGGACGACCTGTCCCTCGCGTACACGCCCGGCGTCGCCAAGGTGTGCACCGCGATCGCCGAGCAGCCCGAGCTGGTCAACGACTACACCTGGAAGTCCAACGTCGTCGCGGTCGTGACCGACGGGACGGCCGTGCTCGGCCTCGGCGACATCGGCCCGGAGGCATCCCTCCCGGTCATGGAGGGGAAGGCCATCCTCTTCAAGCAGTTCGGCGGCGTGGACGCGGTCCCGATCGCCCTCGCCACCACCGACACCGACGAGATCGTCGAGACCGTCGTCCGGCTCGCCCCGTCCTTCGGCGGCGTGAACCTGGAGGACATCTCGGCCCCCCGGTGCTTCGAGATCGAGCGCAGGCTCCAGGAGCGCCTCGACATCCCGGTCTTCCACGACGACCAGCACGGCACCGCGATCGTCACCCTCGCGGCCCTGCGCAACGCGGCGAAGCTGACCGGCCGGACCCTCGGCGAACTGCGCGGCGTCATCTCCGGAGCGGGCGCGGCCGGCGTGGCCATCGCCAAGTTCCTCCTGGAGGCCGGCCTCGGCGACGTGGCCGTCGCCGACCGCAAGGGCATCGTCAGCCGGGACCGCGCGGACCTCACCGACGTCAAGCGCGAGATCGCCGAGCTCACCAACAAGGCGGGCCTGAGCGGCACCCTGGAGACCGCCCTCGCCGGCGCCGACGTCTTCATCGGCGTCTCCGGCGGCACGGTCCCCGAGGAGGCCGTCGCCTCCATGGCCCCGAACGCCTTCGTGTTCGCCATGGCCAACCCGAACCCCGAGGTCCACCCCGACGTCGCGCACAAGTACGCGGCCGTCGTGGCGACCGGCCGTTCGGACTACCCGAACCAGATCAACAACGTCCTGGCGTTCCCCGGCATCTTCGCGGGCGCGCTCCAGGTCCGGGCCTCCCGGATCACCGAGGGCATGAAGATCGCCGCGGCGAACGCCATCGCGGACGTCGTCGGTGACCAGCTCGCCGCCGACTGCGTGATCCCGTCGCCGTTCGACGAGCGGGTCGCCCCGGCCGTCGCGACCGCCGTCGCCGCCGCCGCCCGCGCCGAGGGTGTCGCGCGCCGCTGACACGGTGCCGGGGGCGTCCGGCCGACGTGACCGCTACGCACGCCGGCCGGTACGCCCCGGGCCAGGGGAAGGGCCCCGTTCCGCACGCCGGGACGGGGCCCTTCCGCGTCCCCGGCGGACCCCCGGCCGCGGCGCGACACGGGTCACACCGGGGGCTGGTTCCCCGCCCGCCCGCGGGCCCCTAGGGTCGGGGCCATGTTCGCTGCCTACGCTGCCCGAATCGACCGTGACCAGCCGCTGAACGGCCTTGAGTTGGGCGAACGCCCCGAACCCGAGGTGCGGCCGGGTTGGACCACCGTGACCGTGAAGGCGGCCTCGCTGAACCACCACGACCTCTGGTCGCTGCGTGGCGTGGGGCTGCCCGAGGAGAGGCTGCCGATGATCCTCGGCTGCGATGCCGCGGGCATCGACGAGGACGGCAACGAGGTCGTCCTGCACTCCGTGATCGGCCAGTCCGGCCACGGCGTCGGCCCGGACGAGCCCCGGTCCATCCTCACGGAGCGCTACCAGGGCACCTTCGCCGAGCGGGTCACCGTGCCGCGCTGGAACGTGCTGCCCAAGCCGAAGGAGCTCTCCTTCGAGGAGGCCGCCTGCCTGCCCACCGCCTGGCTGACCGCCTACCGCATGCTCTTCACCAACGCCGGGGTGCGGCCCGGCGACTCGGTCCTCGTCCAGGGCGCCGGCGGCGGCGTGGCCACCGCCGCGATCGCCCTCGGCAAGGCGGCCGGCCTGCGGGTCTTCGCCACCAGCCGCGACGAGGCCAAGCGCAAGCGGGCCGTCGAGCTCGGCGCCGTCGAGGCGTACGAGCCGGGGGCGCGGCTCCCGCAGCGGGTGGACGCGGTCATCGAGACCGTCGGCGCCGCCACCTGGTCCCATTCGGTGAAGTCGCTGCGGCCGGGCGGCACGCTCGTCATCTCCGGCGCCACGAGCGGCGACCGGCCCGCGCACGCCGAGCTCACCCGGATCTTCTTCCTGGAGCTCAAGGTCGTCGGCTCCACGATGGGCTCCAAGGACGAGCTGGAGGACCTGCTGTCCTTCTGCGCCGCGACCGGCGTGCGGCCCGTCATCGACGACGTGCTGCCGCTGGACCGGGCGCGGGAGGGCTTCGAGCGGATGGCCACCGGCGAGCTCTTCGGAAAGATCGTCCTGACGACCTCTTGATGACTCGTCAGTACAGCTGATGGGATCTCCGGCACGCGAAAGGTGAACAACGCTCACATCCTTGTGCCGGAGGTCTTCCTTGCTGCGAACCACCCCTGCCGTACTGCGCACCGCCCTGGCCGCCGCCCTCGCGGTCGCCGCGCTGCTCGCCCCGACCGCCGCCCGGGCGGACACGCCGCAAGCCGCCAGGGCGGCGGACACGTCACCCGGCGCCCGGGTAGAGGCCGAGGCCGCGGGCGGCGGGGGCGGCGGGATACCCGCCCTCACCGACGCCCACGGCCGCGCGCTCACCCTGCGCGGCTGGAACGTCGAGGACAAGGCCAACCGCGGCGACGCCGCCCTCTCCGCGATCACCGAGAAGCACTTCCGCGACATGCGGGCCAAGGGCTTCAACCTCGCCCGCCTGCTCGTCTTCTGGGACGACCTTGAGCCGCGCCCCGGCCGCTACAGCCAGGACTACCTCCGGCGGATCGAACGGATCCTGGACTGGGCCGACAGATACGACGTGAAGGTGGTCCTCGACGCCCACCAGGACGTCTTCGGCCCCGCCTTCGGCCACCGCGGCGTGCCCGCCTGGGCGACCAGGACCGACGGGCTGCCCTTCACCCCGCACCCGGACGACTGGTTCTCCGAGTACTTCGAGCCCGCCGTCCAGCGCGCCTTCACCCACCTCTACGAGGACGAGGACCTCCGACGCGCCCAGGCCCGCATGTGGCGGGTGCTCGCCGACCGCTTCGACGGCCACCCCGCCGTCCTCGGCTACGACCTCATCAACGAGCCGATGGGCGAACTCCGCGAGGGCGAGGACCTCCCGACCGCGGCGCGGCGCATCGAGCGCGACCAGCTCACCCCGATGTACAACCGCCTCGCCGACGCGGTCCGGTCGGCCGACCGCGACGCCTGGGTGTTCGTCGAGCCCACCCCGATCGTCGGCGAGGGCGTGCCCACCGGGCTCGGGCGCATCGACGACCCCAAGGTCGTCTACGCCCCGCACTTCTACAACACGGGCATGGAGGCCGGCGCCGACTACGACCCCGCGGCCGGCTGGATCGAGAGCTACGAGCAGGCCGTCACCCTCTACCCGCGGCAGTACCAGGTGCCCGTGCTGGTGGGGGAGTGGGGACCGCTCAACAACTCCCTTCCGCAGATGAACCGCTTCTACCGTGACGCGATGGCCTCGCTCGGCCGCTACACCTCCGGCTGGGCCGGTTACGTCTGGTGCTACGGCGGCGGCTACTGCGCCGTGGACGGCACCGGCGCCTTCCGCGCGAACAAGGAGCTGACCGCCGAGCCCTACGCCGAGGCCGTCGCCGGCACGGTCCGCTCCAGCGCCTACGACCCGGCGAACGGCGTCTACCGCCTGTCGTACGACTCCGCCGGCCGCCGCGGCTCCCGCGTCACCGAACTCTCCCTCCCGCCCGGCGCCTGGAACGTGACGGCCCGCGGCGCCCTCGTGCTCCGCAAGGCCCCCGGCCGCGCCTGGATCCTCGCCGCCCCCTCCACCCCCGTCACCGTCACGGCCACCCGCCGCTGACCCCTCCGCCACCCCCGCCGCCCCGGCCGACAGCCGCTCGGTGCCCGGTCGGGCCCGGGTCGGGGCCCGGTCCGGCCTTGGTCCGGCCCCGGTCGGGTCCGCTCGGCGCCGGGTCGAGTCTGAGGCAACTGCGGTCCGTCCGCGGTTGGCACCCACCGCGTGCCGTCGCGGGTCGGCGGCGGCAGCGGCCCGCTTTCGGTCGGGTTCGGTCGGGTCAGTGGGTCGGGTCAGTGGGTCGGTTCGGGTCGGTGGGGCGGGTCGGTGGGCGGGGTCAGGGCTTGGGGTGGGGGCGGAGCAGGGCGGTGATGTGGAGGGCCGCGGTGGAGAGGTGGTGGCGGGTGTCGGCCAGCTGTTCCTGGGTCACGCCGTGGTCGCGGGCGGCGTCGCGGATCTCGTCGCGGAAGCGGTCGAGGAGGCGGTCGAGGTCGCGGGCGGGGTCGGTTGAGGGTTCGGACTCCCGTGCCCACTCCGGCGCGTCGCCGACCGGGGCCGTCGCGAACGGCGGCTCCTGCGCGGCGGCGGCCTTGGGGTGGGTCGTGCCGGCGACCAGGCCGCCGAGCTGGGCGGTGATGCCCGAGAGGCCCTCCCAGACGCCCTTCGGCCAGTCGCCCCGCGCGAAGTGGTCCTCGACCTCTTCCTGCACCTGCTGGGCGATGCGCTGGAACTCCTTGGCCTGGCGGCGCGCCGACCGGGCCTCCGCGCGGGCCTCGCGGGCCTGCTCCTTCCACTCCTGTCCGACCCGGCGCAGCTCCTCCTTGGCCTCGGCGAAGGTGGAGGACTCCGTCGTCCGGGTCCGCCCCGCCGCCGCGCGCATCTCGCTGCGCACCCGGCCTGCGGCGCCGCGCACGTCGTCGCGGATCTCCGCCGCCAGCTCCGACACCGACTCGCGGATCTCCCGCTCCAGGTCCTCCAGCTCGGCGTCGCGTCCGGCCAGTTCGGCGCGGCCCGCGTCGGTGATCGAGTACACCTTGCGGCCGCCCTCGCTGGCGTGGGTGACGAGGCCCTCGGCCTCCAGCTTGGCGAGCCGCGGGTAGACCGTGCCGGCCGAGGGTGCGTACAGCCCATGGAAGCGCTCCTCCAGGAGGCGGATCACCTCGTAGCCGTGGCGCGGGGCCTCGTCGAGCAGTTTGAGCAGGTAGAGGCGGAGGCGGCCGTGGGCGAAGACGGGCGGCATGTCAGAGCACCTTTCCGGTCGCGGGGGAGGCGGGGGAGGGGGTGGCAGCGTCCTCGTCGGGTTCGGGACGGCGGAGCAGGGCGATGGAGCCGGAGACGGTGGTGGCCTTGAGCGTGCCCCGGCCCTCGCCGAGGGTGCCGGTGATGGACTTGGCGCCCCATTGGCCTCCCACGCGGAGGTCCTCGAAGGCGTTCGACACGGAGCCGCTGGTGGTGCTCGCCTCGACGCGGGCGTCGGCCGGATGCGGGAGGCGGATGGCGACCTCGCCGGAGACGCTGGTGAGCCGGATGTCCGCGGGGGGTCCGTCGAGTTCGGCGGGGTCGAGGTCGATGACCATGTCACCGCTGACCGTGTCGGCCTTCACGGAGGCGCCCGCGCCCTCGATCACGGTCACGTCGCCCGTCACGGAGTTGGCCCGCAGGGCGCCCGTCACCGACTGGGCCTCCAGGTTGCCGGAGACGCTCTCGGCGCGGACCGGGCCCGAGAGCCCGAGCAGCGTGGTGTCGCCGGTGACGCCGCGGACCTCCGTACGGCCCCGGATGCCGGAGACGACGGCCTCGGCGCCGACCACTCCGACCTCGACGTCGACGCCCGCGGGGACGGCGACGGAGACGACGGCCCGGCGGCGGTACCCCTTGCGGTCGAACCACTTGAGGATGCTCTTCCAGTGCAGGTCCTCGTAGCTCACGGTCAGCGTCGAGCCGTCCTGGGACACGATCAGGGGCGGGCCCTCGATCTCGGAGATCTCCACCCGGGCGGAGTCCTCGTCCGTCCCCACCACGTTCACCGCGCCGTTGACGATGCGGACCTGGAGGCGTGTGACGGGGTCGGCCGGCGCGAGTTTCGTCGGCTCGGTGACGGACCACTCTGTCATGGTGCTGACCTCCCGTTTCGGCAACGCAACATATCGTGTTTCTCGATAGACACGATATATCGCGGTCGGGCGAAGTCAACCCTGATTCGCCCCTGACAGGGTGGGTTCAATTACCCTCATACGCGGACAAATTGGCCTAGCGTAGGGCCATGAACGCGACATCCGGACCCAGCCCCGTCGGGGCGCTGCTGCTCTGCCGTGCCGATCCCGAGGCGGTGCGCCCGCCGGCCCGACTGCTCAGGGAACAGCTGCTCCTCGCCCCCGCGGGCCCCGAGTGGAGCGTGCTCGTACCGGAGGGGAAGCCGTGGCTGCACGGCGGGGAGCCGGTCGAACAGGTCGTCACCGGCTGGGCCACCGCGCTCGCGGTCTCCGCCGCCACCTGGCCCGTCGTCGCGCTGTGGTGGGACCGCGACCGGGCCGGGCTCACGCTCGCCTCGGGTTTCCGCCGCACCGTCGGCTACACCTGGCTCGCGGACGGCACGCCCGTCGGCGAGGACGAGGCCATGCGCACCTTCGCCGCCCGGCTCGGCCTCGACCCGGTCCTGGACGTGCAGGCCCTGGAGCCGCTCACCAAGGTCGACCCGGACGCCGACGCCGACAGCCGGCTCCTCGGCGTCGTCGCCGTCCTCACCCGTGCCGGTCTCGCCCTGCCGACCGGCCTCGTCCCCGGTGAGAACGCCGACCGGCTCCGCTCCGTGGCACTGGCGCAGGGCGCCGAGCAGCTCGAATGGCCCGGCTGGCGCGACGCCGTGCTCGCCGAGCTCGAAGCGGTGGAGGAGGGCCCCCTGGGCCCGTACCTGCGCGGCCCCAGGGCCCGCGCCCTCAGCGGCGTCCAGCTCGCGGCCGGAGCTCCGCTGCTCGTCTGGGGCATCGCCCGCCGCAGCGGCGGCTGGGCGACGGCCGGGGCGCTGCTCGTCGCGCACGGGGTGCTGGGCCTCGCCTACGACCGGCTGCGGGAGGGGTGACCAGGCCCGGCACCGACCGCGGCGGGTCGGGGGCCGCCCGGCCCCCGACCGGCTCGGCTACTCGTCGTCGTCCTCGTCGTCGTCCAGACGGGCCAGCCAGGTCGCGAGGCGCTCGACCGGCACCTCGAAGTCGGGGTTGAGATCGACGAAGGTCCGCAGCTGCTCGGCGAGCCACTCGAAGGTGACCTCCTCCTCGCCGCGCCGCTTCTCCAGTTCCTCGATGCCACGGTCGGTGAAGTACATGGGATCAGGATAGGCCGTGCCCCTCACGTCCCCTGTCGCCCGTCAGCGGCACCGACTAGCCTTCCTCATCATCGTTTCGGGGAGCGGGGGGCCGCTGTGGCACACGGGATCGCTCGGATTCGACTGGACGACGGGACGCCCGTCTGGGCCCGCGTCAGCGACGCGGAGGAGCTGGGCAGGGGCGGCGGGTTCCAGGACACCGGTGTCCGGGACCGGGTGGTCTCGATGGCCGGTGGGCTCACGGACGTCGTGCGCGGGGTGGTCGGCTCGCTGCGCGCCGGCCTCGACCCGCAGGGCCCGGTGGAGGTCGCCGTCAGCTTCGGCATCGAACTGTCCGCCCAGTCGGGCAAGGTGATCGGGGTCCTCGCGGACGGTGCGGGCAAGGCGTCCGTGAACGTCTCCCTCACCTGGACCGAGCCCGGACCCGCGCCCGCGCCCGCACCCGCACCCGCCCCCGGACCGGAGCCTTCCGCGGCAACGGCGCCCGCCCCCGGACCGGGGCCCGCCGCGACAACGGAGCACGCCGGACCGGAGCCGGTCGCCGCAACGGACCCCGCCCCCGTCCCGAGGCCCGCGCGAACCCCTGACCCCGCCCCCGCGAGAGACCCGCACGGGAGCCCGGCGGCCGATGGCCGCGCATGAGCGCCTTCAGCGCGCTCGTGCGCCCCGCGCTCGTGCGCATCGGCGACCCCGGCGGCGGGTATGACCCGCACGGCGACCGGTACTGGGGCACCGGGTTCTTCATCGCCCCCGGCTGGGTGCTGACCTGCGCCCATGTGGTGGCCGAGGGGGGAAGCGCGGTGTGGAGGAGCGAGCCGGCCGTCGGCATCGTGTGGGAGGACGGCGCGATCACCCGGGAGACCACCGGCACCGTCGTGCTCGCGCTGCCCCGCCCGGCCCACCCCGACGACCGGCCGTCCGACCCCTGGGGCCTTCCCGACCTCGCGCTCGTCCGCGTGCCGGGCGCGCGGAAGGCGTCCTGCGTGCGCCTGGGCGACCGGCCCGCGGTCTGGCCCGCGGCGGTCAGCCTGCACGGCTGGTCGCGGGAGACCGGCGAACTCGGCGTACGGCACGTCCACGGCACCCTGAACGGCAGCGACGGCCGGGCCCTCGTCACCGACGGGGTCAAGCCCGTCCCGGGCTGCTCCGGCGGCCCCGTCGTCGACCAGACCCAGGGAGCGGTCGTCGGCGTCAGCAAGGGACGCGGCCCCGACGGGGGCGCCGTCGTGCCCGTCACCGCCCTGCGCGCACTGCACGACCTCCCCGGCGGCGAGGCCATGGGCGAGGCGCTGCGCGCCCACGACCGCTACCACCTCGACCGCTACCTCTCGCTGGACGACCGGCCCGACTGGACCCGCGAACAGCTGCTGCTGCCCGGCGGCCGGGGCGTCGGACCCGCCCTGCGCACCCGGCTCCACGGGCACCTCGCCCGGCTGCCCGCGCCCACCGCCCCCGGCGAGATCATGCGCCTGACCGACCAGGTCAAGGCGTGGATCAGGGACGACGGCCTGCCGGACGCCCTGGAGAGCGACCCGCGCACCTGGAGCGAGGGCGCCGGACTGCTCCGCGGCCTGCGCGTCCCCCGCCGGGACAACGCGCGGGACCTCGACCTGGACGCCCTGCTCCTGTACGCGGCCCATGTCGCCCGGCACGTCGCCGAGCGGTACGGCGACCGGGCCGACACCACGGGCCTGCACCGGTGGATCGTCGAGGAGTCGGGCGACGCCGACCGCCATCTGCGGCGCGAGATCGACCGGCTCCTCACCCCGGGCCGGCCGGCGCCCCTCTCCGTGCGCGAGCCCCGCGCGCGTGCCGACGTCCTCCTGGAGATCGACACCCCCCGCTGGGGACGGCGCTACCCGTGGCGGGTCAAGCTCCTCCTCGACGGACACACCGTCAGCCCGCTCCACTGCGACGACCGGGGCGTCGAGCGGGCCCGGCTGAGGGAGACCCTCCGCGAACCGCTCGCGGACGCCCTGCGGCGCGGCGACAACGGCACGCACCTGGCGGGCGTCGAGGCGGTCCTGCCGCGCGAGCTCTTCGACGAACCCCTCGACACCTGGCGGCTCGAACCGCCCCACGGGGACGACGACCCCTGGGCCACCACGCTCGGCCAGCGCAGGATCGTGGTCATCCGCGACGCCCGCCGCCACGACCACGAGCCGGCCCCCGAGTGGCGCGAACGCTGGGAGGCGGCGCGGCGCGGCCCGCTGGAGGCGGCCCCGCTGCGCGCCGAGGTGCCCGGCGCCGGCCGGGACGCGCACACCCCGCGGGTGCGCCGGGAGACCTGGGCGGAGACGTACGACCGGCTCCGCGAGGCCGAGGGCGGCACCGTCCCCGTGTACTGCGGCGCGGTGGGCACCGGCGACGGGCTCATGGCGATGAACGCGGCGCTGGCCGCCGGACACCCGCTCGCCCTCTGGCGCACCGGGGCCCACGACCACGCCGACTGCGCGGAGTTCCACGAGGGCGCCGAGCGGCTCCTCGCGAAGGCGATGACGGCCGAGGGCCTGGGCCATCCGATCCGCTCCCTGCGCACCCGCGCTCCGGACCGGGCGGACCTCGCCTGGGCCGAGACCGTCGCCGTCCTGCTCGACCCGCCCGACCGGCCGCCGCACGGCGGGCGCCTGGAGGCCCCGCCCCTGCTCGGGGAGGGGGAGTTGTGACCCCAGCGGCCACCGGGACGACGCCCCCGCGATCCGTCCGGTTACCGCGTCGGCAGGCGCCGCCCCCGGGCGGTACGGTCGACGGGCCCGGCACCGACACCACAGCCAGGAGGAGTCCCTCGTGAACGATTGGCGGATCTACCGTGGTGCCGGTCTTCCGCACGACGAGATAAGCCGACTGCCCGCCCCACCGCCCTGGCGCGACTTCTCGGCCGGCGGCGCCGACGACACCCTGGCCGGGTCCGACCGGCGGCTCGGCGTGCGCCGCAGGCTCGTCCAGAACCACCACCCCAGGCCCGCCGAGACCGACGCCGTCAACGCCGCGCTCTACCTGCGGCGTCCGCTGCTCGTCACCGGCAACCCCGGCACCGGCAAGTCCACCCTCGCCCACGCCGTCGCCCACGAACTGGGCCTCGGACGGGTGCTGCGGTGGCCGATCGTCAGCCGCTCGACGCTCCAGGACGGCCTCTACCGGTACGACGCCATCGGCCGGCTCCAGGACGTCCAACTGGAGCGCGCCCAGGCCGGATCGCCCGGTTCCGCCGCCGCGGCCCCGGCCGGCATCGGCTCGTACATCCGGCTCGGACCGCTGGGCACCGCCCTGCTCCCCTCCGCGCAGCCCCGGGTCCTGCTCATCGACGAGCTCGACAAGAGCGACCTGGACCTGCCGAACGACCTCCTGAACGCCCTGGAGGAGGGCGAGTTCGCCATCCCCGAGCTGGAGCGGATCGCCGACCGGGAACCGGCCGTCGAGGTGCTCAGCGACGACGGGCGCAAGGTCGCGGTCGTCGGCGGCCGCATCCGCTGCTCCACCTTCCCCTTCATCGTGCTCACCTCCAACGGCGAACGGGACTTCCCCGCCGCCCTGTTGCGCCGCTGCATCCGGCTGGAACTGGAGGCGCCCGGCGAGGAGCAGGTCGGCGCCATGATCGCCGCCCACCTCGGGACCGAGGCCGCGGCGGGGGAGGGGGAGCAGGAACTCGTCCGGCGCTTCCTGAACCGCGAGCCCGGCGAGGTGATCGCCACCGACCAGCTCCTCAACGCCCTCTACCTGACCCAGCACGCCTCCCGAGCCGAACGGCTGACCAGGGAACGCATCGCGGACATGCTCATGCAGCCGCTCGATCAGCCGAGGTGATGACCGGATGCGCCGGATGCATCTGGAGGAGCTCACCCGAAGACTCCGGGCCGGCGGCCAGGACCCGACCGCCGAGGACCTCGCCGACGCCGTCTGGCTCGCCCGCTGGCTGCCCGGCCCGTCCCCCGACGCACCCGCGGCGGACCCGCCGCCGGAGCGGGCCGTGGACGGCGCCCCGGACGAGGACGGGGCGCCGTCCACGGACGAGGGTCCCGGCGGGGCCGAGGCGATCCCGGAGGCCGTACGGGGCGAGCCGGCGCGCACCGGTACCGGGGACGCGGCCCCGGGCGTCCGGGAGTCCGTCTCCCTCCACATGGAGGCCGGGCCCGGCGGCGGCCGCGGCCCCGCCACGCGGCGCACGGAGCGGGGCACCGCCCTGCCCGTCCGCGCCCCCGGAGCCAACGCCCTCCCCGGACTCCTCGGCCTGCAGAAGGCGCTCCGGCCGCTGCGCGACTACGCCCTCGCCCCCGGCCGCCCCGGCGAGGGCGCCCTCGACGAGGAGGCCACCGCCGAGCACAGCGCCGCCGCCGGCATCCTGACCCCCGTCCTGCGGCCCGCCACCGGACGGCGCCCCGACATCCAGCTCCTCATGGACACCGGCCCGGCCATGGTCGTCTGGGGCCGGATGGTCGAGGAACTCCGCCAGGCGTGCCAGCAGTCCGGCGCCTTCCGCGACGTCCAGGTGCACCGGCTGTACGACACCGGCGACGGCCCCCCGCTGGTCACCACCACCTCCGGCGCCGACGGCAGACCGCGGCTGCGCCCCGTCGACCAGCTCCACGACCCCACCGGGAGCCGGCTCACCCTGGTCGTCAGCGACTGCGTCGGCCCCCTCTGGCAGCGCGGCGCCGCCCAGCGCTTCCTGCACCAGTGGCCGCGCCACTCCCCGATCGCGCTGGTGCAGCCGCTCCCTCCGCGGCTGTGGCCCCGCACCGCGCTCCCCGCCGTCCCCGGCACCTTCCAGCGCTCCGCCGTGCCCGGCGGGCCCGCCGCCTTCCGCTCCGACGACGAGCCCTGGGGCCCCCACGTCCCCGGCCGCCGGCCGGTCCCCGTGCTCACCCCGACCCCCGAGGCGTTCGGCTCCTGGGCACGGCTCCACACCGGACACGGCGGCGACTCGGTGCGCGGCTGGGCCGCCTGGACCGCCCCCGAACCGGCCGGGCCCCGCACGCCCGCCGCACCCCGCCCCCCGCGCTCCGACGAGGACGTCCTGCGGGCCTTCCGGGCGGGCGCCTCGCCCGGCGCGCTGAAGCTCGCCGTCCATCTCGCGGCGGCCCCGCTGACCCTGCCCGTCATGCAGCTCGTCCAGCGCGCGATGCTGCCCGACACCGGGCCCATGGAGCTGGCCGAGGTCCTGCTCAGCGGCCTGTTGCGCCGGCTGCCGGGCCCGACCCCGTACCCCTGCTTCAGCTATCCGACCGCCATCCAGCAGCACCTGCTCGCCTCGCTCGACCCGAGCGCCGCCGCCCTCGTCCTCAAGCACTGCTCGGCCTACGTGGAGCGCAACTTCGGCCAGGGCATGCGCAACTTCCCCGCCTTCGCCGCCGCCCGTCTCGCCGGGACGACGACCGGGACCGTGCCCGGAACCGGAGCGGGCACGGACGCCGAGGCCGGAGCCGGACCCACCGCCGGGCCCGCCACCGACCGGACCGAGTCCGGACCCGCGGCCGGCACCGAGCCCCGGACGCCCGACGACGGCGGTCCCGACGCGGCCCGGCGGCCCGGCGGCGAGGCGGCCCTCACCGAGGAGACCGACGACACCCCCGGCCCGGGGGGCACCGAGACCGAGCTGTTCGCGCGCATCCCCGCGCGCGTGCTCCGCTTCTACCACCCCGACCTCGTCACCCCGGACCCCCTCACCGAGGCCCGGCGCCTCCTCGCCCAGGGCCGCGACCAGTCCGACCCCGCCCTGCTGGCCCGCGCCCGCGAACTCGCCGAGGCCGCGCTCCCCGACGAACCGGTCGAGGCCCGGATCGTCCTCGCCCGCGTCCTGTACGCCGAGGCCGGCACCGCGGCCGCCCGGCGCACCCTCCGGCGCGGGGAACTCCTCGCCCAGGCGGCCGACACCCTCGCGCGAGCGGCCGAGCCCGCCCGGCCCGGCGACGAGGCATGGGCGGAGGCCCGGCTCGAACTCGCCGTCGTCCACCACGCCCTGTGGCGGGACACCGACGCCCCCGGTCACCTGGACGCGGCGCTCGCCGCCCTCGCCGAGGACGACGGCCACTGGCCCGAGACCGTCCGGCACACCCTCCACCTGCGCCGCGGCCGGCTGCTCCTGGCCCGTGGCGACGGCGACGCGGCGGCCAGGGAACTCGCCGCCGCCCTCGACCTCCAGGAGAGCGCCGCCGCCTTCCTCGACCTCGCCGACGCCCTCGCCCTCACCGGCGCCGCCCCCGACAGCGTCGGGCCCGTGCTCGACCGCGCGGAACCCCTCCTCGGCGACGGCCGCGCACTGCGGCTGCGCTTCACCACGGCACGGGCACGGCTGTACGACACGGCCGGCGACGGTCCCGCCGCCGACGCGGCGTACGAGGAGGCCACCCTGCTGGCACCCGCGGAGAGCGCCCAGCGCGGCACGCTCCTCCTGACCTGGGGCGGGTCGCTGCTGCGCCGGGCCGCGGCCGGCAGCGGCACGGCCCCCGTCGACCGGGCCGAGGGCGTGCTGCGCGAGGCCCTCACCCGGCTGCCCGCCGACGCGCCCGAGCGCGCCAGGGCGCGCACCCTCATCGGCAGCGTCCTCGCGCTCCGCTTCCACCGCGCGGGCTTCCTGCCCGACCTCTTCGAGAGCCGCCACCTCCTCGAACAGGCCCTGCGGGGAACCACCGACGCGGGCGAACGCGCCCGGGTGTGGCTGCAGCTGGGGCGGGTGCGGCTGGAGCTGGCCGAGACGGCCCGGGACGGCGTGACGGGCGACGCCCTCACCGCCTACCGCAACGCCGCGGACGAGGACCGGGCCGCCCACGGCGACAGCCCGGGCACCGTCACCGGCGCCCGCGCGCTGCACGCCCAGGGAGCGGTGCTCTGCCTCATGGGCCGCCCCGAGCGGGCCCGGACGGTCCTGCTCGCCGCGACCGCGCGGTGGCGGCGGCTCACCGGGGAGCTGGTCGAGGTCGACTGGGACGACGTGGAACGGACCCGGCGGCTGCTCGCCGGAGTGGAGGGCGCGAGGGCGAGGGAGGGGGCGCCGCTCACGCCCGAGGAACGGCGCCGCGTCCTTCCTCCCTGGTGGTCCTGGACGGCCGGATAACGGGGGCGCACATGGGGGCAGATGAATCGAATGGGTTTCCGGTCTCCCGGCGTCGGGAAGAACCGCCGCACCGCTACGACCGTGGGGGACAGCGTCGGTGAGGAGGAGCCGAGAGTGTTCGAGCACACGGGGTGGGCGACCGGTGTCGACCGGGAAGCCGTCAGGCCCCCGCAACTGTCCGATCTCGCGGCTGTCGATCTGCGGACCCTGCGGGTCATGGAGGACGCCGTACTCGGGGCGGCCGTGGAGAGAGTGCTGCTCCACCCCTCGGACCTCACCGCGTCCTGGCAGGAGGACGAGTCCGTCGGCTGACGACCGGTGTCCGGCGCGGGACGACCGCGGTCCGGCGCGGGGCGACCGTGGTCCGCGCGGCGGCTGCCGTGGTCCGCGCGGCGGCCGCCGTCCCGCACGGGGCGATCGTGGTCCTGTGCGGGAGCCCCGTCCCCCGCGACGGTCCGACGTCCGCCCGGGACGCCCCGACGATCGCGCGCAGCGATCGTTTTCGGCCGTATCGGCAGCCGGCGGCGCCTCGTCCGTCCGGAGCCCCGGGTGATCACCGCCCCGCCCGACCCGGCGGTCCTCGCCGCGCTGGCCACCACGCGCCCCGAACCCGTCGGGGCGCGCTTTCTGCGGTCCGGGCTGCACGCCCGCCGGCTGCTCCTGCTCAAGACCCTCCTGGTCCGGGTCCAGCGCCACCGCGAGGCGGTGGCGCCCCCGGCACTGCGCACCTTCGAGGCGGGCTGGCTCCTGCTCGAACGGACCGAGCGCGCCCGTCCGGACGTCGTCCGCGCCGTCCTCGACTACCCGACCACCGGCGCCTGGCTCGCCGCCGCGCTCACCGAGCCGCTCGGGGCCGGCTTCGACCGCCACCTCGTCCATCTCCACCTGCTCGCCGTCACCGCGGCCCTGCGCGGCGGCCTCGCGGTGGACCTGGTGGTCGACGCCCCCGGCGGAGTGCTCCCGCTCCCCGGTGTCGGGCGGGTCGAGGCGGGCGGCGCGGGACGGCTCCGGATCGACGCGCGTTCCCGCTCGGTACGGATCGGCGCCGGGGAGGGCGGGGGCTCCCGCGCCGTGCTCCGCCGCCCCCGGAGCGCCCCCGCGGGGCGGCTGACCGGCGGCGGGCCCGGATGGTGCGGGCTGCGTTCCCTGCCGGGCGGCACGACCCGGCTGGAGGACCTCGACCCGTACCGGCTGCCACCGGACATGGGCATCCCGGCCCGGGCCGCCGCCGACCACGCCGACACCGACCACGCCGGCTGGGCCGGCCGCTGGACCGCGGCCCGTGCCCTGCTCCGCGGGACCGACCGGGCGCGGGCCGTCGAGGTGGGCCGCTCGGTGGGCGCCGTCGTGCCCCTCGTCCCGCGCGGGACGCGCTCGATCGGGGCCACGCTGAGCGCCGCCCCCGGAGCCGTCCTCATGACGCCGTCCGCCGGCGCCTCCGACATGGCCGAGACCCTCGTCCACGAACTGCACCACAGCAAACTCGCCACGCTCCACGAGCTGGTACCGCTCTACCGGTCCCACGACCGGACGGCGTCGACCCACCACGTCGGCTGGCGCACCGACCCCCGGCCGGTCGCCGGAGTCCTCCAGGGCGCCTACGCCCACCTGGCCCTCGCCGACCTGTGGCACCGGGCCGGCCGCGCGTCCGGCGTGCCGGGTCCTTGGCGCACACGGTCCGCACGGCGGTTCGAGGACGTCCACGATCAGGTGGCCGGAGCACTTGCGATATTGATCGGATCCGATGAACTGACCAGTGCGGGGCGGGAGTTCGCCCGGCAAATGGGGAAGCATCATGCGAGTCTGAGCTCCGGTCGACGAGCCCACGAGTAACACTGTGCCCAGGGCACATGACACTGCGTTGCGCGCAAGCGGGACGGGAGATGCACACATGGCGGAACAGCGGTCGGGCGGCACCACGGCGGACCACGGCGGCAGGGGCGCTCCCGAACACGTCCTCGTCGTCTTTCCCGGCTACCACCGGCCCTGGGCGGCCTGGATCAACCAACGCCTCGACACCCACGGCGTCCGCGCCACCCTGCAACGCTGGGACCCGCCCCGCGAAGTCCCCCTGGAGGACTCCCTCGGCGACCTGCTCCTCGCCCGCGGCCAGGTCCTCCTCGTCCTCGACGACTGGTTCTTCGAGCTGGGCCCCCGCGCCGCCGGCGAGTGGAACGACGTCCTGCGCAGCTTCGTCGCGGCCCACGCCCACCGCTTCGCCGCCGTCAACCTCACCAACCGCACGCTGCTCCCCTCCACGGCCGTACTCGAACCCGTCAGCCTCTGGGGGGTCGGCGAGGAGGAGGCCGAGGCCCGGCTCCTCAGCAGGCTCGGCATCGAACCGCGCCGCTCCCCGGCCCGGCGGATCGCACCCGGAGCGCTCGTCCGCTACCCCGACACCCCACCCGACATCTGGGGCGAGGTGCCCCGCCGCAACCCCCGCTTCACCGGCCGCGACGACCTCCTGACCGAGCTCCAGGAACGGCTCATGGACGCCGAGCGCGGCAACGCCGCGTACACCCTCCTGGGCATGTCGGGCATCGGGAAGACACAGATCGCCGCCGAGTACGCCCATCGCTTCAGCTCCGACTACGACGTCATCTGGTGGGTCAGCTCCGACGACCGCAACGTCCAGCGCGACCGCCTCGGCGAGCTCGCCGTCGCCCTCGAACTGACCACCGGAAGCGAGCCCGGCGAACGCATCCGCGCCGTCCGCGAAGCCCTCCGCCGAGGGGCCCCGCACGGCCGCTGGCTCGTCGTCTTCGACGGCTGGGACGACGTCGAGGGCGTCAACGTCATGCTCCCGCACGGACCCGGACACGTCCTCATCACCTCCCGCAACCACGCCTGGCGCGAGCACACCGACGTCCTCGCGGTCCGCAACTTCGACCGCGCGGAGTCCACCGGCTACCTGATGCGCCGCGCCCCGCACATCACCGCCGCCGAGGCCGACGAGGTCGCCGCCGAGTTCGGGGACGTACCGCTGCCCCTCGTCCAGGCGGCCGCCTGGCTCGGCGAGTCCGGCATGGAGGCGTCCGAGTACCTGCGCATGGTCCGCGAGGGTCGGCTCTCCACCGTCGGCGAGCCGGTCACCGGCGAGGGCATGCCCAACACCTCCCTCACGTCCTGGTCGATACTGATCAACCGGCTCCGGCGCGCCCAGCCCCAGGCCATCGACATCCTGAGCCTCTGCGCCTCGTTCGCCCCCGGCCGCATCCCCCTCGGCATCGTCCGCGCCCACCCGCAGGCCCCGCTCCCCGAGGACCTGCGGTGGATGGCCACCGACCTGCCCGCCTGGACCAGGGCCCTCGACACCCTCGTCAACTACTCGGTGCTCACCCGGGAGACGCGCGGCCCCGTCACCAGCGACGAGGCGGCGCCGCAACAGGAGTCGGTCCACATGCACCGGCTCGTCCACGACATCGTCTCCCGCCTCACCGACGGCGAGCACCGCGACGCCCACCGCAAGGCCGTCCGCACCCTCCTCGCCGAAGCCGACCCCGGGAACCCCACGGACAGCCGGAACTGGCCCCGCTACTCCGAGCTCCTGCCCCACCTGGAGCCCGCCGGGGCGCTGCGCAGCACCGATCCGCGCATCCAGGCCACCGTCCTCAACTGCCTGCGCTACTGCGACCGCAGCGGCGAGCACAAGGCGGGCACCCGCCTCGCCGAACGCATCCGCGGCAGCTGGACCGGCCTCATGGACCCGCTCTCCCCCCAGATGCAGGAACTCACCACCGTGGAGGGCGACATCCTGCGCCGCAGCGGCGGCTTCCGCGAGGCGTACGAACTCGACCTCGCCCGCCGCACCCTGCTCGACGGCGCCGACCACCGCGACGAGCTCGCCGACCTCAAGTCCAAGATCTGCATCGCCCGCGACCTGCGCTTCCTCGGCCAGTACCGGGAGTCCGAACGCCTCCAGCGGGAGGTCCTCGCCGAGGCGCAGACCCTCCTCGGCGAGACCCAGCAGCTCACCCTCGCGGCCCGGCACAACGTCGGCGTCGTCCTGCGGATGCTCGGCCGCTACCAGGAGGCCCACGAGCAGGACACCGACACCCTCGCCCGCTGCGAGAACATCCTGCGCCCCCACCACCCCTCCACCCTCAACTCCAACAACGCCGTCACCCAGGACCTCCGGCTGCTCGGCCGCTACCGGGAGGCCCTCGGCCGCCAGGAGGCCAACGTCCGCCTCCACGTCAAGATCCTCGGCGCCCAGCACCAGCAGACCCTCTACGCGCGCAGCCAGCTCGCCCTCTGCCGACGCCGCGAGGGCGGCTTCAAGGAGGACATCGGCGCCGTGATGGCCGGGGTGCTCGACCACCTCGAACAGGCCCAGGGGCGCGGCCACTACCTCACGCTCTCCGCGGTCACGAACTACGCCAACTACCTCCGGGAACACGGCGACCTCGACCGGGCCCGCGAACTCATCGACGAGGCCGAGGCCGGCTACCGCGCCCTGCTCGGCCCCGCCCACCCCGTCTCCACCGGCGTCCTCGCCAACACCGCCCTCGTGATGCAGGCGTCCGGCGAGCGCACCGAGGCCATGACCATGCTGGAGGCGGCGCTCGCCGGCCTCACCGCCGCCCTCGGCCCCGACCACCCCTGGGTCATCGGCTGCGCCCTCAACGCCACCGCCGCGCGCAACTTCAACGGACGCGTCTCCGACGCCGCCGAACTCAGCCGGGACACCCTGCGCCGGGCCCGGCACGTCATGGGCTCCGAACACCCCCTGACCCTCTCCTGCCAGGTCGCGCTCGCCACCGACCTGCGCGGCCTCCGCGAGGTCGAGGAGGCCGGGAAGCTGGAGGAGGACGCCCTCCTCACCCTCACCCGGACCCTCGGCGCCCAGCACCCCCACACCCTCTCGGCCCGTCAGCGCAACCGCCCCTACTGGGACTTCGAGGCCAACCTCTGACCTCCCCGCGCAACGCCGGAGGCCCGGCACCCCCGAGGGGGTGCCGGGCCTCCGCGCCGTACGCGTACGGCAGGTCGGTCAGGCTTCGAAGACCTCGTTGACCAGCTGCTGCTGCTCCGCCTGGTGACGCTTGGCCGAGCCGACCGCCGGGGAGGACGAGTGCGGACGCGAGATCCGGCGCAGGCGCTCGCCCGCCGGGATGTCCGCACCGACCGCCAGGTCCAGGTGGTCGATCAGGTTGAGCGCGATGAACGGCCACGCACCCTGGTTCGCCGGCTCCTCCTGGGCCCAGATGTACTTCTCGGCCTGGGAGTACTTGGCGATCTCGGCCTGCAGCTCGGCACCCGGCAGCGGGTACAGGCGCTCCAGACGGATGATCGCGGTCTCCGTGTCACCGCGCTTCTGACGCTCGGCCTCCAGGTCGTAGTAGACCTTGCCGGCGCAGAAGACGACCTTGCGGACGCCGGCCGGGTCGACCGTCGTGTCGCCGATCACCGGACGGAAGCCGCCGGTGGTGAACTCCTCCACCGAGGACGCCGCGGCCTTCAGACGCAGCATCGACTTCGGGGTGAAGACGATGAGCGGCTTGTGGTGCGGGTTGTGGACCTGCCAGCGCAGCAGGTGGAAGTAGTTCGACGGCAGCGTCGGCATGGCGACCGTCATGTTGTCCTGGGCGCACATCTGGAGGAAGCGCTCCGGGCGCGCGGACGAGTGGTCCGGGCCCTGGCCCTCGTAGCCGTGCGGCAGGAGCAGCGTGACGCCGGAGGTCTGGCCCCACTTCTGCTCGGCCGAGGAGATGAACTCGTCGACGACGGTCTGCGCGCCGTTGACGAAGTCGCCGAACTGGGCCTCCCAGATGACCAGCGCGTCCGGCCGCTCCAGGGAGTAGCCGTACTCGAAGCCCATCGCCGCGTACTCGCTGAGCAGCGAGTCGTAGACGTTGTAGTGGGCCTGCTCGTCGGTCAGGTAGAGCAGCGGGGTGTAGTCCTCGCCGGTCTCCTGGTCGACCAGGACCGCGTGGCGCTGGCCGAAGGTGCCGCGACGGGAGTCCTGGCCGGAGAGCCGGACCGGGGTGCCCTCCATCAGCAGGGAGCCGATGGCGAGGGTCTCGCCGAAGCCCCAGTCGATGGTGGCGTCGTCGACGGAGGCGGCACGGCGCTGCATCTGCGGCAGCAGACGCGGGTGGACCGTGATCCGCTCCGGGATGCTGACCTGCGACTCGGCGATCCGCTTCACGACCTCCTGGGAGACCGCGGTGGTGACGCCGACCGGGAACTCGGCGCGGGCGTCCGGGACGTGCGTCGGGGTCGGGGCGGTGGTGGCCTCGCGGACCTCCGCGAACACCTTCTCCAGCTGTCCCTGGAAGTCCTGGAGCGACTGCTCCGCCTCTTCGAGGGTGATGTCCCCGCGACCGATGAGCGACTCGGTGTACAGCTTGCGCACCGAACGCTTCTTGTCGATCAGGTTGTACATCTGCGGGTTGGTGAACGAGGGGTTGTCGCCCTCGTTGTGACCGCGGCGGCGGTAGCAGATGAGGTCGATCACGACGTCCTTGTTGAACGTCTGGCGGAACTCGAAGGCGAGCCGCGCGACGCGGACCACGGCCTCCGGGTCGTCGCCGTTCACGTGGAAGATCGGCGCCTCGATCATGCGGGCCACGTCGGTCGCGTACATCGAGGAACGCGAGGACTCCGGGGCGGCGGTGAAGCCGACCTGGTTGTTGATGACGATGTGGACCGTGCCGCCGGTGCGGTAGCCGCGCAGCTGCGACATGTTCAGGGTCTCGGCGACGACACCCTGGCCGGCGAAGGCCGCGTCACCGTGCAGGGCGACGGGCAGGACGGTGAAGTCCGTGCCGCCCTTGTTGATGACGTCCTGCTTGGCGCGGACGATGCCCTCCAGGACCGGGTCGACCGCCTCCAGGTGGGAGGGGTTGGCGGCCAGGGAGACCTTGATCTCCTCGCCGTCCAGGCCCGTGAAGGTGCCCTCGGCGCCCAGGTGGTACTTGACGTCGCCGGAGCCGTGCATCGACTTCGGGTCGAGGTTGCCCTCGAACTCGCGGAAGATCTGGGCGTACGACTTGCCCACGATGTTCGCGAGGACGTTCAGCCGGCCGCGGTGGGCCATGCCGATGACGACCTCGTCGAGGCGCGACTCGGCGGCCGAGTCGATGACCGCGTCGAGCAGCGGGATGACGGACTCGCCGCCCTCCAGGGAGAAGCGCTTCTGGCCGACGTACTTCGTCTGCAGGAAGGTCTCGAACGCCTCCGCCGCGTTCAGCCGGCGCAGGATCCGCAGCTGCTCCTCGCGCTCCACGCGGGAGTGCGGGCGCTCGACGCGGTCCTGGATCCACTTGCGCTGCTTCGGGTCCTGGATGTGCATGAACTCGACGCCGGTGGTGCGGCAGTACGAGTCGCGGAGCACGCCGAGGATGTCGCGGAGCTTCATCATCGACTTGCCGGCGAAGCCGCCGACCGCGAACTCCCGCTCCAGGTCCCACAGGGTGAGGCCGTGCTCGGTGATGTCCAGGTCGGGGTGCTTGCGCTGCTTGTACTCCAGCGGGTCGGTGTCGGCCATGACGTGGCCGCGGACCCGGTAGGAGTGGATCAGCTCGAAGACCCGCGCGGCCTTGGTGACGTCGTCGTCGTGCGACGCGTCGATGTCCTTGAGCCAGCGGACCGGCTCGTAGGGGATGCGCAGGGCCTTGAAGATGTCGTCGTAGAAGCCCTCCTCGCCGAGGAGGTAGTTGGCGACGACGCGCAGGAACTCGCCGGAGGCGGCGCCCTGGATGACGCGGTGGTCGTACGTCGAGGTCAGGGTCATGACCTTGGAGATGCCCAGCTTGTTCAGGGTGTCCTGGGAGGTGCCCTGGAACTCGGCCGGGTAGTCCATCGAGCCGACGCCCATGATGACCGACTGCCCGGGCATCAGACGCGGCACGGAGTGGACGGTGCCGAGGCCGCCGGGGTTGGTCAGGGAGACCGTGACGCCGGTGAAGTCCTCCATCGTCAGCTTGCCCACGCGGGCCCGCTTGACGATGTCCTCGTACGCCTGCCAGAACTCGAAGAAGTTGAGCGTCTCGGCCTTCTTGATGCCCGCGACGACGAGCTGGCGGTCGCCGTTGGGCTTCACCAGGTCGATCGCGAGACCGAAGTTCACGTGCTCCGGCTTGACCAGGGTCGGCTTGCCGTCCTTCTCCGCGAAGGAGTAGTTCATCGACGGCATGGCCTTGATCGCCTGCACCATCGCGTAGCCGATGAGGTGCGTGAAGGAGATCTTCCCGCCCCGGGCGCGCTTCAGGTGGTTGTTGATCACGATCCGGTTGTCGAAGAGCAGCTTCACCGGGACGGCGCGGACGGACGTGGCCGTCGGCACCTCCAGGGAGGCGTTCATGTTCTTCGCGACCGCGGCGGCGGGGCCGCGCAGCGTGATCAGCTCGGGGCCGGCGGGGGCCTCGGCGGCCGGGGCGGCCTTGGCCGGCGCCGGAGCGGCGGCGGCGGGCTTCGCGGCGACCGGCGCGGCGGGTGCCGCGGCGGGCTGGGGAGCCGGGGCCGCGACCGGAGCGGGCGCGGGGGCCGGAACGACCGCAGGAGCGGCAGGCGCGGCCTGTGCGGGGCCCGCCTGCGGCGCGGCGGGCGCGCTCGGGGTGGTGGTGGGGGCCGGGGCGGCGGCCGGGGTCTCCGACGTCGCTCCGGGCTTGTAGTCGGCGAAGAAGTCCCACCAGGCACGATCGACCGAATTCGGGTCCTGGAGGTACTGCTGGTAAATCTCGTCGACGAGCCACTCATTGGCACCGAAGGCGGTCGCAGGGTTCTGGCCCTGCCCGTCTTGGTCGGTCGGGGAGCTCGGGGTACTGGGGGACTGAGACGACACGGCGGCAACCGCCCTCTTCCGCTTCACAAGGTGATGGACAGCGGAAATAAAGGCTACGCCTGTCCGGCCGAGAGGTGCAGGCCGGGCACTCCAACGTCGCGCAAGTCACACTTGACGGGGTGTTTCGGAGCCGTGAATGGCGGGAAACAACCCTGGTTTCGTCGGTGTGAGGGTACGGAAAAGCACGGGCACGGCCCGCTTCGGCCGCATCCCTGACCGCGCCCCGCCCACCTGCACGCGAGTCCTGATCACGTACACGCAGAACGTGCGCTTCCGGTTCGAACCCTACGTCAATCTCTCGCTCGAAGACTGCCCGGAAGAGTGACTCTGATGCGGCACCCACGTGACGATTCGGCCACACCGATCCCGCCGCCGTGCAGATCCACCGCCCAGCGGGCGATCGCCAGACCGAGGCCGGTGCCTCCGTCGCTGCCCGGACCCGGTCGGTGCGGGGCCGAGCCCCGGTTGAAGCGCTCGAAGACCTTGTGCCGCTCCGACTCCGGGATGCCGGGGCCCTCGTCCTCGACCTCCAGCTCCAGCGAGTCCGGGTACGGGCCGCGCCGGGCCCGGACCGTCACCCGGCCGTGCGGCGGCGAGTGCTTCACCGCGTTGTCGATCAGGTTCGCCATCACCTGGTGCAGCCGTTCCGCGTCCGCGTGGGCGACCAGCTCGGGCGGCGACACGTCCAGGTGCAGGTGCACGTCGGTCCGGTTGTGGAGACCCGAGGTGGAGGACAGGCCGCGCTGGGACGCGGCGAGATTGGCCTCCCGCAGCACCCCCGACAGATACGGCCAGACCTCGAAGCGGCTCGCCCGCAGCGCCACGACACCGTTGTCAAGACGTGACAGGTCCAACAGCGTCTCGACGAGCCTGCCGAGCCGCTCGGTCTGTTTCAGCGCCGACCGCATGGTCTCCGGATCGGCCTCGGACACCCCGTCCACGACGTTCTCCAGCACCGCCCGGAGGGCGGCGATCGGCGTGCGGAGCTCGTGCGACACGTTGGCGACCAGCTCCTTGCGGTGCCGGTCGACGGCCTCCAGGTCGTCCGCCATGCGGTTGATCGTCGAGGCCAGGTCGCCCAGCTCGTCCCGCCGGTCCGCGCCCCGCACCCGGCGGGTGAAGTCGCCGCGCGAGATCGTCCCCGCCACCGTCGTCATCTCGTCGAGCGGGGCGGTCAGCGACTGCGCCACGAACTGGGTGATCAGCAGCGTCGCGATCATCGCGAAGACCGTGATGTAGCGGAACTCGGTGGAGGTCCGGATCGCCACCAGGGCGAGACCGGAGGTGAGCAGGACCGCCCCGACGACCAGGGCGCCCAGCTTCGTCTTGATCGAGATCACGATCCGGCGGGACCGAGCCGGCCGGTGCGGTCCCCGTCCCACGTGCGGCCTCCCCGGCCCCGGCCGGTTCACGGCGCCGGGGTCTCCAGCGCGTAGCCGACCCCATGGACCGTGCGGATGCGCTCGGCTCCGATCTTCCGGCGCAGCGCCTTGATGTGGCTGTCCACGGTCCGGGTGCCCGAGGCGTCCGCCCAGTCCCACACCTCGGCCAGCAGCTGCTCGCGGGAGAGCACCGCCCGCGGAGTGCCCGCCAGGCAGACCAGCAGGTCGAACTCGGTCGGGGTCAGGTGCACGTCCTCCGCGCGGACCCTGACCCGGCGCTGCGCGTGGTCGATCTCCAGCTCGCCCAGCCGCAGGATGCCGCTGCGCGGGGTGACCGCCGCCAGCGCGGCCCGCTCCACCCGGCGGAGCAGTACGTGCACCCGGGCGGCGAGCTCGCGCATCGAGAACGGCTTCGTCATGTAGTCGTCCGCGCCGACGCCGAGCCCGACCAGCATGTCGGTCTCGTCGTCGCGGGCGGTCAGCATGAGGACCGGCACGGGGCGCTGGGCCTGGACCCTGCGGCACACCTCCAGGCCGTCGAAGCCGGGCAGCATCACGTCCAGGACCATCAGGTCCGGCTGCCACGCCTCGGCCGCGTCCACGGCGGCGGGGCCGTCCGTCGCGGTCTGCACGAGGAAGCCCTCGGCGCGCAGCCGCGCGGAGATGGCCTCGACGATCGTGGCGTCGTCCTCGACCACCAGGACGCGCCGCTGGGCCCCCGGAGTGGCCGCCGCACCGTGGTGAGTGGTGTGTGTCTGCTCCATTGCCCCGCCTCGCGTCGCCGATGTCGGTGCAGCAGCCTAGAGGTACGGGCGGCGTCCCGGCTATCCGGAAGCGGTCCGGGCGCTATCCGGGACGGACGGCGAGGTGGACGGCGTCGGGGACGCCCCGGGCAACGGGGACCTCTTCCGTCCGTACCGCGCTGAATCCGGCATTCCGCAAGGACCCTTCGAAATCGGCGGACGGTCGGGCGGACCACACGGCGAGCACTCCGCCGGGGTTCAGGCGGGCCGCGCAGGCCGCCAATCCCCCCGCCGCGTACAGGGATTCGTTGTCCTCGGTGACCGTCCAGTCGGGGCCGTTGTCGATGTCCAGGCAGAGGGCGTCGTAGGTGTCGGCCGAGGTGCGGAGGTGCTCTACGAGGTCCGTGTGCAGGATCACGGTCCTCGGATCGGCGAGCGCGGCCCCGGAGATCGCCGCGAGCGGCCCCTGCCGGTGCCAGTCGATGATCGCGGCCTCGCGCTCGACGACGGTGATGCGGCCCCAGCGGGGGTCGGCGGCGGCGTGGGCGAGCGAGAAGCCGACGCCGAGGCCGCCGACGAGGACGGAGGCGCCGGTCCGGCTCCGCTCGGGGAGGGCGGCCAGCGCCGCGTCGACCAGGAGGCGCTCGGAGCGCCCGTCGGAGGTGTCCATGAGGAAGGTGCCGTTGGCGATGATCTCGAAGTGCTCGTCGCGGCGGCGCAGGACGACCTCTCCGTAGGGTCCGTCGCGGCGGTCGAGGGTGAGGGGGGAAGGCATCGTCGATCTGTCCGCTCTCGGCTCGGCAGTCGGTCCCGGCCATCCTCGCGGGGCGGGGTGGCCGGGATCAACACGTCACGGAGTCGGGGCGTCACGCAGGGCCTTCAGGGGCGCGGGGCCTCGTGCCGCACGTAGTGCTCGATCCGGTTCAGCTCCCGGCGCGCGTCGACCGGGGAGCCGTACGTGCGGTCCCAGGTGATCGGGCCGATCGTGACGTGGCCCCGGTCGAGCAGCCAGGTGGAGTCGGCGTCCTCGCGGCCCTCCGCGCACTCGCCCTCGCCGCTGCCGTCGAACGGACAGAGTCCGAGGGCGATGTCGAAGGAGTCGCCGTCCCCGCGCTGTTCGAAGGCGTGGAAGACGACCGCGCCGTCGCCGACGCGGGTCCAGACCGGGGCCTTGGCCGGGACGCCCGTGCTGACGTCGGGGTAGTCCACCTTCAGGGCGAACTTCGGGGTCAGCAGGGCGCGCTGCTTCAGGCCGGCGACGAGGCGGGCGCCGAACTCGGCGTGGGCGCGGTAGTTCACCCGGGGGAAGTTCAGGTTGCTCGCGTCGCCGGAGGACGAGAAGGCCAGGGCCGGGACGCCCTGGTCGACGGCGGCGACGGCAGCGCCGACGGTGCCGGAGTCGTTGACGCTCGCGGAGACGTTGGGGCCGGAGTTGATGCCGGTGAGGACGAGGTCCGGGGCGTCCTTCCAGCCGGCCTTGGCTCTGAGTCCGCCGCGCAGGGCGAGCTTGACGGTGTCGGCCGGGGTGGCGCTGGGGGAGCCCTCGGTGCAGGGCCCGGCGGAGAGGCAGACGCCGTAGACCGCGCCGCCGGAGGGCGCCCGGGAGCAGTCGCCCTCGTAGCCGGCGGGCAGGGCGGTGCGGCGCTGGGCGGTGACCACCCCGCCGTTGGTGACGGCGGTGCCCTTGCCCGACTGGACCTGCCAGGGCGCCATGACGACGACGTCGGCACCGGCGGCGCACATCGCGCGGCGGAGCTCGTACAGGCCGAGCCCGTCGGAGTTGCTCGCCTTGGCGGCCTGCATCGAGTCGTCGTTGGAGAGGAGGATCCGCATCCCGGCGAGCGGGCGGGCGGACGGGGCACCGGGCACGGCCTGGGCGGTGACGCCGGTGGCGGCGAGGAACACGGCTCCGGTGGCGGCGAGGACGAGGTACGAGCGCATGGAGAACCTTTCAGGTGCATGACATGCGGGCAGGGGAGGGTGATCCGGGGCCCCGCCCCCCGGCGAGGGCCCCGGATCGTGCGCGGAGTCGTTCGGGTACTCCGCGGTCCGTGGGGTGTGCCGGCCCGCTCGGGCGGGCCGTGGGCCTCCCGGAGCCCGGCGCCGGCCGGCGCCGGGGCGGGCCGTGGGCCTACAGCGACAGGCCGTGGCCGTACGGGAAGACCGGATCCGCCGTGTCGTTCGGGACGTCCGGCCGGGACGCCTCGACGGCCGCCATCGAGCGCGGCAGCTCGAAGGGCAGCCGCCCCTCGGCCCGCGCGTGCCCGAAGGCCACGTCGAGCAGGGCCTCGTCGCTCGCGCCGTAGTCGGCGATCAGCGCGGCCGCCCGCTCGGCGATCTCGGGCAGGACGGCCGGCCGCTCCAGGTTGACGCAGACCACCGTCGGCACGGCGGCGAGCAGCCCGAGGATCCGGGTCAGCTCCTCCTCGGGGAAGGCGAGGGAGCCGGAGTGGAAGAAGGATTCGAAGAGGTTCGGCCGCTCCTTGTAGGGGGTCCGCAGCCGCAGGACCGCGACGTCGGCCTCGGCCGGGTCGTCGACGACCTCGCCGTACACCGCCGCGACCGCCGGGTCGACGTTCTCCGCGAAGAGCCTCGGCCGGCCCGTCAGGGGCAGCGGGCCGTCGGTGAGGACGGTGAGCGAGCGGCGCTGGGCCGCGGCGCCCGCGGCCGCGAAGTCGGCGCGGCCCACCGTCTCGGCGGCCTCGTCGGGGTCGACGTACCGCCGCTCGTCGAAGAGGCCGAGGAGGAACTTCTCGCGCAGCAGCCGGCGCACGGAGGCGTCCACCCGCTCCTCCGGGATCCGGCCCGACGCCATCAGCTCCACGATCACCTCGGGGCACTGCTCGCCGCCGAACTGGTCGACGCCCGCGTCGAGCGCCTTCGCCGCCCGCGCGGCCGTGTCGAGGTGCTCCACGCCCCAGGCCCGCGCCTCGTGCGTCTCGCCGAAGACGACCGCGTCGGTGAGCAGCCCCCAGTCGGCGCAGACGATGCCGGTGAAGCCGAGCTCCTCGCGGAGCAGCCCGGTGAGGACGCCCCGGTTGAAGCCGAAGCCGACCTCCTCCCAGTCGGTGCCGACCGGCTGTCCGTAGTACGGCATCATCTGCGAGCAGCCGGCGGCGATGGCCTCCCTGAAGGGCTCCAGGTGCAGGCCGCGCAGGCCGCCGGGGTAGACCTGCTCCTTGCCGTGCGGGAAGTGCGGGTCCTCGCCGTCCTTCTGCGGGCCGCCGCCGGGGAAGTGCTTGACCATCGCGGCCACCGAATCCGGGCCCAGGGTGTCGCCCTGGAGGCCGCGGACGTAGGCCCGCACCAGTTCGCCGGTCAGTTTCGCGTCCGAGCCGAAGGTGCCGGACTGGCGGGACCAGCGCGGCTCCGTGGCGAGGTCGATCTGCGGGTGGAGCGCGGTGCGGAAGCCGACGGAGAGGTACTCGCGGCGGACGGTGTCGGCGAAGCGGAAGACCAGCTCGGGGTCGCCGACGGCGGCCAGGCCCAGTGCCTCGGGCCAGGCGGAGAAGGCGCCGGCGTTGAAGGAGGCGCCGACGTTGTCGGTGAACGCGTGCCGCGGGTCGGTGGAGAGCGTGACGGGGATGCCGAGCCGGGTGCCCGCGGCCATCTCCTGGACGGCGTTGTGCCAGAGGGCCATCTCGCGGGCGCCGTGGGTGCCGAGCAGGTTGAAGTGGCTGAGCCGGCGGTCCTCGATCAGCTCGGGGGTGGAGAACGGCAGCATCGAGCCGTCCGTCTCGGTCACCGGGGTGCCGTCCGGATTCATCATCAGCATGGAGTGGAAGAGCTGTCCCGCCTTCTCCTCCGGAGTCATCCGGGCGAGGAGGTCCTCCACGCGCTCGTCCACGGGGCGGGTGGGGTCCTGGTAGGGGTTCATGCCGTACGTCCCTGCTTGCGTGACCGGCTGTGCGACCGGATCGACCGACCTCGGACGGCGGTGCTGCCGGCCTCTGGCGCCCACAGGCTAAGCGTGAAAACCGAGTAACCACTAGGTTTCTGAAATGTGACCTGGGTCACGGGAGAAAGCTCGCATTTCGGGCCCCGTTAAGGTGGCCGCATGCCGGAGAACACGGGCCGAACGCCCCGCAAGAGCGCAGGCAGGGGCAGCTACGCGGTCGGTGACGCGCGCCGCCAGAAGATCCTGGACACCGCCGTCGACCACTTCGGACAGTGGGGCTTCCACGCCTCCTCCCTCGCCCGCATCGCCCACGACTGCGGCATCACCCAGGGCGGCCTGCTGCACCACTTCCGCAGCAAGGAGGACCTGCTCCTCTCGGTCCTCGCGCAGAGCGAGCAGCACGACGTGGAGCGCCTCTTCGGCGTCGACCCCGTCTCCTACGAGGCGTACCTCGACACCCTCGTCGCCCTGATCGAGGAGAACACCCGGCGCCCCGGCATCGTGCGCATGTTCAACGTCCTGGTGGGCGAGTCCGGCAACGTCGGCCACCCCGCCCACGCGTACTTCAAGGAGCGCTACGCGCGCGTGCTCCGGCACACGGTCGACCTCCTGGAGCAGGGGGTCCGGCGCGGCGAACTCCGCTCCGACACCGACTGCGCCGCCGTCGCCCGGGAGCACCTCGCCGTCATGGACGGCCTGCAGATCCAGTGGGCCCTCGACCCCGCCTCGGTGGACATGCCGGCCCGCGTCGGCGCCTCCCTGCGGCGCCAGTACGCGGCGATCGCCGCACCGAAGGGCTGACGCTCCGCGTCGCCGCACGGCCGATCAGGCGCGCGGGCGCTTCTGCGCGCGGTGCCTCGGCGGAGGGTGGGGAGCCGGTGGTCGGCTTCGGCGTACGGCCCCGGTGGCGCGCGCCTCAGGGGCTCGTCGGCGGGCCGCCCTCCGGCAGGGCGGCGAAGACGCGCCGCAGGGCCTCCGGGCGGTCGCCGTCGTCCGCGACGACGAGGCGGTGGCGGTAGGTCACGTAGTACTGGAAGCCGTCGGCGATCGGACTGCCGGCCGGCCGCTCCGGGACCCGGGCGTACGCCGGGTCCTCCAGGGCGGCCTTGAGCGCGGCGGTCTCGGCGGGGGTCTGGCGGCCGGTCCGGGGCGCCCTGGTGCCGGAGCGGACGGTCCAGCTGCCGTCGTCGTGGACCACGAGCCGGTTGCGGACCCCGGCCAGGCCGCCGTTGACGACCACCTCGACGAGGACCTCGGCCGAGGGGGTGTCCTGCGACGGGGAGGCCGGTGTCGTGGTGGTGGAAGGGGTGCCCGCCGGAGGCACGGAGGGCGCGGTCGGCCCCGACGGCGGCCCGCCGGGCGCGGGCGGCACCTCGGGCCCGCAGCCGCTCGCCCCGCCCACGGCCAGGGCCGCCGCCAGCAGCAGGGTCCCGCACCACTTTCCCCGTACGCCTCGCACCATGGGTCGAGCATGCCCCTTCGAAGGCGCCCCGCGCAGCCGGACGGGCGGGTTCCCCGGGGCCCGCGCGGTGCGGCCGGGCCCCGGGGAACCGTCAGGCGCCGTCGCGGACGATGCCGGTGAGCGGGCCCCGGTAGCGCCAGTCGAGCGAGTCGTAGAGGGCGAGGCCGTCCGTGGTGGCGGCGAGCACGCCGGTCGTGGCGCCCGCCTGGGCCGCCGCGGCCTCCAGGGTGCGCATCACGTTGGCGCCCAGGCCGCGGCGTCGGTGGGCGGGGTCGGTCTCGATCTGGTCGGCGACGGCCGTGGAGCCGGTCGGGGCGATCTGGCCGCGGGCGGCGAGGGTGCCGTCCGGTGCGAGGATCCGGACCCGGATGACGCCGTCCCGGGTCTCGGTCGTCCGGACGTACGCCTCCGGCGGCGCGGGCCGGGCGCCGGGGTCGAGCGGCTTGACCATCATGAAGCCGGGGTCGTCGGGGACCGTCCACCCCTCGGTGATCCACGGGGCCACCTCCTCCGGGGCGGCCATCACCTTGAGCCAGCTGTACGGCTCGGTGAGCCGGGTGCAGAGCGCGCCGACGGAGGCGGCGTCGGGGGCCGGCAGGACGTGCCGCACGACGTGCCGGGGCAGGCCGACGTCGATGCGGTGGCCCCAGGGCTCGGTGACGGCGGCCGGAGTGCCGCGGGAGACGGTCCAGCCGGCCACCCAGGCCGATGTAATGGCTGCAATATCCATGCAGGGATTACATCCCGGGGTGCGTGCCCGCGGGAGGGTGATCGCTCAGAGCGAACGAACGTCCGGGAACATTCCCGGGCTCAGGTGCATTGAGTCGGTACAGCTCAACTTGACTGCCGAAGGGGAGATCATGGCTTCTGAGTCCATGGCGTCCGTGCCGCTCACTCTGCCTGTGCTGCCGCTCGACGACGAGGTCGTGCTGCCCGGCATGGTGGTGCCGCTCGACCTGTCCGACACCGAGGTACGCGCCGCCGTCGAGGCCGCGCAGGCCGCCGCCCGGCCCGGCGCCGGCAAGCCGCGGGTGCTCCTGGTGCCCCGCGTCGACGGGACCTACGCCGGAACCGGCGTCCTGGGCATCGTCGAGCAGGTCGGACGCCTGTCCGACGGCGACCCCGGCGCACTGATCCGCGGCATCGGCCGCGTCCGCATCGGCGCCGGGACGACCGGCCCCGGCGCCGCCCTGTGGGTCGAGGGCGGCACGGTCGAGGAGATCCTGCCCGACCCGCTGCCCGGCTCCGTGACCGAACTGGTCAAGGAGTACAAGGCGCTCGCCACCAGCTGGCTCAAGAAGCGCGGTGCCTGGCAGGTCGTCGACCGCGTCCAGCAGATCGACGGCGTCGGCGCCCTCGCCGACAACTCCGGCTACTCGCCCTTCCTCACCGTCGAGCAGAAGGTCGCGCTCCTGGAGACGGCCGACCCGGTCGCCCGCCTCCGCCTCGCCGCCGCCCAGCTCCGCGAGCACCTCGCCGAGCAGGACGTCGCCGAGACCATCGCCAAGGACGTCCAGGAGGGCGTCGACAAGCAGCAGCGCGAGTTCCTGCTCCGCCGCCAGCTCGACGCCGTCCGCAAGGAACTCCGCGACCTCAACGGCGAGGCCGAGGGCGACGAGTCCGACGACTACCGCGCCCGCGTGGAGGCCGCCGACCTGCCCGAGAAGGTCCGCGAGGCCGCCCTCAAGGAGGTCGAGAAGCTGGAGCGGTCCAGCGACCAGTCCCCGGAGGGCTCCTGGATCCGCACCTGGCTCGACACCGTCCTCGAACTGCCCTGGAACGAGCGGACCGAGGACCGCTACGACATCCGCGGCGCCCGGGCCGTCCTCGACGCCGAGCACGCCGGCCTCGACGACGTGAAGGAGCGCATCACCGAGTACCTCGCCGTGCGCAAGCGGCGCTCCGACCGGGGCCTCGGCGTCGTCGGCGGCCGCCGCGGCGGAGCCGTCCTCGCCCTCGTCGGACCGCCCGGCGTCGGCAAGACCTCCCTCGGCGAGTCCGTCGCGCACGCGATGGGACGCGAGTTCGTCCGCGTCGCCCTCGGCGGCGTCCGGGACGAGGCGGAGATCCGCGGCCACCGCCGGACCTACGTCGGAGCCCTGCCCGGCCGGATCGTCCGGGCGATCAAGGAGGCCGGGACCTTGAACCCGGTGGTCCTGCTCGACGAGATCGACAAGGTGGGCTCCGACTTCCGGGGCGACCCGGCGGCCGCCCTCCTCGAAGTCCTCGACCCGGCGCAGAACCACACCTTCCGCGACCACTACCTGGAGGTCGAACTCGACCTCTCCGACGTGGTCTTCCTCGCCACGGCCAACGTCCTCGAAGCCATCCCCGAGGCGCTCCTCGACCGCATGGAGCTGGTCAGGCTCGACGGCTACACGGAGGACGAGAAGGTCGTCATCGCCCGCGACCACCTGCTCCCGCGCCAGCTGGAGCGGGCCGGCCTGGAGTCCGGCGAGGTCGTCCTGGAGGACGCCTCCCTGCGGAAGCTGGCCGGCGAGTACACCCGCGAGGCGGGCGTCCGCACCCTGGAGCGCTCGATCGCCCGGCTGCTCAGGAAGATCGCGGCCCAGCACGAACTGGGCGACCGCGAGCTGCCGTTCACGGTCGGACCCGAGGACCTGAGGGAGCTCATCGGGCGCCCGCACCACGTTCCCGAGTCGGCCCAGGACCCGGCCGAGCGGCGCACGGCGGTGCCCGGGGTGGCCACCGGGCTCGCGGTCACGGGCGCGGGTGGCGACGTGCTCTTCGTGGAGGCGTCCCTCGCCGACCCCGAGACCGGCGCCGCCGGGCTCACCCTCACCGGCCAGTTGGGCGACGTGATGAAGGAGTCGGCGCAGATCGCGCTCTCCTTCCTCCGCTCGCACGGTGCGGAGCTGGAGCTGCCCGTCACCGGCCTCAAGGACCGGGGCGTGCACATCCACTTCCCGGCGGGCGCGGTGCCGAAGGACGGCCCGAGCGCGGGCGTGACCATGACGACCGCGCTGGCGTCCCTGCTGAGCGGCCGGCTGGTCCGGACGGACGTCGCCATGACCGGCGAGGTCTCCCTCACCGGGCGGGTGCTCCCGATCGGCGGGGTGAAGCAGAAGCTGCTCGCCGCGCACCGGGCGGGCATCACCACGGTCGTGATCCCCAAGCGGAACGAGGCCGACCTCGACGACGTCCCGGCCGAGATCCTGGAGAAGCTGGAGGTCCACCCGGTGACGGACGTGCGGCAGGTCCTGGAGATCGCGCTGGCCCCGGCGGCCGTGGCGGTGGGCGTGGCCGCGTGACCCCCGCGCGGCCGCGCGACGCCCGCACGGCCGCGTGACGCCGGCTCCGGATCGGGGTGCCCTCCCGGGCACCCCGATCCGGCGTATCCGGATGTCGGTGGAGGCTGTCATGCTCGTACACATGAACGACGACGCCTTCTGGGCTCTCATCGACGAGTTGGGCCGCCGCACCGGTGACCGGGACGAGCGGCTGGAGTGGCTGCGGACGGAGCTGCTGCGGCGTCCGGCGGCCGAGAGCGTGGAGTTCCAGGTGCGGCTGGAGGAGGCGTGCGAGGCCGCCGACACGCGCGGGCTGTGGCGGGCGGCCAACCGGGTCGAGGGCGGCGCCTGCAGCGACGACGGCTTCCACTACTTCACGCTCTGGCTGGTGGGCCAGGGGCGCAAGGTGTACGAGTCGGTGGTCGCCGACCCCGACGCGCTGGCCGACGTGCCCGGGATCAGGGTGCTGGTGGGTCGGCACCACGACGTCTGGCGCGACGACGAGTGGCCCGAGTGGGAGGAGCTCGACTACGTCGCCCAGGACGCCTACGACGAGCTGACGGGCCAGGAGGACGACGAGGGCGAGGAGTTCCTCGACGCGGTCGAGGAGCTGGAGGAGGAGCGCGAGGAGCCGGAAGAGCGGGAAGAGGGCGTGGTGACCCGGGGAACCCGGCCGGAGGGGTTGGCGCTGCCCCGGCTCACGGCCCTCTTCCCGCTCGGTTCGTCCACCGCCTAGGCCGTCCGTGTCCGGCTCCTGGGGGTGCCCGGGGGCGTCAGGAGCCGGACACGGACGGTGCGTCAGGAGGCGGACGGGTTCCGGCGGCGGCCCAGGAGCAGGCTGCCGGCCGCGAAGGCGGCGACGGCGCCCGCGCCGGCCAGGGCCAGGGGGAGCGGCGAGGAGGGGGTCCCGGCGGCCTCGGAGGAGAGGGCCGGCGCCTGCTCGTCGCCGCCGTGGCCCGCGTGGCTCACGGTGGAGAGCTTGGCGCCCGCCGCGATCTTCGCCTCGGTCGGGGCCTTGGCCTGCGTCGCGCCGGCCGCGGTCGCCGCCGCGCCGAAGGTGACGTCCGAGCAGCTGTAGAAGGCTTCGGGGCTGTCGTTGCGCTGCCACACCTGGTAGACGATGTGGCGGCCGGTGCGGGCCGGCAGGTTGCCGGTGAAGTTGTAGAACCCGTCGGTCGAGGTGCGGGTGGTCTGGTAGACGGCGACGGGGGTCGCGTCCAGGTCCGACCACTTGAGCGGCTGCGTCGGGTCGAAGCCGGCCTTCGTGATGTAGATCGTCATGGTGCCGGAGTGGGGGGCGGTCACCCGGACCTTGAAGTCGAAGGAGCCGGCGGCGACGGCCGTCGCGGGCCAGTCGGTGCGGGCCCAGTCCAGGGCCCGGTACTTGGCGCGGTTCGCCGAGCAGAGCTTGCCGTCCGGGATGAGCGTCCGGTGCTGCCCGTCGGCGTTGGCGATGTTGACCTCGTTCCAGTCGTAGAGCGGCTGGGTGCCGGAGTCGGCGACGAGGTCCTTGCAGACCTGGGACTTGGGCGTCTCGGGGCCCTCGGCGTAGCAGGAGGCCACCCGGCTGACCGGGTTGAAGACGGCCCCGTGGGCGCCGGCCGCCGTGGGGGTGAGGCCGACGAGCGCAGCGGCGGACAGGGTGGCGGCGGCCACGGTGGTGGTGCGGCGGTGGGAGGCCATGCGGGGGCTCTCTCTCGTGCGTGGGGGAGTACGGGACGAGCAACGCGCGCCGGTCGCACGGAAGTTGTCTTCCGGGCGACCGGCGTAGAGCCTCGCATTGGTCCATACCAATGGGCAAGGGGGTGGGTGGAAAAAGCCGCGGCGGCCCCCCGGGGTGCCGCACACCCGGGGAGCCGCCGTGGACCGCTCGTCGCGCGAAGGGCCTGGTCAGCCGTTGGCGAGCGCCTGTACGCGCGAGTAGTCGCCGTTGAAGTGGTTGTGGTCCCCGACCGTCGGGCCGGACGAGGTGTACTGCCAGATGGTGTGGTAGGCCCAGCCGGCCGGGAGCTCGCCGACCTCGGAGGCGTACCGCGCGATCCACAGCGGGTTGGCGGAGGCGAAGGCGGCGGAGTTCCCGGTGCACTGCTTCCACCAGCTCGTGGCGGTGTAGATCACCGGGTCGCGGCCCGTGCGGGACCGGTAGCGGTCCACGAAGTCCCGGATCCACGCGACCATCCCGGACGCCGACTTGCCGTAGCAGGCCGCGCCGTACGGGTTCCACTCGATGTCGAGCACGCCCGGCAGGGTCCTGCCGTCCTTCGACCAGCCGCCGCCGTTGTTCACGAAGTAGTCGGCCTGGGCGGCGCCGCCCGTCGTGTCCGGGGTGGCGAAGTGGTACGTGCCCCGGATCATGCCGACGTTGTAGGAGCCGGTGTACTGCTGGTTGAAGGAGGTGTTCTTGTAGTACGTGCCTTCCGTGGCCTTCACGTAGGCCCACTTCACGCCGCTGTTCCACAGCGTGGACCAGGCCACGTTGCCGTTGTGGCTGGAGACGTCGACGCCCTCGGTCTGGGCGGCGAGGGCGCTGCCGCCGGCGGGCCCGGCGCCCTTGCCGTCGTGCGCCATCACGCCCATGCCCATGTAGGCGGAGCCGCGTGCCGGGACGGCCCGGGTGCCCGGGTCCTCTGCGGCGCCGGCGGGTCCGGCGAGGGGGAGGAGCAGGGCCAGGGTCGCCAGGGCGGCGCCGGCGAGGGTCGTTCCGGATCTGTGCACACGCATTGCGTGCCTCCGAAAGGCTCGGTGGGGGGAGCTGCTGGGGGTGGGGGCGCACGGTGCCGATGACGCATGGTGTGGACATGTCATCCCTGCGCCGGGAACGACGCTACGCACGTAGACCCACCCGGGGAAGAGCCCCCGGATGCCGCCGTTGGTCTACTCCTGCGAAATACTGGAGGAGCTGCGGAGATGGCCGCGGCGGGAAGAAACTTTCAGCGGCCGGAAACCGGCGGCCGGACCACCGGGCAGCCGCCGGAGAACGCGTGGGAGGTGCCGACGTGCACGCAAGCGGTACGGGAAGCGAAGGCCGGGCCGCGGACGACGTCCGGGCCGGCACCCCGGCGGCCGGAGGCCACATCACGGCCGCCCCGGCCGCCGCGGGCGACGACCGGCCCCGCCGTGCACCGGCCCCCGCGTCCGTCGGGGTGGACCCCGAGTTCCTCGCCCTCGAACGCGAGCTGGCCGTGTTCCTGCGCCGCGCCCGAGCCCAGTCCGGCGAGATGGCGCGCGAGGTGCACCCGGAGCTGGAGCCGGCCGCCTACGGCCTGTTCGTCCGGCTGGACGACGCCGGGCCCCAGCGGGCCACCGAACTGGCCGGGTACTTCGGGGTCGGCAAGGCGACCATGAGCCGGCAGCTGCGCGCGCTGGAGGTGCTCGGCCTCGTCGTCCGGGACCCCGACCCCGCCGACGGACGCGCCTCCCTGGTCCGGCTCACCGAGGAGGGGCGCGACCGCTTCCGGCACGTGCGGGACGCGCGGCGCGAGCGGTACGTCCGCAAGCTCGTCGACTGGGACCGCGTCGAGGTCGCCGAACTGGCCCGGCTGCTGCACCACTTCAACGTCCGCTCGGAGGGCTGACCGCCCGGTTCCGGCCCGGTTCGGTCTGGTTATGGCCCGGTTCCGGGCTGGTTCCGGCCCCGGCGCCCGCCCGGTTCCGGCCCCGGCGCCCGCCCGACTCCCGCCCGGTTCCGGAGTTCCGGGGCGGAGGGGTCGACGGCTCGGCCTCCCCCGGGGAGGCCGCCGCTCAGTGGTCGCCCGGCTCCGCGTAGACCGCCGTCGCGTCGTCGTGGGTCTTCCACCGGTGCGTCCCGCCCGCCGCCGCGTCCCCGGTCTCCAGGGCCCGCACCCGGCGCAGCAGGCCGGACGGCCCCTCCTCGCGCAGGACGCCGAGGCAGGCCGTCCAGTCGCCCGCGCCGAAGAGCTCCACCCAGCGCGACGCCCCGTCCGTGAGCGCCGCCAGCGACCGCACCCGGGTGCGAGGGGTCGAGCCGGTCACCGCCCGCGCCGCGACCGCGGGGTCGGCCGCCGCGGTGAAGAAGCCGCCCTCGCGGTTGCGCAGCCGGTCCGTGGCCGCCAGGGAGCGCCGGACCTCGTCCGGCACCCGGTCGAGCCGGTCGTCGAGCACGGCGCGGACCGAACCGTCCGGAGCCTCCAGGAGGAGCGCCGAGTCGGACAGCACGAGATGCTCGACCACGTCCGCGTCCCAGCGCACGAGGACCACCGTCGCCTGGGGCGTACGTGCGTGAGAAAGGTCACAGGTGTCCCGATGGGCGTCCGCGGTGCGCCGGATTGCCCGCGACAGGATCTCGGACAGGGGCATGTCCGGCCGGGAAGCGGACAGTTCGGTCAAAGCCCCGCCGAGGCGCGCGGTGAACCACGGCACGGTGTGCACACAACCGTCATCTCCGGCGGGGGGTGTGACGCCGTCGAGCAGCACGACGGTTCCGCCGCGCCCCGAAGCGGGCAGAGCGGCGGCCGCCCAGTCCTCGTTGGGGCGTTCGGGGCTGCCGGGGAGGGAGGCGACGTCGCTGCGCATGAGGTCCAGTGTGCCCGCCCCCGTTCCGGCGTTCCCGCACTCCTTCACGGGACCTGCATATGACCGGAAATGGCCTGTACCAACCGGGTGACCGGGCCGAGCGAGGCGGAACGGACACCTCCGTCGAGCTGCGGGCGGGCATCCTGCCAAAGCCCGCCCGGAAGATCCAACCGAGGCCCCGCGGGCCCCCGCCGGAGGCGCCCGGGGAAGTTGTTCGCCAACTCATGAGTGTTGTTCACTCGTTCGGGTGGCGGAGCGGCCGATGCGCGCCCCCTTCCCAGAAGCGCTGGAATGGTCGGAAGCCGTACCAGGGGTGGGGGCGCTCCATGTGACCGGTCGTCACCTCTGCTTTGTGGGCGGACGAGTCAAGAATGCGAGCACCGGTGCAGAAGAAGCGGCCTCGGAGCAACAACGGCACGCGGAGCCAGGCCCCCGGTGCGGAGCCGACCCCCGGCGGGACCCCGGCGTCCCCCGCGCAGACGCAGCCCCAGCCCCCCGCCGGCCGCACCAAGCGCGTCCGCAACCGCCTCGTCGCCGGCGTCGCCCTCGTCGGCGTCACCGTCCTCGCCGCCGGAGCGCCCGCGGTCCTCGCCGCCTCCGCCGAGCTGACCGACTCCCAGCGCCTGGTCACCCTCGCCGAACTCGACCGGCAGGCCGTCACCCTGGCGCACTCCCTCGCCGACGAGCGCGACGAGATCGTCGCCTACATCGCCGCCGGCCGCGACGCCCAGACCGGTGACGCCGAGGACCGACGCCAGATCACCGACGCCCGGTCCACCCGCGTCGACCGCCAGATCGACGAGATCAGGCCCGCCGCAGGCGTCGAGCTCCGCCGCGACCTCGCCGGGGTCCCCTCCATCCGCCGTGCCGCCCTCACCGGCAAGGGCACCGCCCTGGAGGCCCACAAGGCGTACTCGGACGTCATCGGCAAACTCCAGGCCCTCGCCGACGAGCTCGCCGACAAGACCCCGGCCCGCGCCGCCGACACCTCGCTCACCGAGGCCACCCGCGCCCCGGCCGCGCTGAGCCGCGCCGTCGAACAGGCGTCCGCCACCCGCGGCCTGCTCGTCGCCGCCCTCTCCGTGCCGCAGCCCAAGCCCACCGGCGAGGTCCACTACGACTCCGACACCGGCACCTACGTCCCGGACGTGCCCGAGGGCGCCGCGGAGGCCGAGCGCGCCCGCGACGCCCTGAGCGCCGCCGCCCAGCAGGCCCGCGTCCGCGAACTCGCCGCCCTCGGCGACTTCGACCAGGCCGCCGGCTCCGCCGCCCGCGACTCGCTCGCCGCCACCGTCACCGGACCCGACGTCAAGAGCGCCGAGCGCGCCCTGTCCGGCCTCACCGACCAGCCCCGGTTCACCGAGGCCGAGCGCGAGACCGACCCGGCCACCCTGGACGCCGCCCTCTCCGCCCGCGTCGAGCAGATGCGCGGCGTCGAGTCCGCCCTCTCCGCCGAGCGCGTCGAACGGCTCGCCGCGCTCCGCGACGACGACGTCACCGCCCTCGAACTGCGCATCGCCTACCTCGGCGGCTGCCTCCTCGTCGCGATCGGCATCTCCACCTACGTCGCCCGCACCCTCACGCGCCCGCTCGCCGTCCTGCGCATCGGCGCGGCCAGGCTCGCCGCCGCCCCCGCGCCGCACACCGAGGAGCCGGTCCGCTTCACCGGCCGCAACGACGAGTTCGCCCAGGTCGTCCGCTCCCTCAACAGCCTCCACGGCAAGCTCTCCGGCCTCGCCGCCCACACCGAGCGGCTCACCGACGAGCGCGCCGACCTGGCCGAGGCCAAGGAGGCCGTCGGCGCCGAGCTCGCCGCCCAGCGCGCCGAGCTCCAGGGCCGCGTCGCCCTCCTCACCGCCGAGCTCGAACGGCTCCGGAACACGGTCCACCACACCTTCGTCAACCTCTCGCTGCGCAGCCTCGGGCTCGTCGAGCGCCAACTCGGCGTCATCGAGAAGCTGGAGGAGCGCGAGCAGGACCCGGACCGCCTCGGCACCCTCTTCAAGCTCGACCACATGGCCACCGTCATGCGCCGCCACAGCGAGAACCTGCTGGTCCTCGCCGGCCACGAGCACGTCCACGGCCACGCCGGGCCCGTTCCGCTGGTCGACGTCCTGCGCGCCGCCGTCAGCGAGATCGAGCGGTACGAGCGGGTGACCATCCAGTCCCTCCCGCCGCACGCCCAGGTCGCCGGCTTCGCCGCGGACGACCTGAGCCACCTCGTCGCGGAGCTCCTGGAGAACGCCACCTCCTTCTCGCCGCCCGACGCCGAGGTCCAGCTCTCCGGCTGGCTCCTGGAGAGCGGCGAGGTGATGCTCTCCGTGCAGGACTCCGGCATCGGCATGACCGCCCACCGGTTCGCCGAGCTCAACGCCCGGCTCGCCGACGCCGACCCGGACGCCTTCGACGGCGAGGGGCTCGGCATGCGGGTCACCGCCCTCCTGGCCGCCCGCCACGGCGTCCGCGTCGAGCTCCGCGAGCAGCAGCCGGGCGGCACGACCGCCGTCGTCGTGCTCCCGCTCCCGCTGCTCCCCGCCGCCCCGCCGGCCACCGTCTCGCACCCGGTACGGGTCGCGGGCGCCGCGCCCGTCATCCAGCTGCCCGGTTCGGTGGCCGAGGCCAACTCCAACACCCTGCCGTCCCGCACCCGCGACCCCCTCGTCGAGGCCGCCGAGCGTGCCGTCCTCGCGGCCGAGGCGGCCGGCGGGACGCCCGCCCGCACCCCCGAGCCCGCGCCCGAGCAGGAGTACGCCCCCGAGCCGGAGGCGCCGTACGCCCCGGAGCCGGAGTACGCCCCCGAGGCCGAGCCCGCCACGGCGTACGCCCCCGAGCCGGAGCCCGCGTACGCGCCCGAGCCCGAGGTCCGGTACGAGCCCGCGAACGCCCCCGAGCCCGAGCCGGCGTACGACGCCGAGCCCGCGCCCCTCGGGGAGTCCGTCTCCGAGACCACGCTCCAGGTCCGGCTGCCCGACCCGCCGCCGGAGCCGGACGACCACGAGCGCGTGGCCGAGGACGTCGAGCCCGCCCACGCCGTGGAACCCCAGGCCCCCTCCGTCCCCGGACCGGTCACCGCCCCCGTGCCGGCCGCCGACCCGGCGGTTCCCGGGCCCCGCCCCGCGCAGTGGGAGCGGGTCACCGACAAGGGCCTGCCCAAGCGCACCCCGCAGGTGGTGCGTCAGCCCGACGCCACCGCCACCACCCGTAAGAGCGGCGTGGACGCCGAGGCCCTGCGAAGGCGGCTCGGTGGCTTCCACCAGGGAGCCAAGGCCGGACGGCGCGACGTCGAGGCCGAGTTGGGCACGGAGCGGATGGACACGGCGCGGAGTGAGGCCGTAAGGACTGCACGTACAGAGGAGATGACGGGGGACTCAGGCGAGGAGGCACGCAGTTGACCGCGACGGGAACGTTCGGACTGAGCACGGAGGCCCGCAACCTGCAATGGCTGCTGGGCAATCTGGTCGAGGAGGTGCCCGGCGTCCGCTCGGTCGCCGTCGTCTCCTCCGACGGCCTGCTGCTGCTGTCGTCCGACCCGGCTGTCCAGCAGGCCACGACGGTCACCGGTGAGCCGGGCCGCCCCGGCGGGCCCCGCGGCTCCAGCGCGGACCTGGCCACGATCGTCTCCGGCATCGGCAGCCTCACCATCGGCGCCGCCCGGCTGATGGACGGCGGCGGGGTCAAGCAGACGATGGTCGCGATGGAGGACGGCAGCGTCTTCGTGATGTCGATCAGCGACGGCTCGCTGCTCGGCGTGCACGCCACGCCCGACTGCGACATGAGCGTCGTGGCGTACCACATGGCGCTCTTCGTGGGCCGCGCCGGGCACGTACTCACCCCCGAAGTCCGCAGCGAGCTGCGCAAATCGATGGAGAGCCCCCAGTGACGTCCGCCTCGTACCTCCACAAGCTGCCGGTACGGGGAGAGGGCCGGCGCCCCGCGCGCGTGCGCCCCTACTCGCTGACCGGCGGCCGGACCCGCTTCGGACACATCCTGCTCGTCGAGACCTTCGTGGCGGCGCTCGAAGCGCCCGCCGCCCGCAAGGTCCTCACCGACGGCGGGACCGCCGCCCGCGGTCTCATGCCGGAGATGCGGGCCATCGTCGAGATCTGCCGCCGGATGCGGACGGTCGCGGAGATCTCGGCGCTTCTCAAGATGCCGTTGGGGGTCGTCCGGGTGCTGCTCAGCGACCTGGCCGACCAGGGAAAGATCCGTGTGTACGGGACCGGTCACGGCACCGGCCAGCCCGACCGCGCGCTCCTCGAAAGGGTGCTGAGTGGACTCCGTCGTCTCTGACGCCTCCGCCGTCTCCGAATCACCGGCCGTCGCGGGCGTTCCCGCGCAGCCCGGGACCGGTTCTCTCGCCCCGGACACCCCCGATCCGGACACCCCCGCCCCGGACGCCGAGGACGGTGCCCAGGACTGGCAGCTGGACCACACCCGCGCCCCGATAGCCACGAAGATCGTGGTCGCGGGCGGCTTCGGCGTGGGCAAGACCACCTTCGTCCGCGCGGTCTCGGAGATCACCCCGCTCCAGACCGAGGCGCTGATGACCCGGGCGAGCGAGGAGACCGACGACCTCACGGCCACGCCCGACAAGCTCACGACCACGGTCGCGATGGACTTCGGCCGGATCACGCTCGACAACGACCTGGTGCTGTACGTCTTCGGCACGCCGGGGCAGCAGCGCTTCTGGTTCATGTGGGACGACCTGGTGCGCGGCGCGATCGGGGCGATCGTGCTCGCCGACACCCGGCGGCTCACCGACTGCTTCCCGGCTCTCGACTACTTCGAGAGCTGTGGACTTCCGTACATCGTGGCCGTCAACCACTTCGAGGGCACCGAGGTGTTCGAGGTGGAGGACGTCAGGGAGGCCCTGACCGTCCCTCCGCACGTACCCGTGGTGATCATGGACGCGCGCAAGCGCTACAGCGTCGTCGAGAGCCTGCTCGCGATGGTCGCGCACGCGCTCGAAGCCACCCCCGAATAGCCCTCCCCTCGCTCACAGTCGCCAGGAGCACCACCCATGCGGAAGATACTCATAGTCGGCGCCGGACAGTCCGGCCTCCAGCTCGCCCTCGGCCTCCAGTCCCAGGGGTACGAGGTCACCCTCATGTCGAACCGGACCGCCGACGAGATCCGGTCCGGGCGCGTCATGTCCACCCAGTGCATGTTCGACACCGCGCTCCAGCACGAGCGCGACCTGGGGCTCGACTTCTGGGAGTCCCAGGCCCCCCGCATCGAGGGCCTCGGCGTCTCCGTCGCCGGCCCCGACTCGTCCCGTGTGATCGACTGGGTCGGCAGGCTGGACGGCTTCGCCCAGTCCGTCGACCAGCGCGTGAAGATGGCCGGCTGGATGGACACCTTCGTCCAGCGCGGCGGCCAGCTGGTCATCCACGGCGTGGCCGTCGGCGACCTCGACTACTTCTCCCGCAGCTACGACCTGGTGCTCGTCGCCGCCGGCAAGGGCGAGCTGGTCTCCATGTTCGGCCGCGACGCCTCCCGTTCGCCGTACAGCGAGCCGCAGCGCGCCCTGGCCGTCAGTTACGTCCACGGCCTCGGCCCGCGCCCCGAGCACCCCGACTTCGACGCGGTCCGCTGCAACGTGGTCCCCGGCGTCGGCGAACTGTTCGTCATGCCGACCCTCACCACCGGCGGCCGCGCCGACATCCTCTTCTGGGAGGGCGTCCCCGGCGGTCCGCTCGACGCCTTCCAGGGCGTGAAGGACCCCTCCGAGCACCTGGCGCTGACGCTGGAGCTCATGGAGCGCTTCACCCCCTGGGAGTACGCGCGGGCCACCAAGGTCGAGCTGACCGACGCGGGCGGCACCCTCGCCGGCCGGTACGCGCCGACCGTCCGCAACCCCGTCGGCCGGCTCCCCGGAGGCGGTCTGGTCCTCGGTGTCGCCGACGTCGTCGTCGCCAACGACCCCATCACCGGCCAGGGCTCCAACTCGGCCTCCAAGTGCGCCGCCGCGTACCTCGCCGCCATCGTCGAGCGGGGCGACCTGCCCTTCGACGAGGAGTGGATGCAGAGCGCGTTCGACCGCTACTGGCAGACGGCCCAGCACGTGACCAAGTGGACGAACGCCATGCTGGCCCCGCCACCGGAGCACGTCCTCAACCTCCTCGGCGCGGCCGGCCAGCTCCAGCCCGTCGCCGACCGCTTCGCCAACGGCTTCGACGACCCCTCCGACTTCGAGAACTTCTTCTTCGACCCGGAGAAGACGAACGCCTACCTGGCCTCCGTCACCGCCGGCTGACGCCCGCCGGTCAGCCTCCCCCGGGCCCCTTCACCGGCCCGGGGGACCCGTCACACGAACGGCACCGCATCCGGGTGGGGGAACGTAACCGCTCAGGTGTCCGGACGTTCCTACCGGCGTGAACACCACCCTGCGACGTACCGTCGCCTCCCTCGCCCTCGCCGGGGCCCTCCTGGGCGCGGCCGCCACCCAGGCTGCCGCCGCGCCGCTCCTCCCCTCCACGGAGTCCGGCTCCGGGGTCGGCACCCGCACCGTGGCCCCCCTCGAGGACTTCGTCTACTCGGCCCTGCAGGGCGTCCTGAACGCCGCGTCCGGCCGCCCGGTCCCCGCCCCGGCCACCACCCCCACCACCGCCGCTCCGTCGACCTCGGCGAGCGCGGCCACCGCCTCGGCCGCCTTCTCCCAGGCGCTGGCAGCCACCCCGGGGCTCGGCACCGTCGTCGGAGCGACGGCCCCGAAGTCCTAGGTCTTCCAGGGAAAGTGGCGTCGTCGGCCTGCGGCCCTGCGGGCGGACGGCGCCACTTCGCCGAAATGAGGTCGATCCGCGGGGTGCCGGTGTCCCAGGATGAGGGACATGCCCTTGTCGAACACCCTTGCGCGCGTGGACGCCGACCTGGCCGCCGGACGCGTGCCCCAGGCACGTCAGCGCCTGCGCGGCCTCGTCTCCTCCTTCCCCGACGACCTGACCCTCCGGCGCCGGCTCGGCGAGGTGTACCGGCTGTACGGGGATGCGGCGCAGGCGGGGCGGTGGACGTACCTCGAAGAGGACCGGCGCGCGGAGGAGACCGAGGCGTTCGAGGAGCGGTACCGGTCTCCGGCCCGCCGCATGAAGGCCCTTGCCTGGCGCGGCCCCGAGGAGCGGGCGGCCACCGCGCTCGCCGGGCAGCGGCTCGCGTCGCTCCGCGAGGCCCGCGCCGAGGAGCTGGGCCGCCCGGTCGACTGGGACGATCCGGCCTCCTACGACGACCGGGGCGAGTACGTCGCACCCGACTCCGGCGGTTGGAGCCTGGGCGGCGTGATCGTCACGCTGGGCTGCCTGGTCGGCGGCGGGATCTTCGTCGCCGTCTGGATCATCGGCGTGGTCGCCCTCTTCGAGTAGCCGACGCACCGCTCGGCCCGGCGGACCGCTCGCCCGAGCAGCTCGGCTCTTGCCTCAGCTCCGGTCGTAGCCCTCGTCCCCGCCGTCCTTCGCTCCCGCCGGAAGGGGCGGAGGCGTGTACGCGGCCAGGGTCGTCCCGGTCGGGTCGGGGCGGACGGCGCCCAGGAGGGGGTTCGCCGCGAGGGGTGAGACCTTGACCTTCCCGCCCGGGCGGGGTGCCTGCACCACCAGGCCCCCGCCGAGGTAGAGGGCCACATGGGTGGCGCCCGGGAAGTACACGACCAGGTCGCCGGGGCGCAGTTCCTCCAGACCGACACGGGGCAGTGTGGCCCACTGCTCCTGGCTGGTGCGGGGGATCTCCCGGCCGGCGGCCGCCCACGCCTGCTGGGTGAGCCCCGAGCAGTCGTAGGAGTCCGGGCCCTCCGCTCCCCACTCGTACGGCTTGCCGATCTCGCCCACCGCGAACCGCAGGGCCTCCGCGCCGGCCGACGTGGGCGTCAGGGAGTCGTCCAGGACGCCGGAGTCGAGCAGTTCGCGCTGGGCGCCCGCCGTCTGGACCCGTTCCAGCTCGGTGATCCGGGCGAGCTGGTCGGGCGAGAGCCCGGCGAGCAGCTTCTCCACCTCGCGCAGCGTCGCCGTCACCTCGTCGCGCCGCTTGAGCTGCGCGGCGACGAGGCCCTGCCGGCGGTCCAGGGCCTTGCGCGAGGAGCTCGCGAGCGCGTCGGCCCGCCGCTCCGCCGCTTCGAGCCGCGTCACGGCCGTGGCCCGCCCACGGGCCGCACGGGCCATCAGATGCCCCTGGTCCAGGGCCGACTGGGCGTCCGGCGAGAACAGCAGCCGGACGTACGACGAGAGTTCGGACCTGCCCTGGTACTGCTCCCTGGCGATCCGGCCGGCCTCGGCGCGCCCCTGCGCCAGGGCTGCCCGGGCGGCCGTGAGCCGGGCCGTCACCTTCACGGTGTCGGCCGTCTGCACCTTCAGCGACTCCTCGGCGGCGTTGTACCGCTCGGTGGCCTCCTCGGCCTGCCCGTACAGCGTCCGCAGCCGCGTCAGGAGCCCGGCCACGGAGTCGCCGCCGGGCGGCGGAAGCGCGGCGGCGTCGTCGGTGACGGCCGTGGGGTCCGTGGGGTCCGTGGCCTCGACACCGGAGGGTGCGGGGAGCGCGGGGCGTCCGGAGGCGGCCGGACTGGTCGGACTGGTCGGGGTGCCGACGGGGTGCGTCGGTCCGGCCGGATCGGCAGGGGGGTCGGTCGGGTCGACCGGGGTGCCGGCCGGATCGGGGGCGTCGGTCGTCGCGTCCGCCGCCGGGTCCCCCGTCCCCGTCGGCTCCGTCGAGGCGTCCGGGTCGACCGGCCCCACCGGTTCCGCCGCCGGGTCGGCGAAGGCGATCGGGGCCTGGGCCGGGGGGTCGGCGGGCGGGTCCGGCGGGGCGGCGCCCGCCGCCGGGAGTGCTCCCGCGAGGGCCGTCACCGCGGCGAGCGCCCCCGTGCAGACCGTGCGCAGCAGGCTTCGCGACACGTCACCACCTCCAGGGGGATGATGACGCGTCACTTCATCCGATTACCGTACGAATCGGGGCGCGCCCGGCGTCCTCACTCGTTCGGCTCAGCGTCCCGCGGGGTGGGGCCGCCGCCCGGCTTCGACCAGGGCCACTTCAGTTCACGTCGCTCGCGGCCGTCGGGAGCGTACTCGTAGACCCAGCCGCGCTGGAGTCCGAGCCGCTTCGTGTAGCCCGCGGGCTCGCGCCGGTAGGCGTGGACGGTGGGCGGGCGTCCGTCGTGGGCCGGGACCGGGACCTCGTACCACTTCGGCGGGTGGCCGGTCGGGCCGACCAGGATCGGCAGCACCCGCCCGTCGAGGGGGCCGCCACGGAAGGGGGTGTTCTCGCTTCTCACCCCTCCAGTCTCTCCCGCGGCCCCCCGCACCGGCTCACAGCAGGTGCGCCGCCTCGCCGACGACGGGGATCACCTTGCGGGCGAGCGTCGCCACGGGACCCTCGGGGGTCTCCTGGGCGAGGAGCCGCCTGACGACCTCCGCCGTCTCCGCGTCGCTCGCCGTCGTCGCCGCCAGCAGCGCGACGAGATGGTCGACGAGCCAGTCGCGCAGCTCCCGCGCAGGGGGCTGCTTCTCCTCGTCGAGCCAGATGAGCGAGGCGGCCTCCACGGCGGCGATCCACGTCCGCACCAGCATGGCGAGCCGGGGGCCCGGCCGCGCCGCGCCCAGGTGGAGCAGGATCTGCTCGGCCGCGGCCCGCCGCACCTCGTCCACGATCGCGGTGGTCCGGGAGGTCTCGGCGACGCTCCCGCCGCGCAGCAGGGCGCTGAAGCCGGCGTCGTGCTCGTCGACGAAGACCAGGTACCGGTCGAGGACCCGGCCGAGCCGCTCGGTGGGCGGACCCTCCGGCGGTTCGGCGAAGCAGCGGTTCAGCGCGTCGGCGGAGGACCGGAGGGCGGCCTCGTACAGCTGCTGCTTGCCCCCGGGGAAGTACCGGTAGACGAGGGGCCGCGAGACGCCGGCCGCTTCCGCGACGTCGTCGAGCGAGACCTCCTCGGGCGTCCGGTGGGCGAAGAGCCCCAGGGCGGCGTCGAGCAGCTGCCCGCGCCGCTCCTCGACGGTGAGCCTGCGGTACGCGGGAGTGGCGGCGCTGGTCATGCTCCGCAGCGTAGTCGCGGAGGCTTCCCCTCAGGCGAGCAGTCCGGAGGACTTCCAGAGCCTGCGTCCGGGCCCGCGCAGGACGCCGATGTCGTCGAGGAAGTCCGTCAGCCGCTTCGCACCGGACTGCATGACCTCCCGCCGGTGCCCGCTCGCCCGCACCTGGGCGACGGCCTCCCGGCGGTCCAGGCCGACGGCGTCGTACACCCCCGGGTTGACGAAGCAGGTGGAGAAGACCCGGGCGGCCTCCCCGCAGCTCAGCCGGGTGAACTCCTGCTCCCACCGCGGCGCGGTCGCCATCTGGCGTCGCAGCTCCTCGCGGGCGTACCGCACGTGGCGGGCCTCCTCGACCACGTGGATCCGGGTCACTCCCCGGACGAGGGTCTGCACCCGCTCGTCCGGGAAGGTCAGGCGCTGCATCCAGTCGAGGATCTCCTCGCCCAGCAGGGTGGCGGCGAACGAGCCGGGGGTGGTGGAGACGGTCTTCAGGAGCCGCGCGAGGTTGTGGTAGACCCGCGGCACCGGATACGCGGGGGTGCCGCCCCGGGTGATCAGCCGGGCGAACATCATCGAGTGGCGGCACTCGTCCGCGATCTCGGTCAGCGCGTAGCGGACGTGATGGCTGGTCGGCGACTTGTCGTAGATGTGCCGGACCAGCAGCTGCATGAGGATGATCTCGAACCAGATGCCGAGGGAGGCGAGCGAGGCCGCCTCGTGGCGCGAGAGGGCGATCCGCTGCTCCTCGGACATCCGGTGCCACAGCGGGGTGTCGTAGAGCGAGAGCAGCTCGGGCGGCCAGAACCACTTGCCGTCCTCGAAGGGGGAGTCCCAGTCGAGCTCGGTGTCGGGGTCGAAGGAGTGCTTCAGCGAGGACTCCAGGAGGCGCTCGGCGACCTGCTCACGGTCGCGCAGCGGCCCCAGGGCGTCCCGCAGGAGGCTGAAGTCGGGCTCGGTGAAAGGGGTCATGGTTCGGGGCACCTCGCTGTGCTCGCCGTCGCGTTACCGGGGGTCGCCTCTTATCAGACTGCCCGTCAGCAAGGCCGTCAATCCCTTCTGCGCGACTTGTTGACCATCCGTCTACCAACGTGTGAGCCTGCTGCAAACGGACGGAAGGAGTCGTCAGTGTCGACGCACGACCTCTACGTGAACGCCCCCGCCGGACCCGTCTGGCAGGTGCCCGCCACCGGGGCCGCCCGGTTCAGCTGGGACTACGACGACGGCCGCCGGCGCCTCCTCGCCCTCTACCAGAAGGGCAAGGACAAGCAGTGGGACGGCGCCACCCGCATCGACTGGGACATCGAGGTCGACCCCTACGATCCGCTCGGCACCCCCGACGAGGTCCTGAACCTCTACGGCACCCGCCACTGGGCGAAGATGACCGAGAAGGACAAGGGCGACCTGCGCCGCCACTACTCCTCCTGGCAGTTCAGCCAGTTCCTCCACGGCGAACAGGGCGCCATGATCTGCGCCGCCCGGATCGTCGAGTCCGTCCCCGACCTCGACGCCAAGTTCTACTCGGCCACGCAGACCATGGACGAGGCCCGGCACGCCGAGATCTACGGCCGCTTCCTCCACGAGAAGATCGGGATGCTCTACCCGATCAACGACCACCTCCAGGGCCTCCTCGACGACACCCTGCGCGACTCCCGCTGGGACATGCCCTACCTCGGCATGCAGGTCCTCATCGAAGGGCTCGCCCTCGCCGCGTTCGGCATGATCCGCGACACCACCGACAAGCCGCTGCCCAAGCAGATCCTCGCGTACGTGATGCAGGACGAGGCCCGGCACGTGGCCTTCGGCCGGATGGCCCTGCGCGACTACTACCGCCAGCTCACCGACGCCGAACTCCGCGAGCGCGAGGAGTTCGTCATCGAGGGCTGCCACCTCATGCGCGACCGGCTGCGCGGCGTCGAGGTCCTGGAGAACTTCGGCATCCCCCGCAAGGAGGCCGAGGAGCTCAGCGAGCAGAGCGAGTTCCTCCACCTCTTCCGCAAGCTGCTCTTCAGCCGCATCGTCCCCTGCGTCAAGGACATCGGCCTCTGGGGGGAGCGCCTCCAGAAGGCGTACCTCGACATGGGCGTCTTCGACCTCGGCGACACCAACCTCGACCTGCTCATGACCCAGGACGAGGAGATCGCCGAGCGTCTCGACGCGGAACGCTTCGCGGCGGAGGAACGCGCCCGCGTGTCCGAGGTGGAGCAGGCCGTCGCGGAGGGCGCGGCGGAGGCGTAGCCACCCGGGGGCTTCTGGAGACGCCAAGCACCCCCTAGGGCCTGTCGTCACATTCCCCTCTGCCCCGCGACGCCTGGCACGCGCTCTCGCCGCACCGGGCGAAAGCGCGAGTACGCCCAGTACGAGCACTTCCACCCGGCACACCGAGAGCACGCACCAGACGCCGCAGGGCCGCCCTTCGGGCAACGAGGGGATTGTGACGACAGGCCCTAGCCGCGCGCCTCCGCCTCCAGGCGCAGCGCCTCCTGCATCACGGCCCGCGCGACGGGCGCCGCGCTGCCGCCGCCGCTGATGTCCGTACGGGACGCCTCCGCGTCCTCGACGACGACCGCCACGGCGACCGCGGGCCGGGCCGAGTCGTCCGCCTGCGCCCAGGCGATGAACCAGGCGTACGGGGTGCCGGTGTTGCCGAAGCCGTGCTGTGCCGTCCCCGTCTTGCCGCCGACCCGGGCCCCGGGGATGGCCGCGTTGGTCCCCGTCCCCTCCTCCACCGCCTTCACCATCAGCCGCTGGAGCTGGAGGGCGGTGGAGGGGGTCATCGCCTGGCGGTAGCTGCCCCGGCCGGTCCGCTCGACCGTCGCGCCGCGGGAGGTCGTGGTGCGGTCGACGAGGTACGGCTGGGCGATCTCCCCGTTGTTGGCGACCGCCGCCGCGACCATGGCCATCTGCAGCGGGGTCGCCGTCGTGTCGAACTGCCCGATCGAGGAGAGCGCCAGCTGGTCCGGGCTCATCTCCCGGTCGAAGTTGGACTTCGCCACCCACGACGGCACCCGCAGCCCGGTGTCGTCGAAGCCGAACCGCTCCACCGCCTCGACCATCCCGGTGAGGCCGACCTCCACCCCGAGGCCCGCCATCACGGTGTTGCACGACCACTGGATCGCGTACGCCAGGGAGGCGTTCCCGCAGTTCTCCGCCTCGTTCGGCAGCACCTGCCGGGTCCCCGGCAGCACGAACGGGTCGGGGGTGTCCGTCGGCGCGTCCACGTCCCGCACCACGCCCGCGTCCAGGGCGGCGGCCGCCGTCACGATCTTGAAGGTGGAGCCGGGCGGGTAGGTCTGGCGCAGGGCCCGGTTCAGCATCGGCTGGTTCGGCGAGGCGTTCATCCGCCGCCAGGCGTCCTTGACCGCCTGGCCGGTACCGGAGAGCACCCCGGGGTCGTACGAGGGCGAGCTGACGAGCGCCAGGAGCCGGCCGGTGGAGGGCTCGACGGCCACGACCGCGCCGCGCTTCCCGTCGAGCCCGCGGTAGGCCGCCTCCTGCATCGAGGCCCGGACGGTCGTCACCACGTCGCCGCCCGGCTGCCGGCCGCGGGTGAGGTCGTTCCAGAGCGGCAGCGGCGCCAGCACCGGGTCGGTCCCCGAGAGGACCGCGTCCTCGGCGTGCTCGATGAGCGTCGTGCCGTACGTCTGGGAGGCGAAGCCGGTCACCGGCGCGTACAACGGGCCCTGCCGGTAGGTGCGTTCCCAGCGCAGCTGCTGGCCGCTGTCCCGCGACCCGGTCACCGGCCTCCCGTCGACGACGATCTCGCCGCGCGGCTCCGCGTACCGCTGGATCGCGATCCGCCGGTTCGCCGGGTTGTCGTCGAGGGACTCGGCTTCGAGGACCATCACCCGGGCCGCGTTGACCAGCAGGGCGACGAGCAGGACGAGGCAGAGGGCGGCCGCCCGCCTGATGTACCGGATCACCGGGCCTCCTCGGTCACGGGGGCGAGCGTCCCGGTGTCGGCGGCGTCCGGCTGCGGTGCGCGCGCCGAGTCGCTGACCCGGATGAGGAGCGCCACGATCACCCAGTTGGTGACCACCGACGAACCGCCCTGGGCCAGGAACGGCATCGCCATGCCGGTGAGCGGGATCAGCCCCATCACCCCGCCGGCGATCACGAACACCTGGAGCGCGACGATCGAGGCGAGCCCGATCGCCAGCAGCCGTCCGAAGGGGTCCCGCAGCGAGAGGCCGGCGCGGTAGCCGCGGGCGACGAGCAGCGCGTAGAGCAGGAAGAGCGCGGTGAGGCCGACGAGTCCGAGCTCCTCGCCGGCCGTCGCCAGGATGAAGTCGGACTTCACGGCGAAGCCGATCAGGACGGAGTGGCCGAGCCCGAGGCCGGTGCCGAGCATGCCGCCGGCCGCGAAGGAGAAGAGGGACTGCGCGAGCTGCCCGGGGCCGTCCCCGGCCCGGATCGACGCGAAGGGGTCGAGCCAGTCCTGCACCCGGCCGTGCACGTGCGGTTCGAGCGAGCCGACCAGGAAGGCCCCGGCGGAGGCCAGCACGAGCCCGACCGCGATCCAGCCCGTCCGACCGGTGGCCACGTACAGCATGATCACGAAGAGCCCGAAGAAGAGGAGTGACGTCCCCAGGTCCCGCTCCAGGACGAGCACGCCGACGCTCAGCAGCCAGATCGCGACGATCGGCCCGAGCACCCGTCCGGTGGGGAACTGGAACTTCCAGATCCGGCGGCCGGTGTACGCCAGGGCGTTGCGGTTGGCCGCGAGGTACGCGGCGAAGAAGACCGCGAGCAGGATCTTCGCGAACTCGCCCGGCTGGAACGACAGGCCGCCGATCCTGATCCAGATCTTGGCCCCGTTCACCGCCGGGAAGAAGATCGGCAGGATCATGAGGGCGAGCGCGGCGGCCACCGACACGTACGCGTACCCCTGGAGGGCGCGGTGGTCGCGCAGCAGCACCACGACCACGATGAAGAGCGCCACCCCGAGCGTCGACCACACCAGCTGCGTCGCCGCCGCCTGGTCGTTCGGCGTCTCCAGGTCGAGGCGGTAGATCAGCACCAGGCCGAGTCCGTTGAGCAGCACCGCGATCGGCAGCAGCAGCGGATCGGCGTACGGGGCGCGGAACCGGACCGCGGCATGGGCGAGGAGGGCGAGCAGCCCGAGCCCGGCGCCGTAGCGTGCGGCGTCCGGCGGCACGGCGCCGCTGCGGGCGAGGCCGACCGCGGCGTAGCCGGAGACGGAGATGAGGACGGCGCAGACGAGGAGGGAGAGTTCCACGCCGCGGCGCTTCGGGACGCGGATCCCCGGCGGGGGAGCGTCCGGGCGCGGTGCGGTCATGGTCGGCAACGTAGCAAGCGGTATGCCCTATGTCCCTTTTGTGTGACGGTGCGCCGTCAGTCCTCCGCATCGGCGTCCGGCGTCACTCCTCACTCCTCTCCTTCGGCGTCCGGGTCCGCGAGGCGTACGTACTCCGGCAGCAGCAGCCGGGCCTCGGCTCCCGGCCCCTCGGCGGGTCGCCCGAAGACCAGCCCGGCGCCGATCACCTCGGCCTGGCCGACGGCGATCGTCAGCCCCAGACCGTGGCCCTTGCCCCCGCTCTCGGTACGGAACCGCTGCGGCCCCGACTCCAGGAGGTAGCCGGGATAGCCGGGGCCGTGGTCCCGGACCGACACCTCCGGTCCGTCCACCGTGACCACCACCGGCGGCGCCCCGTGCCGGTGCGCGTTGGCGACGAGATTGCCGAGCACCCGCTCCAGCCGCCGCCGGTCCGTCTCCACCGTCGCGTCCCGGACGACCCGCACCTCGGTCTCCGTCCCCGACGCCCGCACCACCCGCGCGACCAGCGGCCCCAGCTCGTGCACGGCCAGGTCCACGGTCTCGTTGCGCGCGTCGAGCCGCGAGATCTCCAGCAGGTCCTCGGTGAGGCCCCGCATCGCCCGCACCCGGTCCCGCACGAGCTCCGACGGCCGCCCGTCCGGCAGCAGCTCGGCCGCCGCCGAGAGCCCGGTCAGCGGCGTGCGCAGCTCGTGCGCCACGTCCGCGGTGAACCGCTGCTCGCTCTGCAGCTTGCGCTGGAGCGACGACGCCATCGTGTCGAGCGCCCCGGAGACCGTGGCCACCTCGTCCTGCGGGCGCGTGGGGTCCTTCGTACGGGGGTCGTCGACGCGCGCGTCCAGGTCGCCCGCGCTGATCCGGCGCGCCACCAGGGCGGTCAGGTGCAGCCGCCGCGTGACCCGGGTGACGGCGAAGGCCCCGACGAGCAGGGTCGCGCCGATCGCGAGGACCGACGAGCCGAGGATCGACCGGTCGAGCGCGTCGATCGTCGCGGCGCTCTGCGTGTAGTCGACCCGCACCGCGAGCGCCCGGCCGTCCGCGGGGCCCGCCGCCCACATCGTCGGCCTGCCCCGGTCGTCGGCGACCATGGTGCCCCGCTCGCCGCGGACGGCCAGCGCCCGCAGCGAGGCCGGGAGCCCGGCCGGATCGACCCCGGCGAAGCGGGGCAGCGGCTCGCCCGCCTCGTAGAGCCGGCCGACCTCGCCGAGGCGGGCCAGCGCCTTCTCCCGCGAGTCCTCCACCGTCCGCGAGGTGACCGACACGTGGACGAGGACGCCGAGCAGCGCGGCGAGCGCGCAGCACATCACGGCGATGAAGACCGCCGCCTTCCAGGTCAGCGTCGCGGTCCAGGCGGGCAGCCGGGGCGGCCTCACCGGGCGGGCTCGGCGGGCACGGGGACGGGGTCGGCGGGCACCGGGCCGGGCTCGACCGGGGTGGGCGGGTCGCTCCCGCCCGGCACGGGCACGGTCGGGCTCGGGCTGACCAGCCGCGGCACGGGCACCGCCGACGGCCCGGTGCGCGAGGGCCGCACCCGGACGATCTCGTCCCGCGTCGGCAGCATGCTGTGCTGCTGCTCGTCCCACGACCAGGCGGTGCGGTACTCGTACCCCGGGATCCCGGCCGACGCGACCCGCATGATCAGGTCGCGTCCGGCCAGCTCCACGCTGATGACCTGGTCGACGGTGGACATGATCCGGGTGAGCCCGCCGTTCTCGGCGAGGTAGACCCGCACCCCGACCTGCTGCTCCGGCATCCGGATCCCCACGATCAGTTCGTCCCGTCCGTTGCCGGTGAGGTCGCGGTAGTACGGCCGCATCACCGGGCAGGCCGCGGGCGCCGTGGTGCACGCCTCGATCGCCCGGGCCGTCTCCTCGTACATGCCGTCGCCGCCCGAGTACGTGTCGGGGTTCGCCCGCACCTCGGCCCGTACCACCGCCACCGCGTCCACCGAGCGGACGTCGTTGTCGGCGACCTCCACGCCCGGCACCCGCTGCGTGTCGGACTCGCCGTAGTCCACCGGCGGGTTCGTCGCGGGCGCCAGGTCCGGCCACAACCGGACCGGCCCCACGGCCGGGGACGTCGGGCCCGCGCTCGTCAGCCCGCCCTGCCCGCCGTCGCACGCGGCGAGCGCGAGGGCGCACAGCAGACCGCCGGCGATCTGCACTGCGCGCGGTCTCAACGGTGCTCCTCGATGGGTCGGGTCTCCTCCCCCGACCTTATGCGGGAGGAAGTCCTTTTTGTCTCTCCATCGGATGATAGGCGCGACCGCCGCGGGCCACGGCCACGAGGCCGGCCCGCGGACGGCGGTCCGCCCCGGCCCGCGGGACGTCCCCGGGATCCACGCTCAGAGCGACCCGCGCTCCATCCGGGCCAGCGCGGCGCGGCACAGGGTCAGCAGCTTCTCGTCGAGGTGGATGTCGTGGCTGCCGGAGGCGCCCTCGCGGGCGTTGTGCCGGCGCCTGCGCGTCAGCTCGGTGAGGATCAGGAGCTGGGCCCCGGACGCCGCCGGACCCATCTCCGCCAGGCACTCGGCGACGTCCGGACGCGCATGCCGGTTCTCCTCCCAGGCCGCGAGCAGGACCGGCAGCGTCTCCGCGGTCTCCCCGGACACCCGCCACAGAGCCGCCGCCGTGCGGACCCGGACCCACAGGTCGCGCGCGGCCAGGCCCGGCCGGAGCGCGGACGCGACCGAGGCGGCCGCCGGGCCGATCTCGCCCAGCACCAGCGCGGCGGCGCACCAGTCCGCGCCCGAGGCGCCCGGCCGCAGCCACCGTTCCAGGGCCGCCAGCGCCTCCCCGGTGTCCCCCTCGGCCGCCCACAGCGCACGGGCCGCCGCCGTGGCCACCGAAGCCGAGTCGGCGGCCAGGAGCTCCCGCAGCTCCGGTACGGCCTCCCCGGCCGCCGGGCCGAACGACGCCAGGGTCCGCAGCGCCGCCTCCCGCACCCAGTCGCGCCGGTTCGCCGGGGCTCCGCGCAGCACCCGCAGCACCTCGGGCAGCGCCTGGCTGCCCCGTACGGCCGCCAGCGCGTACAGCAGCGGAGCCGCCCCGTCGTACAGCCGCTCGTCGAGCTCGACCTCCGCGAGCCGGCGCCGCAGCAGCGGTGCGAGCATCGCCGCGGACGGCCCGAGCCCGTCCATCGCGTAGAGCAGCTCCCGCCGCACCTCGCCCTCCTCCAGGGCGCGCGCCAGGAGCGGGACCGCCCGCGCGTCCCCGGCGCGGGCCAGCGCCAGCAGCGCCCCGTCGCGCCCGGACCGGCCGACGAAGGCGTACCCGCTGCCGTGCCCGGGTGCGGCCGGGGGCAGCGGCCCGCCCGCCGAACCCGCCGGGCCCGTCGCCAGCCGTGCCACCAGCGCGTCGGCGGCCGGTCCGCCCAGCTCGAAGAGGCGTTCGAGGAACGAGGTGGCGGCCTCCCTGAGCCGGGGCTCGGGGTCGGCCAGCTGCGCGCCGACGAGCCGCACGACCTCCTCGTACCGCCCGCGCCAGAGCCGTATCAGACCGCCGCACAGCCAGATCGCGTCCGACCGCTGCCCCCAGTCGGGGCTCCGCAGCTGCGCGAGGATCAGCGCGATCCGGTCGTCGACGCGGTCGTCGAGCGCGGCGTGCAGCGTCCGGAGCAGCTCCTCCGTCCACGGCGCGGGCCGCCCGGCCGCGTGTTCCTCCAGGAGCTCGCGGACCTGCCCGATCAGCGTCGGCGCGGCCGGCCGGTGGCCCTCCGCGTCGCCGCCCGTCCGGTGCGCCGACGTCCGGATCTCCTCCAGGAGCTCCGTCACCCACGGCACCACGTCGTCCGGGATGTCGCCCGGCGCGCAGCGCGCCCGCTGGGCCAGGGCCGCGAGCCGCAGCCCCGGGTCCTGGGCGGCGCGGGCGAGCCAGCCGAGCCAGTCGACGGTCTCGTCCCGCAGCGACGCGTGCCGCAGGGCGATCCGCCCGACGGCCGCCACGAGGGCGAGCCGCACCTCGGTGTCCCGCTCGACCGTCAGCCGCTCCCGCAGCAGGGTCAGCGCCCGGGCGGGCTCGGGGTGCAGCGAGGCGAGCGCGCACGGCGCGGCCAGCCGCACCTCGGGGTCCGGGTCGGAGACCAGGCCGAGGAAGACGTCCGCTCCGGCGGCGATGGCGGCGGCGGCCATCGCGTAGTTGGCGGCGGGGATGAACTCCTCGTCGTCCGGCGCGAGTTCGTCCAGCGCGTCGAGCTCGTCGTCGTCGTCGAGCTCGATCCCGCCGATGCTGGTGAGCAGCTCGACGATGCAGCCCCGGTCCTCGACCGCGGGATCGGCGACGAGTTCGAGCAGGAAGGGGATGCAGGCGAGCGTCGAGTCGTAGACGTCGCCCTGGTGGTGCACGGCCCCGTACATGCCGTCGAGGGCGGTCTCCCGCTCCGCGGGGTCGGCGGAGGCGAGTCCGCGGAGCAGCTCCGGCACATCGTCCGCGGGGCCGTACGCGTGCCCCAGGGAGGCCCAGTCGACCTCCTCGATCCCCGTCAGCATTTCCAGGCCGCCTTCCCCGTGAGCGCTGTGCCAGGGAGCAAGTGTGCACCACAGGGCGGACAACAACGCCGAACCGACGACACCCGCCCCGCGCAGGGCCTCGGTTGCGGCCTCTTTGCGCCATATACGGTACGGAGCAGGGCAGTTGCTCTCGGTGTATGCCCCCCGTGCTTCCCCGCCCCCGACCCCTCCGCCCGGGCCCGTCCCGTCGGCCCCGACCCGCCCGGCGGAACCGCTGCCGCGCCGCCTCCGCCGGGCCGGTCCGGGCCCCGCCCGCCACCGGCCCCGCTCCTGCCCGCGCACCGCCCGATCCGCCTTCGCTGCCGGGCGCCGTCACGTCCACCGGAGCCTCCACGGTGCGGCCTCGGCCCGGGTCCGTCGCCGCCGTCCCGGGGGCTCCCCGGTCGCCCGGGCCATCGCCGCTTCGGGTCCGGCCGCGCCGCCCCGGGTAGGTCCCGTACCGCCCGCCCGACCCCTACCCGCTCGTGGCCCGGCCCTCCCTGGCCGGCGGCCCGGCCCCACCGTTCGTCGGCTCGACCGCTCCCCGTCCCGCCGTCCGCCCGCCTTCCCCGTCCCGCCGTCCGCCCCACCCTCCCCGTCCCGCCGTTCGCCCCTACCCGTCCGCCCGCACCCGGACGAACGCCGGATTCCCGTGCCGCCCCACGACCTGCCGCAGCTCGACCGGGAGCGGCGGGTCCACCGGCCGCACCGGGCCGTGCTCCGGGTCCTCGGCGAGCGGTCCGGCGCGGCCGGCGGCGAGGGCGCCGACCTCGCGCGCCTGCGCGGGCGTGAGCCGGGGCGAGGTGGCCACGGTGCGGCCGTCCGGGAACCGGACGAGCAGCGCGCGCGGCCGGTCCGCGGGCCCCACCAGGCCGATGAGCAGGCCGTCGCTCGTCTCCGCGTGCCGGATCTTCCGCCACGCCCAGGTGGACCCGCCCCGGTACGTCGACCCCAGCCGCTTGGCCACGAGCCCCTCCACCCCCGCGTCCCGCAGGTCCCGGAACCAGCCCCGGGCCGTCTCCTCGTCCGCCGTCGCCAGTACGCGCTGGAGGGGCGGCCCGACCTCCGCCAGAGCCGCACCGAGCAGCTCCCAGCGGTCCCGGAGCGGCAGACCCCGCACGTCACGCCCGGGGACGGCCAGCAGGTCGAAGGCGATGTACGAGACCGGTACCCCGGCCCGTACCCGCTCCGCGTGCGAGCGGAGCAGGTCCGTGAAGCTCAGCCGCCCCTCCCGGTAGGCGCACAGCTCGCCGTCGAGCACGACCCCGGCCGGCAGCCGCTCTCCCAGGTGCGCGGCGATCTCCGGGAACTCCGGCGCGAGATCCCGGCGGGACCGGGACTGGAGCACGACCCTCCCGTCGCCCAGCACGAACGCGAGCGCCCTGAACCCGTCCAGCTTGAGCGAGTACTGCAGGTCCCGCGGCGGCTCACCCTGCACCGGGATCTCGTCCGCCGCCCGCGGCCGCATGACCTCCACGGGCGGAGCGAGGACGACGGGGCCCGCTCCGGAGCGGGCATCGGCACGCGCACCCTCACGGCGGTCGGAGCCCGCACCCTCGTGGCCCTTGGCACGCGCACCCTCGCGGCGGTCGGCGCGCACCCCGGCGCGGGCGCCGGCGGCCGCTTCGGCGTGGCCCGCGGCGGCCGTTCCGCCACCGCGACCGCCGCCGCGACGGCGACCGGCACCCGCTCCGACACCGTCATCGGCACCCGCTCCCTCACTCCGATCCACCCCCGCTCCGACACCCCGATCCACCCCCGCTCCGACACCCCGATCCGCCCCCGCTCCGGTGTCGCCGGGGTCCCGGTCCCGCTTCACGGCCGCACCCCGTTCACGGCACGTCTCCCGCCCGTTCGGGTGTGAAAAGAGGGGCCAGGAGGTCCCCGTACCGCTCCAGACGTGGCGCGATGTCGTCCATCAGGAGGACGAGCCGGCCCGGGTCCGCGCCGGGGTCGGCGCAGTCCTCGACCTCCTCCCAGGTGACGGGGGCGGAGGCGGAGGGGAGGGGGCGCGCCCGCAGGGTGTAGGGGGTGGCGGTGGTCTTGGCGGCGGCGTTCTGGCTGTGGTCGACGAAGACCTTCCCGGGCCGCAGGGCCCGGGCCATCCGGTGCACGACCAGGTGCGGCAGCGCGGCCTCCGCCTCGACGGCGAGCTGCCGCGCGTACGCGGAGACGCGGGCGGACGGCGTCGGCGTCACCGGCACCAGCAGATGGAGCCCCTTGGCGCCGGAGGTCTTGGCGAAGGCTTCCAGGCCGTCCGCCGCGAGCCGCTCGCGCAGGTGGAGCGCGACCCGGCAGCACTCGACGACGGTCGCGGGCGGTCCCGGGTCGAGATCGAACACGAGCCGGTCCGCGACGGCGGGGGAGGGCGCCCGCCACTGCGGGGTGTGGAACTCCACGACCAGGTTCGCCGCCCACATCAGCGACGCCAGGTCCTGGACCACCACCTGGCGCGCCCCGGGGTCCTCCGAGCGGGGCACGGGGGTGGTCGTCACCCAGGAGGGCGTGCCGGGCGGCGGATTCTTGGTGAAGAAGAGCTGCCCCTCCGGGCCGTCCGGATAGCGCAGGAAGGAGGCGGGCCGGTCGCGCAGATGCGGCAGGATCGCGGCCCCGACGGTCGCGTAGTAGTGGAGGACCTCGCCCTTGGTGGTGCCGGTGACCGGGTGGAGCACCTTCTGGAGGTTGCTGAGCGCCAGCCGGTGCCCCTCCACCTCTGTGATGGGCGTCATACGATGAGAATCCCACGTTTCCGGATAGTTCGGCTCGAAAGGCAGGAATCGTGCGATCCATCTGGAATGGCGCCATCTCCTTCGGGCTCGTCAGCATCCCGATCAAGCTGGTGAACGCCACCGAGAGCCGGTCCGTCTCCTTCCGCCAGGTCCACACCGAGGACGGCGGCCGTGTCCGCTACAAGAAGGTGTGCGAGCTGGACGGCGAGGAGGTCCCGCAGGCGGAGATCGGCAAGGCGTACGAGGACGCCGACGGCACCATGATCCCGATCACCGACGAGGACCTGGCCTCCCTGCCGCTGCCCACCGCGAAGACCATCGAGATCGTGGCGTTCGTGCCGGCCGGCGAGATCGATCCGCTCCAGATGGACGCCGCGTACTACCTCTCCGCCAACGGCGTGCCCGCGGCCAAGCCGTACACCCTGCTCCGCGAGGCGCTCAAGCGCAGCGACAGGGTGGCCGTCGCCAAGTACGCCCTCCGCGGGCGCGAGCGGCTCGGCATGCTCCGGGTGGTGGACGACGTGATCGCCATGCACGGACTGCTCTGGCCCGACGAGATCCGGGCCCCGGAAGGCGTGGCCCCGGAGTCGCCCGTCACCGTGCGGGACGCCGAACTCGACCTGGCGGACGCCCTGATGGCCACCCTCGGCGAGGTCGACATCAGCACCCTCCACGACGACTACCGCACCGCCGTGGAGGAGATGATCGCCGCGAAGGCCGAGGGCGGCGAGGGCGTCCCCGCCCCGGCCCGCGAAGAGGAGGGCGGTGGGCGGGTCATCGACCTCATGGCCGCCCTGGAGAGCAGTGTCCGCGCGGCCCGCGAGGCCCGCGGCGAGCGGGCGGGGCCGGCGGAGGGCGAGGCGGAGGCGGCCGACTCGGCGGACGTCGCCGAGGTCACCCCGCTCAAGCCCCGTGCGGGCCGCGCCTCCGGCTCCGCGAGCTCGCCGAAGTCCACCGACGCCAAGAAGTCCACCTCCCGCACGGCGGCGAAGAAGACGGCGGCCCCCGCCCGCAAGTCGACGTCGAAGACGGCGTCCGGCGGCTCGGCGAAGGAACCGGCTGCCAGGAAGACGACGGCGAAGAAGGCGGCGAAGAAGACGGCGGCCAAGTCGACGGCGAAGAAGGCCCCGGCGAAGACCCCGCCGAAGACCCAGGCCAAGAAGGCGACCCCACGCAAGCGTTCGGCCTGAGCCCCGGGGCCGGGGCCTCTCCCGGCCCCCCTCCTCTCCTCCCGCCCCTCCCAGCCCCTCGGAGCGCATCGCTCCGAGGGGCTTTTCGCTGCCCGAAGGCGGGCACAGGAGACCTCAACTCGCCGCATAGCGAACACAGTTAGCCGTCCTTCGGACAACAGCTGGTCAAATCCTTGTTGCAGACCTGTCAAACGGAAGTCTTCGCTGGCACGCTCACTCGCGCACCACCCCCCTCACAACCCCCACACCCCCCACGCTTTTCAGCGAAGGAGCCCGCGTGACCCGCCAGCAGTCCTCGCACCGCCGTACCGCCACCGCCACCGCCCTGCTCGCCTCGGCCGCCATGGTCGTCGTCGGAGTCCAGACCGGCTCCGCCAGCGCCGATGCCCAGCGCGTGGCCGGCGCCACCGCCGTCGCCCTCTCCGGCACCCAGCGCGCCGCCGCCGTCCAGGACGCCCAGGCCGGAGCCTCCGCCACCGCGAAGGCCATCGGCCTGTCCGGCAAGGAGGCGCTCGTCGTCCGTGACGTGATCAAGGACGCCGACGGCACCGTCCACACGCGCTACGAGCGCACCTACGAGGGCCTGCCGGTCCTCGGCGGCGACCTGGTCGTCCACCAGAAGAAGTCGGGCGCCCGCTCCACCACCAAGGCGACCGAGGCCGCCATATCCGTGGCGACCACGGTCGCCGCGGTCCCGTCCGCCACCGCGAAGAAGGCCGCGCTCGCCTCCGGCGCCAACGCCTCGGAGTCGGCCTCCACCGCCCGCAAGGTCGTCTGGGCCGCCGGCGGCAAGCCCGTCCTCGCCTGGGAGACCACCGTCACCGGCGTCCAGCAGGACGGCACGCCGAGCCGCCGCCAGGTCGTCACCGACGCCACCACCGGCAAGGAGCTCTACTCCTACGAGACGATCGAGACCGGCGTCGGCAACACCATGTACGCCGGCCAGGTCACCCTCGGCACCTCGCCCTCGTACACCCTCACGGACGCCACCCGCGGCGGCCACAAGACGTACGACCTCAACGGCGGCACGTCCGGCACCGGCTCGCTCTTCACCAACTCCACCGACACCTGGGGCAACGGCCTCGCCTCCAACCGCGCCACCGCCGCCGCCGACGCCCACTACGGCGCCGCCGTCACCTGGGACTTCTACAAGAACGAGCTCGGCCGCAGCGGCATCCGCGGCGACGGCGTCGCCGCCTACTCCCGCGTCCACTACGGCAACGCCTACGTGAACGCCTTCTGGGACGACTCCTGCTTCTGCATGACCTACGGCGACGGCATCGGCAACACCCACCCGCTCACCTCGCTCGACGTGGCCGGCCACGAGATGTCCCACGGCCTGACCTCCTCCACCGCCAACCTCCGCTACAGCGGCGAGTCCGGCGGCCTCAACGAGGCCACCTCCGACATCCTCGGCACCTCGGTCGAGTTCTTCGCGGGCAACGCCACCGACGCCGGCGACTACCTCATCGGCGAGAAGATCGACATCAACGGCAACGGCACGCCGCTCCGTTACATGGACCAGCCCAGCAAGGACGGCAAGTCCGCCGACTACTGGTCGAAGTCCGTCGGCCGCCTCAACGTCCACTACTCCTCGGGCCCGGCCAACCACTTCTTCTACCTGCTCTCCGAGGGCAGCGGCTCCAAGACGATCAACGGCGTCACCTACAACTCGCCCACCTCCAACGGCTCCACGGTCACCGGCATCGGCCGCACCGCCGCCTACAAGATCTGGTACAAGGCCCTCTCCACCTACATGACCTCCACCACCGGCTACTCCGGCGCCCGCACCGCCACCCTCAACGCCGCCAAGGACCTCTACGGCACCGGCAGCACCCAGTACAACGCCGTCGCCACCGCCTGGACCGCCATCAACGTCAAGTAACCCCCCGCAGTCAGGCGAAGGTCCGCGCGGCGCACCTGGCGTGCCGCGCGGACTCACGACGAGGTCTCGCCCACTTATTGACGTCCATGCCGCGAGGGTGGTCACGGCGCGACACCCGGCCGCCCACATCCACCAGCGAATGTCGGTGTTCGACCGAGCCCTGCCGGCCCGACCTCTCCCCTCGGTCCGATGGACAGCGTCGATGCGGTGACGTCGTCAGCGACCATGGCTACGCTCACCGACATGACGATCAACGGGGTGGGTGGGTTCGCGGAGGAAGCGGCCGAAGCGGGCGTCCAGTGGCTGCTGCAGCCGCGGGGCAACGGAAGGGACGGGCGCGAGCACTTCCAGCACACTGTCGTGGAAGGTGTCGCGCTCGCGGACTACGAGGACGTGCTCGGCGACGCGGCGCCTCGCCTGGCGGAGTGCTTCCCGGGAGACGCCGTAGCTCGGTTCTGGGGCGCGACGCCGGCCGCCCATGACTGGCACCCCAAGGCGAAGGCCATTCGGGACTCCGAGGTCGGCGACGAGGTGCTCTTCTACAACAGCTGGAAGTTCATCGCCAGGGCCACCATTGTCCACAAGTTCCGGAACGAACGCCTGGCCGCGAGGCTCTGGGGCACGGACGAGGAGTCCGGTGCCACCTGGCAGCACATGATCGCCCTGGGCGACGTCGTCCAGTTCGAAGCCGAAGCCCGGCCCCTGCTCGACAGCATCAACGTCAGCGGCGCCCTGCGCGGACTGACCCTGGTGTCGGCCGAGAAGCGGCTCGCCTACATCCGCGAGCGGGGGATGCCGTGGTCACCGCGAACCTCGTTGGGCGGATTTCCCTCGCCGCGGAATCCGACGACCGAGCCGGCACCTTCGCTGGGAGAGCGGGAACTGCTGAACGCGTTCACGGCACTCCGGACGCACACCCGGCCGGACGGGCCGTCGCTGCACAAGCCGCTGGCGCTGCTGTGGTCCCTCGGCCGTCTCACGGAGGGCAAAGCCAGGCTCGCACCCTGGAGCGACTTCGAGCGTGAGGTCGGCGGCCTGTTGAGCGAGTTCGGCGGCACCGGCTCCCGAGCCACGCCCCACTACCCCTTCTGGCGACTGCGGGGGGACATCTGGGAGGTGGAGGGGGTTCCGGGGGATGTCTCCGACCCCGGCCCGGAGGCTCTTCGCCGCGCCGACGCCAAGGGCGGATTCGTGGACGAGGCGGCGCGGCTGCTCCGCAAGGCACGCGTCCGTGCGAAGGCCGTCCGTGCGCTGAGCTCGACGTACTTCGACGCTGACACCATGCCTCTCGTCCTTGAACAGGTCGGGCTCAGCGGTTACTTGAACGCGAGCGGCCACACCACGTCCGAGGCGACCGACACCAGCGCCGACGACACGGAGACCCCTTCGGGACCGGTGGAGCGCCGCACCGTGGTGAGCGCTCGACCCACCCGCAACCCGAAGCTCGTCAAGAACGTCAAGCAGTGGCACCGCAGCATCTGCCAGGTGTGCTCGACGCCGTTGGAAGGTCTTCTCGGTCCCTTCAGCGAAGCCGCCCACATACAAGGTCTCGGCACCCCTCACGAAGGCCCCGACCACACGAGCAACATGCTCTGCCTCTGCCCCAACCACCACACCCAGTTCGACGGGCTCGCCATCTACATCGACGCCCAGTGGAACGTCCGCCGGACCACGGACGACGAGGTGCTGTTCGAACTGCGCCTCGACCCCCAGCACCGGATCGCTCAGGAGCACGTCGCCTATCACCGCCTTCTCTGCGGCAAGGACGACTGAACACCTCCCCAACCCACCGAAGCCCCCACCCCGTCCTCAACAGGCCGGGGCACAGGCCCGTCACCCCGAGAGACGCAGAAGGCCCCGTGCACAGTGCTTGCACTGTGCACGGGGCCTTTCGGCACTTCTTACGAAGTGCCCCCGGCAGGATTCGAACCTGCGCACACGGCTCCGGAGGGCATGGTTAGGTGAACTCGCATTGTGGCTCCGACCTGGGCGTTCCGGCCTTCCAGATTGTGGGCGTGGTGATCTCACTCGCCACTCACTCGGAGGACCGCCGAGGTTGGCGCCACCCTTGATCGATAGGAAGCTGGGTCTGGCTGAGTGGGCGCGGCGCTTCGCCTCTTCACGCGCACTGCCGCCCACCGCCGCGCTCGTGATCAGTGAGCGGCTACGGGATCGGGCGTACCCCGCAGACCTCACCGCAGTGGGGACGGCACTTGGGCTGAATGACGCCGAGGGGATCTCTGGCGGGATTACGTAGAGGGGATGGTGAGCACCGCCAGTTGTCTTCCGGGGGTGAAGCACGGCCTGTGCGAGCTGCGCCGGGCGGGCTGGAGGCTTGGCGTGGCCACGAACGGTGCGGGCGATATCCAGCGGGCCAAGCTCGCGAATGCCGGTCTCGTGCCGTACTTCGACGGGGCCTGTGTCTCCGAGGAGGTGGGGGTCAGGAAACCCGCCCGGCGGTTCTTCGAGTAGGCCGCCGCACTGTGCAGCACCGATTCGGGCGCCGGCGGATGGATGGTGGGGGACAGCCCTGAGACGGACATCGAAGGCGGAAGAGCTGCGGGACTGCGAACGATGTGGGTCGCCACCGGACGACAGTGGCCCACGGGTGTCCGTCGCCGCCCGAATGCTGTAGTAGCGGACAATGCCGAGGCGACGGCCGTGCTCTCAGCGCTAGACCGTTGGTGAGAGTCGCCAAGATGTGCATTTCGGTGGACTCGTGCCTGCCTAGGTGATTCGATGCGATCAGCGTCACGCGGTCGGCGGCTGATTGAAGCAGCCACCTTGGAAGCGGGCAGAGGGGAAGTAAGAGGGCACAGCATGGGCACCGTAGACGAACAGATTCGCAGCGCCGCCAGCACTATTTCTTCGAACATCACGGCTTTGGGCCACGATCGAGCCCTACTGGCACAGAACATCCTTAGTCAGCTTCGCAACCTGGTCGAGGGCGTCATGGTGCGAGTTCACGTGGGCAGTGGAGACGTGGAGTTCCAGTACTCTTCCGTGAAGCCTGCAGCAGCCCACGTGAGTTCGGACGGCAAGCTCAACTTCCTCTCAAGATTCCACAAGCTGCTCCAGATCAGTGCATCGCACTACTCGATGGGGGGCGATCCTTCCGAGCGGCTGATGCTTAAGTACTACGACTACTTGCATCGGGTCCGGGACTTTGCTCGCACTCGGCTGAGTATCGATATCCTGCCGAATCTAGAAGATTTTCCCGTTGACCTCGACCCATCGCTTCGGGAGTACCACGAGAAGATTGCGGACCGACTTGCCGCTTCGCGCTCGTTGCCGCTTGATCAGACCCGCAAGGCTCGCTACTACATTCACGCAGTGAGGCCCTTCTATGCAGGCGGACGTATCTACTATGAGGTGACCTTCTATCACGCCGTTAACCGAGTCAGTAAGTTCGACCGAATCATTGGCTTCACGGAGATCGAGATCACCGACAAGTATGCGGCCAATCTGACGCTTGCGAGCGACTCGATTCAGGTGCTAGGGCAGGCAATGCCTATCACGGTCATTCGTGATTGGGAGGTTTCCATTCGGCCGTGCGAGTTCGACAACTTTGCGAGAATCCTTGGCCAGTTCACCAATGTGTCATCTGGTAGTTCCGAGTATCGAAATCTTGGGCATTATCTGACGGCAACTCATTCAAGCCTTCTTGACCTCATGGATGCCGCAGATGGGCATTACTTGCAAGTGAAGAAGTGGGCAACGGAGCGGTCGCGGAATCCTCAGATCTTCCCCGTGTTGGATAAGGCTCGCCAGGTCATCCAATCGAAGGTCGCCGGGTACAACGTGCTCCGTTACTTGATGCTGCGGATGAACAACCAAATCACTAAGTTGCAGTACGCGCCAACCACCTGCGGCACACTGTCGAATCTTCACTTGCAGTACGGGTGCACACCGTTTGACCAGATGCCTTTCTGTACGTCCTTGCTGGGGCATAATCCCAGAATTTCTGACCTCCTTGAGAGCCTGGAGACGAGTGGTCGCGATCACGAGTTCCTTGCTCGACGCGTGAAAACCAATGTCGAAGACCGAGGCATGCTCTACACGCCAGAAAAGGACCTTAAGGATCTCGGAGATGTAGACCAGTTGACCTCGACCTATAACGGCAAGGTGTATCACAAGCACACCGGTCGAAAGATGCTCCAGGACAAGGGGCGCGTCTTCATTAAGAGCTACGAGGACGGAACTGTCGAGATCATTGAAAAGCTTCAGGAGTGTGCGGCTACAGGAATTGCTGGATATGAGGCTGCGGTCAGTCAGTGGCTAGCTCAGACGAGCCCTGTCTCCGACGACCCAGTCAAGTTGCACGCGCTCCAAAGGCTCTTTGCCGATTCGCGAGTTGCGCTGATTTATGGGGCTGCTGGCACTGGTAAGTCCACTATGGTCGGTCTTATCGCCACCTACTTCAACGGTAACGAGAAGCTCTTCCTCGCCCAAACGAACCCAGCCGTCGATAACCTCAAGCGTCGAGTCAATGCACAAAAGTCCACGTTCCGCACGATCACCAGCCATGTCCATCGCAACGACGCAACTGAGTACGATGTCTTGATTATCGATGAGTGTAGTACGGTTAGTAACTCCGACCTGCTCAAGGTGCTTGAGCGGACATCCTTTAAACTCCTTGTGCTAGTTGGCGACATCTTCCAGATCGAGTCGATTCAGTTCGGTAACTGGTTTGGTCTTTCCAGGTCATTCATTCCGAGCAGTGCAGTATTCGAACTGGAGACGCCCTTTAGGACCAAGAATGCAAACCTCTTGGACCTGTGGTCGACTGTTCGCGAGCTGAAGAACGACATCGCAGAGACGTTGGCGCGCAACAGCTACTCCACGGTTCTGGATAAGTCTCTATTTGCGGCGCAGCGGAGCGACGAGATCATCCTCTGTTTGAACTATGACGGCCTCTACGGCATCAATAACGTCAACCGATTCCTCCAAAGCAGCAATCCTGGTGCTGCGACCATTTGGGGGGCTTCCACCTATAAAGTTGGTGACCCGGTGCTGTTCAACGAGACTGATCGTTTCAGGCCGGTAATCTACAACAATCTAAAAGGCAAGATCGTGGCGATTCGGACGTTCCCTGGCCGGATTCAGTTCGATGTGTCACTGGATCGGCCGGTGACTTCCTTCGATGTTGACGGTGTCCAACTTCGATACGTCCAGGACTCGACGGTACAGTTCGACGTTTATGAGCGTGGTAGTGGCGACGACGATGACGATTCGGCGACGGGGTCTGTGCCGTTCCAGGTTGCTTACGCGGTATCAATCCACAAGGCGCAAGGGCTGGAGTACGACTCGGTGAAGGTCGTGATCACGGACGCCAATGAGGACGACGTCTCGCATAACATTTTCTATACGGCAATCACCCGGGCGCGTGAGCATCTCCAGATCTTCTGGACGCCTGAGACCGAGCATGCCGTCCTGAGTAGCTTGCAGCGGATCGTGGCCAAGAGGGACGTGGCTCTTCTTTCAGCCCGACGTGGACTGACCCAGGCATAGGGGTCAGATGCGTGACCTCGTAGGTGTCGAAGGCGGCACAGGTCGGGCCCGTTGAGCGTTACGGGCCCGCCCCCCCCGCAGTCCGCCGGCGCATACAAGCAGCCTTTCCAACCTCATGCTGAGGCGTGATGAAGGACGACGACCGCCTGGGCGATCGCAGTGATGCGGTTGATTCTGCAGCGGAACTTTCGTAGGAGGCGCCAGCCCTTCAGGGTGGCCATAGCCTGCTTGCCCAGGCAGCGGATCTTGGCGTGTGTGCTGCTGCGTCGGCGCGGTCACCGCTTGAATGGCCGCGGAAGGGCACCTGGATGGAACCGCCGGCGCCTACCCTGGCAGCAGTTGAGTCAGTCGGAAGGAGGTGCCGTGTCAGAGGTCAGCCCGCGCGGAACCTATCTGCTCATTGCTGAAGCTCTGCGTAAGGGCATCGAGGAAGGAGAGTGGAGTGGAGCTCTGCCATCAGAAGCGGAGCTCATGCAGGCATACAGCGTCTCCCGCAACACCATTCGCCGCGCTCTCCAGACGCTTCAGGGGGCAAACTTGATCAGCCCGGTTCCAGGGGCTGGCTGGCATGTGACGAGTGAGCCGATCTTGCCCCTCATCGATCGCGTCGCCCAACTGATCACCGAAGATTCCCTGGCAGTTGGTGACGTTTTTCCGTCCGAGGCGGCGCTGTGTGAGCGCTTGAGGGCATCGCGGTCCGCCGTACGACGTGCGCTCGCGCAGATGGAGGGCGCGGGGATGCTCGAAGCGAAGCATGGCAAGGGACGGACGGTTCGAGCTCTCCCGGCGAGTCCCGAGCGGCCTTAGCCTTATGAACCATGGGGCTAACTGAGTGGGCGTACTCGCTCTCCGAATCGATGTTGTCCGAGCCGCTGCCGCGTCGTTGGGCGCACTCTCTCGGCGTTGCCAAGCGGGCTCGGTCCCTGGGCCCGATCCTCGACGGTGACGCCGAGCTGCTGGAGGCTGCGGCCGTTCTGCATGACGTCGGGTACTCGCCGGCCATCGCGACTACCGGCTTCCACCCGCTCGACGGGGCCCGGTTCCTTCGAGAGCAAGAGGGTGCCGATGAGCGGGTGGTGCGGCTTGTGGCGCATCACTCTTGTGCGCTCCTGGAGGCCGAGGAGCGAGGACTTCGGCATGAGCTGGAGACCGAGTTCGAGCTTGAGCGGCCCGAGCTGGTGGACGCGCTGATCGTCTCCGACATGACGACCACGCCCGACGGCGGGCACACCACACCGGTCGCCCGGCTGGACGAGATCGTCCAGCGGTACGGGCCGGACACCATTGTGGGGCGGTTCATTCAGCGCGCGGCGCCCGAGATCTACGCCGCCAACGAGAGAGTGGAGCGCCGTATGGCCGCCGCCGCGGCCGGCGCTCAGCCGAGGTAGGGCTCCCGTCGCGACTCGTCCAGGCCGTGCCGGATGCGCAGTCTCATGGACGGGTGGATGTCCAGGTCATCGAGGTCCGCTGGGTTCACCCAGCGGACCTCCTTCGATTCGCTGCTCGTACGGAGGGAACCGCCGACCGGGTGAGCCCGGAAGCAGATGGAGAACTGCTGCCGGACCTCTCCGTCGTCGTACGCCAGGACGTGGTCCGGATCCGTGTAGAGGCCGACGATGTTGTCCACCGCCACCTCGACCCCCGTCTCCTCCCTGACTTCCCGGACTGCGGTGTCGCCGATTCGCTCACCGATGTCGTGGCCCCCGCCCGGGAGGGCCCACAGGTCGTTGTCGGTCTTGTGGATGAGGAGGAGCCGCCCCACGTCGTCGCGTACGACGACCGTCACTGAGGGCACCACCGAGTTGGCCTTTGGGGCGGCGGGGTCACGGAAGTAGTCGATACGGCTCATGCGTCCGAGCCTCCCAGGTCAGTGGGCGAGGTGATGGGGCGGGCCCTCTCCCAGACCCGTTCGATGCTCTCGGCATAAGCGTCGAAGAGCTCGCCGCCGGCCACCCGCTGGATGTGCAACACCGGCGCCATGTACGCGCCGACGCCGTACAGGTGCCCGTTCGCGAGCATCTGGTCATCCGCGCGATAGAGGGAGTTGTAGAGCGTGGTGGAGTGGAGGCGGAACTCCACGCCGGGGAGTCCGAAGAGTGGCGCATAGTTGACCAGGGCATTTCGGATCTTGCCTGCCATGGCCCCGCCGATCCCCTCGTCGGCTCCGCGCACTGCCACCGCAGCTGAGTCGGGGTCGCCGAGCATGAACCGGACCGGGATGCCGGCGGCCGACTTCTCCTTGACGACCTGGTGGAAGGCCGCGTCCTCGGTGAGCCAGAACCCCGAGTAGACCAAGACGTCGAAGGACCGCTGAGCGCTGGCGTAGAGCTGCGTCCAGAGCCGATTCGGCACGACCGAGCGGTGGGGGTAGAGCTTGATCAGCTCGGCGTTGCCCGCCTCGGTGACCTCTGCGGACGTCCGCTCCTCAGGCCATAAGTAAGACATCTCGCGCTGAAGGAGCGAGGCCGTCGCGTACTTGAATCGGCGGTACGGCTGGCGCTTGGGGTCGTTGATCCAGCGCTCGACTGTCTTCGCCGACACCCCGAGCCGCTCGGCGACCTGATCGAGCGTCATGCCGCTCTCGATGATGGCGCCGCGCAGTCGTTCGTTGGCCATGCCGCACTCTCCCACCCGCGGGACGACTTGGGACGACTTCACCGTAGCCAAGTCGTCCCGCAGCCGTACATGTGTGGAGTCCAGCGTCTGCCCTGATCAGGCCAAGCTTGAGGCATCGAGCGGGGCGGGTTCACGAACTCCTTGAAAGCCAAGGGACTTGACGACCCCAACCCGTCTCTCCATGATGAGGAACAAGTGATACATGTGCCTCATCGGGCTTCGGTCCGAAGAGAGGTGCTGTCTGCAAGCACAGGGCGGGGACGCTGCAATCCCGCTAAAGGCCAGGTGGAACAGGGTTTCGGCCCGTACTGGCGAGGTGGCCCGGCGACCGCGAGCAACGGCCGGAGGGTGGGGACACAGGTCCCCCTTGCAGTGCTTCATCCGATCCAACCGACCGAGGGGGTCTCCATGTATCGACGAAGACTCTGGGCGTCGCCCGTGCTCGACCGGCACGGCGGCCACGCCTACCGCGTCCCCTGATCCGCTGCTTCGACGCACCGGGATAGCCGGTGACTCGCGGACGTCAGGTCACCTGCGCAGCGGTTGCTGCGGCCGGTTGCCTCCCTCGCCCGTCCGGGCCCCGTATGGGGTGCCGTACGGGCGAGGCAGGGGGAGCCGGAGAGATTCCGACCCCACCGCGCTGAGGTGGCTGCCTCTCACCACGGACCGAGGCCACCCAGCGCCCCTTCGACAAGTTCAGGAGCGATCAGCCATGCGTACATTCATCGGCGGCCATCAGGCCGTCAGCGCCAACGACTTCGTGGAACTCGCCCTCGGCACCCCGGTGGAGCTGTGGCTCGGGGTGGAGGGCGAGAGCGAGGAGGAGCGCGCGGCCCGTCTGGACGCGGCACGGGACATCCTCGCGGACAACCCGAACCTGTCGGACGAGGTGAGCCGGGTCGCCGCCGAGGCGATCGAGGCGTTCGCGCCGGAGCTGTTCAACGTCATCCCGCTGGTACGGCCGACGGCCCGCCGCTCCCGTTCCCGGAAGGGAGCGGCGGCATGAGCGCCCGCGTGCCCTGGGGCCCGGAGCTGGGTCTCGTCTGGCTCGGCTCGCTGATTGCGGTGGGCAGTACCGCGGGCGCTGTTGCGGCCCATCAGGCGTGGCTGTTCGTCGCGGTGGTTCTCGGGTTCCTCGTCCAGCACATCGGCTGGGCCGTTCGGAACCGGAAGCTCTTCGGCGGTGCGCGATGACGACCGCGATCACCAACGAGCGGTCGGCAGTGCCGCCGCTGACCCGCCCCGAGATGGGCCTCGCGGGTATCGGCGCGCTCGCCGCCGCCGGCGTCGGAGCCCTCGGGCTCATCTCCTCCTTCGACGCCGTGTCGGCCGCCGCGCTGCGGTGGGGCTTCGGTGAGCCGTGGATGCTGCCGGTCGGCATCGACGTGGCCATCCCCGTGTTCACGGTGGCCAACCTTCTGCTGATCCGGATGGACATGGCCCTCGCGTGGGTGCGGTTCGTGCCCTGGGTCCTCACTCTGATCACCTGCGGCCTGAACGTGGCCGCCGGGCACGGCATGTGGGCCAAGCTCGCCCACGGGACGATGCCGCTGTTGTGGGTGGTCTTCTCCGAGATCGGCGCCCACATTTACGCCGTACGGATCGGGGCCGCGACCGGCCGTCGGATGGACAAGATCCGGGCGTCGCGGTGGTTGCTGGCCTTCCCCTCCACGTTCTCGTTGTGGCGCCGGATGACGCTGTGGGAGATCACCTCCTACGCCGATGCGCTCTCCCGTGAGAAGGAGCGGCAGCTCGCCCGCGCCGACCTGCGCGAGACCTACGGCTGGCGGTGGCGGTCGAAGACCCCGCGCCGCGAGCGCGTCCTCCTGCGGCTCGGGGAGCTTGCCCCCGACGGGGCCGTCGAGGAGCCGGAGCAGGAGCCCGCCGTGCCACCGCCGGCCGAGGAACAGGACGAGCGGAAGCCGCGCAAGCGCACCACCCGACAGAAGCCCAAGGGGGCGAAGCCGCCGCGTTCGGCGGCGGAGCTGCTGGCCGAGGCCCGCGAGCTAACCGCCGACTGGCCGCTGGCGGGGATCAACGCCGAGGCGATCCGGACCGCACTGCACTGTTCGGCATCCAACTCTCGCGTTCTGCGAGACGAGTTGCTCGCCGAGCGGGCCAGCCGCCCGGATCTCCACTCCGTCGACACGAACGACGCCAGCGACACGGACGAGTCCGCTCAGACGGCCGAGGAGGTCGCCGCATGAACACCCTCGCCACGATCCTCGCTGCGACCGGCCCGCTCGCGGCCGGATGGTCCGGCCACGTGCTGTGGCTGCGCCGTCGTCTCCGCACCGCCCGGCGCGACCCGCTGACTGGGCTGCGGACCCGAGAGGGCTTCACCCGCCGGGCCGCCGCGCTCCTGCGTGACGACAGGGCGGTGGTCGTCCTCGCGGACGTCGACCACTTCAAGCAGATCAACGACCGCCACGGCCACGCGGCTGGCGACGCCCTGTTGAAGGCCACCGCCGACCGGCTCGCCCACTACGTCGGCCCGAATGGTGTCGCCGGGCGCCTCGGCGGCGACGAGTTCGCGGCCGTCGTCCTGGACACCGACGGCACGGTCGCGGACCTGCTCGCCGTCCTTCACGGGGTACTGGCCCGCCCCGCCGACAAGGCCAACCCGCACGTGGCCACCACGGTGTCCCTCGGCTGGGTCCGCGCCGCCGACTTCCCCGGCGAAGACCTCTCCGCGCTCCTCGGTCGTGCCGATGAGGCCATGTACGCGGCCAAGCAGACCCGCGCCGGGATCAAGGGGGCCCGGCTGGGTCGACTGCTCTCGGCGGTCACCGGCCGCCGGTCGGGGCGCCGAGGCGCCTCGGTCGGGGCGCCGACGGTGGGGGCGGCGGCGTGATGCCGGGCCCGCTCGCCGCTGCCGACCTCTTCCACACCGTGATGGAGGCCGCACAGCACCGCTGCCAGTGCGTCGGCGCATGCGGACAGCCCCACACAAGGGGCGAGGGGCGCTGCACCCGCGAGCACGGCCGCCACGGCGGTAAGCACAGCGGCCCGATCCGCCTCATGGCCGCCGCGGCCGACCCGATCGCCACCGAACGCGCCGCTGCGGTCCTGCCCGCGAGCGAGCTGCGCGCCTGGTGCCCGCCCTGCTTCACCGCCGCCCGCCGGGCCGCCCAGCGCTCCGCCGCGGTGCCCGACGCCGACCAGGGCGGTCTGTTCGATCTCAACCCCTCCGACGCCTGATCCGAGGAGCACGCATGCGACCCGCCACCCTGTACCGCCTGTCCCGCCACAGCGACGCCGACCGCACCGGGAAGTGGCGCCCGGAAAGGCTGACCGTCCACACCGCCCGCGTGAGCATCAGCGGGGCCCGCAAGACTGCCGACACCGTCCACGTCTACGAGACGACCGATCGCGACGGCAACAGCCTCCACGTTGCCCACGTCCACTTCGGCGCCGGCCACTGGGGCAACGGCGCGTTCATGACCGAGATCTACGAGATCCCCACCATGGCCCTCCTGGACATCTAGGGCCTATGAGCCAGGGGCGAGGGGTGACACAAGGTGTGTCACTTGGGCCCTATTCCAGGCGCCACGATTGCCGCGCGAGCCCGGCCGCTCACCTTCCACAGCGCCGGCCGGGCTCGTCGTTCCCTCCCAAGAGAAGGAAGAGTCTCAGTGAAGCACCCCGACGACGAGAACGACTTCTTCAACCGACTCGAAGCCGACATGACCGCCACCGGGTCGCCCGACTCCGGGGCCGACGTGGTCGACCTCGACAAGGCCCGATCCGCCCGCACCGAGTCGGCCAACTCCACCGCCGACGCGTCGCCCGACTCCCGCACGGACGAGTCGGCCGACGAGTCGGGCGACCCGTCGGCCCGCCGGTTGGTCGACGGTCAGGCGCTCGCCGGGCCCGGATACCTCGGCCGACTCGCGGGCGCGAAGCGGCGACGGATCGTCCCCGCATGGCTGCGGTCGACGGCCGAACTCAAGACCGCCGCCCGCTGGGTCGCCAGCCACTACACCCACCTCGCCGGGTACCACGCGCTCCGCTCCCCGGTCTACGCCGGGCGCCTCGCCTTCCAGGCCCCGCGCGGGGCCGCGAAGTTCGTCGGCGGCACGATGCGCTGGGTCGCCGACCGCGAGGGCGAGCCCGTCCGACTCGCCGCCGTCCGGCGCGAGGACGCGGCGGAGTACCTCAAGCTGTCGCGGCAGCGCGACGGCCGCGTCCGGCTCCGGACCCTGGTCGCCATCCTCGCCACGCTGATCGGCATGGGCGCCGCGCTCGCCCTTTACGTCCTCGCCCCCGGCTGGCTCCAGGTCGTCTCGGTCGGCGCGCTGCTGCTCGCCCTCGGGTCGGCCGGCGGCCAGGCCGACGCTCCGGTCATCAACCGGGCGGTGGAGGTCACCAAGGCGCCCAAGCTCACCAGCGACATCGTCCTGCGCGCGCTGGGGGCGCTCGGCATCCCGGCGATCAACCAGGCGCAGGGCAAGGGTCGGGACGGGTTCACGTTCACCGCCCCGATCACCCGCGACGGGCCCGGCTGGCGTGCGGAGGGCGACCTCCCCTACGGCGTGACCGTCACGGACGTGATCGAGCGCCGAGACAAGCTCGCGTCCGGCCTGCGTCGCCCGCTGGGCTGCGTCTGGCCTGAGGCCGTACCGGAGGAGCACACCGGGCACCTGGTCCTTTGGGTCGGCGACCAGGACATGTCGACCGCGCGGAAGCCCGTGTGGCCGCTGCTCAAGAGCGGGGCCACGGACCTGTTCAAGCCGGTCGCCTTCGGCACCGACCAGCGTGGTCGCTGGGTGGAGATGACGCTCATGTACATCGCCGCCGTCATCGGCGCGATCCCCCGCATGGGCAAGACGTTCCTCCTGCGCCTGCTGCTCCTGATCGCCGCTCTCGATCCGCGGGCCGAGCTGCACACCTACGACCTCAAGGGCACCGGCGACCTCGACCCTGTCGGCGAGCGCGTCTCGCACCGCCACCGTGCCGGGGACGACGACGAGGACATCGAGTACGCCCTCGCTGACCTGAGGGAACTGCGGGACGAGCTGCGGCGCCGGGCGAAGATGATCCGCTCCCTGCCCAGGGACATCTGCCCGGAGTCGAAGGTCACCAGCGAGCTGGCGAACATGAAGAACCTGGGGCTCCACCCGATCGTCGTCGGCGTGGACGAGTGCCAGGTCTGGTTCGAACACCCCAAGCACGGGGCGGAGTTCGAGGCGATCTGCACCGACCTGGTCAAGCGCGGCCCGGCCACCGGCATCGTGCTGCTGCTCGCCACCCAGCGCCCCGACGCCAAGGCCCTGCCGACCGGCATCAGCGCGAACGCGTCGGCCCGGTTCTGCCTCAAGGTCATGGGCCAGCTGGAGAACGACATGGTCCTGGGCACGTCCTCGTACAAGCGAGGCGTGCGGGCCACGATGTTCTCCTGGAAGGACAAGGGCATCCACTACTTCGTCGGCGAAGGAGCGGACGCCCGGATCGTCTCCTCCGTCTATGTCGACGCCCCCACCGCCGAGACCATCGGCCTGAGGGCCCGCAAGCTCCGCGAACAGGCCGGCACCCTCTCCGGCCACGCGCTGGGCGAGTCGTTCGAGACCGCCGAGACCAGCGCGTACGACCTGCTGCGCGACATCCTCGCCGTCGTCCCCGCCGAGGAGCCCAAGGTCTGGTCCGAAGTCGTCGTGGCCCGGCTCGCCGAGCTGCGCCCCGACGTCTACGGCGGCTGGGACCCCGAGGGACTGGCCGCAGCTCTCAAGCCGCATGGCATCTCCACCACCCAGGTGTGGGGCAAGACCGAGAGCGGTAAGGGTGCCAACCGGCGCGGCATCGAGCGCTCCCGCATCTCCGCCACCATCACGGACCGTGATGGAAGTCGGGACGCGAGCTGACGTGGATCGCCGCTAGACCTAGCAGCAAGCCCCGCTAGGTCTAGCGGCACCGCTAGCACCCCATACCGCATCTGATCAGCACGCTAGTTCCTAGCGGGCTGACCTGCGCAGACCCGGAAAACCGCCGGAGAGGCCCCCGATGCCCCCCTTCCTCGCCGCTAGCGCACTCCTGCTCGTCATCACACTCGGTTACGTCGCTCTGTGTGCGGCCTCGCCGTTCGTCAACTGCCGCAAGTGCAACGGACTCGGCTTCGCCCTCAAGACGGACCGCAAGGGCAAGCCCAAGCGCGGCAAGACCTGCCGCCGCTGCAAGGGCCACGGCATCCGCATACGCGTCGGACGCCACCTGTTCAACATCGCCGCCCGCGTCCACCGCGACGGCACCCGCTGACCCCGCAACGACAGGAGCCTGACATGAACTTCGAGATCTCCGCCGTCCTGCTCTTCGGCGCCGCGTCCGCCTTCGCCGTGAAGAGCAAGTCCTCCGGCGCCGGCGCCGCCATCGTGCTCTTCCTCTTCGGGTTCTTCGCCGCCGGGACCGGCGCGTACGAGCCGATCGCCAACCTCGTCCAGTCCTCCGCCACGGCCCTCTCCGACCTCGCCAACTAGCCGAAGGAGCCCGCGATGAACGAGCCGATCACCGTCCCGCACTGGCTCACCACGGCCACGCCGAAGGTGGCCCCCGCCCTCGCCACGTCCACGGTCCTGGTCCTCGGCCGGATCTGGAACGCCAACGGCGCCGAACACTCCGTCGGCAATGCCGCCCTCATGGTCGTCCTCGCCGCCGGAGCGGCCGCGGCCGGCGCCTTCGCCGCGGCTGGTCGCCGAGGGGACGGCACCCTCGCCGGAACCGCGTTTGCGACCTCGGGCGGCCTCGCCTTCGCCGGGGTCGCCGGATACGCCGACGGACTGTCCCTCCCGCTCCTGCTGTGGGTGCTCGCCACCGCCGTCGCCTACGGCCTCGCCGCCCGCTACTGGCGCACCGACCGCCGCGCCACCGTCGCTCACGAGCGGCACACGGCCGAGCAGCGCGAGGCCCACGCCCACGTCGAGCGCGTGGAAGCCCTGCGCGCCGGGGCCCAGATCGAGGCCGCCCGCTCCGGCGCCCTCTACGCCGAGCAGCTCGCCACCGCCCTGCTCACGCGCGCGGCCCTGCCCGGCTTCGACCCGCAGGCCCTCACCCGTGCCGGACTGCCCGAACTCCCCGCCATCGAGACCACCAAGGAGTACTGACCCATGTTCGAGATCCGCGTCATCTGCGACCCCGACGACACCGACCGGGTAACCGCCGCACTCGGCGGAGCCTTCACCACCGGCGCCGTACGCCAGTACGCCACCCATGACGGCAAGCGCGAGCGCCTCTACCTCACCGCCGACCTCCGGGCCGAGGGGTGGCCGATGCCCGAGGACGCCTACGCGCTCGCCCCGAGCATCATCAGCGAGATCGGCTGGACCGCCCGCACCGCCGCCGACAAGCCGTTCGGCACGGGCATCGGCCGCGAGTTCTGGCTCCGCAAGGCCGCGCTCTTGGACCGCATCGCGCTGGGCGACGAGAGCGAGCGCGTACGCAGTGACGCGGCGGAGATGGCCACCGAGGCGGCCCGCCGCCTCATGGACACCGACGACGCCACGGTCATCTGCGACCCCCGCGCCTACGTCCGCCAGCAGTACGAGCGGTGGCTCAGGCAGAAGTAGCTGTGCCCGGGGCGGTCGCCTCTCACCACAAGACCGCGACCGCCCCGGCTCTCCGTCCCTTCGACTGAGGCAGGAGCCTTGCCTTGCTGACCCTGAGCGATCTGCGCCGCTCTCATGCTTGCGCGTTCGCCGCCCGGATGAGGTCCGCCACTGTGGACCCGGGGCTGATCCAGACGTCGAAGCTGTAGCCCTGATCGCAGAAGATCAGCGCAACATTCTCTGGCACGAAGCGACGCAACAGGCAGGCGACCTCAGCAGCATCCGGCAGCGCCGCGTCCACGTACAGCCCGGTTCCGTCCTCCGCGAAGAACACATCGGCCGGGCCCTCGTCAGTCCGAAAGGTCCATGAGTACGCGCACACCTCGCTGCGATGCCTGGGATCCACTTCCACCTCGTCCCAGCGGTCCCGGATCGCTGACGTGAGGACTGCGGGATCGGCCCTCCAGGGTGTGGTCGCGCCGTCGAAGAACGCCATGAACGACATGCCGCGTGTGTACCACGTCCGGCCTGATCCACAAGAAACGCCCGGGGCGGTCGCCTCTCACCACAAGACCGCGACCGCCCCGGCTCTCCGTCCCTTCGACAGAAACAGGAGAAACCCCAGCATGACACCTGAGCCCGCCCATGGGCAGTACGCCCCCGTGGTGCCGCTGCACAGCGTGCCCGGCGGCGTGGAGCGGATGGCACCGCACGACCGGGAAGCCGAACAGGCCGTCGTCGGCGCGCTCATGCTCGCGCCTAGCGTCATCGGCGACGTGAACGGCTCGATGGACCCGGGCGACCACTACGTGCCCGCCCACGAGACGATCCACCGCGCGATCCTCGCCCTGCACGCCCAGGGACAGCCCGTCGACCCGATCACCCTCGGGCACCACCTGGAGCAGACCGGCGAACTCGTCCGCGCGGGCGGCCGGCCCTACCTCCACACCCTCATCCAGGCCGTGCCCTCCACGGCCAACGCCACCTACTACGCCGAGATCGTCCACGACCTCGCCCGGCGCCGCCGGAGCATCGAGGTTGGCACCCGCATCGTCCAAGCCGGCATGTCGGCCGAGGCCACCGAGGACGACCTCCGCGAGGCCCTCGCGCTCGGCGCCGCGACCGTCCCGGCCGCTTGGCCGGAGCCGATCCCACTGGACCGGCAGCCGAAGCTGCCGCCGTTCCCCGTCCATGCCCTCCCCGGCTGGGTCTCGGACTTCGTCGTCGCGCTCGCCGAGGAGACCCAGACCCCGGTGGACCTCGCGGGCGCCCTCGCCCTCTCCGTCCTCGCGACCGCGGCCGGCGGCCGGGCCGTCGTCCAGGTACGCGGGCGGTGGCGCGAGCCCACCAACCTCTTCGTCGTCGTCGCTCTCGGCCCGGCCAACCGCAAGTCCGCCGTCTTCGCCGCCATGACCGCCCCGCTCTACGAGGCGGAGAACACGCTCGTGGAGGGCTCCAACCTCACCATCGTGGAGGCCGAGGTCACCGCCCGCATGGCGCGCGAGGCCGCCGACAAGGCCGCCGCTCAAGCCGCCAAGGCCGAGGGCCCCGAGCGGGACAACCTGGTGGCCGAGGCGATCGGCCTCGCCCAGACCGCCGAGTCCATGACCGTGCCGCCGCGCCCACGGCTCCTCGCGGACGACGCCACCCCCGAGACCGTCACCACCCTGCTCGCCGAGCAGGGCGGCAGGCTCGCGGTCATGTCCGCCGAGGGCGGCATCTTCGACATCATCGCCGGGCGGTACTCCGGTGTGCCCAACATGGAGGTCTTCCTCAAGGGCCACGCCGGCGACCGGCTGCGCGTCGACCGCCGGACCCGCCAGGAGTTCATCGAGGCCCCCGCGCTCACCATGGGCCTCGCCGTCCAGCCCAGCGTCCTGGAGGACATCGGCAAGAACCGCGGCTTCGACGGCCGCGGGCTGCTCGCCCGCTTCCTGTACTGCCTGCCGGAATCCCTGGTCGGTTACCGGAAGATCGACCCGGACCCCGTCCCGCCGGCCGTTGGTGCGACGTACGAGCGGAACGTTTTCGCCCTCACCCTCAAGCTCGCGGACTGGACCGACCCCCTCGTGGTTCAGGTGGGCCCCGAAGCCGATGCCGCCCTCAAGGCGTACAGCGAACGCCTGGAGCCGCAGCTCCGCACCAAGGGCGGGCGCCTCGGGCACATCGGGAAGTGGGCCGGGAAGCTCGTGGGTGCCGCGGCCCGCATCGCCGGTCTGCTCCACCTTGCCGAGCACATCGACGGCGGCACCAACGCCCCGATCAGTGCCACCACGATGGACGCGGCGATCGAACTGGCCGACTACTTCGCCGCCCACGCCCTGACCGTCTTCGACCTCATGGGCGCCGACGCCACCCTGGCTCACGCCCGGAGCTTGCTGTCCGTCCTGGAGGACAACGGCTGGGAGAGCGTCAGCCGCCGGGACCTCTTCGCTAAGCTCTCCCGTTCCGAGTTCCCCACCATCGCCGAACTGGAGCCCGCCGCTGCCGTCTTGGAGGAGCACGGTTACCTCCGCAGCGAGACCCCGCCCCGCACCGGCAAACGGGGTCGCCCGCCGGCGCCCCGCTACCTGATTCACCCGAGCGTCCGCGAGCCCAAGGCGTGAGCCTCCCTACCCGCCATCGCGTGGGACCTCCGCCGCACAAACCGCAGAATCCGCAGAAACCCCCGGGCGGCCTTGCCCACCTGCGGAAACGGCCCGTCGGTCCGGCAGCCGCAAAAATCCGCGAAACCGCCGCACAAATCCCGTCGCCGGTCAGGCGGCGGTCGGCCCTCGGTGCCGCCGTCCATTTCTGCGGCGATTCTCGCGATTTTTGCGGCAGCCACCCGTGCACCCCCAACGCCGCAGGTCAGGCGCCGGATTCGCAGGTTTCTGCGGATTCTGCGGTTTCTGCGGCGCCCCGCCCTGTCTTCGGTAGTCAGTCGAGGAGGACGCGTGTCCGCGACGCGTGACGAGATGCTCACGATCCCCCAGGTCGTGAAGGAGATCGGAGTGCCCCGAGCCACCTTCTACCGGTGGCGTCAGCTCAAGAAGGGCCCCAAGGCCATCAAGCTCCCGAACGGCGCGGTCCGCATCCGCCGATCCGAGCTGGAGCGCTGGATCGAGACCATGGAGGAAGCCGCGTGACCTACCGCAACACCAGCACCACCCCGGGCGCCCGCAACAGCGGGCGCCCGCCCGTTTCCGGGGACCTGACTCTCTCCACGGACGTACGGGTCTGGAAGGTCAACCAGGTGCGGAGCAAGAAGGCTCCGTATCAGATCCGCTGGACGGTCGCCGGAAAGGTCAAGGCCGCCAGCTTCGCCACCGTGGCCCTCGCGGAGAGCCGTCGCTCCGAGCTGTGGCAGGCCATGCGAAAAGGCGAGGCGTTCGACGTGGCGTCCGGCCTGCCGGAGTCGGAGCTTCGGGCAGCTGCCGCGAAGGAGAACGAGAAGCCCGATCCGTCGTGGTGGGACTTTAGCCGCGAGTACATGGCGAGTCGGTGGCGTACGGCGGCGGCGAAGACCCGTGAGGGGCTGGCCGACAGCCTGGCCACGGTGGCGCTCGCGATGGTGGAGGGCGGCAAGAAGGCGCCCACGCCGGAGGAGACGCGGCTCGCGATGCGATGGGCGGTGGTACCGGCGCACCAGGACGAGGAACCGCCGGCGGAGCTCGTGACGGCGTGCACGTGGCTCCGGACCCGATCGCTGGCGCTCTCGGCTCTCACCGACCCCAAGGTGGTGCGGGACGTCCAGTACCGGCTCTCGTTCAAGCTGGACGACACCCCGGCAGCGGGGGAGACCTACAAGCGCCGGCGTCGCGGCTTCAACACGGCCATGGAGTACGCGATGGAGTGCGGGTATCTGGAGGAGAATCCGCTCCACGGGCTCAAGCGTTCCGGCCCTACGAAGGGTGACGTCGTCGACCCCCGAGTCCTGGTGAATCCCGTCCAGGGCACCGAGCTGCTGACAGCGGTCTCGTACGTAGGCTCCGCCCACCGCAACCGAGGGCGCCGCCTGGTCGTCTTCTTCGCCTGCCAGCTGTACGCGGCGATGCGGCCGGCCGAGGCGGTGGGGCTCAGGGAGAAGGACTGCCACCTCCCCGACGCCGGATGGGGAACCCTCACGCTGAGGGAGACGCGACCGGTGTCGGGGAAAAAGTGGACGGACTCGGGTGAGCGCCACGATAAGCGCGGCCTCAAGTCCCGTGAACCGAAGGCTGATAGGCCCGTCCCGATCCCGCCTCTTCTGGTCACAATGCTCCGCGCCCACATAGCGGAGTTCGGCACGGCGCAGGACAGCCGACTCTTCGCGAACGAGCGTGGTGGGGTTCTCGGCACCTCTAGTTACTGGAGGGTCTGGCAGGAGGCCAGGCATCTTGCTCTGCCCTCGGACAGGGTGGCATCTCCACTGGCTCGCAGGCCATACGATCTCCGGCATACCTGCATCACCAATTGGTTGAACGCTGGTGTTCCTGTGGCTGAAGTGGCTCGGCGAGCGGGGAATTCGCCTGAGGTTATTCACCGTAGGTACGAGGGATGTCTTGACGGTCAAGAGGATCGATACAACAAGAAGATCGAAGAGGGAATGGGCTGGGCAGCGCCGTGAATAAGTGGCGATCTGCAAGGTAGCCATGGAGCTGGAGGGTTAGAGGGGGTGGGGCCTCTGCTGTGGGACAGCTTCCGGTGGCTGCTCCAGCTGGAGTTCCTTCTTCCTCTGCTCTTCGCGAATCCGTTCTACTTCTTCTGCAAAGGCCGCAGGGGCCTCGTCCGGTGTGAGATTTCTGTAGCGTCGAATTCTAAGGCTGTAAGCCTGCATCTCTTGATCTATGGAGTCTGCGGTCTGCTGGAGATTTAGGCTGCGTTCGCGAAACTTAAAGTAGGCGATGACTCCGGCCGAGATGCTTACGAGGGCGCTGAGGCCCACAGCGATCCAGCTCCAGATGCCCTGCTCGGCAGCAGCCGTGGTGCTGACTGACGTGAGGATAGACCCGACGATCACAGTTAGTTGGAATAGATTGTGGCGCCCGCGGTACCTCTCGGCGCTCTTCCTGTACTCGTCGCGAAGGTCTGGAATGGATCGATAGTACTCCTGGAATGGCTGCGACGTGGCTGCCTCGGGTACCGTGGCGACTTCGAGGGACCTTCGCTCTGCTTGAGCTTGAAGCAGTTCCACGGTCTTTTCGCGTTCGTAGGACCGGGCTATGTTCCAGAACATCACTGAAACGATGATCGATACGATCGCAACGACCGTTCCGAGTGTGTTCAGTGCCGACCGTCCGCTGCCTGGCTTGGAGAAGTCGATTAACATGTTTCCGGCTACGATTGCGCTGATCAAAAGAGGGTTGCCTAGGCTGATCCAGGCGACAATCCATCTCTTGGAGAAGCGCGTGGCTGAGATTTCAGCTTCAAGTTCGATGATGCGCTGGTCGACAGTCAGCAGTGGCGATGTACTATCCATGGTCCCCCCGGTATGGATGTCAGCAGGCTGGGAGGTTAACGGGAACCTCTAACCGGTATCCCGCTAACCAGCGAGCAGTGAAAGGATCTCCTTGCGTAGTTCGGCTTGCTGGCTATCAGTGAGATGCAGGAGATCTTCGGCGAGGATCGCGGCCTTCCGCTTCATCCTCTTGGCGGCCCGCTCCTGATGGGGCCTGGCCAACTCCAACACTTCCTGCTGTACCTCGGCGATGGTCTTCAACAGGCCCTCAGCCGTGTATGACAACACGTACTCGGGGTACGGAGGATCGTCCCACCACTTGAGGTCGTAGTGACGGCGCTCAAGGCTTCGGCGCCACTCGAGGGGTTTACGGTCACGCTTGCTGGCGTTGCAGGGGCGGCAGGCTGGGACGAGGTTGGTGATGGTGTTCGCCCCGCCCCACTCCAGGGGCTCGACATGGTCGACGACCTCTGCGCGGGTCCCGTCGCTACCGCAGTACGTGCAGTAGCCGCCATTGGCGGAGAGCACCGCCTGACGCACCCAGGCCGGCAGACGTCTTGGCGAAACGCGCGGGGCAAGGAAGAAGGTGGCCACGTGCTGATGATGACCTGCACCCGTTGACTGCCGCAGGCGATCCGCACTAACGACGGGCTCACTCGCCACTCACTCGCGATCAGTGACACACAACGACAGAGACCCGGACTCAGTGGGACTGAGTCCGGGTCTCTGTGCTTGGCACTTCAGCAGGTCAGCGAGTTGATCACACTGTCCGAGCTGGAGTGCCCCCGGCAGGATTCGAACCTGCGCACACGGCTCCGGAGGCCGTTGCTCTATCCCCTGAGCTACGGGGGCGTTCGCTGCGTTGCGGCGGCGACGGGTTGAACACTACCAGCTCGGGGGGTGTGCCTGTGAACAGGTATTTCCGGGGTGTCACCGGGGGTGGGGTCCCTCGCACGGGTCAGAAGTGGGTAAAACGCGGACGGGGCCGTGGGGGGCGTCCTACTCTCGTTCGTGTGTCAGGCGTGTCCGGTCGGGTGCTCGTTGTCGACGACAACAAGGTGATCCGGCAGTTGATCAGGGTCAATCTCGAACTCGAGGGGTTCGAGGTCGTGACCGCGGCCGATGGTGCCGAGTGTCTGGATGTCGTGCATCGGGTTTGTCCTGATGTCGTCACCCTGGACGTCGTCATGCCCCGGCTCGACGGGATCAAGACGGCGGAGCGGCTGCGGGCCGACCCGAGGACGAGTCACCTGCCCGTGGCGATCATCAGTGCGGCGGGCGAGCACGAGGTGGCCACGGGTGTCGCGTCCGGTGTCGACGCCTTCCTGGCCAAGCCGTTCGAGCCGTCCGAGCTCGTGCGCGTGGTGCGTCAGCTCATGCACCGGGAACGGCGGGAGCGCCGCGAGGCCGCCGGGCAGGACGCAGGAGAGGAACCGGCCGGAGCCGAGGCGCGACAGGACCTCGCCGGCCGAGCCCACGGGCTGGGCTGAGCCCCCCGGACCTGTCTTCCGGGGAGAGTCGACTGCCTTCCGAGTGCCGCCGGCCCCAGCGGCCGGGTTGAGTCACGCGTCCCCCCGAGGCCCACCGGCCGGGTTGAGACGAGATCTTCCCCTGAGCCCCCGCAGCGCCCTCGCCCTCGCCCCGTCGCGTCGTCGCCGGCGCCGCACCCCGACCCCCTGGCCGTCGAGTAGTGCCTCCGAGTACGTCCTCGTTGGGTGGGTGGGCTTGTGGGGGAGGTGCCCGTATGGCGAAACCGGTTCGCGTGGGGACCCCCCTCCTCCCCTAGGCTTGCGTTGTGACCCCCGCGGACCTCTCTCTCACCGTGCTGCACGCCGTGCGCCGTGCGGTCGACGACGGTGCGCTGCGGGTGGAGGTGCCGTCGCGGGTGAAGGTGGAGCGGGCGCGGCCGGGCGGTGCGGGGGAGTACGCGAGCAACATCGCGCTGACGCTGGCGAGGCCGGCGGGGCGCAGTGCGCTCGACGTCGCGGGGATCATCGAGGAGCGGCTCCGTGACGTGCCGGAGCTCGCGGGAGTCGAGATCACCGGGCCGGGGTTCCTCAACTTCAGTCTTCGCCGCGACGCCGGCGGTGAGCTCGTCCGGGTGATCCGTGAGGCGGGTGGCGCCTACGGGCACGGCCGCGCGCTCGCCGGGACGAGCGTGGACTTCGCCGAGGTGACGGAGTCGCGCGCCAGGGTGGTGACCGAGACCGTCGTACGGCTGCTCCGGTCCCAGGGCGCGCGCGCCTCCTTCGGCGCCCAGGACATCAGCGCCGAGCCCACGAGTCCCGAGCCCACGAGCGCCGAGCCCGCAGGCTCCGAGCGGATGTACGTGCGTCCCGGGGCGTACGACGTGGAGGGGCTGGGGGTCGACGCCGCGCGCTGGGCGCTGCTGCGGGCCGCGCCGCAGGACCGGCCGCTGGACGGGCCGCCGCTGCTCGTCCAGCACGAACGCAACTCCCTCTTCCGGGTGCGGTACGCGCACTCCCGCGTGCAGAGGCTCCTGGCGAACGGCCGGCAGCTCGGGGTCACCCCCGCGTACGAGGCGCGTCCCCCGGAGCGCGCCGCCACGGAACTGCTCGGTCTGCTCGGCGACCATCCCGTCGCCCTGCTCGCCGCGGCACGCCATCGCGCCCCGGATCGGGTCGCCCGGCACCTCGAAGCCGTCGCCGACGCGTTGCTCGCGTTCCAGCACACGGTTCTGCCGCTCGGCGACGAGAAACCCTCGGCCGCCCATCGTTCCCGGCTCGCGCTCGCCGAAGCCGCCGGGACGGTGCTCGCCGGTGGCCTCTCCGTGCTCGGCATCAGCGCACCCGATCGGATCTGAAAGAGCAGACATGAGCCGTTCCGCCCACCCCGCAGGGCCCCGTCACGCCGATGTCCTCCCCGAGGGCCACTACTCCGCACCGCCCGCCGACCTCAACGTCCTGGACCCGAAGGTGTGGTCCCGTACGGTCGCGCGGGACGAGCGGGGGGTCGCCACCGTCGGGGGGATCGGCGTGGACGCGCTCGCCGAGGAGTTCGGCACCCCCGCCTACTTCCTGGACGAGACGGACTTCCGCGCCCGCTGCCGCGCCTGGGCCGAGGCGTTCGGCAAGGACGCCGACGTGTTCTACGCGGGCAAGGCGTTCCTCTCCAAGGCCGTCGTGCGATGGCTGAAGGAGGAGGGGCTGAACCTCGACGTGTGTTCGGGCGGCGAGCTGACCACGGCCCTCGCGGCCGGGATGCCGGCCGAGCGCATCGCCTTCCACGGGAACAACAAGAGCGAGGAGGAGATCCACCGGGCCGTCGAGGTCGGCGTCGGCCGGATCGTCCTCGACTCCTTCCAGGAGATCGTCCGCGTCGCGCACGTCGCGCAGTCCCTCGGCAAGCGCCAGCGGGTGCAGATCCGGGTGACCGTGGGCGTCGAGGCGCACACGCACGAGTTCATCGCCACCGCCCACGAGGACCAGAAGTTCGGCATCGCGCTGGCCGGCGGGCAGGCCGCCGAGGCGGTCCGCCGGGCGCTGCGGCTGGACGGCCTGGAGCTGATCGGGATCCACTCCCACATCGGCTCGCAGATCTTCGACATGGCGGGCTTCGAGGTCTCCGCCCGCCGCGTCGTGCAGCTGCTGGCCGAGGTCCGGGACGAGCACGGCGTCGAGCTGCCCGAGATCGACCTCGGAGGCGGCCTCGGCATCGCGTACACCTCGGACGACGACCCGCGCGATCCGCACGAGATCGCCAAGGCGCTCCACGAGATCGTGTCGCGGGAGTGCGAGTCCGCCGGTCTGGCGACGCCCCGGATCTCCGTCGAGCCCGGCCGCGCGATCGTCGGTCCGACCGCCTTCACGCTCTACCGGGTCGGCACGATCAAGCCGCTCGACGGGCTGCGGACGTACGTGAGCGTCGACGGCGGCATGTCGGACAACATCCGCACCGCCCTGTACGACGCCGAGTACAGCGTCAGCCTCGTCTCGCGGACCAGCGAGGCCGAGCCGATGCTGACCCGCGTCGTCGGCAAGCACTGCGAGAGCGGCGACATCGTCGTGCGGGACGCGTTCCTCCCCTCCGACCTGGCGCCCGGCGATCTGATCGCCGTGCCGGCCACCGGGGCGTACTGCCGCTCCATGGCCAGCAACTACAACCACGCGCTCCGGCCGCCCGTCGTCGCGGTCCGCGACGGGGAGGCCCGGGTCATCGTCCGGCGCGAGACGGAAGAAGATCTCCTGCGTCTCGACATCGGCTGACGAAATAGTCGCGTGGTGGAATAGTCGAGTGATGAAATCGATGTCTCAGGATCCGGACGAGGGGCGGAAACCCCCGTCCGGTGAGTGAGACTGTTCCCACCGTAGAAATACGAAGCAGAAGTACGAGAAACGAGGTCGGATGATGCGTACGCGTCCGCTGAAGGTGGCGCTGCTGGGCTGTGGAGTGGTCGGCTCAGAGGTGGCGCGCATCATGACGACGCACGCCGACGACCTCGCCGCGCGCATCGGCGCCCCGGTCGAGCTCGCCGGCGTGGCGGTCCGCCGCCCGGACAAGGTCCGCGAGGGCATCCCCGCGGAGCTCATCACCACCGACGCCACCGCCCTGGTCCAACGGGGCGACATCGACGTCATCGTCGAGGTCATCGGCGGCGTCGAGCCGGCCCGCACCCTCATCACCACCGCCTTCGAGCACGGCGCGTCCGTGGTGTCGGCGAACAAGGCGCTGCTCGCCCAGGACGGCGCGGCCCTCTACGCCGCCGCCGAGAAGAACGGCCAGGACCTCTACTACGAGGCCGCCGTCGCCGGCGCGATCCCGCTGATCCGGCCGCTGCGCGAGTCCCTCGCCGGCGACAAGATCAACCGGGTGATGGGCATCGTCAACGGCACCACCAACTTCATCCTCGACAAGATGGACACGTCGGGCGCCGGATACTCCGAGGCGCTCGACGAGGCCACCGCCCTCGGGTACGCCGAGGCCGACCCGACCGCCGACGTCGAGGGCTTCGACGCCGCCGCCAAGGCCGCGATCCTCGCCGGGATCGCGTTCCACACCCGGGTGCGCCTCGACGACGTCTACCGCGAGGGCATGACCGAGGTCACCGCCGCCGACTTCGCCTCCGCCAAGCAGATGGGCTGCACCATCAAGCTGCTCGCGATCTGCGAGCGGGCCGCCGACGGCGGGTCCGTCACCGCGCGCGTGCACCCCGCGATGATCCCGCTCAGCCACCCGCTGGCCTCGGTCCGCGAGGCGTACAACGCGGTCTTCGTCGAGGCGGAGGCCGCCGGCCGGCTCATGTTCTACGGCCCCGGCGCCGGCGGCTCGCCGACCGCCTCGGCCGTGCTCGGCGACCTCGTCGCCGTGTGCCGCAACAAACTCGACGGTGCCACCGGCCCCGGCGAGTCCGCGTACACCCAGCTGCCCGTGAGCTCCATGGGCGAGGTCGTCACGCGGTACCACATCAGCCTCGACGTGGCCGACAAGCCGGGCGTCCTCGCCCAGGTCGCGACGGTCTTCGCCGAGCACGGCGTATCCATCGATACGGTGCGCCAGCAGGGCAAGGACGGCGAGGCGTCCCTCGTCGTCGTCACCCACCGCGCGCCCGACGCCGCCCTCTCGGGGACCGTCGAGGCGCTGCGCAAGCTCGACACCGTGCGCGGTGTCGCCAGCATCATGCGTGTTGAAGGGGAGTAAGGACCCATGACCCACAAGGGCACCCACCAGTGGCGCGGCATCATCGAGGAGTACCGGGACCGCCTTCCGGTCACGGACACGACGCCGGTCGTCACGCTCCGTGAGGGCGGTACGCCGCTCGTCCCCGCTCAGGTGCTCTCCGAGCGCACGGGCTGCGAGGTGCACCTCAAGGTCGAGGGCGCCAACCCCACCGGCTCCTTCAAGGACCGGGGCATGACGATGGCCATCACCAGGGCCAAGGAGGAGGGGGCGCAGGCCGTCATCTGCGCCTCCACCGGCAACACCTCCGCCTCGGCCGCGGCCTACGCGGTGCGGGCCGGCATGGTGTCGGCCGTCCTCGTGCCGCAGGGCAAGATCGCGCTCGGCAAGATGGGCCAGGCGCTCGTGCACGGCGCGAAGATCCTGCAGGTCGACGGCAACTTCGACGACTGCCTGACGCTGGCCCGCAGCCTCTCCGAGAACTACCCGGTGGCGCTGGTCAATTCGGTCAACCCGGTCCGCATCGAGGGCCAGAAGACCGCCGCGTTCGAGATCGTCGACATGCTCGGCGACGCCCCCGACATCCACGTGCTGCCCGTCGGCAACGCCGGCAACATCACGGCGTACTGGAAGGGGTACCGCGAGTACGCCGAGGACGGTCTCGCGACGCACCGTCCGCGCATGTGGGGCTTCCAGGCGTCCGGTTCCGCGCCGCTCGTGCGCGGCGAGGTCGTCAAGGACCCGTCGACGATCGCCACCGCGATCCGCATCGGCAACCCGGCCTCGTGGGACTACGCGATCGCCGCGCGGGACGAGTCGGGCGGTTTCATCGACGAGGTGACGGACCGTGAGATCCTGCGCGCCTACCGCCTGTTGGCCGCCCAGGAGGGCGTGTTCGTCGAGCCCGCCTCGGCCGCGTCGGTCGCCGGTCTGCTGAAGGCCGCCGAGCAGGGCAAGGTCGACCCGGGCCAGCGGATCGTCTGCACCGTGACCGGAAACGGTCTGAAGGACCCCGACTGGGCCGTCGCCGGCGCGCCGCAGCCAGTCACCGTCCCGGTCGACGCCGCGGCCGCCGCCGAGCGCCTCGGCCTGGCCTGATCCGACCCTCCCCGCGCCGGGGAGAGTACGGATCGATACCCGATCAGGAACGTACATAGGCGCACAGGTTGGCCCGCGACACGCATCGTGCGCCTCCTGTGCGCCCTATGTCGCCACAGAACCTTCCTTCGATAGGCTGTACCGAACCCGCCCCGACGCATATGCGCGGTGTCGTTGCCGTTGTCGCCCTCGTGGCCGAAACGGCCCCCGGGTCCTCGAGTACCTCGCCCGCCGTCGTCGTCGGGTGAAGCCCTGCTGTTCGACATGCATGTTGCCGCAATCAAGGAGAGTCATCGAGCGATGGCCGGTCCAGCGTTCCGCGCCGCCGCCGTACGGGTGCGCGTCCCCGCCACCAGCGCCAACCTCGGCCCGGGCTTCGATGCCTTCGGCCTGTCGCTGGGTCTCTACGACGACGTCGTCGTCCGGGTCGCCGACTCCGGGCTGCACGTCGACATCGCCGGCGAGGGCGCCGAGACGCTCCCGCGCGACGAGAGCCACCTGCTCGTACGCTCCCTGCGCACGGCCTTCGACCTGCTCGGCGGGCAGCCGCGCGGCCTTGAGGTCGTCTGCGCCAACCGCATCCCGCACGGCCGCGGCCTCGGCTCCTCCTCCGCCGCCATCTGCGCCGGCATCGTCGCCGCCCGCGCCGTGACGATAGGCGGGGACGCCCGGCTCGACGAGGCGGCCCTGCTGGAGCTCGCCACCGAGATCGAGGGCCACCCCGACAACGTCGCCGCCTGTCTGCTCGGCGGATTCACGCTCGCCTGGACCGAGTCCGGTGCCGCGCGGGCGATCAGGATGGATCCCTCGGATTCCATCGTTCCGGTGGTTTTCGTCCCCGGGAAGCCGGTCCTCACCGAGACCGCCCGCGGTCTCCTCCCGCGCACCGTCCCGCACGTGGACGCCGCGGCCAACGCCGGGCGCGCCGCCCTCCTCGTCGAGGCCCTGACCCGCCGCCCCGAGCTGCTGCTGTCGGCCACCGAGGACAGGCTGCACCAGGAGTACCGGGCTCCCGCGATGCCGGAGAGCATCGCCCTGGTGAACCGGCTGCGCGCGGACGGCGTCCCCGCGGTCATCTCCGGCGCGGGCCCCACGGTGCTCGCGCTGGCCGAACACGGGACGGCCGACAAGGTCGCCCGACTTGCGGGCGAGGGCTGGGCCGCGAACCGGCTCGACCTCGACGCGTCCGGAGCGGTCGTACTGCCGCTGGCGCCCTAGACAGGCGCGACGGCGGGGGGCGCCGGGCAGCGACCCCCCGCGGTGCTCCGGACACGAGATTGCCGGTGAGCGAGAGGGGGAATGTTTGTTGGAGCCGGTAGTGTTAACCTCAAGTCTGCACCCGACCTCTTTGTGGAGCGGTGCGGAGTGTCCCCATCAGGGACCACCACTTCTTCCGGGAGCCTCCTCAACTGCCTGAGCAGCCTGCCTGAGCAGTTTTGAGCACGCTCCGGAACCGGCACGACACCCCTCGCTCTTCCGCAGAGGGCCGAGCAGGGGGCGCTCGGGCCGGACCCACAGCACGTTTTCTTCTTCCGCCGTTACCCGGCGGGACCACCGCCCCGGACACGGTCCACAAGCCAGGACCGCTGCCGGACAGCACAACCGGTCGCCGAGCCAGATGGCCGACGTCCGCTCCAGGGAAGGACCCTTCGTGAGCGACACCACCGATCTGATGGGCGTGACTGCCGACAACAGTGTCGACACCGCCGCGCCCGCCGCAGGTGCTGCCACCGGCGGCACCGCACGGCGCCGCCGCTCCGGCACCGGCCTCGACGGCATGGTCCTGGCCGAGCTGCAGCAGGTCGCGTCCGGCCTCGGGATCAGGGGCACCGCGCGGATGCGCAAGAGCCAGCTGATCGAGGTCATCAAGGAGGCGCAGGCCGGCGGTGGATCCGCCCAGGCCGCCGCCCCCGCCAAGGCCGACGACGCCGCGGCCGACACCAAGCCGAAGCGCCGCGCCACCTCCAAGGCCCGCACCGGCGACGCCGCGGCCGAGGCCGCCGCGCCCAAGGCGGAGAAGGCCGAGAAGGCCGTCGCCCAGCAGCAGATCGACATCCCCGGCCAGCCTGCCTCCGACGACCAGCCGGCCGGAGAGCGCCGTCGTCGCCGGGCCACCGCCCCCGCCGGTTCGCCGGAGGGCGAGGCCAAGGCCGAGGCCGCCCAGGTCGTGAAGACCGAGACCCGTACCGAGGTCAAGGCCGACGCCCAGGCCGAGGCCGCCGTCGACACCGCCGAGGGCCGCGGCCGTCGTGACCGCGGTGAGCGGGGCGAGCGCGGCGAGCGTCGTGACCGCCGTGACCGTCAGCGTGACCGCGGCAAGGGCGACGAGCAGCAGGGCGGTGGCCAGGGCGGCCAGCGTCAGCGGCAGGGCGGCCAGGGCCAGGGCCAGGGTCAGGGCCAGCAGGTCCAGGGCCAGGGCCAGCAGGGCGGCCAGCAGGCCGGCCCGCAGGACGACTACGACGACGAGGCCGGCGGTCGCCGGGGTCGTCGCGGACGCTACCGCGACCGTCGCGGCCGTCGCGGCCGTGACGACTTCCAGGCCGGCGAGCCGCAGGTCGCCGACGACGACGTCCTGATCCCCGTCGCGGGCATCCTCGACATCCTCGACAACTACGCGTTCATCCGGACCTCGGGCTACCTGCCCGGTCCGAACGACGTGTACGTCTCCCTCGCCCAGGTCCGCAAGAACGGCCTGCGCAAGGGCGACCACGTCACCGGCGCGGTGCGTCAGCCGAAGGAGGGCGAGCGCCGCGAGAAGTTCAACGCGCTGGTCCGCCTGGACTCCGCGAACGGCATGGCGGCCGACTCCGGCCGCGGCCGCCCGGAGTTCAACAAGCTGACCCCGCTCTACCCGCAGGACCGGCTCCGTCTGGAGACCGACCCGGGCGTGCTGACCACGCGGATCATCGACCTCGTGTCGCCGATCGGCAAGGGCCAGCGCGGTCTGATCGTGGCCCCGCCGAAGACCGGCAAGACCATGATCATGCAGGCGATCGCCAACGCGATCACCCACAACAACCCCGAGTGCCACCTGATGGTCGTCCTGGTCGACGAGCGTCCGGAAGAGGTCACCGACATGCAGCGGTCGGTCAAGGGCGAGGTCATCTCCTCGACCTTCGACCGTCCGGCCGAGGACCACACCACCGTCGCCGAGCTGGCCATCGAGCGCGCCAAGCGCCTCGTGGAGCTGGGTCACGACGTGGTCGTCCTGCTCGACTCCATCACCCGCCTGGGCCGCGCGTACAACCTCGCGGCGCCCGCCTCCGGCCGCATCCTGTCCGGTGGTGTCGACTCGACCGCGCTCTACCCGCCGAAGCGCTTCTTCGGTGCCGCGCGCAACATCGAGGACGGCGGCTCGCTGACCATCCTGGCCACCGCGCTGGTCGACACCGGCTCGCGGATGGACGAGGTGATCTTCGAGGAGTTCAAGGGCACCGGCAACATGGAGCTCAAGCTCGACCGGAAGCTCGCCGACAAGCGGATCTTCCCGGCCGTCGACGTCGACGCCTCGGGCACCCGCAAGGAGGAGATCCTCCTCGGCAGCGACGAGCTCGCCGTCACCTGGAAGCTGCGTCGCGTGCTGCACGCGCTCGACCAGCAGCAGGCGATCGAGCTGCTTCTCGACAAGATGAAGCAGACGAAGTCGAACGGGGAGTTCCTGCTCCAGATCCAGAAGACCACCCCCGGCGGCAACAGCAACGACTGACGCGAGAGCTGCGTCACACGACGTGAGCCGGGCCCCGCGCCCGTGACCCTGTCGTGACCTGCGTAAACCACCGCGCCCACCGTGCCCCGCACGGTGGGCGCGGTGCGTTGCCCGTCAAAACCTCACAGGGACACATGCAACCCTTTCGGGTGCTTCGCCGTCACAGAAGGTGAACCGAGGGCCCGAGGGATGACGATGACCGAGCAGAACGACAGCGGCCGCGCACGTGGTGCCGGCAGCGGCCGGCGCCGCAAGCCGTCCGCCAAGCGCCGCAAGGCGCCGATCCTCATATCCGGGGCCGTCGCCGTCCTCGTGCTGGGCGGCGCCGGCCTCGGCTACGTGTACGTGAAGCTCGACGGCAACATCAAGGGCGTCGACATCAACGCCCAGCTCGGCGCCGAGCGCCCGGTGGACGTCGACGACGGCTCCATGGACATCCTCGTCCTCGGCTCCGACTCCCGCTCCGGCGACAACTCCGCCTACGGCAGGGACGAGGGCGGCGCCCGCTCCGACACCGCGATGGTCGTCCACGTCTACGAGGGCCACAAGAAGGCCAGCGTGGTCTCCATACCGCGCGACACCCTCGTCACCCGGCCCGGCTGCACCGACGGCGAGGGCGGCACCGTCGCCGGCGAACGACGGGCCATGTTCAACACCGCGTACGAGGTCGGGGGCCCCGCCTGCGCCGTGAAGACCGTCGAGTCGATGTCCGGCATCCGCATGGACCACTACATCGAGGTCGACTTCTCCGGCTTCAAGAAGCTCATCGACACCCTCGGCGGCGTCGAGATCACCACCACGCAGGCCATCAAGGACACCAAGAGCCACCTCGACCTCGCCCCCGGCACCCACACCCTCGACGGCGAGCAGTCCCTCGGCCTCGTCCGGACCCGCAAGAGCGTCGGCGACGGCAGCGACCTCGGCCGCATCCAGCTCCAGCAGGCGTTCATGAAGGCATTCATCGACCAGGTCAAGGACGTCGGCGTCCTCACCAACCCGAAGAAGCTCCTCGACCTCGCCGACGCCGCCACCAAGGCCGTCACGCCGGACTCCGAGCTCGACTCGGTCCAGGAGCTGATGGGCTTCGCCAAGGGCCTCTCCGGCATCGGCGCCCAGAACGTCCACATGATCACCCTGCCGGTCGAGTACGACCCCCGCGACCCCAACCGCGTGGTCCCGCTGGAGGCCGAGTCCCGCCAGGTCTGGAAGGCGCTCAAGGGCGACCTGCCGATTCCCGCGTCGGCGACGAAGGACGCCGCCACCGGCCAGGCCGACGGCGTCGTGAAGTAGCCCGGGAATACCCGCGGCCCGACCCCCGTTTTGGGAGATGCGGCCGGTCCTGGCAGACTGGTACGTCGGCCCCGGTTCACGCTTGCCGCAACCCGCGGATGCGACCCGGAGCCCTCCCGAAACTAGGAGACACCTTGAAGCGCGAGATCCACCCCCAGTACGTCGAGACCCAGGTCAGCTGCACCTGTGGCGCGTCGTTCACCACCCGTAGCACCCTGACCGAGGGCACCATCCGTGCCGAGGTCTGCTCCGAGTGCCACCCGTTCTACACGGGCAAGCAGAAGATCCTCGACACCGGCGGCCGCGTCGCCCGCTTCGAGGCCCGCTTCGGCAAGGCCGCCGGCTCCGCCAAGTAGCGAGCCCCTGCGCCGGTCCACGGTCGCCCCGCGCGGGCGGCCGGGACCGGCGCTTTGCCGTCCCTTAGAACTGACGAAAACCAGGAGCCCCCGATGTTCGAGGCGGTCGAGGAACTGGTCGGCGAACACGCCGACCTGGAGACGAAGCTCGCGGACCCCTCGGTCCACGCCGACCAGGCGAACGCGCGCAAGCTGAACAAGCGCTACGCCGAGCTGACCCCGATCGTCGCCACCTACCGGTCGTGGAAGCAGACCGGTGACGACATCGAGACCGCCCGCGAGTTCGCGCACGACGACCCGGACTTCGCCGCCGAGGTCAAGCAGCTGGAGAAGGACCGCGAGGAGCTCACCGAGAAGCTCCGTCTGCTCCTCGTCCCGCGCGACCCGAGCGACGACAAGGACGTCATCCTGGAGATCAAGGCCGGCGCCGGTGGCGACGAGTCCGCGCTCTTCGCCGGCGACCTGCTCCGCATGTACCTCCGGTACGCCGAGCGCGTCGGCTGGAAGACCGAGATCATCGACGCCACCGAGTCCGAGCTCGGCGGCTACAAGGACGTCCAGGTCGCGGTGAAGACCAAGGGCGGCAACGGGGCCACCGAGCCCGGCCAGGGCGTCTGGGCGCGGCTCAAGTACGAGGGCGGCGTGCACCGTGTGCAGCGCGTGCCCGCGACCGAGTCCGCCGGCCGCATCCACACCTCCGCCGCCGGCGTGCTCGTCACGCCCGAGGCCGAGGAGGTCGAGGTCGAGGTCCACGCCAACGACCTGCGCATCGACGTCTACCGCTCCTCCGGCCCCGGCGGCCAGTCGGTCAACACCACCGACTCCGCGGTCCGCATCACCCACCTGCCGACCGGCATCGTCGCCTCCTGCCAGAACGAGAAGAGCCAGCTCCAGAACAAGGAGCAGGCCATGCGCATCCTGCGTTCCCGGCTGCTCGCCGCCGCGCAGGAGGAGGCCGAGTCGAAGGCCGCGGACGCCCGCCGCAGCCAGGTCCGCACGGTCGACCGCTCCGAGAAGATCCGGACGTACAACTTCCCGGAGAACCGGATCTCCGACCACCGCGTCGGCTTCAAGGCGTACAACCTCGACCAGGTCCTCGACGGCGACCTCGACCCCATGATCCAGGCGTGCGTCGACGCCGACTCGGCCGCCAAGCTCGCCGCGGCCTGAGTTCCGTAAGCCCCACCCCGCACCACGGAGGACCAGCGTGAACCTGCTGCTTGCCGAGGTGGCCCAGGCCACCCAGCGGCTGGCCGACGCCGGCGTTCCCTCACCGCGTTTCGACGCCGAGGAGCTCGCCGCGTTCGTGCACGGCGTCAAGCGGGGGGAGCTGCACAACGTCAAGGACGCGGACTTCGACGCCCGCTACTGGGAGACGATCGCCCGCCGCGAGGCGCGCGAACCGCTCCAGCACATCACCGGCCGGGCGTTCTTCCGCTACCTGGAGCTCCAGGTGGGGCCCGGCGTCTTCGTGCCCCGCCCCGAGACCGAGTCGGTCGTCGGCTGGGCCATAGACGCCGTGCGCGCCATGGACGTCGTCGAGCCCCTCATCGTCGACCTCTGCACCGGCTCCGGCGCCATCGCCCTCGCCATGGCCCAGGAGGTCCCGCGCTCCCGCGTGCACGCCGTCGAGCTCTCCGACGACGCCCTCGTGTGGACCCGCAGGAACGCCGAGGACTCCCGCGTCACCGTCCACCAGGGCGACGCGCTCAGCGCCCTCCCCGAGCTGGACGGCCAGGTCGACCTGGTCATCTCCAACCCGCCGTACATCCCGCTCACCGAGTGGGAGTACGTGGCGCCCGAGGCCCGTGACCACGACCCGGAGATGGCCCTCTTCTCCGGCGAGGACGGCCTCGACACCATCCGCGGCATCGAGCGCACCGCCCACCGCCTGCTCCGCCCCGGCGGGCTCGTCGTCATCGAGCACGCGGACACCCAGGGCGGCCAGGTGCCGTGGATCTTCAACGAAGAGGCCGGCTGGGCCGACGCCGCCGACCACCCCGACCTCAACAACCGGCCGCGTTTCGCGACCGCTCGCAAGGCAATGCCATGACCAAGCACCACGCGTACGAGGAGGCCGGGAACTGATGGCACGGCGATACGACTGCAACGAGGCGACCGATCGCGCGACCGGTCTGCGCGAAGCCGCTTCCGCCGTCCGCCGGGGCGAGCTGGTCGTGCTGCCCACCGACACCGTGTACGGCATCGGGGCGGACGCCTTCGGCAGCGAGGCCGTGGCGGACCTGCTGGCCGCCAAGGGCCGGGGCCGCAACATGCCGACGCCCGTGCTCATCGGCTCCCCGAACACCCTCCACGGCCTGGTCACCGACTTCTCCGAGCAGGCGTGGGAGCTCGTCGACGCCTTCTGGCCCGGCGCGCTCACCCTGGTCGCCCGGCACCAGCCCTCCCTCCAGTGGGACCTCGGCGACACCCGCGGCACCGTCGCCATCCGGATGCCGCTGCACCCGGTCGCGATCGAGCTGCTCACCGAGGTCGGCCCGATGGCCGTCTCCTCGGCCAACCTCACCGGCCACCCGTCGCCGGAGGACTGCGACGCGGCCCAGCAGATGCTCGGCGACTCCGTCTCCGTGTACCTCGACGGCGGCCCGACGCCCGGCATCGTCCCCTCGTCCATCGTCGACGTCACGGGCAAGGTGCCGGTGCTGCTGCGCGAGGGCGCGCTGTCCCCGGAGGAGCTCCGGAAGGTCGTACCCGACCTCGAGGTGGCCAGTTGACCGCCCCTGAGGGGCGTGGCATAGCGGGGTTCGACGACAGCAGCACCTTCCGCATCCTCCACGTCAGCACCGGCAACGTCTGCCGCTCGCCCATCACCGAGCGGCTGACCCGCCATGCCCTGTGCGACCGCCTTGGCGACCCGCTCGGCGGCGGCCTCATCGTGGAGAGCGCCGGCACCTGGGGTCACGAGGGCGCCCCCATGGAGACCAACGCCGAACTGGTCCTCGCCGACTTCGGCGCCGACTACAGCGGCTTCGTGGGCCGCGAGCTTCTCGACGAGCACGTCATCCGCGCCGACCTGGTCCTCACGGCGACCCGCGACCACCGGGCCCAGGTCATCTCCATGGGCCACTCCGCCGGTCTGCGCACCTTCACGCTGAAGGAGTTCACCCGCCTGGTCCGCGCGATCGACCCGGCGACCCTTCCCGACCCCCGCGACGAGGGCATGGTCGAGCGCGCCCGCTCCCTGGTCCGTGCCGCCGCCGCTCTACGCGGGTGGCTTCTCGCCCCCTCGCTCGACGCCGACGAGGTCAGCGACCCCTACGGCGCCCCCATCACCTTCTTCCGCTCCATCGGCGACGAGATCAACCAGGCCCTCGACCCGGTCGTCACCGCCCTCACGGGCGTCTCCGCCCGTCGCTGACGGGCGGGGTGGCGGGGGCGCGCCTACATTGGTGGCATGCCGGTCACCGCGCCCCCTGATGAGGATCTCGACGTCCTGCGCCGGCAGGACCCGGAGATCGCCGACGTGCTGGCGGGGGAGGTGCGGAGGCAGGCGGACAGTCTGCAGCTGATCGCGGCGGAGAACTTCACGTCGTCCGCGGTGCTGACGGCGCTGGGTTCGGCGCTCGCCAACAAGTACGCGGAGGGCTATCCGGGCGCCCGCCACCACGGCGGCTGCGAGTACGCCGACGCGGCCGAGCGGATCGCCGTGGAACGGGCCACCGCGCTCTTCGGAGCCGATCACGCGAACGTCCAGGCGCACTCGGGCTCCTCGGCCGTCCTGGCGGCGTACGCGGCCCTTCTGAGGCCCGGTGACACGGTCCTGGCCATGGGGCTCGACCACGGTGGGCACCTGACCCACGGCTCGCCCGCCAACTTCTCGGGACGCTGGTTCGACTTCGTGCCGTACGGCGTGGACGCGGAGACCGGACTCGTCGACTACGAGCAGGTCGCCGCACTCGCCCGCCACCACCGCCCCAAGGCGATCGTCTGCGGCTCGATCTCGTACCCCCGCCACCTCGACTACGCGGTCTTCCGCGAGATCGCGGACGAGGTCGGCGCCTATCTGATCGCCGACGCGGCGCACCCGATCGGCCTGGTCGCCGGGGGAGCGGCGCCCAACCCCGTGCCCTACGCCGACGTGGTGTGCGCGACCACCCACAAGGTGTTGCGCGGGCCGCGCGGCGGGATGGTCCTGTGCGGCGAGGAGCTGGCGGGGCGGATCGACCGGGCGGTGTTCCCGTTCACCCAGGGCGGCGCCCAGATGCACACGATCGCGGCGAAGGCGGTGGCCTTCGGCGAGGCGTCCACCCCGGCGTTCACGGCGTACGCCCATCAGGTGGTGGAACACGCGAAGGTGCTCGCGGCCGCGCTGGCGGCCGAGGGTTTCGCCGTGACCACCGGCGGCACGGACACCCACCTCATCACCGCGGACCCGTCGCCGCTCGGCGTCGACGGACGCACGGCCCGCGCCCGGCTCGCCGCCGCCGGCATGGTGCTGGACACCTGTGCCCTGCCGCACGGGGAGAGCCGCGGCATCCGGCTGGGCACCGCCGCCGTCACCACGCAGGGGATGGGCGCCCCGGAGATGGCGCGGATCGCCGGACTGTTCACCTCGGCGCTGCGCGACGACGCCTCGGAGACGGCGCGGGTACGGGCGGAGGTACGGGCCCTGACCGGGAGATTTCCCCCGTACGGACGCTGAGGGAAACCGGGCGCAACCGTTCCGGGGGCGGGGGATGTCTCCAAGCACATGGACGGCACGGCTAGGGTGTGGGGCTGAGATGGCCAGCTATTCCTGTGGGGCAGCCCGTGCGTGATTACCTGCTGACGCTCTGTGTCACGGCCGCGGTGACCTATCTGCTCACCGGTCCGGTGCGGAAGTTCGCCATCGCGACCGGGGCGATGCCGGAGATCCGCGCCCGCGACGTACACCGAGAACCGACTCCGCGGCTCGGTGGCATCGCCATGTTCTTCGGGCTGTGCGCGGGACTCCTGGTCGCCGACCACCTGCAGAACCTGAGCAGCGTCTTCGAGCTGTCGAACGAACCGCGCGCGCTGCTCTCCGGTGCGGCCCTGATCTGGCTGATCGGCGTCCTCGACGACAAGTTCGAGCTGGACGCGCTGATCAAGCTCGGCGCGCAGATGATCTCCGCGGGCGTGATGGTCGTCCAGGGTCTGACGATCCTGTGGCTGCCGATCCCCGGCGTCGGCGTGGTCTCCCTGACCCCGTGGCAGGGCACGCTCCTCACGGTCGCCCTGGTCGTCCTCACCATCAACGCCGTGAACTTCGTCGACGGCCTCGACGGCCTCGCCGCCGGCATGGTGTGCATCGCCGCCGCGGCCTTCTTCCTGTACGCCTACCGCCTCTGGTACGGCTACACGATCGAGGCGGCCGCCCCCGCGACGCTCTTCACCGCGATCCTCATGGGCATGTGCCTGGGCTTCCTGCCGCACAACATGCACCCGGCCCGGATCTTCATGGGCGACTCCGGCTCGATGCTGATCGGCCTGATCCTGGCGGCCTCGGCCATCTCGATCACGGGCCAGGTCGACCCGGACGCGCTGAAGATCTTCGAGGGCTCGACCCGGCAGGCCACGCACGCCGCACTGCCCGTCTTCATCCCGCTCGTGCTGCCGCTGACGATCATCGCGATCCCGATGGCGGACCTGGTGCTGGCGATCGTCCGCCGGACGTGGAAGGGCCAGTCGCCGTTCGCGGCCGACCGCGGCCACCTGCACCACCGGCTCCTGGAGATCGGCCACTCGCACAGCCGCGCGGTGCTGATCATGTACTTCTGGTCGGCGCTGATCGCCTTCGGGACGCTGGCGTACTCGGTGCACTCGACGTCGATGTGGATCGTGCTCGGTGTCGTCGCGCTGAGCGCCATCGGACTGGTGCTGCTCCTGCTGCCGCGGTTCACTCCGCGGGCGCCCCGCTGGGCCGAGTCCGTCGTGCCTCCCCGCTACCGCCGGCGCAAGCGGATTTCCGTGCCGGAGGCCCTCGTGGAGGCCCCGGCGGCCGAGGAGGAGCGCGTTCCGGTGCCCGCGGGCATCAACGGCGCCACGGCCATCGGCAACCGCGCGCGCTTCCCCGACCGGCGGAAGGCCGGAACGCCGAGTTGACGAAAGCCGCATTCGCGGCCAATACCAGACAGGTTGCCTTCGTGTCGCGCACACACGCGCGTTGTCCCACTCATGTGTGACGGTTGGCACACCTTATGGGTAAAGACCTATTCAAATAGTTTGTGATACCGTTCACGAGACCCGGCGACAGTGCCGAAAGACCGTAGTGCGACGGTCTGTTGGCCCCGAGACCCACCTCGGACCGGGCCTACGCTCGTCCATGACGACACCATCGCCCCCTGCCACAAGCGGAGACACCGCCATGCCGTCCAACGACGCACGCATCCTGCTGCACACCGCCGTCCCCACCGCTGTCGTCGGCGCAGTCGCCACGCTCATCAGCGGTCTGGTCGCCGGTGGCAAGGGTGCGCTCGGTGCCGTGGTCGGCACCCTGGTGGTCATCCTCTTCATGGGCATCGGGCAGCTGGTGCTCCAGCGGACGGCGAAGTCGCTTCCGCACCTCTTCCAGGCCATGGGGCTGATGCTCTACACGGCCCAGTTGCTGGTGCTCTTCATCTTCCTCGCCTTGCTCAAGAACACGACGCTGTTCGACTTCAAGGCGTTCGCCTTCACGCTGCTCGCGACGACCGTGGTGTGGGTCGCCGCACAGGCCCGCGCGTACATGAAGGCCAAGATCACGTACATCGACCCCGGAAACACGGGGTCGAAGTCGTGAAGGGTAGGGCCGGGATAAAGCCGCCGTCGGCTTCCTGCTATCGTCCGGTGCCAACTGCGGCACTGCGGGCGCGGGCATCCGAGACGCCTGTCCCAGCGCGAGGCTCGATGCCGAACCGCCGCCCCCTTATCCGTAAGACCAGTCCAGTGCCGACCCGCGGCTGCGTGCCGCGCCGACACAACGAGGTTGCCGTACCTATGCGCCACGCTGAAGGAGCCCGCGGTGAGTGCTGACCAGACGCTTGCCTTCGACCCGGATTGCCACATCTTCACTGGATGTGGCTTCCCGGCGCCGGGCCTGCACACGTTCATGTACGAGCCCATCGCCACGGTGGCCGGCATCGACATCACCAAGCCGATGCTGCTCGCCCTCCTCGGCTCCATCGTGGTCGTCGGGTTCTTCTGGGCCGCCTTCAACAAGCCCAAGCTGATCCCCGGCAAGATGCAGATGGTCGGCGAGGCCGGTTACGACTTCGTGCGCCGCGGCATCGTCTACGAGATCATCGGCAAGAAGGACGGCGAGAAGTACGTCCCCTTCATGGTGTCGCTGTTCTTCTTCGTCTGGATCATGAACCTCTGGTCGATCATTCCGCTCGCCCAGTTCCCGGTCACCTCGCTGATCGCCTTCCCGGCCGGTCTCGCGCTGATCGTCTACGTCATGTGGATCTCGCTCACCTTCAAGAAGCACGGCTTCGTGGGCGGCTGGAAGAACATCGTCGGCTACGACAAGTCCCTCGGTGCGATCCTCCCGATGGTCGTCGTCCTCGAGTTCTTCTCGAACCTCCTCATCCGGCCCTTCACGCACGCGGTGCGACTGTTCGCGAACATGTTCGCCGGTCACCTGCTGATCGTGATGTTCTCGCTGGCCACCTGGTACCTCATGAACGGCCTCGGCTTCGTCTACGCCGGCGCCTCGTTCGTCATGGTCCTGGTGATGACCGCCTTCGAGCTCTTCATCCAGGCCGTCCAGGCGTACGTCTTCGTCCTCCTGGCCTGCAGCTACGTCCAGGGCGCGCTCTCCGAGCACCACTGAGCCGTCACGGCCCCGTAGCTCCACCCCCGAAACCATCAGTCGTCCGGTGGCCAACCCCCACCGGGTCATTGAAAGAGAAGGAAGTAACGGCATGTCCGCTGCTCTCGACATGGTCAACCTCGCCGCCGGCGCCAAGGAGAACGTCGTCGGCAACGTCGCCTCGATCGGTTACGGCCTCGCCGCGATCGGCCCCGGCGTCGGCGTCGGCATCATCTTCGGTAACGGTACGCAGGCCCTCGCCCGCCAGCCCGAGGCCGCCGGTCTGATCCGCACCAACCAGATCATGGGCTTCGCCTTCTGTGAGGCGCTCGCCCTCATCGGCATCGTCATGGGCTTCGTCTACCAGTAAGCCGGACCGACTGCCCGATTCTTTTTACGGAAGGCACTGATGTGAACGCTCTGCTTCTTGCGGCAGCGGAGGAGCCTCAGCCTCCTCTCATCCCGCATCTCGACGAGCTCGTCATCGGCCTGATCGCCTTCGTCATCGTCTTCGGCTTCCTCGCCAAGAAGCTCCTCCCGAACATCAACAAGGTTCTGGACGAGCGCCGCGAGGCCATCGAGGGTGGCATCGAGAAGGCCGAGTCGGCCCAGATCGAGGCTCAGAGTGTGCTGGAGCAGTACAAGGCCCAGCTCGCCGAGGCCCGCCACGAGGCCGCGCGTCTTCGCCAGGAGGCGACGGAGCAGGGCACCGCGATCATCCAGGAGATGAAGGCGGAGGGCCAGCGCCAGCGCGAGGAGATCATCGCGGCCGGCCACACGCAGATCGAGGCCGACCGCAAGGCCGCATCCGCCTCGCTGCGTCAGGACGTGGGCAAGCTCGCCACCGACCTGGCCGGCAAGCTGGTCGGCGAGTCCCTCCAGGACGTCGCCCGCCAGAGCCGCACGATCGACCGCTTCCTCGACGAGCTCGAGGAGAAGGCCGAGGCGGTCCGATGAACGGAGCGAGCCGTGAGGCACTGGCTGCCGCCCGTGAGTCCCTCGACGCGCTGACCGACAACACCTCGGTCGACGCGACGAAGCTCGCGGACGAGCTGGCCTCCGTCACCGTGCTGCTCGACCGCGAGGTGTCGCTGCGCCGGGTCCTGACCGACCCCGCACAGTCGGGTGAGGCCAAGGCCGAGCTCGCGCAGCGACTCCTGAGCGGTCAGGTGGGCGGCGCGACCGTCGACCTGGTCTCGGGCATGGTGCGTTCCCGCTGGTCGCGTTCGCGCGACCTGGTCGACGCGGCCGAGGAACTGGCGAACACCGCCGACCTCACCGCGGCGCAGAAGGCGGGCGCGCTCGACGACGTCGAGGACGAGCTGTTCCGGTTCGGCCGGATCGTGTCCTCCAGCAACGAGCTCCGCTCCGCGCTGACGGACAAGGCCGCCACGGCCACCGCCAAGGGCGAGCTGCTCCGCAGCCTGCTCGGCGGCAAGGCCCACGCGTCCACCGAGCGTCTGGTCGTCCGTCTGGTGACCCAGCCCCGGGGACGTAGCCTGGAAGCGGGACTCGAGTCCCTGTCCAAGCTCGCCGCGGCGCGCCGGGACCGGATGGTCGCGGTCGTCACCTCGGCCGTGCCGCTGTCCGACCAGCAGAAGCAGCGCCTCGGTGCCGTCCTGGCCAAGCTGTACGGCCGCCAGATGCACCTGAACCTGGACGTGGACCCGGCGGTCCTCGGCGGGATCACCGTGCAGGTCGGCGACGAGGTCATCAACGGCTCCATCGCCGAGCGCCTCGACGAGGCGACCCGCCGACTGGCCGGCTGACGGCAGCCACCGCAGCACACAGCAACACAGCATCACCAGCGGCCCGGTTGGGCCGTGCAGAGATTGCAGAAGATTCCTGGGGGTCGGCCCCCAGACCCCTTAAGAAACTTCGGGCCCAACAAGGAGAGCAGGGAACCCAGATGGCGGAGCTCACGATCCGGCCGGAGGAGATCCGGGACGCACTGGAGAACTTCGTCCAGTCGTACCAGCCGGACGCGGCCTCGCGCGAGGAGGTCGGCACGGTCAGCCTGGCCGGTGACGGTATCGCGAAGGTCGAGGGTCTTCCCTCGGCCATGGCGAACGAGCTGCTGAAGTTCGAGGACGGGACCCTCGGTCTCGCGCTGAACCTCGAAGAGCGCGAGATCGGTGCGATCGTCCTCGGCGAGTTCAGCGGTATCGAGGAGGGACAGTCGGTGCAGCGCACCGGCGAGGTCCTGTCCGTCGGTGTCGGTGAGGGATACCTGGGTCGCGTCGTCGACCCGCTCGGCAACCCGATCGACGGTCTCGGCGAGATCGCGACCGAGGGCCGCCGCGCCCTCGAGCTGCAGGCCCCGGGCGTTATGGCCCGTAAGTCGGTGCACGAGCCGATGGAGACCGGTTACAAGGCCGTCGACGCCATGACGCCGGTCGGCCGTGGCCAGCGTCAGCTGATCATCGGCGACCGCCAGACCGGCAAGACCGCGCTGTGCATCGACACGATCATCAACCAGCGCGACAACTGGCGCTCGGGCGACGTGAACAAGCAGGTCCGCTGCATCTACGTCGCCGTCGGCCAGAAGGGCTCGACCATCGCGTCGGTCCGCGGCGCCCTGGAAGAGGCCGGTGCGCTCGAGTACACGACGATCGTCGCCGCCCCGGCGTCCGACCCGGCCGGCTTCAAGTACCTGGCGCCGTACACCGGTTCCGCCATCGGTCAGCACTGGATGTACCAGGGCAAGCACGTCCTGATCGTCTTCGACGACCTGTCGAAGCAGGCCGACGCCTACCGCGCCGTGTCGCTGCTGCTGCGCCGCCCGCCGGGCCGTGAGGCGTACCCCGGTGACGTCTTCTACCTGCACTCGCGTCTCCTCGAGCGCTGCGCGAAGCTCTCGGACGAGCTCGGTGCCGGTTCGATGACGGGTCTCCCGATCGTCGAGACCAAGGCGAACGACGTGTCGGCGTTCATCCCGACCAACGTCATCTCCATCACCGACGGCCAGTGCTTCCTGGAGTCCGACCTGTTCAACGCCGGCCAGCGTCCGGCCCTGAACGTCGGTATCTCGGTCTCCCGTGTCGGTGGCTCCGCCCAGCACAAGGCGATGAAGCAGATCTCCGGTCGCCTCCGTGTCGACCTCGCCCAGTTCCGCGAGCTGGAGGCGTTCGCCGCCTTCGGTTCCGACCTGGACGCGGCCTCGAAGGCGCAGCTGGAGCGTGGCCAGCGCATGGTCGAGCTGCTCAAGCAGGCTCAGTACCAGCCGATGCCCACCGAGAACCAGGTCGTCTCCGTCTGGGCCGGCACCACCGGCAAGATGGACGACGTCCCGGTCGTCGACATCCGTCGCTTCGAGGCCGAGCTCCTGGCGTACCTGCGCCAGAACCACTCGGGCCTCATGACCTCCATCCGTGAGGGCGGCAAGATGTCGGACGACACCCTGCAGTCCGTCGGTGACGCCATCGCGGAGTTCAAGAAGCAGTTCGAGACCTCTGACGGCAAGCTGCTGGGCGAGGACGCTCCTGCCGCCGTCAACGTCTCGAAGTGACGACGGAAGGGACCTGACTCATGGGAGCGCAGCTCCGGGTCTACAAGCGTCGCATCAAATCCGTCACCGCGACGAAGAAGATCACCAAGGCGATGGAGATGATCGCCGCCTCGCGTGTCGTCAAGGCGCAGCGCAAGGTGCAGGCGTCGACTCCGTACGCGACCGAGCTGACGCGCGCGGTCACGGCGGTGGCCACGGGTGCGAACGACAAGCACCCGCTGACCACCGAGGCGGAGAACCCGGTTCGCGCCGCGGTCCTGCTCCTCTCGAGCGACCGCGGTCTGGCCGGTGCCTTCAACTCCAACGCCATCAAGGCGGCGGAGAGGCTGACGGCGAAGCTGGAGAGCGAAGGCCGCGAGGTCTCGATCTACGTCGTCGGCCGTCGTGGTATCGCGCACTACAACTTCCGTGAGCGGAAGCTGGCCGGCACGTGGACCGGGTTCACGGACCAGCCGTCGTACGGCGACGCCAAGACGATCGCGGCTCCGCTGATCGAGGCGATCGAGAAGGACACGGCCGAGGGCGGCGTGGACGAACTCCACATCGTCTACACCGAGTTCGTCTCGATGATGACGCAGACGGCGGTCGAGGCCCGGCTGCTGCCCCTCAGCCTCGACGAGGTGGCGAAGGAGGCCGGCGACACGGACACGCTCCGTCCGCTGTACGACTTCGAGCCGTCGGCGGAGGACGTCCTCGACGCCCTGCTGCCCCGGTACGTCGAGAGCCGGATCTACAACGCGCTGCTCCAGTCGGCTGCCTCCAAGCACGCTGCCACGCGCCGCGCGATGAAGTCGGCGACCGACAACGCGGGAGACTTGATCAACAACCTCTCCCGACTTGCCAACGCGGCCCGCCAGGCCGAAATCACCCAGGAAATCAGCGAGATCGTCGGTGGCACCGCAGCCCTGGCCGACGCGACCGCGGGGAGTGACAAGTAATGACGACCACTGTTGAGACGGCCGCCGCCACGGGCCGCGTCGCCCGGGTCATCGGCCCGGTCGTCGACGTGGAGTTCCCCGTCGACGCGATGCCGGAGATCTACAACGCGCTGAACGTCGAGGTTCCGGACCCGGCCGAGGAGGGCGCGACCAAGACGCTGACCCTCGAGGTCGCCCAGCACCTCGGTGACGGCGTCGTCCGCACCATCTCCATGCAGCCCACCGACGGTCTGGTCCGCCAGGCCCCGGTGACCGACACGGGCACGGGCATCACCGTCCCGGTCGGTGACGCCACCAAGGGCCGCGTGTTCAACACGCTGGGCCAGGTGCTGAACGCCGACGAGTCCACCGTGGCCGACGCGCCGCGCTGGACGATCCACCGCAAGGCCCCGGCCTTCGACCAGCTCGAGTCCAAGACCGAGATGTTCGAGACCGGCCTGAAGGTCGTCGACCTCCTCACCCCGTACGTCAAGGGTGGAAAGATCGGTCTGTTCGGTGGTGCCGGTGTCGGCAAGACCGTGCTGATCCAGGAGATGATCGTCCGTGTGGCCAAGCTGCACGACGGTGTCTCCGTCTTCGCGGGCGTCGGCGAGCGCACCCGTGAGGGCAACGACCTCATGGTCGAGATGGAGGAGGCCGGCGTTCTCGACAAGACCGCGCTGGTCTTCGGCCAGATGGACGAGCCCCCGGGCACCCGTCTGCGCGTGGCCCTCGCCGGTCTGACCATGGCGGAGTACTTCCGCGATGTGCAGAAGCAGGACGTGCTGTTCTTCATCGACAACATCTTCCGCTTCACGCAGGCCGGTTCCGAGGTCTCCACGCTGCTCGGCCGCATGCCCTCCGCGGTGGGTTACCAGCCGAACCTGGCCGACGAGATGGGTCTCCTCCAGGAGCGCATCACGTCGACCCGTGGTCACTCGATCACCTCGATGCAGGCGATCTACGTCCCCGCGGACGACCTGACCGACCCGGCCCCGGCCACCACCTTCGCCCACCTCGACGCGACGACGGTTCTCTCCCGTCCGATCTCCGAGAAGGGCATCTACCCGGCCGTGGACCCGCTGGACTCCACGTCCCGCATCCTGGACCCGCGCTACATCGCGCAGGACCACTACGACGCCGCCACGCGCGTCAAGGGAATCCTGCAGAAGTACAAGGACCTCCAGGACATCATCGCGATCCTCGGTATCGACGAGCTGAGCGAGGAGGACAAGCTCGTTGTCCACCGCGCCCGCCGTGTCGAGCGCTTCCTGTCCCAGAACACCCACGCGGCGAAGCAGTTCACCGGTGTGGACGGTTCGGACGTTCCGCTCGACGAGTCGATCGCCGCGTTCAACGCGATCTGCGACGGTGAGTACGACCACTTCCCCGAGCAGGCGTTCTTCATGTGCGGTGGTCTTGAGGACCTCAAGAACAACGCCAAGGAGCTCGGCGTCTCCTGAGCCCCGTGCTCGCCCGAGGGGGGTGGGATCCGTCCCGCCCCCCTCACCACGCCCCTTAGAATTGACCCCAACACCCGGCACTACCGCCGGGTGGTGACCCGAGGAGCCACCCTTGGCTGCTGAGCTGCACGTCGAGCTGGTCGCCGCGGACCGGAGTGTCTGGTCCGGCGAGGCCACCCTGGTCATCGCGCGTACCACCTCCGGCGACATCGGCGTCATGCCCGGCCACCAGCCGCTGCTCGGTGTGCTGGAGTCGGGCCCGGTGACCATCCGTACCAGCGAGGGCGGGACCGTCGTCGCCGCCGTCCACGGCGGATTCATCTCGTTCGCCGACGACAAGCTGTCTCTGCTCGCGGAGATCTGCGAGCTGGCGGACGAGATCGACGCCCAGCGCGCCGAGCGCGCGCTGGAGCGGGCGAAGACGGACGAGGACGGCGCCGCCGAGCGCCGCGCCGAGGTCCGACTGCGCGCGGTGTCGGTCCGCTGACGGTACGCACCGACCAGTAGTGCCCTCAGCCGCGGCACGATCCGGAATTTTCCGGACCGTGCCGCGGCTGAGGCGATGCATATGCAGGTTGTATTCGGTTCTGCCGGCCGTGCCGGCTACGGGACGCAGCGAGGAGGTCGGTGAAGATGTTCCTCGCTCTGCTCCTGTGCGGCCTGGTCGTCGCACTGGTGGTGATCGGGCTCTTCGTCTTCGGCTTGCGCCGGAGACTGATCCAGCGTGCCGGCGGCACCTTCGACTGTTCGCTGCGCTGGGACGTGCCCGACGAGCCGGATCCGACCGGCAAGGGCTGGGTGTACGGCGTCGCGCGCTACAGCGGTGACGAGATCGCCTGGTTCCGCGTCTTCTCCTACGCTCCCCGCCCGCGCCGGGTGCTGGAGCGCTCCTCCATCGTGGCGCTGGAGCGCCGGATGCCGGAGGGCGAGGAGGAGCTCGCACTGCTCTCCGACGCGGTGATCCAGCCCTGCATGTACGAGGGGGTGCGGCTGGAGCTCGCGATGAGCGAGGACGCCCGCACCGGCTTCATGGCCTGGCTGGAGGCAGCACCTCCCGGCCAGCGGGTGAATGTGGCGTGATTTCCCTGCCCGCTGGATGGGGGTCCCCCCGGACGAAGTCTGGGGGAGGGTGAATGTGGCGTGATTTCCCTGCCCGCTGGATGGGGGTCCCCCCGGACGAAGTCTGGGGGAGGGTGAATGTGGCGTCATTTCCCTGCCCGCTGGACGAGAGCGGCAGGCGTGAGGAAGCGGGGGACGGTGTGCTGCACCGTCCCCCGCTTCGTCGTGCGTGCTAGTTCAGGCCGGTGTTGATGGCGCCGACGAGCTCGCCGTTGCCGGTGTCACCGCTGAACTCCCAGAAGAACGCGCCGCCGAGGCCCTGGTTCTTCGCCCAGCCCATCTTGGACGTGACCGTGGACGGGGTGTCGTAGCTCCACCAGTTGCTGCCGCACTTGGCGTACGCCGTGCCGGCGATCGTGCCGGTGGACGGGCAGGAGTTCTTCAGGACCTTGTAGTCCTCGATGCCCTGCTCGTACGTGCCCGGCGCGGGGCCGGTCGCCGTGCCGCCCGGGGTCGCCTGGGTGACGCCGGTCCAGCCGCGCCCGTAGAAGCCGATGCCGAGCAGCAGCTTCTTGGCCGGGACGCCCTGCGCCTTGAACTTGGCGATCGCGTCGGCGGAGTTGAAGCCCGCCTGCGGGATGCCGGCGTACGAGGTGAGCGGGGAGTGCGGGGCCGTCGGGCCCTGCGCCGCCCAGGCGCCGAAGAAGTCGTACGTCATGACGTTGAACCAGTTCATGTACTGCGCGGCGCCCGCGTAGTCGGTGGCGTCGATCTTGCCGCCGGCGGAGCCGTCGGCCGTGACGGCCGCGGTGACGAGGTAGTTGGCGCCGAACTTGGCGCGCATCGCCTGCATCATGTTCTTGAAGGCCGCGGGGCCGCTGGTGTCGCAGCTGAGGCCGCAGGCGTTGGGGTACTCCCAGTCCAGGTCGATGCCGTCGAAGACGTCGGCCCAGCGCGGGTCCTCGATCAGGTCGTAGCAGGACTGCGCGAAGGCGGTCGGGTTCTGCACGGCCTGGCCGAAGCCGCCGGACCAGGTCCAGCCGCCGAAGGACCAGAGGATCTTGATGTTCGGGTACGCCTTCTTCAGCTTGCGGAGCTGGTTGAAGTTGCCGCGCAGCGGCTGGTCCCAGGTGTCGGCGACGCCGTCGACGGACTGGTCGGCGGTGTACGCCTTGTCGTAGTCGGCGTAGGCGTCGCCGATGGTGCACTTGCCGCCCTGGACGTTGCCGAAGGCGTAGTTGATGTGCGTGATCTTGGACGCGGAGCCCGAGGTCACGATGTTCTTCACGTGGTAGTTGCGGCCGTAGACGCCCCAGTTGGTGAAGTAGCCCATCTTCACGGCGTTCGGCAGGGGCTGGCCCCCGCCGCCGCCGGTGGTGCGGACGGCGACCGGGCCGGCGGCGGGGCCGGTCTGGTCGGCGGTGTCGCGGGCGACGACCGTGTAGCTGTAGTCGGTGCCGGCGGTGAGGCCCTGGTCGGTGTGGGTGAGGCCGGTGACCGTGGCGATCTTGGTGCCGTCGCGCAGGACGTCGTAGTTCTTGACGCCCTTGTCGTCCGTGGCCGCGGACCAGCTGAGCTTCACCGAGGTGTCGGTGATGTCGGAGGAGGAGGGGGCACCGGGGGCCGAGGGCGGGTTGTCGCCGGGCTGGGTGGTGCCGTCGCAGGCGGCGCCGTTGATCTTACAGCCGCTCGGCGCGCCGGGGCCGGCGCCGTTGTAGCCGAAGGAGACGGAGGCGCCGGGGGCGAGGGTGCCGTTCCAGCCGACGTTCTTGGCGGTCCAGTGGGTGCCGGAGCTGGTGACGGTGGCGTCCCAGGCGGAGGTGACCGAGGTGCCGGCGGGGTAGTCCCACTCGACGGTCCAGGAGCTGATGGTCGTCGTGCCGGTGTTCTTGATGGTCCAGTTGGCGCCGAAGCCGGTGCCCCAGTCCTGGGTCTTGGTGTAGGTCGCCGTGGCCGAGGTGGCCGCTTCGGCGGGGCTGGCGAGGCCGACCATGGCGGCCAGCGGCAGGATCAGGGCGGTCAGACCGGCGGCGGCCCGGCGTCTGAACCCTGTTCTGCGCGTCGGTGCTTGAGTGCTCAACGGTGCTCCTCAAGTAGCGGACGGACAAGGTGGGGGTGGTCCGTGAAGATGCGCGCGCCCCGCGAGCGTAGGAAGGTCTGGACCAATCGTCAAGAGGTCCAGACCAACGTCGGCAATCTCGGACTAGACCCCCAACTCCTGTGCCAGCACCGCCGCTTGGACCCGACTCTTCAGGCTCAGCTTCCCCAGCACCTTGCTGACGTGCGTCTTCACCGTCGCCTCCGCCATGTCCAGCCGTACGGCGATCTCCGCGTTCGACAGCCCGCCGCCCAGCGCCGACAGCACCTCGCGCTCCCGGGGCGTCAGCGCCTCCAGCACGGCGGGATCCGTTCCCGAGGACGCGCGCGCCGGCCGCCCGGTCGCGGCGAACTCCGCGATGAGTCGCCGCGTCACCGCCGGGGCGATCGAGCCCTCGCCGCGCGCCACCGTCCGGACCGCCTCGATCAGCTCGCGCGCGTCCGCGTTCTTCAGCAGGAAGCCGGCCGCCCCCGCCCGCAGCGCCCCGAACACGTACGCGTCGAGGTCGAAGGTGGTCAGCACCAGGACGTCGGCCAGCCCCTCCGCGACGACGATCCCGGTCGCCGTCACGCCGTCCATCCGCGGCATCTGCACATCCATCAGGACCAGGTCCGGGCGGAGTTCGCGCGCCAGCTCGACGGCCCGCTCCCCGTCGGCCGCCTCGCCCACCACCTCGATGTCCGGGGCGCTGCCCAGGATGAGCACCAGCCCGGCCCGTACCGCGCTCTGGTCCTCGGCGACCACCACCCGCACCGTCATGCGTTCCCCGCCTCCTCGTCCGCGGGCAGTACCGCCCGCACCTGCCACACCGCGCCCGAGGCCGCCGCGCGGAAATCCCCGCCGAGCAGCTCCGTGCGCTCCCGCATGCCCACCAGTCCCGAGCCCGTGCCGGGCGCGGCCGGCCCCGTGCGCTCCCCGTACGGCGAGTCGACCGCGACCGTCAGCACCCCGCCGGCCAGGCCGATCCGCACCCTGACCGTACCGGGGGAGGCGTGCTTGACCGCGTTGGTCAGCGACTCCTGGACGATCCGGTACGCGGCCAGCTCCACCGGCGCCGGCAGGGCCCCGCCCGCCGGGCGGGTGTCCTCCAGGACGAAGTCCAGGCCGCCCGCCGCGCCGTTCGTCCGGGCGCGCGCGAGGAGGGTGTCCACGGCGTCGAGACTGGGCACGGCCCCCGGCTCCCGCTCACCGTCGCTGTCCCGGAGCAGTCCGATGAGCCGCCGCATCTCGGTGAGGCCCGCCACGCTGTTCTCCCGGATCACGGTGAGCGCCTGCCGGGTGGTGGCCGGCTCGTCGAGGGAGAGCGCGGCCGTGGAGTGGATCGCGATCGCCGAGAGGTGGTTCGCCACCATGTCGTGCAGCTCGCGCGCCATCCGGGCCCGCTCGGCCACCACCGCCTGGGCCCGGTCCATCTCGGCGAGCAGCGCGGTCTGCTCCGCGCGCAGCCGGGCCGCGTCCGCGGCGTTGCGGTGGTTGCGGACGACGGCGCCCGTCACGGCCGGCAGGAAGGAGATCATGCCGGTGAGCACCCCGACGAGGAGCGCGAAGGCGTTCTGCCACCAGATCAGCAGGACGACGGTGCACCCGACCGTGATCAGGCCGGTCGTGTACGGGATGCGGCGGGCCGAGGCGGGCTGCCCGTACACGACCGCCGCGTAGACCACGTCCGTGAACATCAGCACCGTGGCGAGGCTGCCGTTGGTGAACTGGTCGGCCACGATCGCCAGGGTGCCGGCCAGCAGCGCGGTCCGGGGGGCGGTCCGGCGCAGCACCTCGGCCCCCGACATCACCGTCAGCGGGACCAGCGTCGCCCACCGCTGATCGACGACGTGGTCCCCGGTCACGTACAGACCGAACCACCACAGGAGCAGGCCGCCGAAGAATCCCGAGGCGGCGATGAGCAGGTCGATGCGGTGGGGGCGGGGGAGCGTCACGTATCCATCCAACACGCCCCCGCGGGCGCGGACCTCCGCGTCGCGGCCGATCCGCGCGGGCGGCGCCCTCCGTCGAACGATGTAGGCGGAGTTCGTCATCGGCGACGACGATCCGGGCCCGGAGCCGGGAGACGCTGAGGGGGAGCCGAAAGGGGAACGCCGTGATCGTCACGCTGATCGTCGTCTGCGAGGCCGCCTTCTGGGTCCTGCTGGCCGCCGGCCTCGCCGCCCGCTACCTCCTGAAGATGCCCCGGACGGGCATGGCGCTCCTCCTGTGCGAGCCGCTCCTGGAGGTCCTGCTCCTCGTCGTCACCGCGATCGACCTCAAGAACGGGGCCGACCCCAGCTGGAAGCACGGCCTCGCCGCCGTCTACATCGGCTACACCGTCGGCCACGGCCACCGGACCGTGCGATGGCTCGACGGGCACGCCGCCCACCGCTTCGGCGGCGCGCCGGCGCCGGTCGGCCCGCCGCGCTACGGCCGGGCGCGCGCCCGGCACGAGGGCGAGATCTGGCTCGGCTCGGTCCTCGCCGCGGCCGTCGCCTCCGGTCTGCTGCTCCTCGCGCTCTGGTACGTCGGCGACGACGGGGACACCGGGTCGCTGCGGAGCTGGATCTTCTTCGCCTGGCGGGCGGTCGGCATCCACGGCCTGATCGCGCTCAGCTACGCGATCTGGCCGAAGAAGCCGCCGACCGGCGGGTCAGCGGTCCCCGCCCGGGACCCAGAGCACGTCCCCGACCTCCTTGTTCGCGGTGCGGGCAAGGATGAAGAGCAGGTCCGATAGGCGGTTGAGGTAGGTGGCGGTCAGGGCGTTCATCGTCTCGCCGTGCACCTCCAGGGCCGCCCAGGTGGAGCGCTCGGCCCGCCGGACCACCGTGCACGCCTGGTGCAGCAGGGCCGCGCCGGGCGTGCCGCCGGGCAGGATGAAGGAGCGCAGCTTCTCCAGCTCCTCCAGGAAGCGGTCGCAGTCCGCCTCCAGCTTGTCGACGTACCCCTGCTCGACCCGCAGCGGCGGGTACTTCGGGTCCTCCACCACCGGGGTGCACAGGTCGGCGCCGACGTCGAACAGGTCGTTCTGGACGCGGACGAGGACCTTCACGACCTCCTCGTCGAGCCGCCCGAGGGCGATGGCGGTGCCGATGGCGGCGTTGGCCTCGTTGGCGTCGGCGTACGCCGAGATCCGCAGGTCCGTCTTGGCGGTCCTGCTCATGTCGCCGAGGGCCGTCGTGCCCTGGTCGCCGGTACGGGTGTAGATGCGCGTCAGATTGACCATGGGACCAGCCTAGTTACGCACCGGCGCTCCGGAACGTCCGTGTGCCGACCGTCACGGCCAGCGCCGTCGTCCCGAGGGCGACGAGGACGCCGTACAGCATGGCCGGGGTCGTGTAGTGGCCGATGTACGCCTCTCGCACCGCGTCCACCAGATAGCGGAACGGCACGAGGCGCGAGAGCACGTCCAGCCAGCCGGGCGCGAGGGTCATCGGCAGCATCAGGCCCGACAGCAGCATCGCGGGCATGGCGAGCGTGTTGACCGCCGGGCCGAACTCCTGCGGGCTGGGGAGCCTCAGGGCCAGGGTGTACGAGAGGGCCGCGAGCGCCGCGGAGAGCAGGGCGACGAAGCCGAAGCCGACGAGGACGCCGGCCACCGGTGCCCGCAGGCCCATCGGGATCGCCGCCAGGACCAGCAGCACTGCCTGGAAGACGAAGAGCGCCGCGTCGCGCAGGATCCGCCCGAGGAGCAGGCCGAGCCGGCTCACCGGGGTGACCCGCAGCCGGTCGAACACTCCCCAGCCCTTCTCCATGATGAGCGAGAAGCCGGCGAACGAGGCTCCGAAGAGACCGAGTTGGAGCAGCAGGCCGGGGACGAGGATCTGCCAGGAGTCGCCCTCGCGGCCCAGCGGCAGCCCGGTCAGCAGCGGCCCGAAGAGCAGCAGGTAGAGCAGCGGCATCAGGACGCCGAAGAAGATCTGGAAGGGGGAGCGCAGGGTCTGGCGGGCGTACCGGCCGAAGACGAGCGCGGTGTCGTGGAGGAGCATGCGGGGTCCTAGACGGCTACGGGGGCGGAATCGACGGGGGCCGGGCCGCGCCCGGTGACGGCGAGGAACGCCTCCTGGAGGGTGGCCACGCCGTGCGCGGCCTTGAGCGCGGAGGGGCTGCCCTCGGCGACGACCGTGCCGCGATCGACGATCACGAGCCGGTCGGCCAGGGCGTCGGCCTCGTCGAGGTAGTGGGTGGTGAGCACGACGGTCGTGCCGTCCGTGTCGCGCAGCCGCCGGACCAGGGCCCAGAGGTCGGCGCGGCCGGCGGGGTCGAGGCCGGTCGTCGGCTCGTCGAGGAAGAGGAGCTCCGGCCGGTGGGTGAGGCCCATCGCGAGGTCGACCCGGCGGCGCTGGCCGCCGGAGAGGGCCGGGGTCCGGCGGTCGAGGAGTTCGGTCAGACCGAGGTCGGCGGCGAGTTCCTCGGCGCGCGCCGCCGCGCGCGCCCGGGTCATGCCGTAGAGCCGGCCCTGGGTGACGAGTTCGGAGCGGACGGTCTCCTGGGGGTCGAGGCCGCCGGACTGGGCGACGTATCCGATGCGGCGGCGCACGGCGGCCGGCTCCGCGACGAGGTCGTGGCCGGCGACGGTGGCGACGCCCCCGGTGGGGGCGAGGAGCGTGGTGAGCATCCGCAGGGTGGTGGTCTTGCCGGCGCCGTTGGGGCCGAGGAGGCCCACGATCTCGCCGGGACCGACGGTGAGGTCGATGCCGCGGACGGCGTCGACGGGGCCGTTCCCGCCGGTGAAGGTCCGGGCGAGCCCGGCCGTGCTGATGAGTGGCATGACGACCACGAAAACAGAGTCGCTTAAATTTTGCAATGCCACCAAAAATTCAGTGGCTCTCAAATTTCAGCGAGCCTAGGATTGCCTAGGATGGGGTCATGGCCGAGGGACTCAGGGAACGCAAGAAGCGCGAGACGAAGCAGCGGATCTCGGACATCGCGACGGGGCTCTTCCTGGAGCGCGGCTTCGTGGCCGTCACCGTCGCCGACGTCGCCGAGGCGGCGGACGTCTCCGTGAACACCGTCTACAACTACTTCCCCGCCAAGGAGGACCTCTTCCTCGACCGGATGGACGGGGTCACCCAGCGACTCGCCCGGATGATCCGCGGCCGCGACCGGGGCGAGTCGGCCGCCCGGGCCGTCCTGCGCGAACTGCGCCAGGACATCGGGGCGGTGTCACCCGCCTACGGACTCATGGACGGCTTCGACGCCTTCATGAACGTCATCGAACACGCGCCCACCCTCAAGGCCCGGCTCTTCCACGTCCAGCAGAGCGTCCAGGACGCCGTCGTCACCACCCTGCGCGAGGAGACCGGCGCCCCCGACGACGACCCCCTGCCCCTCCTCGTCGGCGGCCAGCTCGCCTGGATCGAGAGCACCGTCGTCGGCTACATCACCCGCGAGATGACCGCGGGACGCAAGGCGACCACCGTCTCCCGCGAGGCCCTCGTCCTCCTCGACGAGATCGAGGACCTGCTCGGCGACCGGGTCCTCGGCTACGCGGTGCGCCAGGAGCGGCACCGGCCGGCCGGGTGAGGGGCCGGGCCCGTCCGCCCGCGGGGGAGTGCCGGAGATCCATACCCCCCGGCGGTATCGCCTCACCGAATGGGGGTGCGGAAGGGGTGTCGTGAGTGTGACGTCCGTCAAAGCGGGCGTGACGCGCGTTACTTCACGGTCACATGGCGCCCCGCGACCGCTAATCTCCGCCGGAGAGCCAGAAGTGAACAGGTGTTAAGGGGTGGAAGATCGTGGCCAGGAAGCTCGCCGTCATCGGGGCCGGACTCATGGGTTCCGGCATCGCGCAGGTCTCGGCACAGGCGGGCTGGGACGTCGTCCTGCGTGACGTCACCGACGCCGCCCTGACCCGCGGCACCGACGGCATCAAGGCGTCGTACGACCGGTTCGTCGCCAAGGGCAAGCTGGACGCCGCCGACGCCGAGGCCGCCCTCGGCCGGATCACCGCCACCACCGAGCTGGAGGCCGTCGCCGACGCCGACATCGTCGTCGAAGCGGTCTTCGAGAACCTCGACGTCAAGCACGAGATCTTCCGCTCGCTCGACAAGGTCGCCAAGGACGGCGCCGTCCTCGCCTCCAACACCTCCGCGATCCCGATCACCAAGATCGCCGCGGTGACCGAGCGCCCCGAGGCCGTCGTCGGCACCCACTTCTTCTCGCCCGTGCCGATGATGCAGCTCTGCGAGCTCGTCCGCGGCTACAAGACGAGCGACGCGACCCTCGCCACCGCACGGGAGTTCGCCGAGTCCGTCGGCAAGACCTGCATCGTCGTCAACCGCGACGTCGCCGGCTTCGTCACCACCCGGCTCATCGCCGCCCTCGTCGTCGAGGCGGCCAAGCTCCACGAGTCGGGCGTCGCCAGCGCCGAGGACATCGACATCGCCTGCAAGCTCGGCTTCGGCCACGCCATGGGCCCGCTCACCACCGCCGACCTCACCGGCATCGACATCCTGGTGAACGCGGCCAACAACATCTACACGGAGTCCCAGGACGAGAAGTTCGCGCCCCCGGAGCTGATGCGCCGGATGGTGGACGCGGGTGACATCGGCCGCAAGAGCGGGCAGGGCTTCTACAAGTACTGAGCCGGCACTGCCACCCCGCGTCACCCCGGGGGGTGAATTCCGGTACCGGTTCGCTGACAAGGCGCAACGCTTCTGCCGACGCGGCAGTCAGTTGTTGCGAAGACGGAGCACTCTCGGGGAGCGCATATGCACATCAGGGGCGACCATGTCGAGCTGGTCGTCGGGGGCCGCCTCGACGTCCGCAGCGCGGCGGACGCCCGTACGGTCCTGCACTCGGCCGTCGACGACGGCGTCGGCGACCTGGTGCTCGACCTGACCGGCCTCGACTCCTGGGACGCGACCGGGCTCGGCGTCATCATGGGCGCCCACCGGCGGGCCGGACGCTGCGGCCGGCGTCTGGTCCTGCGCGGGGTGCCGCCCCAGATGCAGCGGCTCCTCGTCGCGACCCGGCTGCACCGGATCCTCGCCATCGAGGGCGGTCTCGCCCTGGAGTCGCTGCCCCGGGTCTGAGCCCCCCCGGGGGCCCGCGCGGACTGTGAAGCAGCTGTGTGAACCAGGCGTCACGCTCAATCCTCACAAGACCGTGACGTCTTGGTCTCCGAAGCACCCCGGCTGTTCCCGAGCGCCTGACCACGGTCTAGGGTTCGGTCGCCTGCACATTGACGGACCCATCCGGCGGGCACCGGACACCGCTTCTTGGGGGCTTGCACCATGGACCCGAACAACCGTGGGTCGGAGGAGTACGGGCACGACACCGAGGGTGACGAGACCCGCCAGGGGCGCGGCGTGCCCGCCCCCGCGCCGGCGCCCGTGCGTGCCCGCGTCGTCGAGATCGTCTCCGGCGACCTGCTCCTCACCGTCAACCCCGTCGACGGCAGCGAGATCGAACCCTGCCCCCCGGGGCGGGAACCCGCGGCCCCCCGCCCCCGCACCGCCGAGGAGCGCGCCGAGACCGCCCGCGCCGCCGCCCCGCCCGTGCCGGCCGGCCCCGCCGCCCCCGAGCTGCCCCTCCTCGAACGCCAGGACCAGCGCGACCAGCTCACCGGGATCCTCAGCCGCGGGCGCACCGCCCGGCTGACCGGCCCCGCCGGTTCGGGCCGCACCGCCCTCCTCGACGCCGTCGCCGCCGACTGCGCCGACCTCGCGCCCGACGGCGTGGTCCGACTCTCCGGCCACCACCGGACCCCCGCCGAACTCCTCCACGAGCTCTTCACCGCCGTCCGGTACGCCCCCGAGCAGCGGCCCGACCGCGAGACGCTCCTGGAGCTGCTCGGCGACATCGGCGCCGTGGTCGTCGTCGACGACCTGGAGTTCGGCGGCGCCGCCCTCGACGAGCTGCTCGCCGCCGCCCCCGAGTGCGCCTTCCTCCTCGCCGCGGGACCCGACACCCCCGCCCCGTCCGCCGACGCCCACATCGAGGAGCTCCACCTCGCCGGCCTCGGCCGCGGCGCCGCCCTCAAGCTCCTGGAGAGCGCCGCCGGCCGCACCCTCACCGACGACGAGGCCAACTGGGCCGGCGACCTGTGGTTCGAGTCCGAGGGGCTGCCCCTGCGCTTCGTCCAGGCCGGCGCCCTGCTGCGGCAGCGCGACCGGCTGCGCGTCACCCCCGCCGAGTTCGACGCCTTCGGTGCCCTCGAAGAGGCATTCGGACCCACCGACCCCGACGCGGCCGCGGCCGTCGCCGCCGCGGCCTTCGACGGCATCGACGACCCCGACGTCGAACTCCGCGACATACCGCTGCCCAGCCTCGGCGAAGGGGCCGCCCCCGCCGCCCTCCTCGCCTCCCGCCTCAGCCGCTCCGCCCAGGACACCCTGCGCTTCGCCGTCGCCCTCGGCGGCGAACTGCCGCACCAGGCCCACCTGCCGGCCCTCGTCGGCGACACCCACGCCGACGCCGCCCTCGGCGAGCTCGTCGCCTGCGGCCTGCTCTCCCCGGTCGGCCCCCGCTACCGGCTCGCCACCGGCGTCCTCACCCAGCTGCTCGCCCACGGATACGAGCACGGGGCCGCCGACCGCGCCCACACCGTCGCCCAGCACTACGCCTGGTGGGCCGCCCACCCCTCCGTCACCCCCGACCGGGCCGCCGCGGAGTCCGACGCCGTGCTCGCCGCCCTGACCGCCCTCCTCTCCGGCACCGGAGGCACGGCGAGCACCGGCGGCAACGCCAAGGCCGACGGCTCCGGCGCCCCGGACGAGGCCGACCACCGGGCCACCGCCGTCCTCCTCGCCCGCGCCGCCGCCCCCGCCTTCGCCGCCGGGCTGCACTGGGGCGCCTGGGAGCGTGCCCTGCGCGCCGGGCAGGAGTCCGCCCGGCTGGCCGGGGACGTCGCCGAAGAGGCGTACTTCCACCACGAACTCGGCGTCCTCGCGGTCTGCGCCGGCAACCTGGAGCGGGCCCGCGCCGAGCTCGAAGCCTCCATCGGCCTGCGCGGCGTGCTCGCCGACAAGCGCGGCACCGTCGCCGGACGCCGGGCCCTCGCCCTCGTCGCCGACCTCTCCGGGGACCACGGCGCCCCCGCCGCGCTCCGCGCCGAGGAGCCCGTCTCCCCGCCGCGCGGGACCCCGGCCCTGCGCGGCCCGGCCACCCGCCCCGCCCTCACCGGCACGGCGGGCGCCGCCGCCGCCGTCACCGCCCCGCTGCCCGGCGGGCCCGCGAAGACGACGGCACCGGCCCCGATCCCCGCGTTCCCCGACTTCGCCGACGAGGGCCCGACCCTCATCACCCGCCCCGACGGGGCACAAGACGACCGTCGCACCGGTCTCAAGGGCGGCATCCTCGGCGGCGCCCGCCGCAACCTCGTCGCGGTCGGAGCCGGCGCCCTGCTCGTCGCGGTCCTCGGCACCGTCGTCACCCTCGGAGCCACCTCGGGCAACGGCGAGACCCCGGCCACCGACCGCGTCACCTCCGACAGCACCGCGAGCGAGGACGGCGGGGACGACGAGATCGACGGCGAGGAGCCGCCGGCCGACGACGAGGGGGAGACGGGCGAACCCACCACCTCCGGCTCCCCGACCCCCTCCGGCTCCGGCACCGCCTCCCCGTCCGGCTCGACGAGCCCGGGCACGTCCGGCAGCGCGTCCCCGTCGTCCTCGGGCAGCTCGGCCCCCACCACCCCTCCCGGGGTGACGACCGCGCCGCCCACCAGGCCGAGCACCACCGTCCGCCCGCCGCGCCCGACGACCACGTCCCCGCGGCCCACGACGAGCGCGCCGACCGACCCGCCCACCACGACCGAGCCCCCCACCACGCCGCCGCCGACGACGACCACTCCGCCGCCGGCCACGGGGGAGACCACGACCCTCGGCGCGACCTCCGCGTCCGAGACCCCCGCGGCCTCCGACACCCCCGCCTGACCCCGTACCGGAGCCCCGCCGGGGTGACGGAGACGACGAACGGCCCCGGGCGCGTCCCTCGCGCCCGGGGCCGTCCCCGTACCTCCGCCGTCCTCTAGAACAGCCGCAGCTTGTCGTCCTCGATGCCGCGCAGCGCGTCGTAGTCGAGGACGACGCAGCCGATGCCGCGGTCCGTCGCCAGCACCTTCGCCTGCGGCTTGATCTCCTGCGCCGCGAAGACGCCCTTGACCGGCGCGAGGTGCGGGTCGCGGTTGAGTAGCTCCAGGTAGCGGGTCAGCTGCTCGACGCCGTCGATCTCGCCGCGCCGCTTGATCTCGACCGCGACCGTGGCGCCGTCGGAGTCCCGGCACAGGATGTCCACCGGGCCGATCGCCGTCGGGTACTCGCGGCGGATCAGGGTGTACCCCTCGCCGAGGGTCTCGATGCGGTCGGCGAGGAGCTCCTGGAGGTGGGCCTCCACGCCGTCCTTGATCAGGCCAGGGTCGACACCCAGTTCGTGTGAGGAATCGTGGAGGATCTCCTCCATCGTGATGATCAGTTTCTCGCCCGCTTTGTTGACGACGGTCCAGACGCCGGTGTCGCCGTCGGCACCCTCCTTCAGGGTGCACGGCGGGGACATCCAGTTGAGCGGTTTGTACGCCCGGTCGTCCGCGTGGATCGAGACGCTGCCGTCTGCCTTGACCAGGATCAGACGGGGTGCGGAGGGCAGGTGGGCCGTGAGCCGGCCCGCGTAGTCCACGGAGCAACGGGCAATGACGAGACGCATGGTCGGCAACGCTACAAGACGGGCGCTCTTCCGCGCGATTCGGGCATCGCCCCGTCCCGCGCCGACCGGCACGCGGGACCGGCCCGGGCATGGTCATGAGCCGAACACCCGTCGGTTATCAGCCGGTTGTGTGCTCCATCTTCTGGTGCGGCCAGGACTGCGCGCTTACCGTGGAAGCTGGAGGTCGTCGTCCGTGCACGCTCCGTGTCGGAGGGCCGGCCTCCGTCCCTGGCCGCAAGACCCCGTCCGCGGGGTCGCGAGAGGAGAACCCATGTCGCTCGACGTCTCACCGGCACTGTTGGAACAGGCCGAGCGAGGCGAGGTCGACGAAGCCGACTTCGTCGACTGCGTCCGGACCTCCCTGCCCTACGCATGGGAGATGATCAGTTCCCTGGTGGCCCAGCTGAAGGTCGACGGCGGAGAGTTCGCCGACAACCAGACGCCGCCGCCCACCGAGCAGGCGCGTGGCCAGCTGCTGCGCGCGCTCGCAAGCGACGCCATCCGGGGCGCGCTCCAGAGGCACTTCGGGGTGCGCCTCGCCTTCCAGAACTGCCACCGGGTGGCGGTCTTCCCGCTGGACCCGGCGGTGGACGAGCGGCTCGCCCGCTTCACTTCCGTCCGGGGGCAGCTTCTCAACCAGTCGCCGGAGCTCCGCGACTGCTGAGTCACGGTGCTGCCGCTCCACGTCGACAACGATCGCGACCGATGCGCGCCGACGCTCATCGCCGCGAGGGGGCGCGGGAGCGGCGGCACGCTCACACCAGGAGCGGCAGGACCTCCGCGCCGAGCCTGCGCACGTTCTCCTCGGTCGCCGCGAGGTCGCCCGAGCCCTCGGCGAGCAGGGCGAAGCGCGTGATGCCCGTCCGCTCCGAGGTCGCCGCGAGCCGGTCCGCCGCGAGCCGCGGCGTGCCCACCGGGTGCAGCGAGCAGAGCAGCTCCGTGTACGCCACCGGGTCCCGCATCGCTCGGTGCCGGCCGTCCACCGTCACATGGGCGTCGAGCCCCTGTTTCAGCCACCCCGGCATCGCCTTCACGAGCGCCTCCGCCGCGTCCGGCCCGCGGTCCGCGAGCTGGGCGACCCCCGCCGAGACGTGGCCCGCCCCGATCCGCGCGATCTCGTCCGGGTCGCGCCCGGCCTCCCGCGCGCAACGGGCCCACGCCGCGACCATCTCGGCCTTGTCGTCGTCGCCGCTGTGCATCCCCAGCAGCATCGGGAGGCCGCGCTCGGCGGCGAGCCGCACGCTCTTCGGCGAGGTGCAGGCCACCACGACCTCGGGCGCGGCCGGGCCGTCGATCAGCTCGTCCGGGCGCGGCACCACCGGCACCTCGCGGAAGGAGAAGCGCTCGCTCCGGGCGCCCACACTGGGCTCGGAGAGCCAGCGCAGCAGCAGGTCGAGCGCGTCCGGGAAGCCCCGCTCGTACGCGTCGAGGCCCGCCCCGAACACCTCCAGGTCGACCCAGGGACCGCCCCGGCCCACCCCCAGGGTGAACCGGCCGCCCGAGGTCAGGTGCAGCAGCGCCGCCTGCTCGCCGAGGGCGACCGGATGGACGCTCGGCAGCACGCTCACCGCCGTGCCCACCCGCAGCCGGCGGGTGCGGCCGAGGAGCAGCGCGGCCAGTGTCACGGCCGAGGGGCACACCCCGTACGGCACGAAATGGTGCTCGGCCAGCCAGACGGAGTCGAGCCCCGCCTCCTCGGCGACCTCGGCGGTCCGCACCGCACGGTGCAGCGCCTCTCCCTGTCCCTGGCCCGGGAACTGGGCGGCCAGGACGAACGTACCCACGCGCATCGCTTCTGCCTCCTTGCGGCCGACGCGTATCTCCCCTCGCACAGGCACCAACGTCTGACACGTGCCAAAGGCAACGGCCGTTCATGAAGTTCTTGCGATTTTCCGCTAAGCCGCCCCGGACGGGGCCGGGGGCACCGTGTCGCGGCCCGTACGCTGGAGGGAACGGTCCGTGTTCCCAGACCCCCGTGAGGTGCCCGTGTCCCCGCGTCACAACCGTTCCCGAGGCGGCGAGAAGCCCGAGTCGCAGGGCGACCACGGCGACCGGTACGGTGGCGCCCATCGCACCGAGACGTGGCAGGGCGAGGAGTGGTACGTCCGCCTCGTCGCCGGAGCGAGCTCGCCGGGCAAGCGCTACCGCTGCCCCGGCTGCGACCAGGAGATCCCGGCCGGCGCCCCGCACGTGGTCGCGTGGCCGGAGTACGGCGGGGTCGACGACCGCCGTCACTGGCACAAGGCGTGCTGGAACGCGAAGGACCGCCGCACCAGCAGGGTGCAGCGGTCCAGGAACGCGCCGAAGTATTAGCCGAAGTACGAGCGGGAGCACCCGCCGGCTACACGTCCCGGCTGTTCAGCAGCGCGAACGCGCCGCCCAGCGCCACCACCGTGACGCCGCCCAGGATCAGCAGCGGCTCCCAGCCCGCCGGGCCCTCGTTCCCGAAGGGCGGCCGGCTGCTGTAGAGCGCGATCATCTGCGAGGGGATGGCGTACGTGAAGAGCCACTCCTGCACCGACCTGAGCGCCTGCGAGAACATGAAGAGCGCCGCCACCAGCGGCAGCAGCAGCAGACCGATCATCACCGTGATCGCGCCCGCCGAGTGCCGGATCAGCGTCCCCACCGCGAGCGACAGCAGACCGAGCAGCGCCAGGTAGGCACCGGCGCCGACGGTCGCCCGCAGCCACTCGGACGCCTCCGGCGCCGAAGCCGTGTCGACGATGGCGACCTGCGAGACCGCCACCAGCGTCGCGAAGACCGTGGTCACGGTGAAGACCAGCAGGAAGAAGACGATCGCCTTCGCCAGCAGCACCCGGCCGCGGCTCGGGCAGGCCGTCAGGGTCGTGCGGATCATGCCGGTGCCGTACTCGGACGCGATCGTCAGCACGCCGAGCGTGATCACGCAGATCGACGCGGGCAGCATGCCGAAGAAGCCGAAGCCGAGCGCGGACTCGTCGCCCATCGGCGCCTCGGAGGACGCGGCGATCGCCGCCACCCCCAGACCGATGGCCAGCATGAGCAGGATCATCACGCCCAGCGTCCACATCGTCGACCGCACCGAGCGGATCTTCGTCCACTCGGAGGCGAGCGCGTCACCGAGGTGGGCCCGGCGGACCGGGATGGGGGAGACGTACGCGTACGGCGCCGGAGCGGTGTGGTGGGCGGGGGCGGTCATCGGGCGTCCTTGGTGGTGTCGCTCGGCGGCGGGGTCATCGGCTGGGGGGCGGCCACGGCCGGCGGGACGGCCGGCGGCGGGGCGAAGGGACCCGGCACGGGGGCCTGCGGCGCCCCGGCGTACGGGTTCTGCCCGGGCGGCGGCGGGGCGTACCAGCCCTGCTGCGGCACGTCCTGGACCACCGGCTGCGGCGGCATGCCGTACCCCTGCTGACCCGGGTGCGGGGCCGGCTGGAGGTGGGCGAGCCGGTCGTCGGTCGAGCGGTAGTCCACGGCGCCCTGCGTCAGCCGCATGTACGCCTCCTCCAGGGACGCCTGGTGCGGGGACAGCTCCCAGAGCCGTACGTCCGCGTCGTGCGCCAGGTCGCTGATCCGCGGCAGGGGCAGCCCCGTCACCCGCAGCGCCCCGTCCGGCTCCGACATCACCTGGCCGCCGGCCTCCGTCAGGACCGACGTCAGCTTCTCGCGCTGCGCCGGCTCGGTCTGCGGCGTCCGCAGCCGGGCGAAGTCGGCGGAGTTCGCCGAGATGAAGTCGGTGACGCTCATGTCGGCGAGCAGCTGCCCCCGGCCGATCACGATGAGGTGGTCCGCCGTCAGCGCCATCTCGCTCATGAGGTGGCTGGAGACGAAGACGGTCCGGCCCTCGGCGGCCAGCTTCTTCATCAGGTTGCGGACCCAGAGGATGCCCTCGGGGTCCAGGCCGTTCACCGGCTCGTCGAAGAGCAGCACCTGCGGGTCGCCGAGCAGCGCCGCCGCGATGCCGAGACGCTGGCCCATGCCGAGCGAGAACCCCTTGGAGCGGCGCTTGGCCACGTCCTGGAGGCCGACGACCCCGAGGACCTCGTCGACCCGCTGCGCCGGGATGCCGGCGAGCTGGGCGAGCGAGAGCAGGTGGCTCCGCGCGCTCCGGCCGCCGTGCACGGCCTTGGCGTCGAGCAGGGCGCCGACCTGGCGGGGCGCGTTCGGCAGCTGCCGGAACGGGTGCCCGCCGATCGTCACATGCCCGGAGGTGGGCTGGTCGAGCCCGAGGATCATGCGCATCGTCGTCGACTTGCCCGACCCGTTGGGCCCCAGGAACCCGGTGACGACACCGGGCCTCACCTGGAAGGAAAGGTTGTACACGGCCGTCTTGGCGCCGTAGCGCTTCGTCAGGCCGACTGCCTCGATCATTCTCCAGCCCCATCGACAGGTCGGTCGCATCCATGTCGGGGCGTGGCGGCCGTCGGCCGGAGCCCCCCGTATGAGCTAGGAGCTTATCCAGCCATTGACGGTTCCGGCGACGGGGAAAGGAACGACCGGGAAACCTCGGGGGGATTCCCTGGTCGTCCCCTACGGGGTGCGGGGGGCTACGCGTCCCGCTTCTTCAGCACCAGGTAGCCGCCGAGCAGCGAGGCCGCCACCCAGAGCACCATGATCCCGAGCCCGCCCCACGGGCCGTACGGGGCCTTCTCCGAGTTCATCGCGTCGGGGATGACCCGCATGATCTTCGAGCCGGCCTGGTCCGGGAAGTACTGGGCCACCTCCTTGGCCTTCGGCACCGCCGAGAGGATGTTGGAGACCAGCAGGAGGAAGGGCACCAGGATGCCGAGCGACAGCATCGACGAGCGCAGCATCGTCGCCACACCCATCGAGAACACGGCGATCAGGCCCATGTAGAGCCCCGCGCCGAACACCGCCCGGAGCACGTTGTCGTCGCCGATCGAGGCGCTGTGGTCGCCGAGCAGGGCCTGCGCCAGGAAGAAGGTGAGGAAGCTCGTCGCGAGCCCCACCAGGAGGGCGAGCCCGCCCGCCACCGCGATCTTCGAGAAGAGGAAGCTCGCCCGCTGCGGCACGGCCGCCAGCGAGGTGCGGATCATGCCCGACGAGTACTCGGTCCCCACCACCAGGACACCGAAGACCACCATCGCCAGCTGGCCGAGGACCATCCCGGAGAAGCTGACCAGGGTCGGGTCGAAGGTGACCCGCTCGGCTTCGTTCAGATCGCCGAAGGTGGAGTTCACCAGGGCGCTCAGTCCGGCGCCCATCGCCACCGTGACGAGGAAGGCGCTCGCCAGCGTCCAGACGGTCGACGAGACCGTCCGGATCTTGGTCCACTCGGACTGCAGGACCGCGGATGCCGCTGCCATCGTTCAGGCTCCCTCGGAGGTCGAGTCGTAGGTGGCGTCAGGGGTGGCGTCACGGGCCGGATCGGGGTCCGCCCCGGCGGCCGCGCCCCATCGGGGGCCGGTCCCCGACGAGCCGTGCACGTCGGTCCCGTGCGCGTGGTACTCCACCGCGCCGGCGGTCATCTGCATGAACGCCTCTTCCAGCGAGGCGCGCTGGGCGCTGAGTTCGTGCAGGACGAGGCCGTTCTCGGCGGCCAGTTCGCCCAGCTTCTCGGTGGTCGCCCCGTCCACTTCGAGGGTGCCGTTGCCGGCCTCGACCGCGACGAGGCCGTTGGCGTGGATGACGTCCCGCAGTCGCTCCTGCTGCGGGGAACGCAGCCGCACGAAACTCCGGGAATTCTGCTGGATGAAATCGGCCATCGACGTGTCCGCCAGGAGCTTTCCCTGCCCGATCACGATGAGATGATCGGCCGTCAGCGCCATTTCACTCATCAGATGACTGGAAACGAAGATCGTCCGGCCTTCGGCGGCCAGCGCCTTCATCAGATTGCGGATCCAGTGAATTCCCTCGGGGTCCAGACCATTGACGGGTTCGTCGAACATCAGGATCTCGGGATCGCCGAGCAACGCCGAGGCGATGCCCAGCCGCTGGCCCATGCCGAGGGAGAAACCCTTCGACTTCTTCTTCGCGACCGGCGTCAGACCCACCAGCCCGAGCACCTCGTCCACCCGCGCGCGCGGGATCCGGTTGGACTGCGCCAGGCAGAGCAGGTTGTTGTACGCCGAGCGGCCCCCGTGCATCGCCTTGGCGTCGAGCAGCGCCCCGATGTACTTCAGCGGCTCCGCCAGCTCCCGGTAGTGCTTGCCGTCGATCCTGACCGTCCCGCTCGTCGGGTTGTCCAGGTCGATCATCATCCGCATCGTCGTCGACTTGCCCGCCCCGTTCGGCCCGAGGAAGCCGGTGACCATGCCCGGCCGGACCTGGAAGGAGAGGTGGTCGACCGCTGTCTTCGTCCCGTACCGTTTCGTCAGGCCCTCAAGCTCGATCATGCGTCCCAACCTACGGGCGCGCAAAACCCCCCGCCACCGGAATGACAGGGGGTTTCGCGATGTGCCGCCCGTTCGTTACCGGGACTGCTGGGCCGGGACGCCGGCCGCCCGCTCGTCGTCGATCGGGGAGCCCGCCGCCGCCACCGCGGCACCGGTCAGCGTCGCCAGCATCTCGCGGACGTTGGTCAGCTGGGCGTTGATCGAGTCGCGGCGGTTCGTCAGCGCCGCGAGCTCGCGCTCCGACTCCGAACGGATCCGGTCCGCCTTGGCGTTCGCGTCGGCCACGATGTCCTCGGCCTGGCGCTGCGCGGTCTCCACCGTCTGGCGGGCGCGGCGCTCGGCGTCCGTGCGGAGCTTCTCAGCCTCCAGGCGGAGCTGCTCGGCGCGGTGCTCGATCTCCGCGAGGCGCTTCTCGGCCTTCGCCTGACGGGAGGCCAGGTCCCGCTCCGACTGCTCGCGGCGCTTGGCCAGGTTGGTCTCGAAGTCCGCGGCGGCCTGGGCGGCCTTGGCGCGGGTCTCCTCGAAGAGCGCGTCGGCCTCCTCGCGCTTCGACTGCGCGTCCTTCTGCGCCTCGGCACGGAGCGAGTTGGCCTCGCCCTGCGCCTTCTCGACGATCCGGACGCCCTCGTCCTCGGCCTTCGACTTCCGCTCGGCCGCGAACGACTCCGCGTCGTTGCGCACCTGCTGGGCGGCCGACTCGGCGAGCTCGCGGTGCTGCTCGGCGGCGCGACGGGCCTCCTCGCGCAGGTCCTTCGCCTCCTCCTCGGCGAGCCGGAGGATCTTCTCGACCCGGGCGCCGAGACCCGCGTACGACGGCTCGGCGTCGGTGACCTGGGCCTGCGCGTTTTGCGTCTCGAGGTGGAGCTCCTCGATGCGCTTCTCGAGAGACGTGATTCTGGACAGGGCACTGTCGCGGTCGGACACGAGCTTGGTAATGCGGTCGTCCACCTGACCGCGGTCGTAACCGCGCCGCACGAGCTCGAAGCCGAAGGGGGAGGATGTGTCGCTCATGGGTTTCCTGTCGAATGAGACCGGTGAGGTGTTAGAGGGAATCCTAGGGGCCTAAGCGGCGTGTCATCGAGCGTATGCCCGTTTGATCTGGAGAATGTCCAGCCTTTTGAGTGGCTAGCCGTCCTGGGTCTTGCCACTCGAACGAGTGGTTCCCGCCGACGCGCCCGCCTTGACGCCCGCTCCCCCCGCGGACTTCGCTCCCGCCGTCGGTGTCTCGAAAGACTCCAACGCCTCCAGTACGTCCTGGACACGGGAGATCTCGGCATTGATGTCCTTGCGGCGGCGCACCAGCACCTCCAGCTCGCGCTGACCCTCGGCGACGGTCTCCTCGGCCTCGGCCGCCGCCTCCGCCCGGAGCCGCTCGGCCTCCGCCTTGATGCCCTCGGCCTCGGCGACGAGCGACGCCTTCTTCTGCTCGGCCTCCTTCAGGAGGGCCTCGGCCTTGCGCACCGCGGCGATCCGGACCTTGCTCGCCTCGGAACTCGCCTCGGAGACCAGCTCCTTGGCCTTCTCCTCCGCCTCGGCGCGCTGCTCGGTCGCGGCCGTCACCAGCTTGTCGACGCGCTCGCCGGCCGTCCGCATCTGCTCGGCCGTCTCGCGCCGCGCCCGCTCGTGCAGCTCCTCGATCTCGCCCTCGACCCGGCCGCGCAGCTCCTCGGCCCGGTCCCTTATGGCCGTCGCGTCGCTGCGCGCGCCGACGAGCAGCTCGTCCGCGTCCGTCCGGGCCTTCTCCACCAGCGAGTTGCCCTCGACGGTCGCCTCGGCGACGATCCGCTCGGCCTCCTTGCGGGCCGCGCCGACCATCGTGTCCGCCTGCGACTCGGCCTCCGTGGTGGCGCGCAGCGCCTCCTCCTGGGCCTTGGCGACCAGCTGGTCGGCCTGCTCGGCCGCGTCCGAACGCTTCCTCGCGCCCGCCTCCCGCGCCTCGTCGAGCGTCCGGTCCGCCTCCTGACGGGCCTCCGAGCGCATCTGCTCGGCCGCCGCCTCGGCGTCGTCCTTGATCCGCGCCGACTCGGCGCGGATCCGCTCGTCGTCCTGCTGCGCGGCGGCCAGCGTCGCGGCCGCCAGGGCCTCGGCCTCCGCCTTGGCCCGCTCGCCCTCGGCGACGGTCAGCGCGGCCTGCTCGGCGGCACCCGCCGCGACCCGCTCGGCGTCCGCCCGGGCGTCCGCCGTGACCGCGTCCGACAGCTCGCCCGCCTCGCGGGTGAGCCGCTCGGCCTCCGACGACGCCTCGGCGATCAGCGCGTCGGCCTGCTCGGCGGCGTCGGCGCGGCGCTTGTCGGCGGCCGCACGTGCCTCGTCGAGGACCTGCTCGCCGTCGGCCAGTGCGGCGTTCCGCAGGGCCTGGGCGTGCGCCTCGCCGTCGATCTTGACCTGTTCGGCCTCGGTGCGCAGGCGCCGGGCTTCCTCTTCGGTGGTCTCCATGAGCTCGACCGCCTCGGCGGTGAGCCGTTCGGCCTCGGAGGTCGCCTGGGTGACGAGGGCGTCGGCCTGCTCGGCGGCGTCGGCGCGGCGCTTGTCGGCGGCCGCACGTGCCTCGTCGAGGACCTGCTCGCCGTCGGCGATCGCGGCGGCCCGCAGCGCCTCCGCGTGCGCCTCGCCGTCGGCCTTGACCTGTTCGGCCTCGGTGCGCAGGCGCCGGGCTTCCTCTTCGGTGGTCTCCATGAGCTCGACCGCCTCGGCGGTGAGCCGTTCGGCCTCGGAGGTCGCCCGGGTGACGAGGGCGTCGGCCTGCTCGGCGGCGTCGGCGCGGCGCTTGTCGGCGGCCGCACGTGCCTCGTCGAGGACCAGGGACGCCTCGGCGCCGATCCGCTCCGCCTCCGTACGCGCGTCGCCGACCACGGTCTCGGCGCGCTCGGCGGCCTCCGAGCGGATCCGGTTCGCGTCGTCCCGGGCGTCGGCCCGGGTGCGGGCCGCGTCCTGCTCGGCCGAGGCGAGCGAATCCGTCACCTCGGTCCGTACCCGCTGCGCGTACTCGGCGGTGTCCGCCCGCAGCTTCTCGGCCTCGGCGATCGCGTCCGTGACGGTCCGCTCGGCCAGCGCCTGCGCGGCCTCGGTCTCCTCCTGGGAGCGCGTCCGGATGCGGGCCGCGTCCTCGGACGCCCGCTCCCGCTCCTCGTAGGCGTCGGAGCGGACCCGGTCCGCCTCCTCCTGCGCCTCGGTACGGGTGCGCTCGGCCGCGTGCTCCGCGGCGGAGCGCAGCCCGGCGATCTCCTCGTCGGCCTGCTCGCGCAGCCCGGACACCGAGTCCCGGACCTCCTGGGCGGTCTGCTCGGCCGCCGCGACCATCTCGGTCGCGCGGGTGTCCGCCTCCTCGACCAGGCGCTGCGCCTCGGTCTGCGCCTCCTCGACCCGCTTGCGGGCGGCGGCCAGCAGCTCCTCCGACTGCTCGCGGGCGTGCTCGCGCTCCCGGCCGGCCTCGGAACGGGCCGACGCGAGGGTCTCCTCGGCCTCCCGGCGACGCCGGTTGGCCTCCTCCTGGGCGGCGGCCAGCGCCTCGGCGGCCTCGGCGGCGACGCGCTCGGCGGCGGCCGCGGCCTCGGCGCGCACCCGGTCGGCCGTCTCCTGCGCCTCCGACTTCAGCCGCTCGGCCTCGTCGGCGGCCTCCTTGCGGAGCCGTACCGAAGCGTTCTCGGCCTCGGTCCGCGTGGTGGAGGCGTCCGAGGCGGCCTCGGCGCGCAGCCGCTCGGCCTCCTGCTCCGCCTGCTCCTGGAGCGTACGGATGCGTTCGGCGGCCTCGGTCCGCAGCCGCTCCGTCTCGTCGGCGGCCTCGCGCCGCATCAGCTCGCTCTCGGCGCGGGCGTCGGTCAGCTCCTCGCCCGCCGCCGCGACCTTGGCCTCGGCCTCGGTGTGCAGCCGGGTCAGCTCCTCGGCGGCCTCCGCCCGGCGGGCCTCCGCTGCCCGCTCGGCGTCCGCGCGGAGCCCGGCGGCGGCCTCCTCGGCCGCGCCCTTCACCGACTCGGCCTGCTCCTCGGCCTCGGCGCGCAGCCGTTCGGCCTCGGCGCGGGTGCGCTCCAGGGTCTCCTCGGCCTGGGCGCGGAGCGTCTGGGCGCGCTCCATGGCCTCGGACTTGACCCGCTCGCCCTCGGCGCCGGCCTTGGTGCGCAGCTCCTCGGCGTCCGTACGGGCCTTGGTGAGCAGCTCCTCGGCGGTCCTGGCCGCCTCCTCGATCTGCTGGAGGGCCTCGCGCCGGGCCTCGCCGCGGATCCGCTCGCCCTCGTCGATGGCCTCGGCGCGCAGCTGCTCGGCCTCGCCGCGCAGCCGGCGGGCCTCCTCCTGGAGCTCGACGGTCTTGGCGCGGTACTCCTTGGTGTCGTCCTTGGCCGAGCCGAGCAGCTCGTCCGCGCGCTCCTCGGCCTGGGCGCGCAGCCGGTCCGTCTCGGCCTCGGCCTCGCGGCGGATGCGCTCGGCCTCCTCGGACGCCTTGCGGGTGGTCTCGCGGGCGTCCTCGGACGCCTTGGTGAGCATCTCCTCGGCGTTGCGCGCGGCCTTGGCGAGGGCGGCGGCCGAGTCCTCGGCGGCGGCGGTACGGGCCTTGTCGGACGCCTCGGTGACGAGCTTCTCCGCCTGGGCGGTCGCCTCCCGGAGCTTCTCCTCGGCCTCGGCCTTGAGCGTCTCGGCGTCCTTGGTGGCCTCGCCGACGAGGCGGGCGATCTCGGCCTTGGCGGTGCGGGTGCGCTGCTCGTTGACCGACTCGGCGGAGGCGAGCTGTCGGGCGGCCGCCTCCTTGGCCTCGGTGAGGGCCTTCTCGGCCTCGGCGCGGGCCAGCCGGAGCTTCTCCTCGGCCTCCTGCATGCGCTGCTCGGCGGCGCGGGAGAGCTCGGTGGCCTGGCGGCGGGCCTGGTCGGTCTCGGCGGTGGTCGTCGAGCGGAGCTGCTCGGCGTGGCTGGTGGCCTCCTGCGCCTGGCTGGAGGCGGCGGTGAGGAGCCGCTCGGCGTCCTTGCGGGCGCGCAGCAGGATCGCCTCGGCCTCGGCGCGGGCTGCCTCGGCCTCGGTGCCGACCCGGCGGCTGGTCTCCTCGGCGAGCCGGGTGGCCTCGGCACGGGCGGCGGCGAGCGACTGCTCGGCCTCCGCGCGCGACTCCTCCATCAGGCGGCGGGCCTGGGACTCCGTACGGGCGCGCAGCTGCTCGGCCCAGGCGACGTTCTCGTTGACGTGCGCCTCGACGGTCTGCCGGCGCTCGCTGAGCTCCTGGTCCAGCTGCTGGCGCCGCTGGACGGCCTCGTTGTGCAGCTCGGCCTGGAGCCGGGACTGGTGCTCGGCGTGCTCCTGGAGGATGCGCTGGGTCTGCGCGCGTGCCTCGCGCAGCTCCCGCTCGGCGTCCTGGCGGAGCTGCTCCGCCTGCGCCTGCGCGTTCCGCAGCAGCTGCTCGGCCTGGTAGCCGATGTCCGCGCTGTCGTAGGCGGGCCGGGACGCGATGGTGCGGCGCGCCTCGTGGAGCTTGGCACGCAAGACCTCGACCTGGTATCCGAGGTCCTCGGCGTGCTGGACGGCCTTCTCGCGCTCGGTCTTCAGCCGGTCCATCTCGGCTTCGAACCTGGCGAGATGGTCGTCTTCAGCTCGGTGGCTCTCCTGGCGTTCGTAGCCCCGCACTGCGCGGTCCCATCCTTCCCCGAGCTCTTCGAGCAGGGGAGACCCCAACCCTGGTCGCAACTCCGACGAGCACCGCCCTCACGGACGAGGACGGACCCCCGGGGAATCGTGGCAGATCGGATGATTCTGACATCCCGACTTCGGTGCCACGCGGAGCAGCCCCGACCGGCCCCGGCCCGGAGTCGCCCACTCTACCGGGCCAGGAATCCGGGGGTCAGTGCTCCGCTGAGGAGTGGTCAGTGGACGGCTTGGCCGAGGTGACCAGTTCCGTGAGCACGCCGTGACAGTCCTTGGGGTGGAGGAAGGTGATCCGGGAGCCCATCGAGCCGATCCGCGGCTCGTCGTAGAGGACCCGGACGCCCTGGGAGCGGATGGCCTCGGCGTCGCCGTCGACGTCGGCCGTGCCGAAGGCGATGTGGTGCACGCCCTCGCCGTTCTTGGCGAGCCACTTGCCCACCGCGGAGTCCTCCCGGGTCGGCTCCAGGAGCTGGAGGTAGGAGGCCCCGCCGTCCGAGGTTTCGTTGATCTTGAGCATGGCCTCGCGGACGCCCTGCTCCTCGTTGACCTCGGAGTGGAAGACCTCGAAACCGTACGTGGCACGGTAGAACTCGACGGTCTTGTCCAGGTCGAAACAGGCGATCCCGATGTGGTCGATTCGCGTCAGCATTCCTCCAGTGCACCGCCGGGAAGGTGGTTACGCAACGTGCGCGCCGTCACACCGGCAGGCCGGTGACCCGGCGCGGCGCCGCTCAGTACATTGGCGGTAAACCCTCGTTCACTTCTCATCCCAAGGGGCCGTGCCTCATGTCTGGAACGACCGGTACCACCTCAGTGATCGTCGCGGGCGCCCGCACGCCCATGGGTCGCCTTCTCGGCTCGCTCAAGTCCTTCTCGGGCGCGGACCTCGGCGGCTTCGCCATCAAGGCCGCCCTGGACCGGGCCGGCATCGGCGGCGACCAGGTGCAGTACGTGATCATGGGCCAGGTGCTCCAGGCGGGCGCCGGCCAGATCCCCGCCCGTCAGGCCGCAGTCAAGGCCGGCATCCCGATGAACGTCCCCGCGCTCACCATCAACAAGGTGTGTCTGTCGGGTCTCGACGCCATCGCGCTCGCCGACCAGCTGATCCGCGCGGGCGAGTTCGACGTCGTCGTCGCCGGCGGCCAGGAGTCGATGACCAACGCCCCGCACCTGCTGCCGAAGTCCCGCGAGGGCTTCAAGTACGGCGCGATCGAGATGCTCGACGCCATGGCGTACGACGGCCTCACGGACGCCTTCGAGGGCATCGCCATGGGCGAGTCCACGGAGAAGCACAACACCCGCCTGGGCATCCGGCGCCCCGAGCAGGACGAGATCGCGGCCCTCTCGCACCAGCGCGCCGCCGCGGCCCAGAAGAACGGCATCTTCGAGGCCGAGATCACCCCGGTCGAGATCCCGCAGCGCAAGGGCGACCCGGTGATCTTCGCCAAGGACGAGGGCATCCGCGCCGAGACCACGGCCGAGTCCCTCGGCAAGCTCCGTCCGGCGTTCGCCAAGGACGGCACCATCACCGCCGGCACCTCCTCGCAGATCTCCGACGGCGCCGCCGCGGTCGTCGTGATGAGCAAGGCCAAGGCGCAGGAGCTGGGCCTGGAGTGGATCGCGGAGATCGGCGCCCACGGCAACGTGGCCGGCCCGGACAACTCGCTCCAGTCGCAGCCGTCCAACGCGATCCTGCACGCCCTCAAGAAGGACGGCCTGACCGTCGACGACCTGGACCTCATCGAGATCAACGAGGCTTTCGCCGCGGTCGCCGTGCAGTCAATGAAGGACCTCGGCGTTACCCCCGAGAAGGTGAACGTCAACGGCGGCGCCATCGCCCTCGGCCACCCGATCGGCATGTCCGGCGCCCGTGTGGTGCTGCACCTCGCGCTGGAGCTCAAGCGGCGCGGCGGCGGCATCGGCGCGGCCGCCCTGTGCGGCGGCGGCGGCCAGGGCGACGCGCTGATCGTCCGCGTCGCCGGCAAGTAAGTCACCTACCCGAGGAGCACCGCAGATGGTGGACGTCCCCGAACTCGTCACCCAGGCACGGGCGGGCAGGCCGCGGGCCGTGGCCCGGCTGATCTCGCTCGTGGAGGGGGCGTCCCCGCAGCTGCGCGAGGTGATGGCGGCGCTCGCGCCGCTCACCGGCGGGGCGTACGTGGTGGGGCTGACCGGTTCCCCCGGCGTCGGCAAGTCCACGTCGACGTCCGCGCTGGTCTCGGCGTACCGCAGGGCGGGCAAGCGGGTGGCGGTCCTGGCCGTCGACCCGTCCTCCCCGTTCAGCGGGGGAGCGCTCCTCGGTGACCGGGTCCGGATGTCGGAGCACTCCTCCGACCCGGGCGTCTACATCCGCTCCATGGCGACCCGCGGCCACCTGGGCGGTCTCGCCTGGTCGGCCCCGCAGGCCATCCGCGTCCTGGACGCGGCCGGCTTCGACGTGATCCTGGTGGAGACGGTCGGCGTCGGGCAGTCCGAGGTCGAGATCGCCGGCCAGGCGGACACCTCGGTCGTCCTCCTCGCGCCGGGCATGGGCGACGGGATCCAGGCCGCCAAGGCGGGCATCCTGGAGATCGGCGACGTGTACGTGGTGAACAAGGCGGACCGGGACGGCGCCGACGCCACCGCCCGCGAGCTCAACCACATGCTGGGCCTGGGCGAGGCGCGGGCGGCGGGCGACTGGCGGCCGCCGATCGTCAAGACGGTCGCGGCGCGCGGCGAGGGCATCGACGAGGTCGTGGAGGCCCTGGAGAAGCACCGCGCCTGGATGGAGGAGCACGGGGTCCTGGCGGATCGTCGCCGGACCCGTGCCGCGGGCGAGGTGGAGGCCATCGCCGTCACCGCGCTGCGCGAGCGGATCGGCGACCTGCACGGCGACGCCCGCCTCGACGCCCTCGCCGAGCGGATCGTGGCGGGCTCCCTGGACCCGTACGCGGCCTCCGACGAGCTCATCGCGAGCCTGACGGGCAACTAGGAACACGAGCAGAGGGCCTCTCCGGTGCGTCCGGAGAGGCCCTCTGCATCTCTGTCAGGTCACGGCTTGCCGCGGCGGCCGCGCAGCTGCTCCGCGATCGGCTTCAGCGACTCGTGGAGGTCGCCGAGCGCCTCCCCGCTGAGCTGGTCGATGAAGTGCCTGCGCACCGACTCGACGTGGTGCGGGGCGACCTTGCGCATGGTCTCCATGCCGTCGTCGGTCAGCACGGCGTAGAGCCCGCGCCGGTCGGACTCGCAGTTCTCGCGGCGGACGAGGCCGGCGCTCTCCATGCGGGTGATCTGGTGGGAGAGCCGGCTCTTCGACTGGAGGGTGGCGGAGGCCAGGTCGCTCATGCGTAGCCGCCGCTCCGCCGACTCCGAGAGGTTCACGAGGATCTCGTAGTCGTTCATCGTCAGCCCGAACGGCTGGAGGTCCCGCTCCAGCTGGTAGGTCAGCATCCGCTGGACGTCCAGGAACGTGCGCCAGGCGCACTGCTCGCCGTCGGTGAGCCACGGGGTGGCCGTCTCGGTCTCCATGTATGGATTCTACCTAAGAAGTTGAATTCTTGACGAAGTCTGGGAGCGTGACGCCGCGCACCACCCGCCCGGCGAGGGCGCAGACGTTCGAGGGCGTCACACTCCGCAGACTACCGCTCACAGACCGAAGCGACGCTGGAGGTCCCCGAGCTGGCCGGGAAGGCGCGGTACCGACCCGGGCATCGCCTGGCCGGAAGACGGCGCCCCGTGGCCGCCCGGCACGCCCGCCTGCGCCGGCGGTGCGCCGGTCGCCCGCTCCGCCATGAGCAGCTCGGTCGACTGGAGCAGGACCGTGCCCGCGCCCACGAACTCGAACTGGTGCTCCTCGCCGGAGGTGCCGCCCAGACCCGTCAGCGCCCGGACGCCGCCCATCACGCCGGTCATGTAGCCGTGGTCGTAATGATGGCAGGGCGAGGGGCAGTCCGCCCAGCCGACCAGCGCCTGGGGGTCGACCCGCATCGGGGGCTCCATGAAGACCACCGGACCGTTCGACGCGGCCACGAACTTGCCGGTGCCGATCAGCGTGACGAAGCCCGGCACGATCGACTGCTTGAGCGCGAGGGTGGGCTGGTAGGCGAGGAGGTTGCCCGAGCGGATCGTCAGGTTGCCCTCGTCCAGGTCGAACGAGTTCACGTCGAAGGCGCGGTCCGCGAGGAGCATCTTGCCGCTGCCCTCGGCCACCACCCAGTCGCTCGCGTGCAGCGGCGAGTGGAAGGACGTCCGGACCAGCCGGTCGAGCCTGCCGTGGCCGATGCCGTTGAACTCGATCCGCCCGTAGTAGGCGATCATCTTCCCCTTCTGCAGGAACCACTGGGATCCCTTGAGCTCGACGCAGAAGGTGTACGGGTTGACGTTGTCGTCCGACGGAAGAGTCGTCGGGTCGTGGATCACCGGGCTGCTCACAGCTTCTCCTCGGATGCCTGGACGTACACGGCGCCGCTGCCGCTCAGCTCCAGCTGGAACGCCTCGCCGGAGCCGCGGCCCACCATGTCGCGCCAGCCGAGCGCGGTGGAGAGCTTGTTCCGCACGTCGCCGTGGTGGGCGACGTACGCCTGCGGGTCGACGTGGACCGGGCGGCCCGGGGTGATGGGCAGCTCGATCACGCCGCCGTGCGCCATCACGGCCACCGAGCCGTGGCCCCGGAGCGTGGTGGTGAAGAGGCCCTGGCCGGTCACCTGGCCGCGGACCATGCCCATGACCCCGCCCTGCGAGCCCATGAACATCGTGCCCTGCTCCAGGGTGCCGTCGAAGGCGAGCAGCCGGTCCGCCTCGACGTACAGGGTGTCGCCGGTGAGCGCGATCACCTGGATGTGGTGGCCGCCGTGACCGAACATCACGGTGCCGTTGCCCTCGACGGTCATCAGCGGGGTCGCCTCGCCCGCCACCCGGCGGCCGATCATCGACATGAGACCGCCCTGGCCGCCCGCGATGTTCGGCGTGAAAGAGACGTCGCCGCGGTACGCGAGCATCGCGCCGCGCTGGCTGAACATCCGCTGCCCGGGGATGACGGTCGCCTCGACCATCTTGGAGTTGATCTCGCGGAACGGCATCAGACGTCCCCCCCGATCGTGTTGCGCTCGCTCGGCTGGACGTACACGAGGCCGTCCCCCTCGAAGCGGATCTGGAACGCCTCGCCGCCGCCCTCGCCCATGAGGGTGCGGAAGGTCACACCCGACTGGAAGTGCTGCTGGAGGTTGCCCTGGTGGGCGATGTACGCGCCGGGGTCGACCTGGAGCGGGTACTGCGGGGTCACCCGCAGGATCACCGCGGGGCCGTCGGACATGATCGCCGCCTGGCCCGTCCCCTCCACGGTCGTGGTGAAGAGGCCGTTGCCGGTCGCCCCGCCGCGCAGGCCGGTGAAGGTCGTGCCGGTGCGCAGCCCCGCGTCGGTGCAGAGCAGGTTGCTCGCCTCGACCCAGAGCTTGTCGCCGTGCAGGGAGACGAGGTTGATCTCGGAGGCCCGGTCCGCGAACCAGCAGGTTCCCTGGCCGCGTACCTCCATCACCTCCATCTGCTCGCCGGTGAGCCGGCGGGTGACCATGCCCCGCAGGCCCTCACCGCCGCCGCTCATCTTCTTGAACGCCATCTGGCCGTCGTAGGCGACCATCGAGCCGTTCTTCGCCTTGACGGAGTCGCCGGTCATGGAGACGGCGAGCACTTTGCTGCCTTGGAGTCGGAACGTTGCCACCCGAGGAAGGTACTGGGCCCCCGCCTAAAGAGACAGCAAAGTCGGCGTGCACAATGGACGGGCCCTTGTGCATCCGTTCACAAGATCGAACGAAGGTGACCCCCTCCGTGGACCTCAAGACCGCTTCCTCGCTCCACCGGCTCCGGCTCGTCTCGGCGCCGGAGGCCGTCTCGTTCCTGCTCCTGCTGGTCTGCTCGGTGCTCAAGCGGACGACGGACTTCAACGCGGTGCCGGTCATGGGCGCGGTCCACGGCCTGCTCTTCGTCCTGTACGTGCTGTTCTGGCTGGACGCCTGGAACCGGACCAAGTGGAACGTGAAGACGGCCGCGCTCTACTTCGTCCTGTCGGTCCTGCCGCTGGGCGGCTTCTACGCCGAGCGCCGGCTCAAGCGCGAGGCCGAGGCCGCGGTCATCGCCTCCCGAGCCCGCCGCGAAGGCGTGGTCAACGCATGATCGTCGCGTTCTCCGTGACCCCGCTGGGCGTGGGCGAGGAGGTCGGCGAGTACGTCGCCGACGCCGTCCGGGTCGTCCGGGAGTCCGGGCTGCCGAACCGCACCGACGCGATGTTCACCTCCGTGGAAGGCGAGTGGGACGAGGTGATGGACGTCGTGAAGCGCGCCGTCGCCGCGGTGGAGGCGCGTGCGCCGCGCGTCTCGGTGGTCATGAAGGCGGACATCCGCCCGGGCGTCACCGACGGTCTGACCTCGAAGGTCGAGACGGTGGAGCGCCACCTGGGCGCCTGACGCCGGCCGTGTGCCAGGCAAGCCCCCGGTCCTGATCCCCAGGGCCGGGGGCTTCTTCTCGTCCACCGGTTGAGCGACTGCTCAAAATCGGCTACCTTCCCCTTCAGGCAGTTTTGAGCAGTCGCTCAAAATGCGCGACGAGCAGGGGGAACGCCGATGGGTCTCTACGTCGAGACACGGGTGCGCGTGGACCTGGAGACGCTCTGGGCGTACACGCAGGAACCCGCGCTGCACCAGCGGTGGGACCTGCGGTTCACCGAGATCGCCGACCTCCCGCGTGCCGAGGGCGAGCCCCGGCGCTTCCGCTACGCGACCCGCGTGCTGCCCTTCCTGGCCGTCGCCGGCACCGGTGTCTCCGCGGGGGAGCGCCACCGGGCCGGCGGCGACCGGGTCTCCGCCCTCCGGTTCTCCTCGCCGCACCCGCTCTCGCTCCTCGCCGAGGGCAGCGGCTACTGGCGCTACGTGCCCACCGCCGACGGCGTCCGCTTCCTCACCGGTTACGACTACCGGCCGCGCTGGGGCCGGTTCGGCCGCGCCGCCGACCGGCTCGCCTTCCGGCCCCTGATGGGGTGGGCCACCGCCTGGTCCTTCGACCGGCTGCGGCTCTGGTGCGAGCGGGGCATCACCCCGGCGCGTTCCCGGAACCGCTGGCTGCTCGAACTCGCCGGCCGGCTGCTGCTCGCCGCCGTCCCCTTCGTCCTGACCCGGCTGCCGCTGGGGCCCGTCTCGCTCGCCGCCGTGGCGCTGACCGTCCCCGGACTCGCCGCCGCCGTCCTCCTGCCGCCCTCGTCCCGCGTGCCCGCGGCCCGGCGCTGCCCGCGCACTCCGCCCGCCATCGCCCGGGAGCCCCGGCTCCTCGCCACCCTGGAGCAGCCGTGACCTCGATCTTCCGCACCGCCATGGGCGACGCCGCCTTCGAGCGGCTGCACCCCGAGCTCCAGCGGCGCTTCTCGGTGGGCCTCGCGAGCGGGGAGATGTGCGTCGGGCGGGGCGTCATGGACCGCATCTGGCACGGCCGGGCCTTCGTGAAGCCCTTCCTCGCGCTCGGCGGAGTGCGCAACATCCTGCTGCCCCGGACCGGCCGCGACGTCCCCTTCCGCATCGAGAACGTGCCCTACGCCGACGCGTACGGACGGGAGACCGTCACCTTCGTCCGCACCTTCGACCTGCCCGGCGGGCCCCGGCGCTTCGACGCCACGATGGTCCACAGCCCCGAGCGCGACTGCGTCCTCGACTACCTCGGCACCCATCAGCACCTCGCCAGCGACCTGCACCCCACCGCCGAGCCCGACGGCTCGCTCCTCATCACCTCCGGCGAACACCGCTTCCGGGAGGGGCCGCTGGACCTGCGGGTCCCCGACGTGATCGGCGGCCGGGCCGAGGTGCGCGAGTCGTTCGACGAGCGCACCGGGCGCTTCCGCATCGACGTCCGGGTGGTCAACCGGTACGTCGGCCCGCTCTTCGGCTACCGGGGGTCGTTCACCGCCGAGTACGCCGACGTACGCTCCCGTGGGGTGCGCGCCGGGCTGCGCCCGGTGCGCGAGGAGGCAAGGGCGTGAGCGGGAAGGCCGCGGAGGGCGGGAAGGCGCAGGACGCCCGAAGCCAGGAGACCCGGGAGAAGCTCCTCGAAGGCGCCTTGCGCACCCTCGTCGAGCAGGGCATCTCCAAGGCGTCGGCGCGCGCCATCGCGACCACCGCCGGTGTCAACCAGGCCCTGGTCTTCTATCACTTCGGCTCCGTCGACGAACTGCTCGCCGAGGCGTGCCGGCACGGCGCCGAGCGGCGGGTCGCCCGCCACCGCGAGCGGCTGCGCTCCGTCGGGAGCCTCAACGAACTGCTCGCCTTCGGGCGCGAGATGCACGAGGAGGAACGGGAGGCCGGGCACGTGGCCTTCCTGGGGCAGCTGCTGGCGGGGGCGCAGTCCCATCCCCGGCTGGTGCCCGCCACCGCCGCGGGGCTCGACCTGTGGATCGCCGAGATCGAGCAGGTGCTCGTCCGCGTCCTCGCGGAGACCCCGTTCGCGGAGTTCACGGACCCCGCCGGGCTCGCCCGCGCGGTCGGCGCCTCCTTCGTCGGCCTGGGGCTCTACGAGGGCGTCGATCCCGAGGGCGCGGAGGCCGCGTTCACCGCACTGGAGCAGCTCGGCGCCCTGATGTCCGCCGTCGAGGCGCTGAACCCGGTCGCACGCCGGGCCGTCGCCTACACACTGCGTCGGCAGGGAGGGCGCGGCCGGTAGATACGCTCACTCGGACGAACTCCGGTCGACATGTCGAACGGTGTCCCCTTTCGTGGGGATATCGACCCGTTCGACGACAGCTGGAGGCACCGTGCGGCCGGAAGGCTACGACTACGACACCTACAGCCGACTCGCCGGCCCGCTCACGGACCCGGACCCGGTGGCCTACACGGTGCGGTACCGGAGTCTGCTGTCGAAGGAGCCGCACCGAATACGGGCCGTCCTCCTCATGTGCCTCGCACCGCTGCTCTCCGCGGTGCTCCTGGCCTACCTCGTCTGGCCGAGCCACTGGACCGTCCGCGAGGGCGACGACACCTGGCGCGTGCCGTACGACACCGTGATGCTCGGGTCGATCGGGCTCATCTGCTTCTTCATGCTGGTGAACGTCGTGTCGATCGCCCACGCCACCCTGGTCGCCCGCGACCCGGTGCCGGTGCACGCCGAGAAGGGCACCCGCGTCGCCTTCCTCACCACCTTCGTCCCGGGCAGGGAACCCCTCTCCATGGTCCGCGCCACCCTGGAGGGCGCCGTGCGGATCCGGCACGACGGGCCGCTCGACGTCTGGCTCCTCGACGAGGGCGACTCCGACGAGGCCAGGGCGCTCTGCGCCGGGCTGGGCGCGCACCACTTCACCCGCGCCGGCGTCCCCGAGTGGAACCGGGCGAAGGGCGTCCACAGGACCAGGACCAAGCACGGCAACTACAACGCCTGGCTGGCGCAGCACGGGGACGCGTACGACTGCTTCGCCTCCGTGGACACCGACCACGTCCCGCACCCCGCCTTCCTGGAGCGGATGCTCGGCTACCTCCGCGACCCCGACGTCGCCTTCGTCGTCGGCCCGCAGGTGTACGGCAACTACACCGGCGCCGTCACCAAGGCCGCCGAGTCCCAGCAGTTCCTCTTCCACGCACTGATCCAGCGGGCCGGGAACCGCTACCGCGCGCCCATGTTCGTCGGCACCAACAACGTCGTGCGGATATCCGCCGTGAAGCAGATCGGCGGCCTGTACGACTCGATCACCGAGGACATGGCCACCGGTTTCGAACTGCACCGCAGGAGGAACCCCGCCACCGGGCACTTCTGGCGCTCCGTCTACACCCCCGACGTCCTCGCCGTCGGCGAGGGCCCCGCCTCCTGGACCGACTTCTTCTCCCAGCAGCTCCGCTGGTCCCGGGGCACCTACGAGACGATCGTCCGGCAGTCCTGGAAGGCGCCCTTCCGCACTCCGCCGGGCCGCCTCCTCAACTACACCCTGATGCTCGTCTACTACCCGATGACCGCCGTCAACTGGCTCCTGGGCGTCCTCAGCTGCGTCCTGTACCTCTGGCTAGGCGCCTCCGGCACCCAGGTCTCCACCCGGGTCTGGCTGATGATCTACAGCGACGCCGTCGCCCTCCAGATATGCCTCTACCTCTGGAACCGGCGGCACAACGTCTCGCCCCACGAACCCGAGGGCTCCGGCGGCCTCGCCGGCATGGCGATGTCCGCGCTCTCCGCGCCGCTCTACCTCAAGTCCCTCGGCTCGGCGGTCCTGCGGACCCGCGGCCGCTTCGTCGTCACCCCCAAGGGCGGCGAGGCCAGCCCCGACCGGCTCCTCACCTTCCGCGTCCACCTCGCCTGGGCCGCGGTCCTCGCCGCCTCGCTGGCCGCCTCGGTCCACTACGGCCACACCCACGCCGCCATGCGAACCTGGGCCGTCCTCGCCCTGGCCGTCACCCTGGCCCCGGTCGCCCTGTGGGCCTTCACGGCCGTGCGCGGGCGACGCTCCCTGCGCGTCCGCGAGCAGGCCCGCGCCCGCGCGCGAGCCCGCGGCCTGGCGCACGCCCGCGAGGGGATCGAGGTCCGCGCGGCCGCCACCGCGGTCCCGCCCACCCCCGCCGGCCCCTCGGCCACGACGACCGGAGGGAAGTGAGCCATGGCCCGCCGGCCGTCGAAGAAGTTCAGGAAGCCCCTGCTCGGTACCGCGGCGGTCGGCCTGCTGGCCGCGCTGAACGCCCCCGCCGCCCTCTCCTTCGTGGAGGAGCGGTACCACGCGTACAAGATCGCCCGGCCCGAGTACATGCGGCGGTACGGCTCCTGGGCCGAGGTCGCCGTCCCCGACCGCTACCGGGTCAACGCCATCCACGCCGCGCTCCTGCACACCGGCAAGGTGCTGCTCATCGCCGGATCGGGCAACAGCCAGAAGAACTTCGACGCCGGGACCTTCGAGTCCGTCCTCTGGGACCCCGGGAAGAACACCTTCAAGAAGATCCCCACCCCCGAGGACTTCTTCTGCTCCGGCCACTCCCAGCTCCCCGACGGGCGGCTGCTCGTCGCCGGCGGCACCGCCCGCTACGAGATCCTCGACGGCGAGGTGAAGAAGGCCGGCGGCGGCATGCGGGTCAAGAACGAGAGCCCGGACCGGGCGGTCACCCTCAAGAAGGGGACCGTCTTCCGCTCCCCGTCCGGGGTCGAGTACGTCTCCACGTCCGACGTCACCGTCCCCAAGGCCAAGCGCGAGTTCGAGATCTCGTACTTCGAGAGCGGCCGGATGAAGCCGTGGGAGACCAAGCTCACCGCCGCCGAGGCCCGGGTCTTCGTCGAGGCCCGCGAGGAGGGCCCGCAGGGCCTCACCACCGAGGCCGCGCAGTACGAGATCGTCGGGCTCAAGGGCCGGGCCGCCGACGACGTCTACGGCCTCGCCCAGAAGCTCACCACCGAGAAGCAGGACTTCCAGGGCATCAAGGGCGCCTACGAGTTCGACCCCAGGGCCGAGAAGTACATCCCGGTCGCCCCCATGAAGGACGCCCGCTGGTACCCCACCCTCGTCACCCTCGACGACGGCAGGGTCCTCGCCGTCTCCGGGCTCAACGACGTCGGAGACGTCGTCCCCGGCGACAACGAGATCTACGACCCCGGGACCAGGAAGTGGTCCAAGGGCCCCTTCCGCTACTTCCCCACCTACCCCTCGCTCTTCCTCACCAAGGGCGGCAAGCTCCTCTACACCGGCTCGAACGCCGGGTACGGTCCCGCCGAGAAGGGCCGCGAACCCGGCCTGTGGGACCTGGAGCGCAACTCCTTCACCCGGCTCGGCGGCCTCACCGACCCCGACCAGCTGGAGACCTCCGCCTCGCTCCTGCTGCCGCCCGCCCAGGACCAGAAGGTCATGGTCCTCGGCGGCGGGGGGGTCGGCGAGTCCGCGAAGTCCACCGCCCGCACCTCGATCGTCGACCTCTCCCGGGACGACCCCGCCTTCTCCGACGGCCCCTCGCTCCCGCAGGGCACCCGCTACCTCAGCGGCGTCCTCATGCCCGACGACTCCGTCTTCACCACCGGCGGATCCGAGGACTACCGGGGCCGCGGCGGCAGCGACATCCTCAAGGCGCAGTTCTACGACCCGAGGAACAACACCTTCACCGAGGCGGCCGAACCCACCGTCGGCCGCAACTACCACTCCGAGGCGCTGCTCCTCCCCGACGGCCGGGTCGCCACCTTCGGCTCCGACCCGCTCTTCGACGACAAGGACAACACCAGGCTCGGCACCTTCGAGCAGCGCATCGAGGTCTTCACCCCGCCCTCCCTCCACAGGGCGGGCGCCGACCGCCCCGTCCTGGGGGAGGGGTCCCCGGAGCTCGACCAGAACGGCCGGGCCACCTTCAAGACCAAGGACGCCGGCCGGATCGTCAAGGCCCGGCTCATGCGTCCCAGCGCCGTCACCCACTCCACCGACGTCGAGCAGCGCTCCGTCGCGCTGGGGCTGACGAGGGGACAGGACGGGATGACCCTCACCGTCGAGGTCCCGCGGGACCGCACCCTCGTCCCGCCCGGCTGGTACATGCTCTTCGTCACCGACGACCGGGGCGTCCCGTCCGAGGCCACGTGGATCCAGGTGGAGGGCGAGTCCCCGGCCGGGGAGGACGCCGGCTAGGGCCTGTCGTCACATTCCCCTCTGCCCCGCGACGCCTGGCACGCGCTCTCGCCGCACCGGGCGAAAGCGCGAGTACGCCCAGTACGAGCA
>NZ_JBFBBC010000012.1:0-214700 GCF_040689545.1 Streptomyces sp. NPDC051180
AACGCCCGGTTACATTCCGAACCCGGAAGCTAAGCCTTTCAGCGCCGATGGTACTGCAGGGGGGACCCTGTGGGAGAGTAGGACGCCGCCGAACAATCTTTAGCCTCAACCCCTGGACACTGTCCGGGGGTTGAGGCATTTTTGCGTTCTGGGGAAGGTGCGAGAGCCGGGGGGAACGCAGCGGTGGATTTCGCGTCCTGGAACGACTGGGTCCGGGCCGTGCTGGGGGTGTGCGTCACCGGTCTGGTGATCGTGCTGCTCTGGCGGGGTGTGGCGGGAGCGGCGTCCTATCGGGATCCGCACCGGCGGACGGGGCGCCGGATACCGCTGGTGCCCGGCCGGCTGGTGCGGGGGAGACCCGAAGAGCTGAGGCCCGTGGTGCGGGCCGTGGTGGCTCTGCGCCGGCATCAGGGTGTACCGAGTGCGCTGTCGCCGGGGGAACTGCTGGCCCGGCTGGTGGAGGCGGACCGGGCGACGCGGGTGCTGCTGTGGGGCCGACAGGTGTGGGCCGTGCTCGTACCGGGGCTGCTGGGGATCGGCGGCCTCTTCTTGGGGACCTGGGTGGTGACCTACAGCGACGTCGAGTTCGGGCCCGGGTACTGGTTCCCGGGCCCGGATCAGGGGTTCGCGGCGCTGCTGGGCGAGCGGGGGTTCGTCGACGGCAGTGAGGACTGCATGGGGTGGTCCGTCCTGCGGGGCTGTGAGGCGGAGTTCGTTCCCTGGTGGTCCGGGGCGGAGGCCGGGTTCGCGTTCGGGGTCGCCGTGGCGCTCGTCGTCGGTGCGTGGTGGATCCGGCGGGCCGCCCTGCGGGACTTCGCGGCGTGGGCGCGGCAGGAGCCGCCGCTGGCGGCGTGTGCGGTGGCTCTCGCCGCATGCCGTGAGGCCCTTCGTACGCCCGCTCCCGAGGCGTCCGTGCTCGATGAGGCGGTGGCCGAACTGCGTTCGTCCCTGCGGGACTTCGCCCGGTGCGGGACGCCGGCCGATGCCGAGCGGCGGGCGGAGTTCGAGGAGCACGGAGGGCGTGTCGCCGTGACGCTGCACGAGGCTTCGGGGCGGGTGCTGCGGGAAGGGGTGCCGGTCGCGCTGCCCGGGCTCGTACGGCTGCTCGCGCAGCTTCAGGACCGGCTGCACGCGTCGCGGTGGCTGGCGCTGCTCGACGCGGCACTCCTCGCTCCGGTGCCGCCCCCGCCGGCCGGGCCGGGCCCTTCGGCGCCGGGGACCGCGTCGGCGGAGGCCGGGCGCTGGCAGCGGTACACGGCGATCGCGACGGCGCTGCCGACCGTTCCGGCGCTGCTGGCGCTGGCGCTCACGGCGATGACGATCAGCCAGGCGCGGGACACCCTGAGGGTCGCCGAGCGGGACCAGATGGCGTCGAGCTATACCGACACCGTCGGCAACCTGGGCGACGACTCCGTGAACGTCCGGATCAGCAGCATCTACGCCTTGCAGCGGATCATGAAGGAGTCGCCGCGGGAGCAGCCCGCGATCGTCGAGATCCTGTGCGCCTATGTGCGGGACAAGGCCAGGACGCCGTCGAAGGCCAAGGTCGAGGCCGCGCACAAGGACGCCGAGACGAAGCCGGCCGAGGACGTGCAGGCGGCTCTGAACGTGCTGGGGGCGCGTCCGCCGGGGGTGGAGGGGGAGGCGGTCATGGATCTGCGCCGGGCCTATCTGGTGGGGGCGGACTTCACGGACGGGAACTTCACCGACGCCGACTTCCGGGGTGCCGACCTCACGTTCGCCCAGTTGAGCGGGGAGTTCGAGAACGTGTGGTTCAACCGTGCGACGCTGCGCGGGGCCATTCTGAGCAGGGGCCGCTTCGGGGAATCGGCGTTCGTCGAGGCCGACATGGCGAACGTGTGGTGGGACGGTGCCGACTTCGAGGGCGCGGATCTCACCAGCGCGGATCTGAGCGGTGCCACCCTCGACTCCGAGGCGGGCGGAACGGGCGTCAGCCTCGTGGACGCGGAGCTGTCCGGGGCGGACCTCACGGACGCCGATCTGACCGGCGCGTGGCTCGGCGGCGCCGACCTCGGCCAGGACAAGGCGAAGAAGCTGCCCGCCGCGAACCTGACCCGGACGAACTTCACCCGCGCTGATCTGACGGACACGCGGCTCGACGGTACGGACCCCCGGACGGCGGTGTGGGTGGACGCCGTGACGGGGAGCTGAGGGGCCGGGGTCAGGAGGCCGGGGTGGTGAGGCCGGTGTCGTAGGCGAGGATGACGGCCTGGACGCGGTCGCGGGTACCGGTCTTGGCGAGGACGCGGCCCACGTGGGTCTTGACGGTGGACTCTGCGAGGTGGAGGCGTTCGGCGATCTCCGTGTTGCTCCAGCCCTTGCCGATGACCGTGAGGATCTCGCGTTCCCGGTCGGTGAGGGAGGCGAGGCGGGGGTCTTCCTCGCGTGCCGGCGGTTCGGGCGTCGAGGGCGGGAGATGGTGGATGTAGGCGTCCAGGAGGCGGCGGGTGAGGCTCGGTGCGACGACGGCGTCGCCGGCGGCCACGGCGCGGATGCCGGCGAGGAGTTCCTCCGGCTGGGCGTCCTTGACCAGGAAGCCGCTGGCGCCGGCGCGGAGGCCGTCGTAGGCGTACTCGTCGAGGTCGAAGGTCGTCACGATGAGGATCCGGGTGCGGGCGCCGGTGGCGACGACGCGGCGGGTCGCCTCGATGCCGTCCAGGCCGGGCATCCGGATGTCCATGAGGACGACGTCGGGGTGGTGGCGGTCGACCAGGCGGATCGCCTCGGTGCCGTTCGACGCCTCGCCGACGACCGTCATGTCGTCCTGGCTTTCGAGCAGCATGCGGAAGCCGAAGCGCTGCATCGGCTGGTCGTCCGCGATGAGAACGGTCGTCACGAGGGGGAGCCTTCCCGGGGGAGTCGGAGCGTGACGGCCCAGCCGCCGGTCGGCAGGGGGCCGGTTTCGAGTGTGCCGTCGTAGAGGGCCGCGCGTTCGCGCATTCCGACGAGTCCCTGGCCCTGCCCGGGCGTTGCCCTGGCGGTGCCGTCGTCCGTGATCTCCGTCCGTGTCTCCTGGGGGGTGTACGTGAGGGTGACCCGTGCCGTCGCCCCCGTGCCCGCGTGCTTCAGGGTGTTCGTCAGGGCCTCCTGCACGACGCGGTAGATCGTCAGCTGGGCTCCCGGGGGGAGCGGAGGCGCGGTCGCGGGGGTGGGTGCGTGCAGGTGGACCGGCAGACCTGCCTTGCGTACGCCCGTGATCAGGGTGTCCAGGTCGGCCAGGGTGGGTTGGGGGTCGCGGGCGGCCTCCTGGTCGTCGTCGCGCAGGACGCCGAGGAGGCGGCGGAGTTCGGTGAGGGCCTCGCGGCCCGTCGTGCCGATGGCGTCGAGGGCCTGGGTGGCGCGCTCGGGGTTCCTCGCGGCGGCGTACCGGCCGCCGTCGGCGAGGCCGGTGATGACGGAGAGGTGGTGGCCGACGATGTCGTGCATCTCGCGGGCGATGCGGGTGCGTTCGGCGGCGGCGGCGAGCCGGACCTCCTGGTCGCGTTCGATCTCCAGGCGGCGGGCGCGGTCGACGAGGCCGGCGGTGTGCTCGCGGCGGGACCGGACCACGATGCCGAGGAGTTCGACCAGGGCGTACGCCCACAGGGTGGGGAGGACGCGTTGGTCCCAGCTGCCGGAGGGGAAGCGGATCGCGCTCGCGATGAGCGGGGGCGGGGTCAGGGCGAGGGACAGGAGCAGGGTGCGGGTGGGCCGGCTGAGCACGATGTGGAAGAGCGGGAGCGTCTGGAGGTAGGCGGCCTGGAGGGAGGCGCCGGACGCCTCGCTGACGAAGGCCGCGGCGGCCATCACCGCCAGGGCGGTCGTGGGGTGACTGCGGCGCCAGAAGAGCGGGAGGGACAGGGCCAGGCTCAGGGCGACGACGAGCCAGGTCGGGACTCCCGGGTCGTGGGCGGTGGTGCGCCAGCCGCCGGCCGCGTCGACGAGCGCGGCCACGGTCCACCCGGCGGTGAGCGTGGCGTCCCAGAGGCGCGGGCGGCGGGCGTCGAAGTCCCGGACCCGGGCGATCAGGCGCTGGACCTGCCGGCTCGGGCCGGTCGTGCCGGTGGGCTGCGGTGTCTCCTCCGTGGTCACGCCGTCATCATCCTCATACGTCCCGGCGCTTGAGCAACAGCGCGGGGACGGCGAGCGCCGCGGCGGCCCACAGGAGCAGGGCGAGCAGGGCGGCTCCGGGGGAGGCGGCTCCGGGCAGGGGGGTCGCGGAGCCGAGGGCGCCGGCGGCCTGGGTGGGGAAGTACCGGACGGCCGTGTCCACCGTCTCGTACGGGAGTGCGCCGAGGATCTCCGGGACGACCAGGACGCCGCCGACGTAGGCGCCGATGGCGCCGGGGACGGAGCGGAGGGCGGCGCCGAGGCCGAGGGCGATCAGGCCGAGGAGGGTGATGCCGGCGGCGTTGCCGGCGAGGGCGGTGAGGACGCCGTCGTCGGTGAGGGAGGCGGCCTGGTCGGTGTCCGAGAGGAAGGACTGGGCGGTGAGGAAGGTCAGCAGGGCGGTGGCGAGGGAGACCGCGAACACGACGGCGCCGTAGACGGCGGCCTTCGCGCCGAGGACGGGGAGGCGCCGGGGGACGGCGGTGAGGGTGGCGCTGATCATGCCGGTCGCGTACTCGCCGGCGGTGACGAGGATGCCGAGGACGGCGAGGGCGATGGCGCCCAGTTGGGAGCCGTAGAGGGTGAGGACGACGGTGTCGACGTCGGAGTCGCCGCCGTCGGAGGTGTAGGTGGCGCCCATGAGGACGCCGACGCCGAGGACGATCGCGGCGGCGGTGAGGACGGTCGCCCAGGTGGAGCGGACGGTCCACAGCTTGTGCCACTCCGAGCGCAGGACGCGGGGGGTGGAGAGGCGGTAGGGGGTGGCGGGGGTGGTCATGCGGGGGCTCCCTGGTACTCGACGGAGTCGTGGGTGAGGGCCATGAACGCCTCCTCCAGGGAGGGGGTCCTGGGGGTCAGTTCGTGCAGGGGGAGGCCGTGGGCGGCGGCGGTGCGGCCGATCTCGGGGGCGTCGGGCCCGGTGACGAGGAGGGTGTCGGGGGCCTCGGCGGTGATCCGGGCGCCGGGGAGGAGGTTCCGCAGCCGGTCCGGTTCGGGGGTGACGACCTTGACGGCGGCGCCGCCCGCGGACCGTACGAGCTCCTCGACGGTGGTGTCGGCGAGGAGACGGCCCTTGCCGATGACGATCAGGTGGTCGGCGGTGAGGGCCATCTCGCTCATGAGGTGCGAGGAGACGAGGATGGTGCGGCCTTCGGCGGCGAGGGACCTGAGGAGGGTGCGGATCCAGAGGACGCCCTCGGGGTCGAGGCCGTTGACCGGTTCGTCGAGGACGACGGTGGCGGGGTCGCCGAGGAGCGCGGCGGCGATGCCGAGGCGCTGGCCCATGCCGAGGGAGAAGCCCTTGACGCGTGTGCGGGCGACCTGGGTGAGGCCGGTGAGGGCGAGGACGCGGTCCACGCGGGCGCGGGGGATGCCGTGGGTGTGGGCGAGGGCCATGAGGTGGTGGAAGGCGGAGCGGCCGGGGTGGACGGAGCGGGCTTCGAGGAGGGCGCCGACGCGGGTGAGCGGGGCGGGGTGGCCGGCGTAGGCGCGGCCGTCGACGGTGGCGTGGCCGCGGGTCGGGGCGTCGAGGCCGAGGAGCATGCGGAGGGTGGTGGACTTGCCGGCGCCGTTGGGGCCGAGGAAGCCGGTGACGGTGCCGGGGCGGACCGTGAAGCCGAGGTCGTGGACGACGGTGGTGTCGCCGTACCGCTTGGTGAGGTTCTCTGCTCGGATCATGTCTCCGACGGTAGGGAGGCGGCGCCGGGGGTTCGTCCGACCGTGGTCGGGGGCTGCGGCGGGGGCGTAGTACCCGGGTACGACGGGGGAAAAGCCCTTGTCAGGGGAGGTGTGTCGTCGTCAGGATCGGGCCATGGACTATGCGATTCGTGTCATCCGCCCCGACGAGTGGGAGCAGGCCAGGGAGCTTCGGCTGGCCGCCCTGCGGGATCCCGTCGCGCACCTGGCGTTCCTGGAGACGTACGAGGTGGCGGTCGGGCGCCCGGACTCCTTCTGGCGGGAGCGGACGGTGGGCGCCTCGGAGGAGGGTCCCGGCGCCGTGCGCCAGTTCGTCGCGGAGGACGCCGACGGGCGGTGGGTGGGCACCGTGTCGGTGCTGGTGGAGCGGGCCGCGACGGAGTCGCTCTTCGGGGACGTCCCGGAGGTGGAGCAGACGCATGTGGTCGGGGTGTTCGTGCGGGACGAGGCGCGGGGTTCCGGGGTGATCGACGCCCTGTTCGCGGCGGCCGCGGAGTGGTCCTGGTCGCTGGAGGGGTGGCGGACCGAGCGGGTGCGGCTGTACGTGCACTCCGAGAACGTGCGGGCCCAGGCGGCGTACCGGCGGCTCGGGTTCGCGGACACCGGGGTGCGGGTCGGCCTGCACGGCAGCGAGATCGAGAACGAGTGCGAGTACGAGCTGCTGCGCCCGGTCGGCTGAGCCGCCCTCCCGGGCGGTCGTTCAGCGGCTGGGGGAGGTCTCGGGCCAGCGCGAGCGGGCCTGCTCGGGGGAGCGCATGAGGGCCAGGGTCGGGAGGCCCTGGGTGTGGCCGCCGGCGAGGAGCTCCGGGAGGCGGGGGAGCGGGGCCACGGCCGCGACGTCGTCGAGGACGAGGGTCATTGGTGGGTCGAGCCGACCGTCGGATGACCGTGCGGCCATGCGGCGGCCGTGCTCGACCACGCTTGCGGCGAGGGCCGTGAGGAGCGGCATCGCGCCGGGGTGGGTGCGGGGGTCCTCGATCGCCTCGCCCACCACGTAGAGGGTGCCCCCTTCGGCGGCGAAAGATGCGAGTGCCAGCGAATCCGTTCGATTCGGGGTGCACGCCTCCCGGATGTGGACCGAGGAGAGCGCGGCGAGCGCACGGGCCGTCAGTTCCTGTGCGAGACGGCGGCTTTCCGGGTGGGCGGTCAGGGCGGACTCCAGGAGTCCGGCGTGGCCGGAGGCGGCCTTGGGGTGGCTGCGGAGGATCCGTACGGGTTCGTGGGCGCCGGCGCCCTGGGCCCAGCGGAGGACCTGGCGGAAGGGGCGGCCGTCGACGGCGGCGGCGTGGAGCCAGCAGCGCAGGAGCGTTTCCGCGGTGTCCGCGGTGGCCGCGTCCAGCCGTGCGCGGGGGCGTACGGGGGCCAGCAGGGCGACCGCGCGCTCCTGGGCGGTCTCCGGGTCCTCGCACCGCTCCGACGGAGACCAGTGCAGCCGGGCCGGTGTGTCGCAGAGGTGTCCGGTGTCGTGGACGAGGACCGGGCCGAGCTTGGCGCGCGCGTCCTTGGTCGACGACCACACGACGGGGTCGGACGTGACGACCAGGACGGGGCCCTCGGCGTCCCGGATCGCCTGGACGGCGGCGGGGCGGCGGTCCGCCGGGGGGCCGTAGACGGTGCGCGCCGGCGCCGCGGCGGGGGCGGTGAGGTGGCCGCGGGGCGGCGCCGGGGTGGGGACGGGGACGGTCGGCGTCTCCCGTACGGGCGCGGTCTCCTGGAGCGGCGCCCGGGGGGCTTGCGCGGCCCGGGCGTGTTCCTGGAGCGGGTTCTGCTGGTTCAGCGGGTTCTGCGGGGCCTGTGGCTTCTGGGGGTGCTGCGGGGTTTCCCGTACCGGTGTGGGGTCCGGTTCTCGTGCGGGGTCGGGCGCGGTCTCGTGTATCGGGCCCGGGGTGGCCGCGGGGGCCGGGGCCGGGCCCGGGTGGGCGTGCGGTGCCTGACGGCCGTAGGCGCCCGCCGTGCGGTGGGCGCGGACGGCGCGCCAGCGGGCGAGGGTGCCGAGGGCGAAGACCGCGAGGACCATGAGGATCATCGCCTCGCCGATGAGGATGCCCCAGAAGAGCCCGTACCCCGAGAGGTGGTCCGGCGGCGTGGCCGGCCAGGCCGCGGCAAGGTCGGTCGGCGCGGTGGCGAGGGAGCGGAGCGCCGAGGGGGTGCCGGTGAAGGCGACCCCCTGCGGCCAGGCGCCGTGGGCGAACAGACCGGCGAGGCCGGTCGCCGTCCACACCAGGACGGTGAGGCAGAGGAGGAGGCCGAAGAGGCCGAGCAGCAGCCCGTCGGAGACGCCTCCTCCTCCCTTCCGTGCCGGTTCCACCTACGCCACCGTCGACTGCGAGGAGCCGTTCATCTGCCGCTCGACGAGGAGGGCGCGCTGTTCGGTCTCCCATTCCAGTTCCGGGTCGACGGACGGGTCCGACGCCTCGGTCATGGCGCGGTCGGTGTAGACGAGCGGGCGTTCCCGTTCGGTGATCAGGTGCTTGACCACCTGCACGTTGCCGTTGACGTCCCAGACGGCGATGCCGGGGGTGAGCGTCGGGATGATCTCGACCGCCCAGCGCGGCAGGCCGAGGACCCGCCCCGTGTTCCGTGCCTCGTCGGCCTTCTGGGCGTAGATGGTCCGGGTGGAGGCCATCTTGAGGATCGCCGCGGCCTCCTTGGCCGCCGCTCCGTCGACGACGTCGGAGAGGTGGTGGACGACGGCGACGAAGCTCAGGCCGAGGCGGCGGCCGAACTTGAGCAGGCGCTGGAACAGCTGGGCCACGAAGGGGCTGTTGATGATGTGCCATGCCTCCTCGACGAGGAAGATGCGCTTCTTCCGGTCGGGGCGGATCCAGGTGTGCTCCAGCCAGACCCCGACGATCGCCATGAGGATCGGCATGGCGATCGAGTTGCGGTCGATGTGGGAGAGGTCGAAGACGATCAGGGGCGCGTCGAGGTCGATGCCGACGGTCGTCGGACCGTCGAACATGCCCCGCAGGTCGCCGTCGACGAGGCGGTCGAGGACGAGGGCGACGTCCAGGCCCCAGGCCCGTACGTCGTCTATGTCGACGTTCATCGACTCCGCCGATTCGGCCTTGGGGTGGCGGAGCTGCTCGACGATGTCGGTGAGGATCGGCTGCCGGTCGGTCCTGTGCGCGATGACGTAGGCGTGGGCGACCTTGAGCGCGAAGCCGGACCGCTCGTCGAGGCCGTGGCCCATCGCCACCTCGATGATCGTCCGGAGCAGGGCGAGCTGGCCGGTCGTGGTGATCGAGGGGTCGAGGGGGTTGAGGCGGATGCCGGAGTCGTTGGCGACCATCGGGTCGAGCCGGATGGGAGTTATCCCCAGCTCCTGCGCGATGAGGTTCCACTCGCCGACGCCGTCCTCGCCCTGCGCGTCGAGGACGACGACCTGCCGGTCCCGGAAGCGGAGCTGGCGGAGCACGTACGTCTTCTCCAGGGCCGACTTGCCGTTGCCGGACTCGCCGAGGACGAGCCAGTGCGGGGCGGGGAGCTGCTGCCCGTACAGCTGGAACGGGTCGTAGATGTAGCCCTTCCCGCTGTAGACCTCGCGGCCGATGATGACGCCGGAGTCGCCGAGGCCGGGGGCGGCGGTCGGCAGGTAGACCGCCTGGGCCTGGCCGGTGGAGGTGCGGACGGGCAGGCGGGTCGTCTCCACCTTCCCGAAGAGGAAGGAGGTGAAGGCGTCGGTGAGGACGGACAGCGGATCTCGCATCGGTCGGTGCCCCTTCGGCCTTAGCGGCGGATGCCGGTCGCGAACGGCAAGGTGTTCACAAAGGCCCGGTGGTGCTCGCGGTCGCACCACTCCAGCTTCAGGTACGACTTGCCGGCGGAGGCCCTGATCGTGCGCTTGTCCCGGGCGAGGGCCTCGGGCGAACGCGACGACACCGTGATGTACCCGACGAGGTTCACTCCGGCAGCGCCGCTGGCGAGATCTTCACCCCGCTGGTCGAGCCGGCCGTGGGCGGCGATGTCACGGGGGTCGACCGTGCGGTTCATCTTGGCGGCGCGGCTGGCGTCGGCCTCGTCGTTGGTCTTCTCGGTGAGCATGCGCTCGATGGCGACCTCGGTGGGCTCCAGGTCCATGGTCACGGCGACCGTGCGGATGACGTCCGGGGTGTGGACGAGGAGCGGGGCGAGGAAGTTGACGCCGACCGGGGTCATCGGCCACTCCTTCACCCAGGCCGTGGCGTGGCACCAGGGGGCGCGGGTGGAGGACTCGCGGGTCTTGGCCTGGAGGTACGTCGGTTCCATCGCGTCGAGTTCGGCCGGCCAGGCGTTGCGCTTGGTCATGGCCTGGATGTGGTCGATGGGGTGGTCCGGGTCGTACATGGAGTGCACGAGGGAGGCCAGCCGTGACTGGCCCAGGGGCTGGCGCACGCGGATGTCGGCCTCGGCGAGGCGGGCGCAGATGTCGGTGAGCTCGCGGGCCATGACGACGGCGAGGCCGGCGTCGCGGTCGAGCTTGCGGGCGCCGGAGGCGTGCCGGGCGGCGCGGGCCATGGCGTTGGCCTCGGCGGCGAGTTCGCGCGTGTAGTGCATGCAGGCGACGAGGTAGGCCCGGTGCTGCTCGCTGGAGGTGGAGACCATGGACTGGAGCTGGTCGTAGGACTCCTGGAGCCACGCGGGCGCGTGCGGGTCGCCGCGCTGGCCGACGTCCTTGGCGTGGGCGTCGGGGTCGGCGGGGAGGGTGCGGGCCAGCATCTGGAGGCGGGTCACGAAGCCGTCGCCGTTGGCGACGTGCTTCAGGAGGGTGCCGAACCGGTCGACCAGGGCCTCCTGGTCCTCGCTGTCGCGCAGGCCGACGCCGGGGCCCTCGATCTCGATGGCGGCGGTGACCGTGCGGCGGTCGGCGTGCAGCAGGACGGCGATCTCGTCCGGGCCGAAGGGGGCGGCGAGCCAGCCGACCCGGCCGATGCCGGGCGGCGGGCCGACCTCGACCTCGCGGCCGTCCAGGCGGGTGCCGGCCTCGACGACGACGGAGCGGTAGGCCGTGCCGCGCTTCAGCATCCGCTTGTAGCTGCGGTTGATCTCGAACCACTTGTAGAACGTGCGGTGCTTGTACGGGAGGTACACGGCCGCGATCGCGATCATCGGCAGGCCGGCGAGCAGGGCGATCCGCAGGGGGAGCAGGGGGACGAGGAGTCCGCTCATCATGCCGAGGAAGGCGCCGACGATGATCAGGGCGATCTCGCCGGTCTCGCGGTTCTTGCCGACGATCGCGTTCGGCCGGGCGCGGCCCACGAGATACGTGCGGCGGGGCGCGACCGGCTGGGACTGGGTCGTCAACGCCCTGCACCTCCAGAGTTCTTGCGGTTGCTGTGCGGAGTGCCCGTGGTGGGACTGCTGCTACGGGGCGGGGGCGTGGCGCCGCCGGTGCCGCCACCGCCGCGGCTGCTGTGGGCGGCCATGCCGCCGGACAGGGGGTTGGCGGGGCGGGGGGCGGAGCCCTGGGAGCCGCCGCCTCCGCCGCTGTCGCGGGTGCTGTGGGTCTTGATGCCCTGGGAGACGAGGGAGGCGGGGGAGGAGATGACGGCGGCGGCCGCGTTCTCGCCCGCGCGGTGGAGGCGGTTGTTGCGGGAGGCGGCGATCTCGTCGCCGAAGCCGGGCACGAAGCGGTAGATCATCGCGGAGGCGAAGATGGCGAGGAGGATGATCGCGAGGCCGGAGACGACGGCGGAGAACGAGTCCGGGCCGGTGCCCGAGGAGAGCGCCCCCGCCAGGCCGAGGACGATCACGATGATCGGCTTCACCAGGATCACCGCGATCATGATGCCCGCCCAGCGGCGGACGTGGCCCCACATGTTCTTGTCGACGAGGCCCGAGTACACGACGACGCCGAGGAGCGCGCCGACGTAGAGCATCACGGCGCGGAGGAACAGCTCCAGGTACAGCACGCCGGCGGCGAGGACGGTCACCAGCGACACGATGATCAGCATGATGGGGCCGCCACCGATGCTGTCGCCCTTCTGCAGGGCCTGCTTGAAGCTGCCGAAGAAGATGTCGGTCTGCTGGCCGGTGCCCGAGGCGATGACCTCGGTGACGGCGTCGGTGGCGTTCACCACGGTGTAGAGGATCAGCGGCGTGAACGCGGAGGCCAGCACCGTCAGCCACAGGAACCCGATGGCCTCCGACAGCGCGACCGTCAGCGGCACGCCCCGCACGGCCCGCTTCGCCACGGCGAGCAGCCAGAGGAGGAGGGTGAGGACGGTGGAGGCGGCGAAGACGATGGCGTACCGGCCGAGGAACTCCGTGTTGGTGAAGTCGACGTCGGCGGTCTCCTTCACCGCTTTCGAGAGGTAGTCGATGGTGGCGACGGCCGCGTCCGCGCAGCCCCGGGCGAGGGAGGACAGGGGGTCCAGGGCGCTGGTGGGATCGGTGAGCGGAGCCTTGCCGGCTCCGCCGGTCTGGCCCTTCTCGCAGAGTTCCCTCGCCTGCCCCACGATGAGGGCGCACTCGTTGCTGGTCGGGGTGGGGGTGGGTGTCGGGGCGGTCGGGGTCGGCGTGGGAGCCGCCTGGGCGTCGGAGGCGAGCAGTAGGGGAACGGAGAGGAAGGCGGCGGTGAGGGCGGTCGTCGCGCGCCCCACCAGGCTTCGGCTAGCGGGCATAGGTGAACCCTCCGTATCCCTCGACGGCCCCGGCGATCTCGTCGGCGACGGAGGCGCGGTTGTCGCCGTTGACCGGGGTCGGGCCCTCCTTCTGGCTGGAGGACTGGACGCGCCAGTCGCCCCCGACCCACGTGAGCTTCTCCGTGATGGTGAACCAGGTGGACGTGACGGGGCGGGTGGAGCCCGCGCCGGCGAGGCCGACCAGGCCGGTGCACCAGACCTCGACCGTCGCGGAGGTCTCGGTGTAGTCGAGGACCTTGGCGCCGACGGGGACGGTGCGGGACACGAACGTCATGCCGGACGGCGCGAGGCCGGTCTCGTCGAGTCCGATGTCGGCCATGAGGCCGGCCGAGTACGACGCGTCCAGCCGCTTCAGCAGGTCGTCGACGACGGCGGGGTCGTGGATGGCGCGGACGATGTCCTCACGGGGGCCGTCCTGGAACATCTCCGCCGACCCCAGCGCCACCGCGTAGTTGGTGGCGGCGCTTTGGGCGCCCTGGTCGTCGTGGGCGTAGCCGGTCGGGATTCGGCCGTTCTTGCCGGAGACGGGGCGGACGCCGGTGGCGGCGGTGGGGGCGGAGTCGCCGGGGGTGCCGGCGCGGGGGCCGGCGGCGTCGGCGGGGTCGCCGCCGCCGCGGTTGGCGAGGGCGATGGCGCCGACGAGGACGACCACCACGCCCACGACCGTGAGGAGGGAGCGGGAGCTGCGGACGGGGCGGCGGGCGCCGCCGTAGACGTCGCCGCTGTTGCCCTCGGGCAGGCGGGTCCGGGTCTGGCCCGAGCCGCCCACGCCGCCGAAGCTGTCGTGCTCGTCGCCGGGACTCATGCCGGGTACGCCCCCTCACTCGTTCGCGGGTACGACAGTGCTGCAACATGGCTGGGCATCAGGGAACGCGACATCAGCTGGCCTCGGGTGGATGGGGTCCGACGGGCTATCAGACGGCCATGCCGTACACGATGGTGAACAGCGTCCCGAGTGATCCGATGATGAAGACGCCGGTCAGGCCGGCGACGATGAGGCCCTTGCCCTGTTCCGCGCTGAACGTGTCGCGGAGTGCGGTCGCGCCGATGCGCTGTTTGGCCGCTCCCCAGATGGCGATGCCGAGGCAGAGCAGGATGGCCACGGCCATCACGACCTCGATCATCACCTTGGCTTCGTTGCCCAGGCTCCCGAAAGGTCCCCAGTTCGGGGCGATTCCACCGATGATGGTGGTGATGTCGCCCTTTTCGGCCGCCAGGTACATGTAACTCACCGCCCCTGTTGGGTAGTTATCTGCCCCTGCCGGACGGCATGGGTCATCGCCCTATCTTCGCTGATGAAACCGCCCACGTGTGACGGCTTGACGGCTCTCTTTACCCGATCCCCGCACACTTGACCGGTCTGACCGTCTTGACCTGCGGTGGTGTGGCCGGTTTCCGCGTGAAGAAGCGTATGGTCACTCTGTGTATCACGGAGGGTGACTCCGGGCAATGATTGTCGTTGTTGCACTCTTGGGGCGGCGTCAGGCGTACGAGCCGACGAGGCGCGCGAGGTGACGGCCCGCCAGGATCAGGGGCTCCTCGCTGCGGGTGACCTGGGCGGTCGCCTGGGCGCCGGTGAGGGTGTGGACGACGGTGGCGGCGAGGTCGCGGGCCTGGGGGGCGGGCAGGCCGCAGTCGTGGAGCCGGTCGGCGACGAGGTTGCGCCAGGAGTACAGGGCGTCGGCGCAGGCCCGCCGGATGGCGTTGTCGGAGCCGAGGGTCTCCAGGGCGGCGGCGGTGACGGGGCAGCCGTCCGTCCAGTCGGAGGCGTGGAGTTCGCGGGCGAGCAGGCGGGCGCAGGCGTCGACGGCGTCGGCGGGGTCGGTCCGGCCGTCGAGGGCGGCGCGCAGCAGGGCGGCGAACTCCTCGCGGCCGTGGGCGAGTGCGGCGACGGCGACGGCTTCCTTGCCGCCGGGGAAGAAGTGGTAGACGGAGCCGAGGGTGGCGTTCGCCTCCTGGGCGATCCGCTTGATGCCCGTGCCTGCGTACCCCTGGCGCCGGATGAGGCGCGAGGCGGCGACGACGATGCGCTCGCGGGTGCCGAGCGCGGGGCTGCGGGACTGCATCGGAAAAGGTTAGTCGGCGGGGTGTCCGGGGCGTGCGTTCAAGCCACTGCGGCGGTTGAACGGGCGCGCCGCGTGACCGGGGGGTCGCGCAACGTCCCCTCCGGGGTCCTCGCCGCCTAGACTGGGCCGTCGGGGCGTACTGCCATGAGCCGAGGGGTGGTTGACGGTGCGTAGGGCTGGCAAGGCGTGGCTGGTGGCCGGCGGGGCCTTCGGAGTCTGTCTCTCCTTCCTCGCCCTGCTCGTCATCGGCACGTACTCGGCGGCGGCCGGTCTCGCGGGCGGGGCGGGCAGTTCCGTGAACGGCACCGTGGCGCTGGCCAAGGGTTCGGTGCCCGCGCTCTACCAGGGTCTCGTGCAGCGCTGGGGCAATCTCTGTCCCGCCATCAACCCGGCGCTGCTGGCGGCGCAGCTGTACCAGGAGAGCGGCTGGAACCCGAGGGCGGTCTCGTCCGCGGACGCCCGGGGCATCGCCCAGTTCATCCCGGGCACCTGGGCCGGTCACGGGGTGGACGGGGACGGGGACGGGGACCGGGACATCTGGGACCCGAAGGACGCGATCCCGTCGGCGGCCTCGTACGACTGCGAACTCGCCGGCTATGTGAAGGACGTGCCGGGGGATCCGGCGAACAACATGCTGGCCGCGTACAACGCGGGCGCGTACCGGGTCATCAAGCACGGCGGGGTGCCGCCGATCAGCGAGACCCGGAACTACGTGCGGATCATCCGGTCCCTGGAGAAGAGCTTCGCGCGCCCGGTGGGGCGGGTGGACCCCTCCCGGCTGGCGGCGGGCGCGATCCACTACGCGCAGGGGAAGCTCGGCACGCCGTACCTGTGGGGCGGGACGGGCACGGCGGCGCAGAACGGCCGGTTCGACTGCTCCGGGCTGACGCAGGCGTCGTACGAGGCCGTCGGCATCCGGCTGCCGCGCGTCGCCAACGACCAGTACAACGCCGGGCCGCACCCCTCGCGCGAGGAGCTGCTCCCGGGGGACCTGGTCTTCTTCTCGGACGACCTGACCAACTCCCGGGCCATCCGGCACGTCGGCATCTACGTCGGCGGCGGGTACATGATCGACGCGCCGCGGACCGGGGCGGTGATCCGCTTCGACCGGATCGACACCCCGGACTACTTCGGCGCGACCCGGGTCACGGCGGAGGGGGCGGCGGCGCTGCCGACCCATCCGCCGCAGGCGTAACGGGGGCAGACGGGCCGTCGGGCGCCTTCCGGGGGCCTTCGGGGCGTAGGGGACATGGCCGGAACTCTCCGTCATGCAGTGGCCCTGAGCTGCGGAGAACCGTCACTCTTCGGTAACGTCCTCATGATCCACCGGAGCGAGCGGAACGTGCGCCTCAGGCGGTTCGTTCCCCGATCCGACCACTCTGACCACGGGGGTTGGACGACAGACACGAGAGCAAGGGGCCGCAGGAGATGGCTGTACTCGCATCGGACGGTTCGAACCCCGATGTCAGCCTGCTCTACGACATCAACGGACTGGCGAAGGACGCTCCGCCGTGGTTCGACCGCGTCATGGAGTTCGTCGGCGAGTACGGCATCGTGCTCGCGATGGTCCTCGTCGTGCTGTGGTGCTGGTGGAGCGTCCGCCGGCGCGGCACCCACGCCGACTCCGTGGCGGCCGTCGCCGCGCTGGTCTGGGCCCCGCTGGCGGCCGGGATCGCGCTCCTGGTCAACATCCCCATCCGCGGCTTCGTGGAACGCCCGCGGCCCTTCAGGGACCACCAGGGCCTGGAGGTCCTGATCGAGGGGAAGACGGACTTCTCGTTCGTCAGCGACCACGCCACGCTGGCGATGGCGCTCGGCGTCGGTCTCTTCGTCGCCCACCGCCGCTTCGGCCTCGCCGCGATCGGCCTCGCCCTCGCCGAGGGCTTCGCCCGCGTCTACATGGGCGTCCACTACCCGACCGACGTGATCGGCGGGTTCGCGCTCGGCACGGCGGTGGCGCTGCTCCTCGCCCCGCTCGCGCTCGCGCTGCTCACCCCGGTCGTCGCCGCGGTCGGCCGCTCCGCCACCGGCGTCCGGCTGGTCCGCTCGCGCAGGGCAGGTGATCCGCGCCGCCCCGAGGCGGTCGACATCCCCGAGTCCCGGCTCGGCGGCCCGCCCGCCACCGGCCGCAACGACCTCGCGGCCTGATCGACAAGGCACCCCCTAGTTCGGGTCGGGGCTCCGGTCCTCGTCGGTGCGGGAGTGTTCCGCGGCGTCCGTGCGGGCGCGGTCGCGGGATCTGCGGGCCGGGCCGGTCCAGCCGCAGCTGCACCGTGCCAGCGCGAACGAGCCGCGCTCCGTCGTGGTCGTCGTGTGGGGAGTGGCCTGCGCGTGCACGCGACCACCGTACTGCGCGTGACGGGTCGTCCGGGCCGTCGTTATCCGGATCGGGTGCTCCCCGGGCGCGCGGCTGCCGGGGAGGGCGGATCCCGGGCGGACGGCGGTGCGGTGTGGGGGGTTGGCAGGCGATGGCGGTGCAGTCGTACGGGCGTCCGCGGGGCCGCAGGAGCGGGGCGCTGGCCGTCACCGCCGCCCTGGTCGGCAGCCTCGCCTCCACCGCGGCGGTCTCCGGGTGCGCGGCGTCGCAGGACCCGAAGCCCGCCGGTGATCCGGTCCTGACCGTGCGGAGCGCGGCCGACGCGCTGGCGAGGGCCGGCACCTCCAAGGCGAGCACCTCGATGGAGATGGCGTCGGGCGGTACCCGGGTCACCATCCGGGGCGAGGGGGGCTACGACTTCCGGCGCCGCACCGGGCGGCTCCGGGTGGTGCTGCCGAGGGACGCGGCCGGCGCGAGCGAGCACCGGCCGATCACCGAGCTGCTCACGCCGGGCGCGCTCTACATGAAGAACCGGGGGGCCGGAGTGCCGGCGGACAAGTGGGTCCGCGTCGACACCACCACCCTCGACGACGGGAACCTGGTGACGGGCGGCGCCACCGACCCCGGCGCCGCGGCCGAGCTGCTGCGGGGCGCCCGGGAGGTCGTCTTCGTCGGCGAGGTCGAGCTGGCAGGGGTGAAAGTCGGCCACTACCGGGGGGTCGCCGACATCGCCGCCGCGGCCCGGGCGGCCTCGCCGCAGCTGCGCGGGGCGCTCGCCGCGGCGGCGAAAGGGTTCGCCGACGACTCGGTGCCGTTCGACGCGTACCTGGACGCGGAGGGGCGGCTGCGGAAGGTCCGCCACCAGTTCAGCTTCAGCAACCAGGGCCGTACGGTCGCGGTCGCGTCGACCACCCTGCTGTACGGCTTCGGCGCCGCGGTGGAGGTGACGCTGCCGGACCGGCGGCACATCTACGCCGGAAAGATCGAGACCTGACCCGGGCCGGACGAAGGCGCGGACCATCGGCAAATGGTCCGGACGTGTCATGCGCGGTGCGTGGCCCCGTCCCTACGCTGGGAGACCGCTGGGAGACGACGCCGGCAGGAAGAGGTGGATGCGCGTGGCCCCGCCCGGTACAGCAACCGTGACCGCAGATCCGGACTGCGTCGCCCTCGCCGAGATCGAACTGTGCGGCGAGCTGATCATCGCGGCCTCGGCCGCGGTCGGGGAGCGGCTCAGCGCGGACCGGATCGACGAGGTCCTGCGGGTCGCGGCCGAACGGGCCGTACAGGACCTCTGACGGTACGGCCCCGCCGGCCGGATCAGGTCCGCATCATGCGGGCGATGGCCTTGGTGGCCTCCTCGACCCGGGCGTCGATCCCGTCGCCGCCCTTGGCCGCCGCGTCCGCGACGCAGTGCCGCAGGTGCTCCTCCAGGAGCTGGAGGGCGAAGGACTGCAGCGCCTTCGTCGACGCCGACACCTGGGTGAGTATGTCGATGCAGTAGACGTCCTCGTCGACCATCCGCTGCAGGCCGCGGATCTGGCCCTCGATGCGGCGGAGCCGCTTGAGGTGCTCGTCCTTCTGCTTGTGGTAGCCGTGCACGCCGTGGTCGTGGTCGGCCGGCTCGACAGTCTCGACGGTGTCGGGGGTGACCTGGTCCGCCTCGGTGGTCGTCATCGCGTCCTCCCGTTGTCCAGAAAGGGGGTGTATACCCCTCGTGGGTATATGGTACCGATCCCCGCCGAAGCGGGCGGGGGCCCGTGCAGATCACTGTGCCTGATGGGCGACACTGAGAGGACGCCGGTTAGCCGTGGCCGGATGATGCGCCTAGCATCAGCCTGACCGAAACCCAGCACCCCGAGGACCTCACGTGCGATTTCGTCTGACCCCCAGGGAGACGAGCTTCTACGACATGTTCGCCGCGTCCGCGGACAACATCGTCACGGGCTCCAAGCTCCTGATGGAACTGCTCGGAGCGGAGCCTTCCGCCCGGGCCGAGATCGCGGAGCGGATGCGGGCAGCGGAGCACGCCGGCGACGACGCCACCCACGCGATCTTCCACCAGCTGAACTCCTCGTTCATCACGCCGTTCGACCGCGAGGACATCTACTCCCTCGCGTCGTCCCTCGACGACATCATGGACTTCATGGAAGAGGCCGTCGACCTGGTCGTCCTCTACAACATCGAAGAGCTCCCCAAGGGTGTCGAGCAGCAGATCGAGGTCCTGGCCCGGGCGGCCGAGCTGACCGCCGAGGCCATGCCGAACCTCCGGACGATGGCCAACCTCACCGAGTACTGGATCGAGGTCAATCGGCTGGAGAACCAGGCGGACCAGATCCACCGGAAGCTGCTCGCCCAGCTCTTCAACGGCAAGTACGACGCCATCGAGGTGCTGAAGCTCAAGCAGGTCGTGGACGTACTGGAGGAGGCGGCCGACGCGTTCGAGCACGTCGCCAACACGGTGGAGACCATCGCGGTCAAGGAGTCCTGAGGCTTCGTGGACACCTTCGCTCTGATCGTGACCATCGGTGTCGCGCTCGGCTTCACGTATACGAACGGCTTTCACGACTCCGCCAACGCCATCGCCACCTCGGTGTCGACCCGGGCTCTGACCCCCCGGGCCGCGCTCGCGATGGCGGCGGTCATGAACCTCGCCGGTGCCTTCATGGGCAGCGGGGTCGCCAAGACGGTCAGCGAGGGGCTCATCGAGACCCCGACCGGCGACAAGGGGATGGGCATCCTCTTCGCCGCGCTCGTCGGCGCGATCATCTGGAACCTCGTCACCTGGTACTTCGGTCTGCCGTCCTCCTCCTCGCACGCCCTCTTCGGCGGCATGGTGGGCGCGGCGCTGGCCGGCGGCACCGAGGTGATCTGGGGAGGCGTCCTCGACAAGGTCGTCATCCCGATGTTCGTCTCGCCGGTGGTCGGCCTCGTCGTCGGCTATCTGGTGATGTGCGCGATCCTGTGGATGTTCCGCAAGGCCAACCCGCACAAGGCCAAGCGCGGTTTCCGGATCGCCCAGACGGTGTCGGCGGCGGGCATGGCGCTCGGTCACGGTCTGCAGGACGCGCAGAAGACGATGGGCATCGTGGTGATGGCCCTGGTCATCGCCGACGTGCAGCAGGCCGGCGACGACATCCCGGTCTGGGTGAAGATCGCCTGTGCCGTGATGCTCTCGCTCGGTACGTACGCGGGCGGCTGGCGCATCATGCGGACCCTCGGCCGCAAGATCATCGAGCTCGACCCGCCGCAGGGCTTCGCGGCGGAGACGACCGGTGCGTCGATCATGTTCGGCTCGGCGTTCCTCTTCCACGCGCCGATCTCGACCACCCACGTCATCACCTCCGCGATCATGGGCGTCGGCGCCACGAAGCGGGTCAACGCGGTCCGCTGGGGCGTCGCCAAGAACATCATCCTCGGCTGGTTCATCACGATGCCGGCGGCGGCGCTCGTCGCCGCGCTGAGCTACTACGTGGTCCAGCTGGTCTTCGGCTGACGGACCCCGCGCACGAGGACGGGCCCGGCTCCCCCGAGGGGGAGCCGGGCCCTTCGTCATCACGGTGGCACCGCCATGCAGCACCGTATGACGGCTCTGGGGCGAGCGGTCTAGCCGAAGCGGCCGGAGATGTAGTCCTCGGTCGCCTGGACGCTCGGGTTGGAGAAGATGCGCTCGGTGTCGTCCAGCTCGATGAGCTTGCCGGGCTGGCCGACCGCCGCCAGGTTGAAGAAGGCGGTGCGGTCCGAGACGCGGGCGGCCTGCTGCATGTTGTGCGTCACGATGACGATCGTGAAGCGCTCCTTCAGCTCCCCGATCAGGTCCTCGATGGCGAGGGTGGAGATCGGGTCGAGGGCCGAGCACGGCTCGTCCATGAGCAGGACGTCCGGCTCGACGGCGATGGCGCGCGCGATGCAGAGGCGCTGCTGCTGGCCGCCGGAGAGGCCGGAGCCCGGCTTGTTCAGGCGGTCCTTGACCTCGTTCCAGAGGTTGGCGCCCTTGAGGGACCGCTCGACGATGTCGTTCAGCTGGGACTTCTTGTAGCCGCCGCTGAGCCGGAGGCCCGCCGCCACGTTGTCGAAGATCGACATGGTGGGGAAGGGGTTGGGTCGCTGGAAGACCATGCCGACCGTGCGGCGCACGGCGACCGGGTCGACGTTCGTGCCGTACAGGTTCTCGTCGTCCAGCATCACCTTGCCCTCGACGCGGCCGCCGGGGGTGACCTCGTGCATCCGGTTCAGGGTGCGCAGGAAGGTGGACTTGCCGCAGCCGGACGGGCCGATGAAGGCCGTCACGGAGCGGGGCTCGACGGTCATCGAGATGTCGTCGATCGCCTTGTGGGCGCCGTAGTAGGCGGAGAGGCCGCTGACGTCGATGCGCTTGGCCATGTGAATCACTTCCTATTGCCGCGGTCAGCGGCCGGTCTTCGGGGCCTTCCAGCGGGCTATGCCGCGGGCCACCAGGTTGAGGATCATGACGAAGGCGATCAGGACGAGCGCGGCACCCCACGCACGGGCCATCGCGGCGTCGGTGCCGACCGCGAACTGCTCGTAGACGTAGAGCGGCAGGGAGGACTGCGCGCCTTCGAAGGGGTTCGGGTTGATGAGCTTCGTACCGAACACGAGGAGCAGGACGGGGGCCGTCTCACCGGTGATGCGGGCGATCGCGAGCATGACGCCCGTGGTGATGCCGCCGATCGCGGTGGGCAGGACCACCTTCAGGATGGTGCGCCACTTGGGGATGCCGAGGGCGAGGGAAGCCTCGCGGAGCTCGTTCGGGACGAGCTTGAGCATCTCCTCGGTGGAGCGGACCACGACCGGCATCATCAGGATGGCGAGGGCCATCGCGCCGGCGAAACCGGAGGGGCCGAAGCCCAGCATCAGGTTCCAGGTGGCGAGGACGAAGAGGCCGGCGACGATCGACGGGATGCCCGTCATGACGTCGACGAAGAAGGTGACGGCCTGGGCGAGCTTCCCGCCGCCGTACTCGACGAGGTAGACCGCGGTCAGCAGGCCGATCGGGGCGGCGATCAGGGTCGCGATGCCGACCTGCTCGATGGTGCCGAGGAGCGCGTGGTAGACACCGCCGCCGGCCTCGGCGTCGAGGACGCCGTTCATCGAGTGCGTCAGGAAGTAGCCGTCGAGGACGTCGAGGCCCTTGCTGATCGTGACCCAGGCGAGGGAGAGCAGCGGGACGACGGCGAGGACGAAGGAGACCCAGATGAGGCTGGTGGCGACGCGGTCCTTGGCCTGGCGGCTGCCCTCGACCTTGGTGGTCACGGCGAAGGTGACGAGGACGAAGAGCAGTGCGGCGACCAGGCCCCACTGGACCTTGCTGTGCCAGCCCGCGGCGAGGCCGATGCCGATGCCTCCGGCGATCGAGCCGGCGGCGACGGCGGCCGGGGTCCAGCGGGGGAGCCGGGCGTGGGAGAGGGACCCGCGGCGCGGGGCCACCGAGACCGGACGATCCTGTATGGCGTGGCTCATGCCGCGGCCCCCGAGTACTCCTTGCGGCGGCCGATGATCCAGCGGGCGGCGCCGTTGACCAGCAGGGTGATGGCGAAGAGGACGAGACCGGAGGCGATCAGCGCGTCACGGCCGTACTCGTTGGCCTCGTTGAACTTGGCGGCGATGTTCTGCGCGAAGGTGCCGCCGCCCGGGTCGAGCAGGTGGCCCGAGATGAGGAAGCTGGGGGAGAGGACCACGGCGACGGCCATGGTCTCGCCGAGCGCGCGGCCCAGGCCCAGCATGGAGGCCGAGATGATGCCGGAGCGGCCGAAGGGCAGCACCGACATGCGGATGACCTCCCAGCGCGTGGCGCCGAGGGCGAGCGCGGCCTCCTCGTGCATCCGGGGGACCTGGAGGAAGACCTCGCGGGTGACGTTGGTGATGATCGGCAGGATCATGATCGCCAGCAGGATGCCCACGGTGAAGAGGTTGCGGGCGACGCCGTCGCTGGACTTGTCGAAGATGTACGTCCAGCCCAGGTACTGGTCGAGCCACTGGTTCAGGCCGTCCAGGTACGGGACCAGGAAGATCGCGCCCCAGAGGCCGTAGATGATGCTGGGCACGGCGGCGAGCAGGTCGACGACGTACGCGAGCGGCTTGGCCAGCCGGCGCGGGGCGTAGTGCGAGATGAACAGCGCGATCCCGATCGCGACCGGTACGGCGATGAGCATCGCGATGATCGAGGAGACGACCGTGCCGAAGGCCAGGACTGCGATGCCGAAGGCCGGCGGGTTGGCGGCCGGGTTCCACTCGAAGGTGGTGAAGAAGTTGGTGCTGTCCTTCGAGATGGCGAGGACGGCGCGGTAGGTGAGGAAGACCGCGATCGCGGCCATGATCACGAGGAGGGTGATGCCGGAGCCTCGGGACAGACCGCTGAAGATGCGGTCACCGGGGCGGGACGCGCTCTTGGCGCGCCGGCTCCTCTGTATGTCTGGTGTGCTGGTAGCCATCTGCTTCTCCGGTCTGCGGGGCCCGGACGGGTGTACGGGCTCCTGGCGGCGGTGCACCGGATGCCGGGCCGGCCCTCCCGGGGAGGACCGGACCCGGCCGGGGGTCAGGACAGGGTCGGGACGATCGCGCGGACCTTGGCCGCGATCTCGGCCGGGAGCGGGGCGTAGCCGGCCTCGGAGAGGACCTTCTGGCCCTCCTCGCTGGCCGTGTAGGTGAGGAACGCCTTCAGGGTCGGCAGGGTCTCCGCCTTGTTGCCCTTGTCGCAGGCGATCTCGTACGTGACCAGGGTCAGCGGGTAGGCGCCCTCGGCCTTGGTCGTGTAGTCGAGGGAGAGGGCCAGGTCGCTGCCGGTTCCCTTGACCTTGGCGGCGGCGATGGCCTTCGAGGCGTTCTCCGTGGTGGCGGCGACCGGGGCGGCGGCACCGGTGTTCACGCTGACCGTGGAGATCTTGTTGGCGGTGGCGTAGGAGAGCTCGAAGTAGCCGATGGAGCCCTCGGCGTCCTTGACCGCGGTGGCGACACCGGAGGAGCCGTTGGCGGCCTGGCCGCCCGGGGCGGGCCACGACTTCGTCTTCGGGTCGTACTTCCAGTCGGCCTTCGCGGTGGCCGAGAGGTACTTGCCCAGGTTCTGGGTGGTGCCCGACTCGTCCGAGCGGTGGAACGCCTGGATGGTGGTGTCGGGGAGCTTGGCGCCCGGGTTCAGCTTGGCGATCGCCGGGTCGTTCCACTTGGTGATCTTCGTGTCGAAGATCTTGGCGAGGGTGGGGGCGTCCAGGACCAGGTTGTCCACGCCGTCCAGCTTGTAGCCGATGGCGATGGGGCCGCCGACCATCGGCAGGTTGATGCCCTTGCCGCCCTTGCAGATCTTCTGGGACTCGGCGACCTCTTCGTCCTTGAGGGCGGAGTCGGAGCCGGCGAAGGTGACCTGGCCCTGGTTGAACTTGGTGATGCCGCCGCCGGAGCCGATGGCCTGGTAGTTCACCTCGACGCCCGAGCACGCGGCCTGGAAGTTCTTGACCCACAGGTCCATCGCGTTCTTCTGCGCGCTGGAGCCGGCGGCCAGGAGCTGGCCCTTGGCGCCGTCACAGGCGATGTTCGACGCGGCCGCGGTGGTCTTGGAGGCGCCGTCCTTGGTCGGGGTCTCCGTGTTGTTGTCCGACCCACACGCCGAGAGGACGAGCGCACCGGAGACGACGAGGGCACCGATCGCGGAGGCGCGAAGCCCGTTCTTGCGCGAAAGCTTCACTTTCGGGTGTTCCTTCCAGAAGCCGCCTTGTCGCGGACCGAGTGTCCTGAACGGTTCTACGGCGGCGTGTGTCGGTTTGGTGGGTGCATCGCTGTGCTCTGTGCACCGTGTAAGGCCGAAATTAGGCAGAACAGGTGAAGCGGTCGACGGAGGAGGGTGAACGGGAAGTGAACCGTGCCGGAAGCCCGGGTGCGGGGGCCTTGGGGGGGCGGTTGGTTCTTGTGCGGCCCGGCCGCTCGGTGGGGGCGGTGCTTCTTGGCGGGGGCGCGCCCCTCCGCGGGGCGGTGCGCCCGTCCCCTGGTCCACCCCCCGTGTGGGCAATCGTCCCGCTGGGGCGATGGGGGTCCCCCTGCTCGAGCGAAGCCGAGAGCTTGGGGGAGGGTGGGCGCACGGGACGGCGCCCCCTTGCCGGGGCGAGGCTTCCGTGCCTGGGCCCGGACCCCGTGTGCTGCGCCGTCGTGGGTTGTGCCCACCCGTTCCGCCCCAGCGGAACAGTTGCCCACAACGGGGCACGCCGGGGCACGCCGGGGTGGGGCGCGGGCCCGCAACGGGGGTGGGTTAGGGGAGGGCGTTGTCGAGGAGGGTGCGGTCTCGGGGTTGGGTGAGGCGGGCGCGGGCGGCGGAGGGGGGCAGCCAGAGGAGGGCGTCGACCTCGTCGGAGGGGGTGAAGGCGCCGGAGAGGGCACGGGCGGACCAGTAGGCGACCTCTTTGGGGCGCCCGGCGACCGTGTAGCGGACGGTGGCCAGGCGGGTGCCGAGCTCGCAGTCGCGGCCCGTCTCCTCCCGTACCTCGCGCAGCGCGCACGCCTCGGCGGACTCGCCGCGCTTGCGTTTTCCCTTCGGGTGCGACCAGTCGTCCCACTTGGGCCGGTGGACGAGGGCGATCTCGATGCCGTGGCCGGAAACCGCCGGGCGCCACAGGACGCAGCCCGCCGCGAGGATCGGCCGTGGGTCGTCGTTCACGGGACCGGGGCCGTCGTGGTGCGCCAGGCGCGCTGGAAGGCGAACCGGGCGGCTTCGACGTCATGGCGCTGGTCGGCGTGGAGGACGCCGAGGGCGTACGCGGTGGCGGGGGCGATCCGGGGCGTGCGGGCGGCGGCGGCGGCCGCCGCCGCCGCCTCGGCGGCGTCGCGGTGCCGGTCGAGGGCGCGGGCGGCCTCGTACAGGACGGAGCCGGGTTCGCCGCCGGTGTGCAGGGCCTCGGAGGCGTAGCGGTGGAGGCGCAGCAGGAGGCGGGTCTGGTGCCAGGGGGCGTCCTGGCCGTCGCCGGCGTCGAGGCCGAGGGCCTCGGCGTTGTACGGGTGGGCGGCCCGGGTGAGGGGCAGGGCGGCGACCGCGTCGAGGAGGCGTCGTTCGGCGACCTCGGCGGGGCCGTCGAGGACCTCGACGGCGGGTGCCGAGCCGGCGGGGCCGAGGGGCACCTCGGAGGCGAGGAGGGCGACGGCGTCGGCGACGGCGTGGAAGCGGGCCGAGCCGAGGGCCTGGAGGGCGGCGGAGTGGGCACGCGTCCGGGCCAGGGTCAGCTGCCGTTCGAGGAGGGCGCCGGCGCGGGCGGCGCCGACGGAGAGTCCGGTCGACGCGCCGCCGCGGGCGGCGGGGACGGGGCCCGCGCCGCCCGCGTTCGACAGCCGGGACAGCGCGTCCACCAGCCGGACCAGGCGGGACGTGCAGGCGTGTTCGAGGGCCAGGGTCCCGGAGAGCCAGGCGAGTTCGGTGCGCAGCTGGTCGGCCCAGGCGGTGTCGAGGAGCGGCCGGAAGGTGTGGAGGGTGCCGCTGATGCGGCGGGCCGCGCCGCGCAGCGTGCGGGCGGCCTCCTCCGCTCCGGCCGTGTCCGAGCCGCTCTCGCCGTGCAGGCGCAGGCCGCGGAGGAAGTCCGCGGCCCGCCCGTGCAGGTAGGGGGCGAGGACCTCGCCCGCCGTGACGTCCCGGGAGTGGTCAGGGTTGTGCACGCCGGCGCCTCCGCGCGTCGATGAGCATCTCCTGGACGTGCCGCAGCGGCCTGCCCTCGGGGTCGGTCGCGTGGCGCGTCCAGTTCCCGTCGGGGCCGAGGTGCCAGGAGGAGGTGGTGTCGGACATCCCGGTCTCCAGGAGCCGGGTGAGGGCGGCCCGGTGGGCCGGGTCGCTGACCCGTACGAGGGCCTCGATCCGGCGGTCCAGGTTGCGGTGCATCATGTCGGCGCTGCCGAACCACACCTCGGGTTCGCCGCCGTTGCCGAAGGCGAAGATCCGGGAGTGCTCCAGGAAGCGGCCGAGGACCGAGCGGACCCGGATGTTCTCGGAGAGGCCGGCGACGCCGGGGCGTACGGCGCAGATGCCGCGGACCCAGATGTCGACGGGGACTCCCGCCCGGGACGCCTGGTAGCAGGCGTCGATGACGGCCTCGTCGACCATCGAGTTGACCTTGATCCGCACGTAGGCGGGCCGGCCGGCGCGGTGGTGGGCGATCTCCTTGGTGATCCGGGAGACCAGCCCGTCCCGCAGCGACTTGGGGGCGGTCAGCAGGCGCCGGTAGGTCTCGCGGCGGGAGTAGCCGGAGAGCCGGTTGAAGAGGTCGGAGAGGTCCGCGCCGACCTGCGGGTCCGCGGTGAGCAGGCCGAGGTCCTCGTACAGGCGGGCGGTCTTGGGGTGGTAGTTGCCGGTGCCGACGTGGGAGTAGCGGCGCAGCAGCTCGCCCTCCTGGCGGACGACGAGCGACAGCTTGCAGTGGGTCTTCAGGCCGACGAGGCCGTAGACGACGTGGCAGCCGGACTCCTCCAGCTTGCGCGCCCACTTGATGTTGGCCTGTTCGTCGAAGCGGGCCTTGATCTCGACGAGGACGAGGACCTGCTTGCCGGACTCGGCGGCGTCGATGAGGGCGTCCACTATCGGGGAGTCGCCGGAGGTGCGGTAGAGCGTCTGCTTGATCGCGAGGACGTCGGGGTCGGCGGCCGCCTGCTCCAGGAATGCCTGGACGGAGGTGGAGAAGCTGTCGTACGGGTGGTGCAGGAGCACGTCCCGCTCGCGCAGCGCGGCGAAGATGTCGGGCGCGGAGGCGGACTCGACCTCGGCGAGGTCACGGTGGGTGCCGGCGATGAACTTCGGGTACTTCAGCTCGGGCCGGTCCTGCCCGGCGATGCCGAAGAGCCCGGTGAGGTCCAGCGGGCCGGGCAGCGGGTAGACCTCGGCGTCGGAGATCTTCAGCTCGCGGACGAGCAGGTCCAGGACGTAGGGGTCGATGGACTCCTCGACCTCCAGGCGCACCGGCGGGCCGAAGCGGCGCCGCATGAGCTCCTTCTCCAGGGCCTGGAGCAGGTTCTCGGCGTCGTCCTCCTCGACCTCCAGGTCCTCGTTGCGCGTCACCCGGAACATGTGGTGGGCGAGCACCTCCATGCCGGGGAAGAGCTCCTCCAGGTGTGCCGCGATGACGTCCTCCAGCGGCACGTACCGCTGCGGGGACGCCTCCAGGAAGCGGGACAGCAGCGGCGGCACCTTCACGCGCGCGAAGTGGCGGTGGCCGCTGACCGGGTTCCGTACGACGACGGCGAGGTTGAGGCTGAGGCCGGAGATGTACGGGAAGGGGTGTGCCGGGTCCACGGCCAGCGGGGTCAGCACGGGGAAGATCTGCTGGCGGAAGAGGGTGAAGAGCCGCGCCTGCTCCTTCTCCGTGAGCTCGGGCCAGCGGATCAGGTGGATGCCCTCGTCGGCCAGGGCCGGGGCCACGTCCTGCTGGTAGCAGGCGGCGTGGCGGGCCATGAGCTCGCGCGAGCGCGTCCAGATCAGGTCGAGGACCTCGCGGGGCTGGAGGCCGGAGGCCGAGCGGGTGGCCACGCCGGTGGCGATGCGCCGCTTGAGGCCGGCGACCCGGACCATGAAGAACTCGTCCAGGTTCGAGGCGAAGATCGCGAGGAAGTTCGCCCGTTCGAGGAGGGGCGTGGTGGGGTCCTCGGCGAGTTCGAGCACCCGCTCGTTGAACGCGAGCCAGCTGCGTTCCCGGTCGAGGAAGCGTCCCTCCGGCAGCTCGTCGCCGAGGGGGCCGTCGTCCTCGAAGGTGTCGGGATCGGAGTCCAGGTCGCGCTCCGGCTCCGCTGTGCCGTTCGCGTTCACGACGTGCGGTCGGTGCGCGGCTATGGATCCGAGCGACGGCTGGGCGGACGGCGTGGCGGAGGACTGGACCGGGACCTCGGCAGGCTGCTTGCTCATGGCCCCATTCTTCCGCGCGAAGGGGTGGTCGGGCGCGTCGGAGCGGGCCGTGGGGGAGGGAAGTCTCCCTTTGGGGAGGCTGGACACGGAGCGCTTCATTGCGTGAGCGTCGCAAGCGCGTCTGAATGGCCGGTAACGACGACATGTCGTACGGGAATCGGGGGCGGGGCCCTTGCCGGGCCCCGCCCCCGTTCGGTCTACGCGTGTCCTCCGGCCCGGGGCCTTCGCGCGGCGCCGTTCGGCCCGGTGGACGGATGTCTACGGGAGGCGGGCGCGCAGGACGCGGAACGCGGCGTACGCGGCCAGGGCGGCGAGGGCGAGGAGGATGCCGGTCTCGATGAGCTGGGTGGGCCAGAAGTGGGATGCGGGGTGGAAGTCCGCGAACTGGCCGGTCACCCCGTGCCGGGCCTGGCACTGGGCCTCCACCTTGCCCCACAGGCCCTCGGTGGCGTCCACGCCCGGGGTGCGGGCCGCCTCGTCCCAGCAGATCGACCGGTCGAAGCGGGCGCCGGAGGCGGTGAGCAGGCCCGAGTCCATGACGAGGGCGTCGGCGGGCGTCCAGAGGGTGGGGCCGGCCGGGCCGGTGGCCGTCTCCACTCCGAGGAACGACCAGCGGAAGGTGCCCATGACGAGCATGACCAGGCCCATGACGACGCCCGTGGCGGCCATGGCGACGAGCGTGCGGCGGACGAGCAGGCCGAGGAGGGCGCCGACGGCGATCGCGGCGAGCAGGTAGGCGACGTGGACGACGCCGGTGGCCTCGTACGGGCCGCGGTCGGCCCAACTGAGGCCGTAGCTGCCCGAGACCCGGTTCCAGCCGACGTGGTAGACGGCCACGAGGGCGAGGAGGGTGAGGAGTCCGGCTCCGGTCGCGGAGACGAGTTTGGCGCGGAGCCAGGCCACCGGGCTCACCGACTGGGTGAGGGAGAGCCGGTACGTCCCGGATTCGAACTCGCGGGCGACGAGGGGGCCGGCGACGAAGGCGCCGACCAGGAGCGGCAGCAGGAGCAGGTAGACGCCCCCGTACTCCATGGCCAACCGCAGGGTCTCGTAGCCGCGGTTCTCGTCGGCGGGGAACCGCTGTCCGTCCGCCATGAGGCGGTCGGGGGTCTGGGCGTCCCAGATCCGCAGCCCGCCGACGACCGTGAGGGAGACGGCCACCGCCGCGGCCGCGAGCCACAGGGTCCGCCGGTACTGGCGGACCGTCACCCAGTAGGGGCCCTTGAGTGCGAGGCTGCTCATGCCGGGGCTCCTTCGGGGGTGCGGAGGTGGGCGAGGAGGAGGTCCTCCAGGGAGGGCCGGGAAGTCTCCCAGGGGCCTTCGACGGGGCCCTCGCGGCGGATCAGGGCGGTGAGCTGACGGCCTGTCGTGCGGGACTCCACCACGGTGTGCGGGGCGAGGTCGGCGACCGGGCCCCGGAGCAGGGTGTGGGCGGCGAGCAGGTCGTCGACGGCTCCCTGGAGGCGGATCCTGCCGCCGTGGAGCAGGAGGAGGTGGTCGCAGGCGCCCTCCAGCTCGGTGAGGATGTGGGAGGACATGACGACGGTCGTGCCGCGTTCGGCGGCGTCGGCCATGAGCAGGCCCATCAGCTGGTGGCGGGCGAGCGGGTCGAGGTCGGCCATCGGCTCGTCCAGGAGGAGCAGTCCGGCCCGCTTGCCGAGGGCGAGCGCGAGGGCGACGCGGGTGCGCTGGCCGCCGGAGAGGTCGCGGACGAGGGTGTGCGGGTCGAGTTCGTCGGCGATCACGCGTCGGGCGGCGGCCTCGTCCCAGCGGCCCGGGTTGAGTTCGCGGCCGGTGCGCAGGGTGTCGGCGACGGTGAGCCGGGGGTGGAGCGGCTTCTCCTGGGCGACGTAGGCGAGGTCCTCGCGGGCGGGTGCCTCGATCCGGCCCTCGGTGGGGCGCAGCAGCCCGGCCGCGAGGGCGAGCAGGGTGGACTTGCCGGCGCCGTTGGGGCCGACGAGGGCGCATATGCGGCCGGCGGGGAGCGTGAAGTCGCACTCCCGCAGCGCCCAGCCGCGGCCCCTTCCCCCGTATCGCTTGCCCAGGAGGTCTGCCTCCAGGGCGATGTCCTTCGTCATCGGTCGTCTTCCCCCTCGAAGTGGTCCTTCAGTACGGATGTGAAGAGCGCGGCCACGTCCTCGCGTTCCAGTCCGGCCGCCCGGGCTCGGCGGGCCCAGTCCGTCAGCTCGGCCCGGAGGGGCGAGTCGGCGGGGGCGGCGGTGCCGAGGGTGGCGCGGACGAAGGTGCCGAGGCCGCGGCGGGCCTCGACGAGGCCCTCGCGTTCGAGCTCGCGGTATGCCTTGAGGACCGTGTTGGGGTTGATGGCCGTCGCTTCGACGACCTCGCGTGCGGTGGGCAGTCGGTCGCCTGGTTCCAGGAGGCCCATCCGGAGGGCCTGTTTCGTCTGCTGGACGATCTGGAGGTAGGTGGCGACGCCACTGCGCCGGTCGATGCGGTACTCGACCACGATCCTTTCCACCACCCTTTCACTAATCAAGTAGTGAAAGGGTGGTGGAAAGAAGGGGGCGGTGTCAACCGCCCCCTGTCACACGGGACCCGTCAACCGCCCCCCGTCACACGCGGGTTCAGGACTCCGTGCGGTACATCAGGTCCACCTCGTGCGTGGCGAAGCCCAGCCGCTCGTACACCGTCACCGCCGCGGTGTTGTCCGCGTCGACGTACAGCATCGCCGTCGGCAGCCCCTGTGCCGCCAGGTGGCGCAGGCCGATCGCGGTCAGGGCCTTGCCCAGGCCGCCGCCCTGGGCCTCCGGCAGGATGCCGACCACGTACACCTCGCCGAGCTGTTCCTCGGCGTGGGTCTTCGTCCAGTGGAAGCCGACCAGGGAGCCGCCCTTCTCGGCGAGGAAGAAGCCCTTGGGGTCGAACCACGGCTCGGCCGTGCGGTCGTCGAGGTCCCGCTGGGTGAGCGACCCCTGCTCGGGGTGGTGGGCGAACGCGGCGGCGTTGACGGCCAGCCAGGCGACGTCGTCCTGGCCCGGGGCGAACGTCCGCACGGTGACGCCCTCCGGCAGCACCGGCTCCGGGATGTCGAGCGGCACCAGCGGGCGCCGCAGCTGCCGCAGTTCGCGGAAGAGGGTCAGCCCGAGGACCTGGGCGAGGTGCCGGGCGGCCGCCTTGCCGCCGTGCGCCCACACCCGCAGCCGCTTGCCGGACGCCGCCAGCAGTGCCGCCCCGAGCGCCCTGCCGTGGCCGCGGCCGCGGTAGGAGGGGTGCACGACCAGCTCGGCCGCCGGGGCCTCGATGGGGTCGGTCTCCTCCAGCTGCGCGTATCCGTAGAGATGCGGACCGACCGTCAGGAGGAAGTGGCGCACGCCCTCACGGCTGCCGTGGCGCAGGTACAGCCGCCCCTGCTCGGACACGGCGTGCATGCCGTCCGCCCGGTCGGCGGCCTCCAGGAGCTCCATTACGTCCCGGACCTGCTCCGGCGTGAGCTCGTCGTACGTGTGGATCTGCCGTCCCGGTTCGAGGGCCGGCGCCGCGTCGGAAGTCATGGACACGAGCCTACGGCGACACCTCGTCGGCCAGCGGCAACTGTCTTGTAACCCACTGACCCCTGTTGCGCTACGCGCGTTGACTCTAGGCTGCACGCGCAACGGGGTGTAGATCAACGCCGCGAATCGGGGCAAGGGGACAGTGGGAGCGATGGCAGCGACACCGAGGAAGAGCAGGTCGGCACGGCGGATTCTGGCCGCCGGAGCGGGACTTGTGACGGTTGGGGCGCTCGTGGCGGCGATGCCGTCGGCCGGCGCCGCGGGCGACGAGTACGCCGCCGCCGGGTACGGGCACGGCAAGGGATGGGGCCGGATGGTCGACGTCCAGCTGCTGTCCTTCAACGACCTGCACGGCAACCTGGAGCCGCCGGCGGGTTCGTCGGGCCAGGTGACCCGGACGAAGCCGGACGGGACGACGGAGAAGGTCGACGCGGGCGGCGTCGAGTACCTCGCCACGCACCTGCGCCAGGCGCGGGAGGGGAACCGCTACTCGATCACGGCCGCGGCCGGCGACATGATCGGCGCCTCGCCGCTGCTGTCCGGGCTCTTCCACGACGAGCCGACCATCGGGGCGCTGAACAAGCTGGACCTGGACGTCACCTCGGTGGGCAACCACGAGTTCGACGAGGGCGCGCGCGAGCTGTCCCGGATGCAGAACGGCGGCTGTCACCCGACCGCGGGCTGCTACGTCCCGGGCAAGCGGTTCAAGGGCGCGGACTTCCCGTACCTCGCGGCGAACGTGACGCAGGAGAAGACCGGCAAGCCGCTGCTCGACCCGTACTTCATCTGGGAGAAGAACGGCGTCCGGATCGGCTTCATCGGCGTGACCCTGGAGGGCACCCCGAACGTCGTCACCGCCGAGGGCGTCAAGGGCCTCAAGTTCGGCGACGAGGTCGAGACGATCAACAAGTACACGAAGGTCCTGGAGCGCAAGGGCGTCAAGTCCATCGTGGCCCTGGTCCACGAGGGCGGCATGCCGGCCTCGGCCTCGTACAACTACAACTGCGACGGCGACGGCGACGGTGACGGCGAGGGCGTCTCCGGCGCGATCGTCGACATCGCGAAGAACGTCTCGCCGCAGGTCGACGCGCTGGTCACGGGCCACACCCACCAGGCGTACGTCTGCTCCATCCCGGACCCGGCGGGCAAGCCGCGCCTGGTGACCTCGGCGTCCTCGTTCGGCAAGCTGTACACGGACACGACGCTGACGTACGACCGCGCCACCAAGGACATCGTCCGCACGGCGGTGGCCTCGGCCAACCACGTCGTCTCGCGCGACGTGCCGAAGGCCGCGGACCTCACCCGGCTGATCGAGGACTGGCGCACGCTGGCCGCCCCGATCGCCAACCGTCCGCAGGGCTACATCGCCGCCGACATCAACGGCCGCGGTTCCACGGCGTACGAGAAGCCGCTCGGCGACCTGATCGCCGACGCGCAGCTGGAGGGCCTGGCCCCGGCGGACAAGGGCGGCGCCCAGCTGGCCCTGATGAACCCGGGCGGCATCCGCTCGGACCTGGTGTACGCCGCCTCCGGCAGCGAGGGCAACGGCGTCGTGACGTACGGCGAGTCGTTCACCGTGCAGCCGTTCACCAACATGATGAACGTGGTCGACCTGACCGGTGCGAACCTGATCACCGCGCTGAAGCAGCAGGTCAGCGGCTCGAACCTGAACTCGATCAAGATCCTCCAGGTCTCGAAGGGCCTCACCTACACGCTCGACATGACCAAGGCGGGCGCGGACCGCGTCGTCGACGGCACGGTCAGGCTGAACGGCGAGGCGATCGACCCGTCGAAGACCTACCGCGTCGCGATGAACGAGTTCCTCGCGGGTGGCGGCGACGGCTTCGCGGCCCTGGCCACCGGCACGAACAAGCTGGTCGGCGCCTCGGACCTCGACGTCTTCAACGCCTACCTGGCGGCCAACTCCTCGGCCGCCGCGCCGCTGGCCGTCCCGGCCGCGAACCGGATCACGGTCGTGCAGTAGCACCGGACATGCCCTGAGGGGGCGGCGGACCGCTCGGCGGACCGCCGCCCCCTTGGCGTGCGCGGCCCGGGCCCACCGGATTCCCGCCGTGCTCCCGGCCGGGATTCGGCGTGGCTCCCGGCTCGGTTCCCGCCGTGCTCCCGCCCTGGATTCCGGCGTGATCCCACCCTGTGATTGTTGATGCGTACCTGCCATAGTGCGGTGCCATGGACCGACGACGATTTCTCGTGGGAGCCGCCGGCGCGGGCGCCGCGCTCCTGGTCGGCGCGGCTCCGGCCGCGGCCGTGGACACGCGCGCGTGGATGGGCGGGCACGGGGACGGGACCGCGCTGCAGCGGCTGACCATCCCCGGCACGCACGACTCGGGCGCCCGCTACGGCGGGCCGTGGACGGAGTGCCAGAACAGCGTGATCGCCCAGCAGCTGGACAGCGGGATCCGGTACCTGGACGTCCGGTGCCGGGTCACGGGCGGGTCGTTCGCGATCCACCACGGGGCCTCCTACCAGAACGCGATGTTCGGGGACGTCCTCGTGGCCTGCGCGGACTTCCTCGCGGCGCACCCCTCCGAGACGCTCCTGATGCGGGTCAAGCAGGAGTACTCGGAGGAGTCCGACGCCGTCTTCCGGAGCGTCTTCGACGACTACCTGGACCGGCGCGGCTGGCGCCCGCTGTTCCGGATCGGCGCCGGGCTGCCGCTCCTGGGCGAGGCCCGCGGCCGGGTCGTGCTGCTCGCCGACAACGGCGGACTGCCCGGCGTCCGCTACGGCGACGGCGCCCTCTTCGACATCCAGGACGACTACATGGCGGAGCCGGGTGCCAAGTACCCCAAGGTCGAGGCGCACTTCCGCAAGGCGGCGACGCAGCCCGGCCGGCTGTACGTGAACCACGTGTCGACCGCCGCGCTGCTCCCGCCCCGCTGGAACGCCGACCGTCTCAACCCGCGCGTGCACGGCTTCCTCGACGGCGCCGAGATGGCCGGCCGGACCGGGCTCGGGATCGTCCCGATGGACTTCCCGAACACCCGGTCAGGACTGGTCGAGGCCCTCCTCCGGCACAACTGACAGCTCGGGCGGCGGTGTCGGGGCCCCGGGCAGCCGGAGCCGCGCCACGGTGCCGCCGCCCGCCGCCGGCGAGAGCGACACCGTGCCGCCGGCGTGCCGGACCGTCCGCGCCACGATCGACAGGCCCAGGCCCGAACCGGGCAGGCTGCGGGCCGACGGGGAGCGCCAGAACCGGTCGAAGACGTGCGGCAGCTCGTCGGGCGGGATGCCGGGACCGTGATCGCGGACCGTGAGCTCGCCCCGCATCAGGGACACCTCGACCTCGCCGCGCGGCGGCGAGAACTTCACCGCGTTGTCCAGGACGTTGACCAGGGCGCGCTCCAGGGCCGCCGGCTCCGCCCGGACGTACCAGGGCGCGAGATCCGTCACGAAGACCAGCTCGGGGCCGCGCAGCCGGGCCCGTTCGAGGGCCGAGCGGAGGATGCCGTGCAGCGGTACGACCTCCAGCGGGCCGGGGCGCTGGGTGTCCGGGCGGGCCAGCTCCTGGAGGTCGCCGATCAGCGCGGCAAGCTCCGTCATCTGCGCCTTCACCGAGGACATCAGGGCCCGCCGGTCGTCCGGCGGGATCGCGCGGCCGGTCTCCTCGCTCCGCGCGAGGAGCTCGACGTTCGTCCGGAGCGAGGTCAGCGGTGTCCGCAGCTCGTGGCCGGCGTCCGCGATCAGCTGGGACTGCCGGTCGCGCGAGGTCGCGAGGGCGGCCGTCATCGCGTTGAAGGAACGGGAGAGCCGGGCGATCTCGTCCTCGCCCTCCACCGGGATGCGGACGGTCAGGTCCTCGGTGGCGGCGACGTGCTCGACCGCGTCGGTCAGCCGGTTCACCGGCTCCAGCCCGGTCCGCGCCACCCACAGGCCCGCCGCGCCCGCGCCGACGACCCCGATCCCGGAGACCAGGAGCAGGACCCAGCGCAGCGTGGACATCGAGTTGTCGATCTCCTCGAGCGGCCGGGCGACGGAGACGGCGAGCCCGATCGGGCCCTCCTGCGGGTAGGTGTAGACCCGCATCTCGCGCCCGGCGTCGTCCTTCACGGTGTGCAGGGCGGACTCCAGCTGCCCGCGCGCCACGCCGAGGTCGCCGGGGCCGGCGGGGATGGCCGCCTTGCCGGAGGTGCAGACGCTGCCGTTGGCGAGGACGACCTGCACGGTGTACGAACCGGCCACCGGCGGCGGGGTGGTGCCCTGCCGGCACATCGCGAGCAGGCTCTGCACCCCGTTCGGGTCCAGCCGGGTGCTGCGCAGCGAGGAGTCCATCTCGGCCTCCAGCTGGGCGCGGGTCACGAACCAGCAGGCCAGCGACACGGCGGCGACCGCGAGGGCCACCGCGAGGGCGGTCAGCAGCGCGAGCCGCGACCGCAGGGGCCGCGAGCGGAACCACGCCAGCGGGCGGAGCAGCCGGGGGCGCCCCGCCGGGTGAGCGGTCACTCCCCGCCTCCTCCGCGCAGCGCGTAGCCCACGCCCCGCACCGTGTGGACGAGGCGCGGCTCGCCGCCGGCCTCGGTCTTGCGCCGCAGATACATCACGTACACGTCCAGGGAGTTGGAACTGGGCTCGAAGTCGAAGCCCCACACGGCCTTGAGGATCTGCTCCCGGGTGAGGACCTGGCGCGGGTGCGCCAGGAACATCTCCAGGAGGGTGAACTCGGTGCGGGTCAGCTCCACGGTCCGGCCGCCGCGGGTGACCTCGCGGGTGGCCAGGTCCATCCGGAGGTCCTCGAAGGACAGCACGTCGCCGTCGGCCGGGCCGGCGGAGACGGCCGAGGCGTACGAGCTGCGCCGGAGCAGCGCCCGGATCCGGGCGAACAGCTCGTCCAGCTCGAACGGCTTGACCAGGTAGTCGTCCGCGCCCGCGTCGAGTCCGGTGACCCGGTCGCCGACGGTGTCGCGGGCGGTCAGCATCAGGATCGGCACGGTCGAGCCGCCGGACCGGATGCGGCGGGCCGCGGTGAGCCCGTCCATCCGGGGCATCTGGACGTCGAGGACGACGAGGTCGGGGGCGTACGACTCCATCAGGCCCAGCGCGTCGAGACCGTCGACGGCGACCTGCGTCCCGTACCCCTCGAAGGCGAGGCTGCGGCGCAGGGCCTCTCGGACGGCGGGCTCGTCGTCGACGATGAGGATGCGCTCGGCTTCGTTCTGCTGTCCCGTCATGGCCTCAGCGTCGCATGTCGTCCGCGGGCCGGTCAGCTGCCGCCGCCCGCGCGCAGGCTGTCGAGATCGGCCTTCACGGTGTCGACCGGGATGGCGAATCCGAGGCCGACACTTCCGGCGGTGGAACCGCTCGAAGAACTGGGCGAATACATGGCCGAATTGATTCCGATGATCTCGCCGTTCATATTGATCAACGCACCGCCGGAATTCCCCGGGTTCAGCGAGGCGTCGGTCTGGAGCGCCTTGTACGTGGTCTTCGACGAGCCGGTGTCGCCGTTGAACTGCTGTCCGCCGAACTCGAACGGCCAGCCCTGCCGCGGGTCGTACTGCTGCTCCTGGCGCTGGTCCTGGCCGTCGTCGTCCTTGGCGACGGTGACGTCCCGGTCGAGGGCGGAGACGATGCCGCTGGTGACGGTCCCGGTCAGGCCCTCGGGGGAGCCGATCGCCACGACCTCGTCGCCGACGCGCACCTTGGAGGAGTCGCCGAGCTTCGCCGTCCTGAGGCCGGAGGCGCCCTTCAGCTTGATCAGGGCGAGGTCCTTGTCGGGGTCCGTGCCGACGACGGACGCCTCGTAGGTCTTGCCGTCGCTGAGCTGGACGCTGATCGAGGAGGCGCCCGAGATGACGTGGTTGTTGGTGACGATCTCGCCGTCGGAGGTGATGATCACGCCCGAGCCGGTCGACTTGCCCGCGCCGGAGGTGGCCGAGATCTCGACGATGGAGGGGGAGACGGCGGCCGCGACGCCGGCGACGGTGCCGGTGCTGCTCGCGGAGACGTTGGTGCCGTTCACCGCGGAGGAGGCGGTGGCGGGGGAGTCGGAGGCGAGCTGCTGGACCAGCGTGGCCGTACCGCCGCCGACGGCCGCGGCCGCGATGGCCACGGCCGCCATGAGGCCGACCCCGCGCTTGGCGCGGCGGCGTGATCCGGGGGCGGGGGCGCCGGTGGCCGCCGCGGCGACGGGCGGGCCCACCGGCGGCGGCACGTGACCGCCGGACGGCCAGATCGTGGTGCCGGGCTCGGTGGTGATCGGCTGCGCCGGATCGTACGGCGGCCTCGGCGGGTAGGAGGGCTGCTGCGGGTGCTGATCCTGGAAGTCCGTCATGGCTATGACTCTCGGAGTCGTAGATGAGAGACGTCTGAGGACCGGCTGAGAAGCCCGACAGAACCCTGTATGCCCGATATAAAGACCCGTGGGCGGGCCTCGGGTGCCGGGTGGGAGGAAGGTCCGGGGAGCGGCTACTCGTGGCAGCCGCAGGAGCGGCGGACGACCAGGGCCGACGGGAAGAGCCTCACCCGCTCGCGGCGCGAGCCCGCGACCCGGATCGAGTCGTCGAGGACGAGGTCCACGGCGGCCCGGGCCATCGCCGGCCGGTCCGAGGAGATCGTGGTCAGCGGCGGATCGGTGAGCGCCGCCTCCTTCACGTCGTCGAAGCCGGCGACGGCGAGCTCGGTCGGCACCTCGATGCGCAGCTCGCGCGCGGCCCTGAGGACGCCGAACGCCTGGTCGTCGGTGGAGCAGAAGATGGCCGGCGGCCTGTCCGGGCCGGCCAGCAGCTTCAGCGCCACCTGGTAGGCGTCGTAGCGGTTGTACGGGGCCTCGAAGAGCCGGCCCTCGGTGGAGCGCCCGGCCTCGACCATGGCGCGCCGCCAGCCCTCGACGTGGTCGGCGACCGGGTCGCCGACGGCCGGGGTGTTGGGGACGCCGCCGAGGCACGCCACGTACGGGTGACCGTGCTCCAGGAGGTGACGGGTGACGAGCTGGGCGCCGCCGATGTCGTCGGTGACGACGGCGACGTCGTCGATGGCCTCGGGCCGCTCGTGCAGCAGCACCACGCGCGCGTCCCATGCCTCGATCTCGCTCGCGGCCTGCTCGCTCATGCCCTGGCTGACCAGGATCAGCCCGGAGACCCGCATCCCGAGGAAGGCGCGCAGGTAGTGGACCTCGCGCTCGGTGCGGTAGTCGGAGTTGCCGACGAGCACCATCTTCCCGCGCTCGGCGGCGGCCTGCTCGACCGCGTGCGCCATCTCCGCGAAGAACGGCTGCCGGGCGTCCGGGACGATCATGCCTATGAGGTCGGTGCGCCGCGAGGCCATCGCCTGGGCCACCCGGTCCGGGCGGTAGCCCAGCTCCTTGATGGCGGCGAGGACACGCTCGCGCGTGGCCGGGGCGACCGGCCGGGGTCCGTTGTTGATGACGTAGCTCACGACCGCGGTAGAAGTACCTGCCAGTCGAGCTACGTCATCCCGCGTCACCTTGGCCACGCGCGGCAGTCTACGCGGGGTGACCTACCTACCGGCAGGTCGCACTGTGGCATCCGCCACGTTCCTGTCCTCCGCACGGGTGGCATCCGCCGGAGCGTCCTTGACCTGGGCGCCCGCGCGGGCCTCTTCCTTGGCGCGTGCCTCCTCGGCGGCCCGCTCGACCTTCTCCGGGGTGACGAAGCGGTAGCCGACGTTGCGGACGGTGCCGATCAGCGACTCGTGCTCGGGGCCGAGCTTGGCCCGGAGCCGCCGGACGTGGACGTCGACCGTCCGGGTGCCGCCGAAGTAGTCGTACCCCCACACCTCCTGCAGGAGCTGGGCGCGGGTGAAGACCCGGCCCGGGTGCTGGGCCAGGTACTTCAGGAGCTCGAACTCCTTGAAGGTCAGGTCCAGGACCCTGCCCTTGAGCTTCGCGCTGTACGTCGCCTCGTCGACCGACAGGTCGCCGTTGCGGATCTCCATGGGGGAGTCGTCGGAGACGATCTGCTGGCGGCCCATCGCGAGCCTGAGCCGCGCCTCGACCTCGGCGGGCCCCGCGGTGTCGAGCAGGACGTCGTCGATGCCCCAGTCGGCGGTGACGGCCGCGAGGCCGCCCTCCGTGACGACGAGGATCAGCGGACAGCCGGGCCCGGTGGACCGCAGCAGCTGGCAGAGCGAACGGACCTGGGGGAGGTCGCGCCGCCCGTCGACGAGGATCACGTCCGCGCCGGGGGTGTCCACGAGGGCGGGGCCCTCGGCCGGGGCGACCCGGACGTTGTGCAGCAGCAGGCCGAGTGCGGGGAGCACCTCGGTCGACGGCTGGAGGGCGTTGGTCAGGAGCAGCAGTGAGCTCATCGCTCCCCACCTGCCCGGTTCGTCGGTCCGTGGTGCGTCGTTCGCTCGTCCATGACGTCGGTTCCTCCTCGGTCCCTGCGAGGACGTCTATGTGTGCTCACGTGTGGCTCTCGCGCCCTGAGAGCTTTTGTTCATCCGTCCGTAACAACGGTCGGAAAACACAAAAGGACCCGGGGGCTGCGTTGCCCGGATCCTCTGGCAAGCAGAATAGCCCACATGAGTTCCGAGGCAGAGGGCCGATTTCACATCCTGGATGTTCCCTGGCTCACTTCCGTCCATCACCGGATGCCCCGGCGCGCGATGTTGCGTACCGATGACGGTGTCCGTATCGAGGCGGTTTACGAACCCTCCGCGGCAAGTGTCACCGATTCGGCGGACACCGGTACGGCGGTGGTCGTCGCCCACGGCTTCACGGGGGCGGCGGACCGGCCCGCCGTCCGCCGCGCCGCCCGCGTCCTGGCCGAGCGCGGCGCGTCCGTCGTCACCTTCTCGTTCCGCGGGCACGGGGGCTCCGGCGGCCTCTCGACCGTCGGCGACCGCGAGGTCCTCGACCTGTCCGCCGCCGTCCGCTGGGCCCGTGAGCTCGGCCACACGCGCGTGGCGACGGTCGGCTTCTCCATGGGCGGCTCCGTCGTGCTGCGCCACGCGGCCCTGGAGCGGGGCACGGAGGGGAGCGCGGACGCGGTCGCCTCGGTCTCCTCCCCGGCCCGCTGGTACTACCGGGGCACGGCCCCGATGCGCCGGGTCCACTGGGTCGTCACCCGGCCGGCGGGGCGGCTGGTCGGCCGCTACGGGCTGCGCGTCCGGATCCAGCGGCGCGCCTGGGACCCGGTGCCGCTCTCGCCGGTGGCCGCGGTGCCGCTGATCGCGCCGACCCCGCTGCTGATCGTGCACGGCGACCGGGACGCCTACTTCCCGCTCGACCACCCGCGGATGCTGGCCGGCGCCGGTGACGCGGAGCTGTGGGTGGAGCGGGGCATGGGCCACGCCGAGAACGCGGCGGACGAGGAGCTGCTCGGCCGGCTCGGGGACTGGCTCACGCGCGCATAGCCCATCATGGGGGGCGGCGCGCACACGAACGAAGGGAGCGCCGCTATGGCAGCGGGAACCATCCGCTACTGGGCCGCGGCCAAGGCCGCCGCCGGGGTCGCCGAGGAGCCGTACGCCGCCGAACACCTGGCGGAGGCGCTGGACGCGGTCCGCGCGAAGCACCCGGGCGAGCTGGCGCAGGTCCTCCGGCGGTGCTCGTTCCTGGTCGACGGCGACCCCGTCGGGACCCGGAGCCATGAGACGGTACGGCTTGCCGAGGGCGGCACGGTCGAGGTGCTCCCCCCGTTCGCAGGAGGGTGAACCCCACGACATGAGCAATGACCAGTACTACGGCGGGCAGCAGCCGTACGACCCGTACGCGAACGGGCAGCAGCAGGGTCCCGACGTCACGCAGACGTGGGAGGGCCAGACCTGGGACACCCAGTACCAGCCCGCCCTCTCGCACGAGCAGGTCCGGGCCGCGCGGGCCGCGCAGGCGCAGGCGCAGGCCGGCCAGGCCCCGGCGGCCTACGGGGCGCAGGACCAGGCGTATCCGCAGCCGTACGAGCAGTACCCGGCGTACGGGGACCAGGGTCTCGGCCAGGGCGTCGGGCACGGCGTCGGCCAGGCTCCCGGCCAGGGCGTCGGACAGGACCTCGGTCAGGGCGGCTACTACGCCGGTCACGAGCAGCCGGCCGCCCGGACGCCGGTCCAGGAGCCCTTCCAGGCAGCCGCTCCGGCCGCGGCGGCGCCCGCCGCGCCCGCCCCTGAGGCGGCGGGACCCGCGTACTCCTCGCCCACGACCTCGGGGAACACCCGGATCACGGACGCGCAGCGGGCCCGGGCCGAGGGCCGGTCGCCGATCATCGACCCCGGCATGCGGCCGGCGGTGCTGACCGCCGTCCTCGGTCTGCTGCTCGCGGGCGGCGCCGCGGTCGGCTCGTACGGGCTGCTCGTCCCGCTGGTCCTGCTCCAGGGCCTGACCGCCGCCGGCTGGTTCCGGCTCAACGGCATGTGGCCGGCCCGCCAGGGCATCGCGCTCGCGTTCGCCGGCGGGCTCGTGGCCGACGCCGCCCTCCTCGCCACCGGCCGGGAGCACGCGGCGCCCGCGATCCTGGGCACGCTCGGCGTCTGGGTGCTGCTCTGCCTCGTCCTCCAGCTCCGCAGCCACGCGGACCCGGACGAGCGGATGTACGGGCTGATGGCCACCATCGCCTCCGCGGCGCTGACCGTCGTCGCCACCGGACTCCTCGGAGCCGACCCCGACGCGGTGGTCGTCGGCGGGGTCGCGGTCGCCGCCGCCGTCCTCGCCCGGGCGCTGCCGCTGCCCGGCCCGGTCTCCCCGGTTGCCGCGCTGCTCGCGGCGGCGGGTGCGGGCGTCGCCGCCGGCGGTCTCACGGACCTGGGCTCCTCCGGGGCCCTGCTCGGCCTCGGCGCCGGGGTCTGCGCGCTCGTCGGCCTGCGGGCGGCGAGCTACGACTACCCGTCCCGCTTCGTCCACATGACCGCCGGTGTCGCCCTGCCGCTGACGGCCGCCGCGCCCGCCGTCTACCTGCTCGGCCGCGCCCTGGTCTGAGCCGCCTCCCGGCCGGGCCCGCCCGGCCCCGGGAACCAACCGGCCCCCCGGCACGTCGATCTTCGTGTCGGGGGGCCGATGCATTGCACGCCGGATCCCGGAAAGGTGACCCGGCAGACCGAACACTTCCTACCGGGGGGACGCGCATCCCATGCGAGCACTGCGGATTCTGTTGATCCTGGCCGTCGTGCTGGGCGGGGTGCTCGTCGGGATCGACCGGCTGGCCGTGTCGTACGCCGAGTCGGAGGCGTCGAGCAGGGTGAAGCTGTCGGCCGCGGACAGCGAGTCGGTGGACGTCGACATCAAGGGCTTCCCCTTCCTTACCCAGGTCGCGGACAAGCGGTTCGACGAGGTCGACGTGACTGCGAAGGGCGTCCGGACGACGGCGGGTTCGCGGCGCATCCGGGTCGACGAACTGACCGCCGTCCTGCGGGACGTGACCGTCACGGGCGACTGGGCCGGCGCGAAGGCGGGCTCCGCCTCCGGCACCGCGCTCATCTCCTACGCGGACCTCAACGCCGCGGCGGCCGACCAGGGCGCCACCGTCGCCTACGGCGGGAACGGCAAGGTGAAGGTGACCGGCGGCGTCCGGATCCTGGGCCGCACCCTCACCCGTACGGTCGTCTCCACGGTGACCGTCGTGGACGGCGGCACGATCCGGGTCCGCGCCGACCAGGTGCCCGGCGAGGGCATCCCCGGCGTGGAGGAGCTGGTCCGCGCCCGCACCGACTTCGAGCGGCCGATCGGGATGATCGCCGGCATGCGGGTGGAGAAGGTCGAGCCCCGCCCCGACGGCCTGGCCGTGACCGTGACCGGCAAGGACGTCGTCCTCGCGGGCTGACCCCGCCGACCCGCCCCGGCCCGGATCCCGGCGCCGGGGCGCCCCCACACCCGCTCGGGCCACATGCTGAGACACCGGTGTCCGATCCGCAGAAGCCGAACCGGACGCCTGGGCACGGAGCCGCCCGGAGCCCTCTCCCACGGTGATCGCGTCTCGCATCTCGGACGATCGCGTCTCAAAATACGACACGCCGGTGACACGGCCGCCTGTCCGTCCCTACGATCGAGGGCATGAAGCGACAGGCGGATCTCACGAAGCGGCGGGCAGTAGACCTGTGCCGCGTCGCCGCCATGCTCTGTCGCACCGTCTGAGCGGGACTCGCCACTCCCGTATTCCTCAGGCCCTCCCCCCGCGGTCAGGGCCGCCCTGTGCAAGCCGTACGCACGTCTGCTGTCCGTACGCACGCGACGACGCGTACCGCACGACACACCGCACCACCTGCACCACACCGCCGCACACTGCCCCGGAGGAGAACAACATGGCTCGCAGCGACGTCCTGGTCGACGCGGACTGGGTCGAGGCCAACCTCGACAACCCGCAGGTCGCCCTCGTCGAGGTCGACGAGGACACCTCGGCCTACGAGAAGAACCACATCCGCAACGCCATCCGGATCGACTGGACCCAGGACCTGCAGGACCCGGTCCGCCGCGACTTCATCGACCAGGAGGGCTTCGAGAAGCTCCTCTCGGCCAAGGGCATCGGGAACGACACCACGGTCGTCCTCTACGGCGGCAACAACAACTGGTTCGCCTCCTACGCCTACTGGTACTTCAAGCTCTACGGCCACCAGGACGTGAAGCTCCTCGACGGCGGCCGCAAGAAGTGGGAGCTCGACTCCCGCGACCTGGTCGACGGCTCCGAGGTCCCGGCCCGCCCGGCCACCGAGTACAAGGCCAAGGCCCAGGACTCCTCCATCCGCGCCTTCCGCGACGACGTCGTGGCCGCGATCGGCGCCCAGAACCTGGTCGACGTCCGTTCGCCCGACGAGTTCTCCGGCAAGCTGCTCGCGCCGGCGCACCTCCCGCAGGAGCAGTCGCAGCGCCCCGGCCACGTGCCGAGCGCCCGCAACATCCCGTGGTCGAAGAACGCCAACGACGACGGCACCTTCAAGTCGGACGACGAGCTCAAGGCCCTCTACGAGGCCGAGCAGGTCGACCTGGCGAAGGACACCATCGCCTACTGCCGCATCGGTGAGCGCTCCGCGCTGACCTGGTTCGTCCTGCACGAGCTGCTCGAGGTCACGAACGTCAAGAACTACGACGGCTCGTGGACCGAGTACGGCTCCCTCGTCGGCGTGCCGATCGAGCTCGGCGCCAACAAGTAAGTCCCCGGACTCCTCCCCTCCGGACCCCTCGACCGTTAGGACAGAACATCATGTGTGGAGCGCAGCCCGGCGGCCCCGACGCCTCGACGATCAAGCCCGGTGAGACCACCATCCAGGGCTTCGTGACCAAGGACGGCGAGCCCGTCACCGGTTACGTCCGCCTCCTGGACTCGACCGGCGAGTTCACGGCCGAGGTCCCGACCTCCGCCACCGGACAGTTCCGCTTCTACGCGGCCGAGGGCACCTGGACCGTCCGCGCCCTGGTTCCCGGCGGCACCGCCGACCGTCAGGTCGTCGCCCAGAAGGGTGGCCTGGCCGAGGTCGCCATCGCGGTCTGATCCGCGACACCGAACGGCCGGAGGGCCGTGCCTCCTGGGGGGTTGGACGCCATTTCCAGGACTAGAGGCACGGCCCTCCGGTCTTCCGCGTTCTCCACCGGTGCCCGGCGGCCCGCCCGGCCGTACGCTGAAGGTGTGTACGCACGGCGTCGGCACGTCTACTTCTGGATGATGGGTGCCTGCCTGGTCCTCTTCGTGGGCGCCTGGGCTGTCGTGCGCCTCTTCTCGATGCCCGTCGCCGTCGGCATGTGCGTCGTCGCCATGGTCATCCCGCCGGTCGCCGCGATGGTCGCGAACCGACGGGGCCCGGAGGACCGCTGGTGGGACGACCCGTCCGGGGACCCGAAGTCCGACGAGTGGTGGGACGAGCTGGACGGCAAGAGGCGCCGGGACCGCTGAGCCGACGGGTCAGTAGACGAGCGCCTGGGTGTCGTCCGACATCGCCTCCTGCACGAAGACCTGCGCGCCGGCGATGCGGACGCCGTCGAGGACGTCCTGCTCGGTGATCTCCCGGCGGGCGGCGCACTGGGTGCAGAGCGTGACCCGGCCGGCCGCGAGGATCGACTCGATCAGGTCCGGCAGCGGCGCGGCGTGCGGAAGCTCGAACTCCGCCGCCTTGCCCGGCAGCGCGAACCACGACGACTCGCCCGTCAGCCAGAGCGAGACCTCGACCCCGCTCGCGACGGCGACGGCCGCCACCGTGAATGCCTGCGAGCAGCGTTCCGGGGCGTCGGCCCCTGCGGTCACCTTGATCACGAGCTTCTTCGCCATATACCGAACTGTAATGCGCCCCCCTGCAACCTCATGCGGTCGTCACGTGTCAGCTGGATGCGCGGATGACGGAATCCGCGCTTCAGGTCTCGTGGGGGGACTCTTGAGCATCGCAGAAACCGGACGGAATCCGGATATCGCACCACCGCCGGACTCCCGGCCCGCCTCGGAACCCGGGCCTCCGGTCCCGACACCGGCCGCCCCGGCCGCCGAGACGTCGGCCACACCCGTGCCCGCCGTCGACCCCGCCGCCGCGGAGCCCGCCGCCGAGGACCCCGCCGTCGAGGGCGACCGGCCCGTCGTCGTACGGCCGCGTCGTCGCGTCCGGCGCACGGTCGGGCTCATCGCGGTCGCGGCCGTCCTCGGCGTCGTCGGCGGCACGGCCGTCGGCTACCGCATCCAGGCCGACCGGGAGCCGACCCCGCTCGCCGCACTCAACCAGCCCGGCCTCGCCCACCCGGCCAAGCCGCTCGCCGCCGGCGAGGAGCCGGAGCCGCTGTCGGCGAAGGAGGACCGGCAGGTGAGGACCGACGGCGACCTGCGGAAGCTGCTGGTGCCGCGCCCGGCCGGGGCGAAGGCCGACGGGGAGGACGGGTGGGTGTCGCTCTCCGCCTACACCTCCGACTACAACTGGCCCGACGCGGCAATGGAGTTCCAGCTGGAGCAGGGCGTCCGCCGCGTCGCCACCCGCTCGTGGCGGGTGGGCGCGTACCGCCACGTCACGGTCAACCTCCTCCAGTACCGGCCCGGGTCGCAGATCGGCGCGCTGAACTTCGTGGAGGACCAGATCGCCTTCGCCGCCGACGAGGACCAGGCCGGGACGGGCGGCGAGGAGCTGAAGGGCTCCGGCAACGGCCGCTCCTTCCTCTACCCCGTGGAGCGCGAGGCCGGATACCTCGACCTCTACGAGGCCCGGGCGTTCGCCCAGCGGGGGGACATCGCCATGGAGATCATGATCTTCGACACGAAGAAGATCGCCGAGAAGGACATCAGTTCGCTCGCCGAGCGGCAGCTGGAGCGCCTGTGAGCGGCGAGGAGAACAAGAGCGTGGACGACGTCGTGGACGGCGGGACGGAGAGCGGGACGGAGAGCGGGGCGCCCGAGGCCGCGCGGACGCCGGACGGGCGGGTCCCGGGCGCCGGGACCGCACGCCGCGGGCGCCGCCTCCTGGTGGGCGTGCTGACGGGCGCGCTCGTCCTCGGGGCCCTCGGCGGCGGTGTCGCCTACACCGCCGTCACGGTCGACGGCGCCGACCGGACCGCGCCGACCGTGGCGTGGGCGGAGCCCACCCCGAAGGTGGAGTCCGAGGACCCGGCCGCCGGCGTCTCCCGGGGGCGCGCCTCCACCCCGCTGAGCAAGCTCCTGCTGCCGATGCCGTACGGCTACGAGCTGGGCTCGGACATCGGCGGGTACGGCAACGACGGCGAGCTGGGGCCCCGGCAGGCCGCGGACCTCGTCAAGGCGAACGGCAGGGGCGTCTACGGCAAGAAGCGCCGCGAGTACGAGCGGCGGATCGACGCCCTCGGCCTCCAGGGCATCGCGCTGCGCTCCTACGCCACCTACGACAGCGACCTCCAGGTGGAGGTGCTGGTCCTGAAGATGAAGGACAAGAAGGCGGTCCGCGGCTTCTTCGACACGCGCACGAAGCTCTCCGAGGCGCTGAAGCTCCGCAAGGGGCCGAAGGTCGCGGGCCACGAGCGGAACGCCGCCTGCCACCTCCTGCCCGAGCCCACCGAGGGCGACAAGGAGGAGAGGGAGGCCGCGCTGCGGGCCATGACCTGCACCGCCTACACCGGCGAGTACCTGGTCACCGTCCTGGCGTACGGCGCCGGACCCCTCGACCGGAAGGCCGTCGCCGAGCTGCTGGAGAAGCAGCTCGGGCACATCGATTCCCCGGGGGAGTACGTATGACCGAGCAGCCGGCCGAGACGGCCGCCGCCTCCACGCCGGAACCGGCCCCCGAGCCGAAGCCGGAGTCCGCACCCGCACCCGTGCCCGAGCCGGCATCCGTGCCCGCGCCCGCACCTGCATCCGTGCCCGAGCCGGCATCCGCGCCCGAGCCCGCGCCGGCCGCCCCCCGGCGGAGCCGCCGTGTCCTGTGGGCCGTCGCCCGCTGGACGGCCGCCGTCGTGGTGTGCGGAGGCGCGGGAGCCGGGACGGCCATGGGGATCACCGCCCTCGACCGGGAGGACGTGCCGGGCCTGGCGACCGAGAGCGACGGCCGGTGGGAGTACCCGCGGCTCAGCCTTCCGGCACTGCCGGCCGACCGGCCTCGCCCGTTCGGCGACGACAACGACGGCGAGATCCACCACGCCGACCCGCGACGGCTGCTGCTGCCCGCGCCGGCGGGGGCGACCGTCGACCCGAAGGCGGACGGCGCGTTCGCCTCCGTCGACGCCTACCTCTCCCTCTACGGGAAGGAGTACCGGGCCGACATGCGGCAGGCGCTCGCCGACTCCGTCCTGCGGAACATCGCGGTGCGCGCCTGGACGACCCCGGACGGCACCCGGACCAGCATCCACCTGCTGCGGTTCGGCTCGGTGGCGTACGCGCAGCAGTACGAGGAGGACACGCTGCGCGGCGGGTACGAGATCGACGGCCTGAGGACGATGCCCGAGGGCGTCGAGTACCTCGTCCCGGAGACCTTCACGGAGGACATCGAGGTGCCGGACACCGAGGCGTCCGCCTTCCGCGAGAAGAAGCCCTACGGACCGGAGCAGACGCGCTGGGCCTACGTGCAGGCCGGCGACACCCTCGCCCTGATCACCCAGACCCGGGCGGGCGAGGCGCTGGAGGTGCCCTTCCGGCAGACCGTCACCCTGCAGAACCAGCTGCTCGGCTAGGGGACGGGCCGGAGACCCACCTCACCGAGTGGGCCGGGCCCCCGCCCACTAAGCTGGGGTCCGGCCCGTTCCGCCTTCACCGCTCAGTCGAGGAGCACCCCGTGATCGTTTTCTTCGAAGCTCTGCTTGTCCTGGTCTGTGTCGGCGTGCTCGCCTTCACCGGTCTCGCCGTGAAGAAGCTGTACCAGGGCCAGCGGTAACCACTTCTAGAGAACGCCAGAGCTGCTCATGATCGAGATTCCGTCCGACCTCAACCCGGACCTCGTCCCCCTCGCGTTCCTGCTCGGTACGTGGGAGGGCGCGGGCGTCTCCGACTTCCCCGGCGCCGAGAAGTGCAACTTCGGCCAGTCCGTGACCTTCAGCCACGACGGCCGTGACTTCCTCGAGTACACCTCCCACTCCTGGGTCCTCGACGGCGACGGCAACAAGGTCCGTCCGCTGGAGAGCGAGAGCGGCTTCTGGCGCATCGACAAGGACCGCCAGGTCGAGGTCGTCATGGTCCGCGACCAGGGCATCGTGGAGATCTGGTACGGCGAGCTCGCCGACCAGAAGCCGCAGATCGACCTCGCGACGGACGCCGTCGCCCGCACCGCGGCCTCGGGCCCGTACAGCGGTGGCAAGCGGCTCTACGGCTACGTGAAGAGCGACCTCATGTGGGTGGGCGAGAAGGCGACCCCCGAGGTCCCGCTCCGGCCGTACATGTCGGCGCACCTGAAGAAGGTCGTCACGCCGGAGGAGGTCGCGGAGATGGCCCGCAACCTGCCCGACATGCCGGACGACGGCATCGCCTTCTTCCGCTAGAGACCGTCGCGGACCGACGAAGGTCTGGGGTGACGCGCCGCGCCCTCCTACACTGGGGGGCGTGGTGAGCACCGACTGGAAGAGCGATCTGCGGCAGCGCGGCTACCGGCTGACGCCGCAGCGCCAGCTTGTCCTGGAGGCCGTCGACGCGCTGGAGCACGCGACGCCCGACGACATCCTGGTCGAGGTCCGCAGGACCGCGTCCGGGGTGAACATCTCGACCGTCTACCGGACCCTGGAGCTCCTGGAGGAGCTCGGGCTGGTGAGCCACGCCCATCTGGGGCACGGGGCTCCGACGTACCACCTCGCCGACCGGCACCACCATCTCCACCTGGTCTGCCGGGACTGCTCCGAGGTGATCGAGGCGGACGTGGAAGTGGCCGCCGAGTTCACCGGGAAGCTCCGCGAGACCTTCGGCTTCGAGACCGACATGAAGCACTTCGCGATCTTCGGCAGGTGTGCGGACTGCGCCCGGAAGGCCGCGGCCGCGGAGTCGTAGGCTTTCTGTCATGCAGCGACATTCTTCGACCAGCCCCCTGCTGTCCCTGCCCGGTGCCGTCGCCGCCGAAGGGCGCGACGAGGGGGTCGCCGCGCACTACGGCGACCTGTTCCGTGAGCAGCGCGCCCTCGCCGAGGGGAACGGCTTCGTCGACCTCTCCCACCGCGGTGTCATCGCCGTCACCGGTGACGACCGGCTGAACTGGCTGCACCTGCTGGTCACCCAGTTCATGACCGACCTGCCGGTCGGGCGGGCCACCGAGGCGCTGATCCTCTCCGCGAACGGGCACATCGAGCACGCCCTGTACCTCGTCGACGACGGCGAGACGGTCTGGGCGCACGTCGAGCCGGGGACGCGCGAGGAGCTCGTCGCCTACCTGGAGTCGATGAAGTTCTTCTACCGGGTCGAGGTCGCCGACCGCACGGACGACATCGCGGTCGTCCACCTCCCGGCCGGTTCCATCGCCGAGGTGCCCGAGGGCGTCGTCGTACGGGAGACCCCGCACGGCCGCGACCTGTTCCTGCCCCGCGCCGGTCTTGAGTCCTTCGCGGCCTCCCACGGCCCGGCCGCGGGCATCCTCGCGTACGAGGCGCTGCGGGTCGAGGCGCACCGGCCCCGGCTCGGCTTCGAGACCGACCACCGGACCATCCCGCACGAGGTCGGCCTCATCGGGAGCGCCGTCCACCTCCAGAAGGGCTGCTACCGGGGCCAGGAGACCGTCGCCCGGGTGCAGAACCTGGGGAAGCCGCCGCGCCGCCTGGTCTTCCTGCACCTGGACGGCAGCGAGGTGCTGCTGCCGGGCCACGGCACGCCGGTCCGGCTCGCGGCCGACGGCGAGGAGGGCCGCCAGCTCGGCTTCGTCACCACCGCCGTCCGCCACCACGAGCTCGGGCCGATCGCCCTGGCCCTGGTGAAGCGGAACGTGCCGGTGGACGCCCCGCTGATCGTCGGCACGACGGCCGCCGCCCAGGAGACCGTCGTCGAACCGTAGGACTTCCCTCCGCCGCGGCCCCTGCCGGGCCGCGGCGGGTCAGACCTCGACCAGCACCGTGAACGGGCCGTGGTTCGTGAGCGAGACGCGCATGTCCGCTCCGAAGCGGCCCGTCTCCACGTGCGCGCCCAGCTCCCGCAGCCGGGCGACGACCTCGTCCACGAGCGGCTCGGCCACCGGGCCGGGCGCGGCCGCGTTCCAGGTGGGGCGGCGGCCCTTCCGGGCGTCTCCGTAGAGGGTGAACTGGGAGATGACGAGGAGCGGCGCGTTCACGTCGGAGCACGACTTCTCGCCGTCGAGCACCCGGACGGACCAGAGCTTTCTGGCCAATTGGGCGGCCTTCTCCGGAGTGTCGTCGTGGGTCACCCCGACCAGCACGCACAACCCCTCGCCGGTGATCTCACCGACGGTCTCCCCTGCGACGACGACACTCGCGCCGTCGACCCTCTGCACCACTGCTCGCATGCGCACCAACCTACCGACCGGACCCCGTCCCGAAGGACGAGGGGCCGAACGGGTGCAGAGCGCCTGCACGCGCGCGGGCAGGAGTGGCACCATGCGGGGGAGGCGGTGCGGCTCCGCACCGGTCGAGGGGACGATTCTCATGAGTGCACCTGCCACCGGGCCGACGCCGCCCGGCCCCGTACCGCTGACCCGCTCCGGAACCCCGGTCGCGGGACCGGGCGGAGGGCCCGTGACGCGCCCACCCGTCCAGCGGACCGCCGAACCCGCCCTGCCGGAACGGACCCAGCCCGACCTCGGCACACTGCGCCTGCCCGAGCTGCGCACGCTGCGCCGCGACGCCCAGAGCGACGAGGCGGACCTGAGCTACGTCCGGCGGATGCTCCAGGGCCGGATCGACATCCTGCGGGCCGAGCTGGCCCGGCGGACCGATCCGGAGGCGCCGGTCCTCGACCGGCTCTCCGAGATCCTCGCCGACGTGCCGTCCCGGCACCGCACGTCGGCCCGGCACGTGACGCTGTCGACGCCGCGCGGCGAGGAGTACCGGCGGCTCGCGGCCGAGATGCTGTCGGAGGTCGAGCTGTCGGACCTGACGGCCCGGACGGACGACGAACTGCACGCGGCGATGGGCCGGCTCGCGGGATACGAGCAGCAGGTCTCGCGCCGCCGCCAGCACCTCCAGCGGACGGCCGACGACTGCAGCGCGGAGATCGCCCGCCGCTACCGGGAGGGTGAGGCGCAGGTCGACGACCTGCTGGCCTGAGCCCGGGCCGCCCGGGTGCGGGCGGGCACAAACCGGGGTGCGGCCGTGCCGGGGCCGTGCGTAGGGTCGGAGGATGACTGTCGACGTGCGCACGGTGACGGAGTCCGAGTTCCCCGCATGGCAGCGGGCGCTGCGCACCGGGTTCCTGCGGCCGCCGGTCGTGTCGGACGAGGAGGTGGCGGACCGGCTGGCCAACGCCGACCTGGGGCGGACCCTGGGGGCCTTCGACCGGGACCGCGTCGTCGCCACCTTCCGGTCGTTCCGGCAGGAGGTCAGCACGGTCGGCGGCGGCAGTCTCACCGCGGACGCGATCACCCAGGTCACCGTCTCGCCGACGCACCGCAGGCGCGGGTTGCTCAGCCGGATGATGGCCGAGGACCTGGCCGCCGCGAAGGAGCGCGGGGACGCCGTCGCGACCCTGATCGCCGCCGAGTACCCGATCTACGGGCGGTACGGCTTCGGCGCGGCCAGCTGGACCACCGAGTGGAGCGTGGACGTGCGCCGCACGGGTCTCGACCCGCGCCGCTCGGGACGCCCGGAGGACGGCGGCCGGATCGACCTGACGGACGCCGAGGAGATCCGCAAGACCGGCCCCGAGGTGCACCGGCGGCTCGCCGCCGTCCGCGCCGGGGTGACGAACCGCGACACCCGCGGCTGGGAGATCGGCACCGGTCTCGGCCATCAGAGCGCCCCGTGGCGGGAGCCCTACTACGCGGTCTACCGCTCGGAGTCCGGCGAGGTCGAGGGGTACGTCTCCTATCACGCCGACGACAAGTGGGACGACGCCAAGCAGCCGGTGAACACGGCGACGGTGCGGGACCTGATCGCGGTCACCCCGGCCGCCGAGCGCGCCCTGTGGCACTACCTCTGCTCGATCGACTGGATCGCCACGGTCCGCTCGGGCTACCGGGCGCCGGACGACCCGCTGCCGCTGCTGCTGCCGGATCCGCGCGCGGCGAAGACGCTGACGTACGTGGACATGCTGTGGGTGCGGGTCCTGGACGTCGTCCGGGTCCTGGAGAGCAGGACGTACCCGGTGGCCGACCGCCTCGTCCTCGACGTGCGCGACGCCGACGGGCTCGCCGGCGGGCGGTTCCGGCTGGACGCCTCCCCTGCGGGGGTGTCCTGCGTCCCCACCTCGGAGTCGGCCGATCTCGCCTTCGACGTCGCGGAGTCGGGCACGCTCGCGTTCGGCGACGAGTCGGCCGTACGGCTGGTCCGGCTCGGGCGCGTCGAGGAGAGGACGGCGGGCGCCGCGGCCCGCGCCGATCTGCTGTTCCGCACGCCGCTGCGGCCGTTCTCGCCCGACATCTTCTGAGCCCGCGGCCGGTCCGGGGGGCGCCGCCGGGTCAGGGGGCGGGCGGCGGTCCGTAGAGGGCGGCGAGTTCGGCGCCGACGCGGGCGAGCGCGGCGCGGGCCTCGGGCGGTTCGTGGAGCTCCACGCGGGCGCCGAGCCCGGCGAGACGGGCGGCGATCACCTCGGGCGACGGGCCGTCGGCCTCGATGGTGGTCCAGCCGTCGGGGGTGCGTTCGCCGTACCGTATCCGCCCGTCGAGCAGGCCCTCCAGGATCTGTTCGGTGCCGGGGGCCGCCCTTCCCCGTACCGTCGCGGCGACCAGCCGGTCCTCCATGCGGGCGGCGAGCGTCCGCCAGACGGCGGCGAGGTCGAAGCCCTCGGGCCGGACGACGGGGGCTCCGGTCTCGGCGACGGAGGTGACGCGGCCGATCCGGAAGGTCCGCAGCCCGCGGTCGGTGTCGGCGACGAGGTAGCGGGCTCCGGCCTTCGCGGCGATCCCGAGCGGGCGGACGGTCCGCTCGTGCGGGTCCCGGCCGGGCCGGGCGTACCCGATCCTGAGTTCGCGGCGTTCGACCACGGCCCGCTGGACGGGCGCGAGCAGCGGCTCCCCGGTGTCGGCCCCCGTCCAGTCGGCGCCGTCGGCGACCCCGGCGCGGGCGGCGGCCTCGGCGCCCTCTCTGAGCGGGGAGGGGAGTGCGCGTACGAGCTTGCGCAGGGCGGTGCGGGTCTCCTGGTTCGGGGCGGCGGAGTCCGCTCCGGTCAGGAGGAACAGTGCGCGGATCTCGGGAGCGGTCAGGCCGGTGAGGTCGGTGCGGGCGCCGCCGACGAGCGACCAGCCGCCGCCCTGGCCGGCCTGCGAATAGACCGGGACCCCGGCGCTCGCGAGCGCTTCGAGGTCCCGGCGGGCGGTCCGTTCGGACACGTCCAGTTCGGCGGCGAGTTCGGCGGCGGTGACCCGCTGTCTGGTCTGGAGGAAGAGCAGGGCGGCGACGAGTCGGTCGGCTCTCATGCCGCCATTGTCAGGGACTCCCGCGGGTGTGCCGGTCGGCGGCGCAGGACGGTGAGGGCGACGGCCAGGGCGAGCAGCAGGAGTCCGGCGCCGACGCCGAACGCGAGGCGGTAGCCGCCGGTGAGGGCTTCGGCTGCCGGGCGGCCGGCCTCGGTGAGGGATCCGGTGCGGGTGGCGGCCAGGGTGGAGAGGACGGCGACGCCGAGGGCCATGCCGATCTGCTGCGTGGTGTTGAACAGGCCGGAGGCGAGGCCCGCGTCGGCCTCCTCGGCACCCGACATGGCGAGGGAGGTGAGGGCGGGGAGCGCGAGCCCGAAGCCGGCGGCGAGCAGCATCACGGGGAGCAGGTCGGTGGCGTAGGAGGCGTGGACGGGGACGCGGGTCAGCAGGGCGAGGACGCCGACGAGGAGCACGAGCCCGGCGAGCAGCACGTTCCGCTCGCCGAAGCGGGCGATGAGGCGGGCCGAGACGCCGAGGGAGACGACGCCGATGACGACGGCCGCGGGCAGCATCGCGAGGCCGGTCTCGGCGGCTCCGTACCCGAGGACCTTCTGCAGGTAGAGCGCGACGAGGACCTGGAAGGAGAACAGGGCGGCGACCATCAGCATCTGGACGGTGTTGGCGCCGGCGACGCTCCGCGAGCGGAGGATCCGCAGGGGCATGAGCGGGTTCGCCGCCCTCGTCTGGCGGACGAGGAAGCCGGCCAGCAGGGCGGCGGCGAGGCCGCCGAGGCCCAGGGTGTGCGCCGAACCGGCCCCGTACTCCTCGATCTTGACGACCGCGTAGATGCCGGTCATCAGGCCGGAGGTGACCAGCAGCGCGCCCGCGACGTCGGCGCCGCCGCCGGCCCGCAGGCCGGGGCCGTGGTCGGCGGGCAGGGCGCGGACGGCGACGAGGAGGGTCGCGAGGCCGATCGGCAGGTTGATGAAGAAGATCCAGTTCCAGGCCAGCGCGTCGGTGAGGACGCCGCCCAGGACCTGCCCGACGGAGGCTCCCGCGGCGCCGGTGAAGCTGAACACGGCGATGGCACGGGCGCGTTCGCGGGGTTCGGTGAAGAGCGTGACGAGGATTCCGAGGCCGACGGCCGAGGACATCGCGCTGCCGACGCCCTGGAGGAAGCGGGCGGCGATGAGGACGCCGGGGTCCGCGGCGGCCCCGGCGAGGAGCGAGGCGGCGGTGAAGATCCCGGTGCCCGCGAGGAACATCCGGCGGCGGCCGATCAGGTCGCCGAGGCGGCCGGCGAGCAGGAGCAGCGAGCCGAAGGCGATCAGGTAGGCGTTCACCACCCAGCTGAGTCCGACGGGCGTGAACCCGAGGTCGCCCTGGATCGCGGGCATCGCGACCGTGACGATGCTGCCGTCGAGGACCGTCATCAGCATGCCGGTGGCGAGGACGCCGAGGGCGAGCCGGCGCGAGGCCGCGGCGGGGGTGCGGGGGCGGGTGGTGGTGGGCATGGGTCTCTCCTGTCCGAGGGAGGCAACAGGTAAGACGCTAGCAGAAGGTTTTGTTGCAGACTATTTTTTACGAGAGTAGTTCCGAGGTGTGGGGGAGTTCGTCCCGTTTGTTCTGCTTTCGTATGGTGGATGCGCCCCGCGTCAGCCGCGCTGCCGTGCCCGGCGGGCGGGCCTGGCGCTCTCGACGGGGGTCTCCAGGTGGCCCGTCGCCAGCCGGTTCAACGCGCGGACGAGTACGGCGCGCTCCTCCTCGGGCAGCGAACCGAGGGCGCCCTCGTGCACGCCGTCGACGATCCGCTGACTCTCCCGCGCCACCCCCGCGCCCTTCTCCGTCACCGCGATGATCCGCGCCCGCCGGTCCGTGCTCGACGGCCGCCGCTCGGCCAGCCCCGCCTTCTCCAGGGCGTCGACCGTCACCACCATCGTGGTCTTGTCCATGTCCCCGATCTCCGCGAGCTGCGCCTGCGTCCGCTCCTCCTCCAGCGCGTGCACCAGCACGCAGTGCATGCGCGCGGTCAGCCCGATCTCGCCCAGTGCCGCCGCCATCCGCGTCCGCAGGACGTGACTGGTGTGGTCGAGAAGGTAGGAGAGGTCGGGCTCGGTCCGGGTGGGCGCCATGGCGGTCATGCCTGCCAGCGTAACGAGACTCGATCCGTCGCGGATTGTCGAGAAGCGGATCAGTGGGGGCGGAGTCCGCTCCTCGCGCGGCTCGATCCCGCACAGGGGTCGCGGCTCGCGGCCCTGCCGTACGAGCTGGTGTGGGCGACGACCTGGGAGGCGGACGCGAACGCCTGGGTCGCGCCCCGCCTCGGGCTGCCCGAGCTGCCGGTCCTGCCCTGGACGGACGGCCCGGGCGCGCCGGGACTCCACTGGAAGACCCCGGCGCTGGTGGCGTGGGCCGAGGGGCGGCCGTTCGCCTGGGTGGACGACGAGATCGGACCGGCGGACCGGGCCTGGGTCGCCGCGCACCACGCCGGGCCGGCGCTGCTGCACCGGGTGGACGCCCGGCGGGGGCTGGTCGCCGCGGACTTCGCGGCGCTCACCGCGTGGGTGCGGTGAGCGGCGCGAAGGAGCGGCCCGGGGTCCGGCGCGCGGGCTGGGCCGTTCGGGGGCCGGTTGCCGGGCCCGGCGGTGCGGGGGCGGTCAGGACTTGCGGGGCTGGGTGAAGCGGACCATGTTGCCGGACGGGTCGCGGAAGGCGCAGTCGCGGACGCCGTAGGGCTGGTCGACGGGCTCCTGGAGGACCTCGCCGCCGGCGGCGCGGACGTTCTCGAAGGTGGTGTCGACGTCGTCGGTCGCGAAGATCACGCCGCGCAGCATGCCCTTGGCCAGCAGCTCGGCGACGGCCTGGCGGTCGGCGGGGGAGGCGTTGGGGTCGGCGAGCGGCGGTTCGAGGACGATCTCGACGTCCGGCTGGTCGGGGGAGCCGACGGTGACCCAGCGCATGCCCTCGAACCCGACGTCGTTGCGGACCTCCAGGCCCAGGGCGTCGCGGTAGAAGGCGAGCGACTTGTCGTGGTCGTCGACGGCGATGAAGCACTGCGAGAGTTTGACGTTCATGTCGACGACGCTAAATCGCGACGGTCGATTCCGCTTCTCTGATCCTGACCGGTTCTCGCCGTCCGGTCGGCTCTCGGCGTCGGGTCGGCTCGGCGTTCCCCGCGGGTTCGCGGTGCCGGGCGGGGCGGGTGAAGATCTTGGCGACGCACGCCGGGATCGCCGCGCCCGTCTCGTGGCGGCGGGCCCGGTAGGCGCTCGGGGTCTCGCCGACCAGTTCGGTGAAGCGCGAGCTGAAGGAGCCCAGCGACGTGCAGCCGACGGCGAAGCAGACCTCGGTGACGCTCAGGTCACCCCGCCGCAGCAGGGCCTTCGCCCGTTCCACCCGGCGCGTCATCAGATAGCTGTACGGCGTCTCGCCGAAGGCCGCGCGGAAGCTGCGGGTGAAGTGCCCGGTCGACATGAGCGCGACCTTGGCCAGCGCCGGTACGTCCAGGGGCGACGCGTAGTCGCGGTCCATGGTGTCCCGCGCGCGCCGCAGCCGTACCAGGTCCTCAAGGGTCACCCCCTCAGCATCGCACGCGTGCCCGAGCCCGGTGCCCCCACCCGGCTGGCAGAAAATCGACGTGCCGCCGGGGGCCCCACCGGGGGATCCTGGGCCCGCCGCGGCCCGCCGCGGCCCGACGCCCGCCGCCGCACCGTCGACCCCCGACGCGGTCCGCACCGAGGAGCCGAGTTGATCACCGAGTACCAGCAGCGGCGGCGCGAGCACTACCTCGCGGCCGACGTCATGCCCGCCCCCGGACCGTGGCGCCCCGTGGGGGCAGGCGGGATTCCCGTCGGGGGACTGCTCGGCATCGGGTTCGCCGTCTGTCCCGACAGCGGGCGCGACCTCGTCATGGTCGTGTCCCACGGCGGCCACGGCCTCTTCGACGCGGTCACCGGCGAGCGGATCGCCCGCGACCGGGAGCCCGATCCCGCGACGAGCACCCCCGACGCCGACCCGGACCTCTCCTGTCCCGGGCTGGGCCCGCTCGCGGGCGTCCCGGTGCGCATCGCCGGACTCTTCGGCGGCGGTCTGCACCGCACCACGCCGGACGGCTGGACCCTGGACGTCGTCAGCCCCGAGTGGCCGCACCACCGTGTCCTCCTCTCCGCCGACGGCGGGGCCCACCGGGGGCCCGCGGGCGGGACGTGGTGGCACGTCCTCCACTCCCGGCACTCGGAACTCCGCGCGGCCGGCTTCTCGCCCTCCGGTCTGAGCCTGGCGGTCGCCACCAGCAGCGACCTCACCCCCTGGACCCGGCCCGAGCCGTACTTGGACGCCTGAGCGGCGCCCGTTCCCGGGAGCGACACGCTTGCAAGCATCTGCTTGCAATAGTTAGCAGGAGCTGGCATGGTCGGGGCATGGCATCGCTCAACGTCGGCAATCTCGGTGAGTACCTCCGCGACCAGCGGCGGACCGCGCAGCTGTCCCTGCGGCAGCTCGCCGAGGCGGCCGGGGTGTCGAACCCGTACCTGAGCCAGATCGAGCGGGGGCTGCGCAAGCCCAGCGCCGAGGTGCTCCAGCAGGTCGCGAAGGCGCTGCGGATCTCGGCGGAGACGCTCTACGTCCGGGCGGGGATCCTCGACGAGAAGGAGCGGGAGGAGCTGGAGACGCGGGCCGTCATCCTGGCCGATCCCTCGATCAACGAGCGGCAGAAGCAGGTGCTGCTCCAGATCTACGACTCGTTCCGCAAGGAGAACGCCGCGGAGGCCGCCGCCACGGCGGCCGCCGAGCAGGCCGAGCAGGCCGCCGCGCAGACCGCGGACGTGCCCGATGCCGAACCGACTCCGAGCTAGTACGCCACACCGGGAGGAACCACCAGCATGGCCATCATCGACGAACTGCGTACCCCTCTCTACTTCGCCGCCGGCACCGCCGACCTCGTCGCGCAGCAGGCCAGGAAGGTTCCCGGCCTGATCGAGCAGCTCGCGGCCGAGGCGCCCGCCCGCATCGAGGCCGTGCGCAAGACGGACCCGAAGGTCGTGCAGGAGAAGGTCTCCGCCCAGGCCAAGGGCGCCCAGGCCACCGTGCAGTCGAAGTTCGCCGAGGTCGTCGGCGGGCTCGACACGGACCTGAAGAAGCTGGGCGAGACCGCCCAGGACTTCGCCCTCCGCGGTGTCGGCGTGGCCGCCGAGTACGCCGTGAAGGCCCGCGAGAAGTACGAGGAGGTCGCCGCGCACGGCGAGGAGGCCGTCAAGGCGTGGCGCGGCGAGGCCGCCGAGGAGATCGTCGAGATCGCCGTCGTCGTCGAGCCGGACCCCGAGCCGGCGGCGGAGAAGGAGACCCCGGCGGAGGCGTCGGCCGAGGCTCCCGCCGAGGCCCGGAAGGCCCCCGCCAAGCGGACCGCCACCCGCAAGTCCCCGTCGAAGAAGGCCGCCGCCGAGACGGAGTAGGCGTCCGGGGCACCATTGCGGGTACCCGGGGCGTTGTACCGGGTACCTTGACCGCGAGGCGCTCTCTCCACATCTCCACTAGGCGGTGCTCAGCATGTTGCGCGCGGGATTCGACTCCCTTCTCTCCCTGGTGATCTTCCTGGTCTTCACCGGCTTCGCCGTCGCCGCGCTCGTCTTCGCCGCGATGGCGCGCGAGGACGCCTACCGCGCGGCCGAGAAGCAGACGAAGAAGTTCTGGCTGATCATCCTGGGCATCAACCTCGTCCTGAACCTGCTGCTGCCGATGCTGTTCCTGCAGATCGCCGGGCTGATCGCCGCCATCGTGTTCATGGTGGACGTGCGCCCCGCGCTCGCGCAGGTCTCCGGCGGCGGCCGGGGCCGCCGTGGCGGCGGCTCCAGCAGCGACGGACCGTACGGCCCCTACAACGGCGGTCGATAGCCGCCCGCGGCCGGGGGACCGGCCCGCGGGACGGGAAGACGGCACAGGGCCCGGGGATCGTTCCCCGGGCCCTGTGCCGTGTCCGCGCCGGGCGTCCGGCGCCCGTTCCGCTATCCCCGGGTCCGGTCCCTCTCCAGGGCCAGGACGGCGACGTCGTCGGTCAGTTCGCCGCCGTTGAGCGAGCGGACCTCCGTGACGGCCGCCTCCAGGAGCTCCTCGCCGCGCAGCCCGGAGGCCAGCTGGCGGTTGATCATCGCGACCATGCCGTCCTGGCCGAGCCGGGGTGAGTCGGGGCCGTCCGAGCGGCCCTCGATGAGACCGTCGGTGTACATGAGCAGGCTCCAGGCCCCGCCCAGCTCCACCTGGCGGCGGGGCCAGCGGGCGCGCGGCAGGAGTCCGAGGGCCGGGCCGCCGTCCTCGTACGGCAGCAGCCTGGCCACCCTGCCCTGGCGGGCGATCAGCGGGGACGGGTGGCCGGCCAGGCAGAGGCCGGCCCGGCGCCCGTCGGGGGCGATGTCGACGGTGCAGAGCGTCGCGAAGATCTCCTCGCTCTCCCGCTCGTGCTCCAGGACCTGCTGCATCGTCGAGAGCAGCTCGTCGCCGCACAGGCCCGCGAAGGTCAGGGCCCGCCAGGCGATCCGCAGCTCGACCCCGAGCGCCGCCTCGTCGGGGCCGTGGCCGCAGACGTCGCCGATCATGGCGTGGACGGTGCCGTCGGGCGTGCGCACGACGTCGTAGAAGTCGCCGCCGAGCAGTGCGCGGGAGCGACCGGGGCGGTAGTGCGCCGCGAACCGCAGGTCGGAGCCCTCCAGGAGCGGGGTGGGCAGCAGTCCGCGTTCCAGGCGGGCGTTCTCCTGGGCCCGCAGGCGGGACTCGGCCAGCTTCACCTGCACGGCGTCGGCGCGCTTGCGCTCGACGGCGTACCGGATGGCCCGGCTGAGCAGCCGGCCGTCGAGCTCCTCGCGGAAGAGGTGGTCCTGGGCCCCGACGCGTACCGCCTCGGCCGCGAGTTCCGCGTCCGCCGACGCCGCGAGGGCGAGGACGGCGTGGCGCGGGGCGAGGCGCAGGATGTGGCGCAGGGGTGCGAGCGGGTCGTCGCCGGCGGCGGCCCGGGGGCCGGGCAGGGAGAGGTCGACGAGGACGCAGTGGACGTCGTCGGTGAGGAGCCGCTCGGCCTCGGTGAGGTTGCGGGCGGTGCGGATGCGGACCCGGGTGCCGGCGGCGTCGAGCAGTTCGGGTACGGCGAGAGCACCCGCCGGGTCGTCCTCGACGACCAGGAGGGTCAGATCGGTGCGATCGCCTGTGGCGGTGACTGTGCCTGTCATAGCGGTGGCGTCCATAGGGGTGGCCTCGCCGGGTCCCGCAGCTGCAGAGACGATTCTCTGACGCGGTAGCGATACGGGCATCGGTCCGGGTTTCCTTCCCTCCCCCCGAGGGTGCGCAGGGCGCCGGGTGGCGCCCCGCCCGTCCCGGACCCTAGCGGTAGGGCGGTGCGCAGCGGAATGGTGATCAGCCTGTGAGCCCGCGCGGCGTCGTTGGCATATGCCGCGGAAGGGGAGGTACTCGCCCTCCGGAAGCCCCTCGGCGGGTCCCGGAGGCAATGAGAAAGGTCACGCCCGCCCCGCGGCCACCGGTCCGGCCGCCGCGCGCGTGGTCCTGGCGGAGGGACGGCCCCGCGCGCTCCCGGCCCCCGGGAGGGGACGGCCCCGCGCCCGGTCCCGGGGGAGGGGGCGGCCCCGGGTGGCCACGCGTGGCCACGGGCCGCCTCGCGCCGCTCGGGCGCTCTCCGTCACGTCGGGCGGACGACGCCCAGGATCTCCATGGAACCGGCACCCGCGAGGGTCACGTTCCGGCCGGGGCGCGGGGCGTGGACGATGGCGCCGTTCCCGACGTACATGCCGATGTGGCTGGCGTCCTTGAAGTAGACGATGAGGTCGCCCGGCCGCATGTCCTTGATGTCCACACGCGGCAGGAGGCGCCACTGCTCCTGCGAGGTGCGGGGGATGCCGAGGCCGGCCGCGCCCCAGGCGCTCTGGGTCAGCCCGGAGCAGTCGAAGGTGCTCGGCCCCTCGGCGCCCCACTCGTAGGGCTTGCCGATCTGCGCCGTGGCGAAGGCGACGGCCTTCTTGGCCTCCGGCGTCGCCCCGGCCTTCAGTCCGTCGAGCACGCCGGTGCCGAGCCAGGTCGTCTGGGCGCGGTACTGGGCCTGCTCCTCCAGGCGCCGCAGCCGCTCCCGCTCCTCGGCGGCGAGCTCGGACTCCAGCTTCTCGGCCGCGGCGATCTTGTCGGTGATCTCCTTCTTCGCCTTGGCCTGCCGGACGCGGTTCGCCTCCAGCTTGGTCCAGTTCGCGCCGGCGTCCTTGGCGTAGACGTCCAACTGGGCCTGGGTGCGGTTCATTTCGCCGAGGAGGTCCGTGGTGGCCTTCGCCCCGGCCTTGAGCCGGCCCGCGGTGTCGAGGAAGAGCTGCGGGTCGTCGGTGAGGACCAGCTGCGCGCCGTCCGGGAGCCCGCCGTTGCGGTACTGGGCGCGGGCGGCGGCGCCCGCCCTGGCCTTGAGGGCCTCGATCCTGGCGCGGCCGGCCACGATCATCCGGGCGACCTCGACGATCTCGGCGGACTGCTCCCGGGTCTTCTCCTCGGCGAGGTTGTACGCGTCGGTGGCGACGGCGGCCTGCCGGTACAGGGCGTCTATCTCCTTGCGCACCTCCTCCAGGCTCTTCTTCGGCGGCGGAGGCGGGAGCGGCGCGGCGGATGCCTGGAGGGTGAGCGCAGGCGAGGCCAGCACGGTCAGGGCGCAGATCACGGTGATCGCGGCAGTGGCGTGGCGGCGTCGGTTCACTAGCTCCCCCTCGAGCGACCAAATCTGATTTACCGTCAGTAACTTGCCGGTGACCTTGGTGATAGTGCCATGCGAAACCGGAAAGCAACAGGGGAAACCGGGGCCTGTCGGGCCCGTTCCCCCCACGGGTGACGAGTGATCCGCGCGTGGCGTTCCCTCCGTACCGGAATTTCGCCGGGAGTCGGGCCGGACGCCCGCGGCCCGAGGGCCCCGCGCCCCCCCACTCCCGGCCGGGGCGCCCCCTCAGCCCCGGGGTGCCAGCGCCTCCCAACGCACAGTCACCTCGCCCTGGCGCCACCGCCGCGGGCCGTCGGCGAGCGGCCAGTCGGCCGCCAGGTCGCGGACGGAGCGGATCCAGCGCTGACGCGCCCCCAGCGAGGCGTACGGCGCGGCGGCCGCCCACGCGCGGTCGAAGTCGCGCAGGAAGGCGTGGACCGGCTCGCCCGGCACGTTCCGGTGGATGAGCGCCTTGGGCAGCCGCTCCGCCAGGTCCGACGGGCGGACCAGCGACCCCAGCCGGGTCGCGAAGGTCACCGTGCGGGGGCCGTCCGCGTCGAGCGCCACCCACACGTGCCGGCGTCCGATCTCGTCGCAGGTCCCCTCCACGAGCAGCCCGCCGGGCGCGAGCCGCCCGCGCAGCCGCTCCCACACGGCCGCGACCTGCTCCTCGTCGTACTGGCGCAGCACGTTCGCCGCCCGGATCAGGGCGACCCGGCCGGGCACGGGCACCTCGAAGCCGCCGTGGACGAACGCGAGCCCCTCGTGCTCGTACGGCTTCGCCGCCTCCACCCGGGCCGGTTCGATCTCGATGCCGTACAGCCGGGTGCGCGGCTCGGCCGTGCGCAGCCGGGCCAGGAGCTCGACGGCGGTCCAGGGCGCCGCCCCGTATCCGAGGTCGACCGCGAGCGGCGGCTCGACGGAGCGGCGCAGGGCGGGGCCGTGGACGGCGGCGATCCAGCGGTCCATGCGGCGCAGACGGTTGGGATTGGTGGTCCCGCGGGTCGGTGTGCCGACGGGGCGGGTGGTGCGCGGGGCCATGCCCATGAGCGTACGGGGTGGGGGGAGGGGGCCGGGTCCGGCAACGAATTGGCAAAGCGCCGACCCCGATGGAAATGAAAGGGGTCATTCCGGTGTTGTGGCGGCTGGAGGACGCTCCGTGTCCTCAGCGTGCCCCGAGCGGCCCCCGAGGCCCCCCCGAGCGGAAGGACCGCCGACGTGAGCCAGTACGTGTCCCGGTTCGCCGGCACCCGGCACCGGCACCAGGCGCCGACCAGGCTCCGGCTCCCCGGCCGGCACCGCACCCCGCGGCGGGTGGCCATGCTCAGCGTCCACACCTCGCCGCTGCACCAGCCGGGCACCGGTGACGCGGGCGGCATGAACGTCTACATCGTCGAGCTGGCCAAGCGCCTCGCCGCCATCGACATCGAGGTGGAGATCTTCACCCGGGCCACCACCGGCGGTCTCCCGCCGGTCGTCGAGCTCACCCCAGGCGTCCTCGTGCGCCATGTGGACGCCGGTCCGTACGAGGGGCTGGCCAAGGAGGAGCTGCCGGCCCAGCTCTGCGCCTTCACCCACGGCGTGATGCAGGCGTGGGCGGGCCACCGCCCCGGCCACTACGACCTGGTCCACTCCCACTACTGGCTCTCCGGCCACGTCGGCTGGCTGGCCGCCGAGCGCTGGGGCGTGCCGCTCGTCCACGCCATGCACACCATGGCGAAGGTCAAGAACGCGGCGCTCGCCGAGGGCGACACGCCCGAGCCCGCGGCCCGGGTCATCGGCGAGACCCAGATCGTCTCCGCCGCCGACCGGCTGATCGCCAACACGGCCGAGGAGGCCGACGAGCTGTCCCGGTTCTACGAGGCGGACCCCGGCAAGATCGCGGTCGTCCACCCCGGCGTGAACCTCGACCACTTCCGCCCCGCCGACGGCCGGGCCGCCGCCCGCGCCCGGCTCGGGCTGCCGCCGGACGCCTTCATCCCGGTCTTCGCCGGCCGGATACAGCCGCTGAAGGCCCCCGACATCCTGCTGCGCGCGGCCGCCCTGCTCCTGGAGCGGGACCCGTCGCTGCGCTCCCGCATGGTCGTGCCGGTGGTCGGCGGCCCGAGCGGCAGCGGCCTCGCGAAGCCCGAGGGGCTGCAGAAGCTGGCCGCCCGGCTCGGCATCGCGGACATCGTGCGCTTCCACCCGCCGGTGGGCCAGGACCGGCTGGCGGACTGGTTCCGCGCGGCCAGCGTCCTCGTCATGCCCTCGTACAGCGAGTCCTTCGGCCTGGTCGCCATCGAGGCGCAGGCGGCCGGCACCCCGGTCGTCGCCGCGGCGGTCGGCGGTCTGCCCGTCGCGGTGCGGGACGAGACGACGGGCTTCCTCGTCCAGGGGCACGATCCGGCGGACTACGCCCGCGCGCTCGGCAGGTTCGTGGACGAGCCGGGGCTGTCGGCCCGGATGGGCGCGGCGGCGGCCCTGCACGCCGGTTCGTTCGGCTGGGACACGGCGGCCTCGGGCACGGCGGACGTCTACACGGCCGCCATGCACGACCACCGGCTGCGGGAGAACCGCCGTCGCGTACGCTCCCACCATGGCTGAGGACGAGGCCGGGAACCCGGTCGGGGACGTGCGGCGGATCATCGAGTCCGTCTTCGACGACGCGGAGCTGGAGTGGGAGTCGCCCGAGCCCGGCTCGTACGTCGTCAAACTGCCGGGCACGCGCAAGCTGTTCACCACCCTGTCGCTGCGCGCCGGCCGACACTCGCTCTCGCTCAACGCCTTCGTCATCCGGCACCCCGACGAGAACGAGGCGGGCGTCCACCGCTGGCTGCTGGAGCACAACCTCAAGCTGTACGGGGTGAGTTACGCGGTGGACGCGCTCGGCGACGTCTACCTCGCCGGCAAGCTGCCGCTGGCCGCCGTCACGCCCGAGGAGCTGGACCGGCTGCTCGGCTCCGTCCTGGAGGCGGCGGACGGCGACTTCAACACCCTGCTGGAACTGGGCTTCGCGTCGGCGATCCGGCGCGAGTACGCGTGGCGGGTGTCGCGCGGCGAGTCGACCCGCAACCTCGACGCGTTCAAGAACCTGGTCGCCAAGTCCGGTAACTGACCCCTCGCGCCCCCTTCACCGCAAGGGCCTTCTGCTGGCATGCTCGCGCTCTGCACAGATCTGAATGCCGTTCATATACGTGAAAGGTTCAGGGTCGGTCATGGCACTCGGCAGAAGGCAGTTCGTCGGCGGCGCGGTGGCGGTGGCGGGAGCCGCGACCGCGGGACTCGGCACCACCGCGTTCACCCCGCCCTCCCACCCGCCCACCCGCACCGCGGCGCTCTGGCGGGAGTTCGAGGCCGCGCCGTTCACCCATCCGCAGATCCCCTACGTGGGCCGGGCCGGCGCCCACGCGGGCGCGCGCCGGACGCCCCGCCCCCGGGTCACCGCGAACGTCCTCGACCACGGCGCCCTCCCCGACGGCTCCGCCGACGCGGCCCCCGCGATCAACCGGGCCCTCGCCGAGGCGGGAGAGCGCGGCGGCGGGACGGTCCTGCTGCCGCCGGGGACGTACCGGATCGACGACTACCTCCGGATCGGCCACAGCGGGGTCGTCCTGCGCGGCGCCGGCTCCGGCCGCACGACCCTGCTCGCGACCCGCAACCTGACCGAACTGATCGGCCCCTACGGCTCCCGCTACGGCGGCGACAAGTCGTCCTGGTCCTGGGCCGGCGGCCTGATCTGGCTCTCCCCGCACGCCCGGCACGCCTCGCTCGTCGCCGCGATACGCGACCGGGCCTGGCCCTTCGAGGGCTGGACCGGCAACCGCCGCGACGAATGGACCACCCTCACCGCCCTCCGCCCGGCCCGCCGGGGCGACCGGCGGGTCACCGTCGAGGACCCCTCGGCCCTCCGGCGCGGCTCCCTCGTCCTCCTCCGCCTCGCCGACGACCCCGCGCACACCCTGCTGGCCCACATGGCGGGCGGCGGCCCGGGCCCGGAGGCGTACCACTGGGCCGACAAGACCAAGCTGACCAGCTACGTCCCCTACGAGTGGCCCGTGCGGATCACCGCCGTGCGGGGCCGGACGGTGACCCTCGAACGGCCCCTCCCCCTCGACCTCCGCCCCGAGTGGGACCCCCGGCTGGTCACCGGCGTCACGCCGCTCACGGACGCCGGAGTGGTGGGCCTGACCCTGGCGGCGGTCGAGACGCCGCAGGCGCCGCACCTCCTCGACAAGGGCCACAACGGCGTCGTCTTCCAGTGCGCGTACGACTGCTGGGCCGAGGACGTCGTCGTCCGCCACGTCGACAACGGCTTCGGGCTCGTCGCCGCCTCCGCCTGCACCCTCCGCCGCACCCGCGTGGAGGGGCGCGGCTCCCACCACCCCTACTTCTGCCGGGAGGGCGCGCACGACAACCTCGTCGAGGACTTCCACGTCGCGGCCCGCACCGTCCCCGCCCCCGCCGGCACCCAGCTCCACGGCATCAACGTCGAGGGTCTCTCCAGCCACAACGTCTGGTCGCGCGGGGTCATGGAGACGGGCACCTTCGACACCCACCGGGGCATGCCGTTCGCCGACGTCCGGACCGAGATCACCGTCGAGAACGACGGCCGCCACGGCGGCGACGCCTCCGCAGGGCCGCTCTACGGGGCCCGCTTCGCCCACTGGAACGTGACGGTCACCAACGGCCGCGCGGGCCTCGTGAGGATCGACACCGTCGCCCCGTACAGCGCGACCGTCGGCATCAGCGAGGTCCGCGAGTTCGACCAGATCGACGTCCCGGACTTCACGGGCGACCTCCACGCGCGCGTGGAGGCGTACGGCGCACCGGAGGCGGTCCACCCCCGGAACCTGTACGAGGCGCAGCGGGCCCTCGACCCGAGGTGACCCGCTCCGCGCCGCTCCGGTACCGCCCCGGCGTCGTCCCGAACTCGCGGCGGAACGCGTGCGAGAGGGCGTACGGCGTGCTGTAGCCGACGTGCCGGGCCACCGCTGCCAGCGGGTCGCCGGTGTCCCGGAGCAGGGTGGCGGCCCGGGTCAGCCGCCACCACGTCAGGTACGCCATCGGGGGCCGGCCGACCAGGGCGGTGAACCGGCGGGTCAGGGTGGGCGGGGAGACACCCGCCTCGGCCGCCAGCCGGTCGACGGTCCACGGCGCGGCGGGATCGGTGTGCAGCGCGCGCAGCGCGGCGGCGGTCACCGGGTCGCCCAGCACCGCCGGCCAGACGCCGGACCCGCTCTCCGCCATCCAGGAACGGACCATGTAGACGAGCAGCAGGTCGAGCAGGCTGGGGAGGGCGAGGCAGGAGCCCGGCCCCCGCCCGTCCAGCTCCCCGCCCAGCAGGTCGATGGCGGCGCGGAGTTCGGGGTGGCCGTCGGCCCGGCCCGGCAGGTGCACGAGCGGCGGGAGCTCCGCCAGGAGCGGGTGCACATGGCTGCGGTCGAGCCGGTACTTGCCGCAGAGCATCTCCACCCCGCGCTCCCCGGGGACGGGCAGGGGCGGGCGCGGCAGGGTCCCGTCCGCCCACCGGCCGAACGGCACCGCCCGCGCCACCGTCGCCGCGTCGGCGGGCGCGTCCGCGATGACGTGTCCGGTGCCGTGCGGCAGCAGCACCGCGTCCCCGGCGCCGAGCACGACCGCCTCGCCGCCGTCGGGCAGCAGCCAGCAACCGCCCTTCAGGACGACGTGGAAGCCGGCGCCCTCGTACGGGTCGAGCCGCGTGCACCAGCGTCCGCCCACCCGCACCCGCTCGGAGGAGGGCTGCCCGGTGCGGACCGTCGCGATCGCGTCGCTCACCACGTCCATGGCGTGAGCGTATCCGGCACCGCGTCCGTGGTGAGCCTTCCTCGTATCCCGGGGAGCTTGTGGAGCATTGAGGCGCTCAGCGCCCTTTCCTAGGCTCGACCGCATGACGAACGAGAGCGCACAGAGCATCGTCCTGGGGGACGTCGAGGTCATCCGGATCGTCGAGTGGCAGGGGCCCTTCGCCCCCGCCCGGACCCTCGTCCCGGACGCCGGGGCCGAGGTGTGGAAGGGCAACGAGGAGTGGCTGGCGCCGGACCACTGGGCGCCCGACGAGGACAGCGCCGTCATGGCGCTGCAGAGCTGGGTCCTGCGCAGCGGCGGCCGGACCGTCCTCGTCGACACCGGGGTGGGCGCCGGGCGCGAGCGCCCCGGCTCACCCCACTTCCACCACCGGACCGACGACCTCCCCGGCCGGCTGGAGCGGGCCGGCATCCGTCCCGAGGACGTCGACGTCGTCGTCAACACCCACCTCCACGCCGACCACGTCGGCTGGAACACCCGGGACGCCGGCGGCGCGTGGGTCCCCACCTTCCCCAACGCCCGCTATCTCGTCCCGGCCGCCGACGACTTCCACTTCGGGCCGGACAACGGCTACGGCGGCGGTCTCCACGCGGACGACCGCCTCGTCCACGAGGACAGCGTCGCGCCCGTGCACCGGGCCGGCCTCGTCGACCTCTGGGACGGCGCCCACCGCATCGACGACCACCTCGTCCTGGAGTCCGCGCCCGGCCACACCCCCGGCTCCGCCGTCCTCCGGCTCGCCTCCGGCACCGACCGCGCGGTCTTCGTCGGCGACCTCCTGCACAGCCCCGTCCAGATCCTCGACCCCGGCCGCGCGAGCTGCTTCTGCCTCGACCCCCGTGGCGCCTCCGCCACCCGCCGCCGTGTCCTCGAACGGGCCGCCGACACCCGCGAGCTGGTCGTACCCGCCCACTTCGGCGGCTCCGGCGCCGCCGAGGTCCGCCGGCAGGGGACGGGCTTCGCGGTCGCCGGGTGGGCGACGTACCCGGGGGAGTGAGCACCCCGCCAGGGGTCCGAAGCCCCGAAGGGTCCCTCCCCGACGGGGTGCGAGGTCCCCGCGGGGATCCGGGTCGGACGGGGTCCCCGCGGGGATCCCGGTCAGACGCCGACGGCGGACGACCCGGAGCCCTCGGCCTTGGCGACGACGGGGGAGACGACGGGCACGGCCGCGGGGGCGACGGTCTCGCCCTCGGCCTTGACCGCGTCCTCGATCCCGACGGCGTCCTCGGCATCGCCGTCGCGGTCGGTCCCGTCCGGGGTCCGTGCCCCGGTCGGGGTCCCCGTGTCGTCGTCGGCGAGGGCCTTCCGCAGCCGGGTGTAGTACCCGACGGCGGCGAGGACGCCGACGGCGGCCGTCGCCGCCCACAGCACGTCGGGCCCGGGCCCGCCGACGATCACACCGGCCAGGATCGGGGCGACGAAACCGGCGACCGCCCAGGACATGCCCATCACGCCCTGGTAGCGGCCTCGGGCGTGCTCGGGGGCGAGACGGGCGGTGGCCGCGGCGTTCGTCGGGACGTGGATCATCTCGCCGACCGTCCAGACGATCACGGTCGCGGCGAACGCCACCGGGGAGCCGGCCAGGGCGGTCGCGCCGGTGCCGAGGGCGAAGAGCAGCGAGGAGAGACTCAGCAGGAGCACCGGGGAGCGCTTGTCGGTCAGCTTGTTGACGAGCAGCTGGAAACCGACGATCACGATGCCGTTGACGGCGATGACGACACCGTACGAGGAAGGCGAGAGGCCCTGGCCGGCCATGGTCAGCGGCAGGCCGATCCAGGGGGCGGTGAAGACGAGGCAGACGAGCAGGTTGAGCAGGACCAGGGTGCGGAACGGGGCGTCGCGCAGCACGGTCAGCATGCTGACCTTCTCCTCGACGACCGGCTCGCCCCGCTGGTCGAGGCGGGCCTCCGGGCGGGTCTCCGGCAGCCGGAGGAAGACGATCACGGCGCACAGGACGGTGGCGACGGCGTCGACGACGAAGAGGGTGCGGTAGCCGAGGAAGGCCGCGGCGCCGCCGCCGATGGAGGCGATGGCGAAGCCGAGGTTGAGGGCCCAGTAGTTGAGGGCGTACGCCCGGCGCACGTCGTGGGCCGGGACCATGTCCGCGATGGTGGCGTTGATGGGCGGCCGGACGGCCTGCATGGCGACGCCCATGAGGAGGACGACGACGGCGATGGCCCAGGCGCTGGTGACCACGGCGAGCGCGGCGGCGCAGGCGGCGGCCGCCAGGTGCATCGTGACCATCGTGGGACGCCGGCCCCAGCGGTCGGTGAGCGCCCCGCCGAGGGGCGAGCCGGCGACGCCGCCGAGCCCGTGCAGGGCGACGACGAGTCCGGCGAACCACGCGGAGTGCCCGAGCTCGATCGTCAGATAGAGGGAGAGGAAGGTCAGGACGAAGGCCCCGGTCCGGTTGACCAGGGTCGACAGCCACAGCCACCAGAAGCCCGGCGGGAGGCCGGAGACCGTCGTCCGGGCCGATCGTCTGAGCGAATGGATGGACATGTGGTGCGGCCCCCTGCTTTCGTAAGCCCTGCTTCTGGCTCCCGTAACTTACGTATCTCAGGGGTCGGACGCCAGCCAATTGACGACGCGCGTCAATCGTCAGCGGTCGATTAGGCTCCTACGCATGGCCGACGCACCGTACAAGCTGATCCTCCTCCGCCACGGCGAGAGCGAGTGGAACGAGAAGAATCTGTTCACCGGATGGGTGGACGTGAACCTCACCGCGAAGGGTGAGAAGGAGGCGACGCGCGGCGGCGAGCTGCTCAAGGACGCCGGCCTGCTCCCCGACGTGCTGCACACCTCCCTGCAGAAGCGCGCCATCCGCACGGCGCAGCTCGCGCTCGAGTCCGCCGACCGCCACTGGATCCCGGTCAACCGCTCCTGGCGGCTGAACGAGCGCCACTACGGCGCTCTCCAGGGCAAGGACAAGGCCCAGACCCTCGCCGAGTTCGGCGAGGAGCAGTTCATGCTGTGGCGCCGCTCGTACGACACCCCGCCGCCGGCGCTCTCCGACGACAGCGAGTACTCGCAGGCCCACGACGCCCGCTACGCGACGATCCCGCCGGAGCTGCGCCCGCGGACCGAGTGCCTCAAGGACGTCGTCGAGCGCATGCTCCCCTACTGGTACGACTCGATCGTCCCGGACCTCCTCGCCGGCCGCACGGTCCTCGTCGCCGCCCACGGCAACAGCCTCCGCGCGCTCGTCAAGCACCTCGACGGCATCTCCGACGCCGACATCGCCGGTCTCAACATCCCCACCGGCATCCCCCTCGCCTACGAGCTCGACGAGAACTTCAAGCCCCTCACCCCCGGCGGCACCTACCTCGACCCGGACGCCGCCGCGGCCGCCATCGAGGCCGTCAAGAACCAGGGCAAGAAGAAGTAAGAAAAACGATCATGCCCCCGACCCGCGCACACGGCGCGGACCGGGGGCATTTTCACGCTCCGGGCCCGTGCGGGGAGCCTCAGGGGGGGGGCATCCCCGTGAGGCCCCGTGGCCGGGCCGGTCGCCGGACCTAGTTGTTGCGGAGGATCTGCCCGGCCCGTCGCCCCTGACGGGACTCGTGGATGCCGAGCAGCTGAACGCCCTGACCCAGGAGGGCGATGATGCTGTTGATGAAGTCCTTGTGGTCCTCGTACCAGCCGAGGAGGCCACGGTGGTGGTGGGTGTGGTGGACGTCGGTGGTGAAGACCTTGTCTCCGTGCGTGGTTTCTGCGATGTACTCGTGAGCCACTGCGCCCCCCTTGGGCAGACCGTCACCGTATGCCATATGGCATGTTCTTAGTGTAACCATCCCGATGTCGGATTTCATTCCGTTGGGCGAAAGGGCGCGTGCGGCGCTCGACCCCCGACAGCTCGCGTCGCACGTGCCGCGGTGCGCCCGGCTGGGCCGGACGGGTGAGGGGGAAACCTTACGGCCGTGGTGTGCCGGTCACGGGGTGCAGGAGGGGGCTAGAGGTGGGGAGGGCCGCGGGCGTCCCCGCGGCCCTCACCGCCTCACCGTCCTCGCGAAAGAGAACCCCGTGCGTCTCCGTCACTCCGCCGCCGCCCTCTGCGGCGCGCTCGCTCTCACCGCCACCCTCGCCTCCCCGGCCTCCGCCGCCACCGGCGACTTCGGCTACCGGTTCGTCGGCATCGGCGGCGACCAGCAGTGGATCACGCTGCACGACCCGGTGAACGCCTCGTGCGTCACGCTCGCCGAGGCCGCCGACCCGGGGTCCTCCGAGCCCGCCTTCGCACCGCACAACGACACGGACGAGTTCGCGGTCGTCTTCACCGGGCCGGACTGCACCGGGGAGTCCTGGACGCTCCGTCCGCACGGCAGCCCGACCACCGACCTCCTCAAGCTCCGCTCGGTGGTGTTCGTGGCCTCGTACGCGTAGGCCGGTCCGGCGGTCGTTCCGTCCGGTCCGGATATTCGGGGGCGGCTCCCCCGGCGAGTGGCTACCGTCCACCGCATGAGCACGTCACTGCGCCTGGAGCAGGTCACCCCTGCCAACGTCGACGCCGCCCTCGCGCTGCGCGTCCACCCGCATCAGGAGCGGAACGTCGCTCCCGTCGCCCACTCCCTCGCCGAGGCGTACGCCTTCGGGGAGACGGCATGGCCGCGGCTGGTCTTCGACGGCGACGAGCTCGTCGGCTTCCTGATGGCGTTCCTCGACATCCCGTGGGACGAGAAGAAGGACCCCGCCGACCGCCGCAGCGGTCTCTGGCGCCTCAACATCACCGCGGAGGGCCAGGGGAAGGGGTACGGGCGCTTCGCCGTCGAGGCCGTCCGGGAGGAGCTCCTCCGGCGCGGTGAGAAGAGGCTGTTCGTGACCTGGGAACCGGGCGAGGACGGGCCCGGCGCCTTCTACCGGAAGCTCGGTTTCCGTACGACCGGCGAGCTCAGCGGCGGTCAGACCGTCGGCGTCCTCGACATCGGCTGAGCGGGGCGGGGCGCGGTCGTCGCCGCGCCCCGCCCCTCACCGGTCAGCCCGAGCAGCCTCCGCACTGGCACGGTGATCCCGACTGGCAGCCGCAGCCGCAGCCCGAACCGCAGCCGCAGGCCCCGAGCACGGGCAGGAACACCGCCTCGCGCGGGGCTTCGGGCGAGGAGTCGGTGGTGATGGGCGAATCGGCCATGGGGATCCCTCCCTTAGGAGACGCGGATTCGTCTCTCCCCACTGCATGCCCGCCCTGCCGGGCGCATCAACGGCGCACCGGGATCGCGCGCGCCGTCCGTGCGCCCCCTACTGATGCCACCGTGCGCCGTCCACGAGCCGCGCCCCGCCGGCCGCGCGCGGCGGTCGTGCCCCCCCGACACGACCCCCGACGCGCCCGGCCCCGCCTACGCGCCCTCGACCGGCGCGTCCGCCGCCTGCAGTTCGTCGGCGTGCTCGCCGGTCACCAGGTAGACGACCCGCTTGGCGACCGACACGGCGTGGTCGGCGAACCGCTCGTAGTAGCGGCCGAGGAGCGTGACGTCGACGGCGGTCTCGATGCCGTGCTTCCAGCGGTCGTCCATCAGGTGCTGGAAGAGCGTCCGGTGCAGCAGGTCCATCTCGTCGTCGTCCTGCTCCAGCTGGAGGGCCAGGTCGACGTCCTTGGTGATGATGACCTCGGCGGCCTTCGCCATCAGGCGCTGCGCCAGCTGGCCCATCTCCAGGATGGTCGCGTGCAGGTCCCGCGGCACCGCCGTGTCGGGGAAGCGAAGCCGCGCCAGCTTCGCCACGTGCTGGGCGAGGTCGCCCGAGCGCTCCAGGTCGGCGCTCATCCGCAGCGAGGTCACCACGATCCGCAGATCCGTCGCCACCGGCTGCTGGCGGGCGAGCAGTGCTATCGCCCGGGCCTCCAGGTCGTGCTGAAGGTCGTCGACCTTCTGGTCCGCCGCGATCACGCTCTCCGCGAGCTTCAGATCCGCGTCGAGCATGGCCGTCGTGGCGCGCCCGATCGCCGACCCGACGAGTCGGGCCATCTCGACCAGGCTCTCGCCGATCGAGTCCAGTTCCTCGTGGTACGCGTCCCGCATGGATGTCCCTCTCTACGCAATGCTCCGGGGTCCGGGTGGGGCTCGGACCCCCACGTTGCCACGTTCGGCCCCCTACGCGTCCGGTTCCGACACCTGACGTGAACCGGCACTTTCCCCAAGGTGAACTCTGGGCGACGCCCGCCACCGCGGCCCCCGGGTCAAATGAACCGGTCCCGTCTCCACGGTGAACTCTGGGCGACGAGTGTTCGAGCAGGCACTCGGACGGCTGGGAGAGTGTCCGTCGCCCCGCATAACCTTGAGGGCATGGACGTGAACGCGGCGGTCGCCGCATTGGCAGCGATCGCCGGAGTGTGTACCGGCGTGATCGCCATGTTGGCGTTCCGCTGGAGCGAACGCGACCACGCGCGCCCCACCCGTACCTCCCTGCACACCGACGCCGTGCTCCCGCCCGGCGTCGACACCGTGCTGTCCGTGCTGCGCTCCTCCGCGGTCGTCCTCGACGAGAGCGACTCCGTGGTGAAGGCCAGCTCGGCCGCGTACGCGCTCGGCCTGGTCCGGGGCGGGAAGCTGGCCGTCGAGCCCATGCTCAACATGGCCCGCGACACCCGACGCGACGGGGAGATACGGCAGGTCGAACTGGACCTGGCACGGCGCGGCACCGGACGCGGCGAGGCCCTCGCCGTCTCCGCCCGGGTCGCCCCGCTGGGCTCGCGGCTCGTGTTGCTCCTGGTCGAGGACCTCACGGAGGCCCGCCGCATCGAAGCGGTGCGGCGCGACTTCGTGGCCAACGTCAGCCATGAGCTCAAGACCCCGACGGGCGCGCTCTCGCTGCTCTCCGAGGCCGTCATGGACGCCTCGGACGACCCCGAGGCGGTCACCCGCTTCGCCGGCCGCATGCAGATCGAGGCGACCCGCCTCACCAACCTCGTACAGGAGCTCATCGACCTCTCCCGCGTGCAGAACGACGACCCGCTGGAGGACTCCGAGCCGGTGTCCGTGGACGAACTCGTCGCCGAGGCGATCGACCGCTCCCGGCACACGGCCACCACCAAGCAGATCACCATGGCGTCCGGGGGGACCGCTGACCTGCGGGTCTGGGGCAGCCGCGGCCAGCTCGCCGCCGCCCTCGGCAACCTCGTCGAGAACGCCGTCAACTACTCACCCGCCCACACCCGCGTCGGCATCGCGGCCCGCAAGATCGCCGCGCCCGGCGGCGACCTGATCGAGATAGCCGTCACCGACCAGGGCATCGGCATCCCCGACAAGGACAAGGAGCGCGTCTTCGAGCGCTTCTACCGCGTCGACCCGGCCCGCTCCCGCGCCACCGGCGGTACGGGGCTCGGCCTGGCCATCGTGAAGCACGTGGCCGCCTCGCACGGCGGGGAGGTCACCGTCTGGAGCACCGAGGGTCAGGGCTCCACCTTCACCCTGCGGCTGCCCGAGGCGGGCTCCGCACGGGACCGCCGGCCGGCTCTCTCCCCCACCCCTGATCTCATGACCGAACCGCTCCCCGCCCCGGAGGTCCTTCCGTGACCCGAGTGCTTGTCGTCGAGGATGAGGAATCCTTCAGCGACGCCCTGTCGTACATGCTCCGCAAGGAGGGCTTCGAGGTCGCCGTCGCGGCGACCGGGCCCGACGGCCTCGACGAGTTCGAGCGCAACGGAGCCGACCTCGTCCTCCTCGACCTGATGCTTCCGGGGCTCCCCGGTACCGAGGTCTGCCGCCAGCTGCGCGGCCGCTCGAACGTCCCGGTCATCATGGTGACCGCCAAGGACAGCGAGATCGACAAGGTCGTCGGCCTGGAGATAGGAGCCGACGACTACGTGACCAAGCCCTTCTCCTCGCGGGAGCTGGTCGCCCGCATCCGCGCGGTGCTCCGCCGCCGCGGCGAGCCGGAGGAGGTCACCCCGGCGGCGCTGGAGGCCGGCCCGGTCCGCATGGACGTCGACCGCCACGTGGTGACGGTCGGGGGCGGCAAGGTCGACCTGCCGCTGAAGGAGTTCGACCTCCTGGAGATGCTGCTGCGCAACGCGGGTCGTGTGCTGACCCGCATGCAGCTCATCGACCGGGTCTGGGGCGCGGACTACGTCGGCGACACCAAGACGCTCGACGTCCACGTGAAGCGCCTGCGGGCGAAGATCGAGCCGGACCCGGGCGCCCCGCGCTACCTGGTCACGGTCCGCGGCCTCGGCTACAAGTTCGAGCCGTAGACGGCGCACGTACGCGAGGAGCCGCGCCCGGACGTGAAGCACGGCGCGCGGCCGTCCCGTACGGCGCCCGGGAGCGAGGAACGGCGCCCTGGCGTGAGGAACGGCGCCTGGACGTGAGGAGGGGCGCCCCCCGGCCGGGGGGCGCCCCTCCTCACGTCTGTGCGTGCGGTCAGTGACCGGCCGTGTGGCTCGCCTCGCCCGACGGCTCGGCGCCGTGCTCGCCCTCGCCCTCGCCCTCGCCGGCGCCGTGCTCGGCGTCACCGGAGGGGGAGGCCGAGGCGGACGGCGTGGCGCCCGGCGGGGCCGGGACGACGCTCGGGCCGAAGTCCTTGAAGTAGCTGGTCGCCGGGACGACGAAGGCGCTCAGGCTCACCTCGCCGGTCTTGCTCAGCTTGAAGACGACCTTCTGGGCGTTGCCGTTGCGGGCCTCCGCCAGACCGTTCTCGACGACGGCGGAGGCGTTGCCCTCGCCGCCGATGACGACCGAGCCGAGCGCCGGGACGGTGATCGGGCCGGCGCCCTCGGCCGCCTTCAGCTTCACGGTGCCGAGCGTGCCCGGAAGGGTGATCGACTCGATGACCTGCGGCAGGTTGCCGTTGTTGAAGACGGTGGCCGAGACCACGGCCGGGCCCTTGACGCCGATCTCGGGCTGGGTGATCACCAGCGCGTTCTGGATCTTGACGTCGTCCACGGTGACGGCGGCGTTGTCCGGCCGCACTTCCAGCGTCTGCGCGTTGTTGCCGGCACCGCAGGCGGACAGCGCGGCGATGGAGAAAACGATGGCGGTGGCGGCGAGGGCGCCGCGTCGAAGGCTGCGGCTCACGGCGGCGGCTTCTCCTAGGACGTACGGACAGGCTTGGGAACTGAGGAACAACTAAGGGTGTGTCAGCGCGCTTAGGTTACCGAGCCGCACTCTCCGTCCCGCACCCGACCCGCCCCTAACCGACCGCGGTCGTCTCCGGTCGCCGCGGGGCCGGCCGTCCGGAGCCGCCCCCGGGTGCGGTCCCGGCGCCGCTCCGGCCGCCGGCTGACATGGCCGGATCACGACCCATTGACCTGGTGTTCACATATCCGCCTTGATCAATTCGAGGTGCGCCGCGCATTCCCCGGAGTCGCGGCTCCGGAAAATCCCCGAGCCGCGTCGACTGATCAATTGCGGAATCCCTCGCGGATGCATCCGTACGAGTGGACGATCCTCGAACGGAGTACGCGAAGAAGGGCAGTCCGAACCAGACAAATCAGGACATCGAGCCTGCCTTGAGTGGCTCGGGGTAGGTGTAACGTGCGCGTTTCTCTCTGTCCGCACAGCCGCTCCGACCTGCGAATACCGCCTTCCGGAAGCTCTCCGCAGCACGATCGGCTTGCCGTTGTCAAGCCCCGAGATATGCCCTGACCTGCGAAAACGCCATTCAGAAGAAGCTGAATCCGTGTTACCCTGGATAGCCACGGAAGGGGTACCTGTCACATGACGTTCAAGGTTGGCGACACCGTGGTCTATCCCCATCACGGGGCCGCGCTGATCGAGGCCATCGAAACTCGCCAGATCAAAGGCGTGGACAAGACCTACTTGGTGCTCAAGGTCGCGCAGGGCGACCTGACTGTCCGCGTGCCCGCGGACAACGCGGAGTTCGTCGGAGTCCGCGATGTGGTCGGTCAGGACGGGCTGGACCGGGTCTTCGAGGTGCTGCGTGCGCCGTACGCCGAAGAGCCGACGAACTGGTCCCGTCGCTACAAGGCAAATCTCGAGAAGCTCGCCTCCGGCGATGTCATCAAGGTCGCCGAAGTAGTCCGCGACCTGTGGCGGCGCGAGCGTGAGCGCGGGCTGTCCGCAGGTGAGAAGCGCATGCTCGCCAAGGCTCGCCAGATCCTGGTGAGCGAGCTCGCCCTCGCGGAGAACACGAACGAGGACAAGGCCGAGGCTCTCCTCGACGAGGTCCTCGCGTCCTGAGCGTGCTCAGGCCACGTCCGAGGACCCCGTCCGACGACCCGCCCGAGCGCGCTGCCAAGTGAAGCGATGCTGCCGCGGCGCCCGCTGGCGTGCTGTGATCCACACAGTGCCGTCGCCGGGCGCTGCGGCATGTTCGCGTACGAACGCGGAGCGTACGCACGGCCGTACACACACGGACAGCCTGAACGGGCACGCGTGTGCGCCGCCGAGAATAAAGCCCGCACCCCCCGAGACGTTCGAACCCCTGTGCCCGGGCGGCCACGCCTCGACCGTCGTCACGGAAAGGGCCCGGTCAAGGCGGAGCGTCCGGCACGGTGAGGCCATACCCATGTCGGCCGCGGAAACAAACCTGCCGGAGTGCAACCGATGTCAGACGAAGCGCGTCCTCCTCTTACCGCTGTGGTGATCCCTGCGGCCGGCCGGGGCGTACGCCTCGGCCCGGGCGCCCCCAAGGCGCTGCGCGCGCTGAACGGCACCCCCATGCTCATCCACGCCGTCCGCGCGATGGCCGCCTCCCGCGCGGTCTCGCTGGTCGTCGTGGTCGCCCCCTCCGACGGCGCCGCCGAGGTCAAGAACCTCCTCGACGCCCACGCCCTGCCCGAGCGGACCGACTACCTCGTCGTCCCCGGCGGCGACACCCGCCAGGAGTCCGTCCACCTCGGCCTCCAGGCGCTCCCCGAGGGCGTCGGCACCGTCCTCGTCCACGACGCCGCCCGTCCCCTCGTCCCCGTGGACACCGTGGACGCGGTCATCGAGGCCGTCCGTGACGGGGCCGTCGCCGTCGTCCCCGCGCTGCCCGTCTCCGACACCGTCAAGGAGGTCGAGCCGGCCGGGAAGCCCGGCGACCCCGAGCAGGTCGTCGCCACCCCGGTCCGCGCCCGCCTCCGCGCCGTCCAGACCCCGCAGGGCTTCGACCGCGACACGCTGGTCAACGCCCACGCCACCATCGCCCTCGCCGGCGAGGGCGCCACGGACGACGCCGGTATGGTCGAGCGGCTCGGCGCCCCCGTCGTCGTCGTACCCGGCCACGAGGAAGCCTTCAAGGTGACCCGCCCCCTCGACCTCGTCCTCGCCGAGGCCGTACTCGCCCGCAGGAGGGCCAACGATGGCTTCTGAACCGATGATCCTTCCCCGTACCGGCATCGGCACCGACGTGCACGCCTTCGAGGAGGGCCGCGAACTCTGGTGCGCCGGCCTGCTCTGGGACGCCTCCGACAGCGGCGGCTACGGCCTCGCCGGCCACTCGGACGGTGACGTCGCCGCCCACGCCGCCTGCGACGCGCTCTTCTCCGCCGCGGGCGTCGGCGACCTCGGCGCCCACTTCGGCACCTCCCGCCCGGAGTGGTCCGGCGCCTCCGGCGTCACCCTCCTCGCCGAGGCGGCCCGGATCGTCCGCGCCGAGGGTTTCGAGATCGGCAACATCGCCGTCCAGGTCGTCGGCGTCCGCCCGAAGGTCGGCAAGCGCCGCGACGAGGCGCAGAAGGCGCTGAGCGCGGCGGCCGGCGCCCCCGTCTCCGTCTCCGGCACCACCACCGACGGGCTCGGCCTCACCGGCCGGGCCGAGGGCCTCGCCGCGATCGCGACCGCCCTCGTCTACCCGACGGAAGCGCGCTAGGGCCTGTCGTCACATTCCCCTTCTGCCCCGCGACGCCTGGCACGCGCTCTCGCCGCACCGGGCGAAAGCGCGAGTACGCCCAGTACGAGCACTTCCACCCGGCACACCGAGAGCACGCACCAGACGCCGCAGGGCCGCCCTTCGGGCAACGAGGGGAATGTGACGACAGGCCCGAGCGCCCGAACGGGCGGGCACCGGCCGGGGCGTACGCCGGCGGTCGGCGCCCGCCCGCCGTCGGCGCGGGAACCTCGGCGGTGGCGGACGTCCGCCAGTCCGGGGCCGCCGTCGCCGACCGGGATGACCGATTGCCACCGGTACCGGTGAAAAACGTCATCGGCGATCGCGAACTGGTCGCGGGGCACTACCACACGCCCACTACCCTGGAGTGGTGACTATTCGCCTGTACGACACCAGCGCCCGGCAGATCCGTGACTTCACCCCGCTCACACCGGGCTGTGTCTCGATCTACCTCTGTGGCGCCACCGTGCAGGCGGCCCCGCACATCGGCCACATCCGGTCGGGGCTGAACTTCGACATCATGCGCCGCTGGTTCGCGTACCGCGGCTACGACGTCACGTTCATCCGCAACGTCACCGACATCGACGACAAGATCATCAGGAAGGGCGCCGAGCAGGGCCGCCCCTGGTGGTCCATCGGCTACGAGAACGAGCGCGCGTTCAACTCCGGTTACGAGGCGCTCGGCTGCCTCCCGCCGACCTACGAGCCCCGCGCCACCGGTCACGTCCCCGAGATGGTCGAGATGATGCGCGGCCTCATCGAGCGCGGCCACGCCTACGAGGCGGACGGCAGCGTCTACTTCGACGTGCGCTCCTTCCCGGGCTACCTGGAGCTGTCCAACCAGGACATCGACGACCTCCGCCAGCCCGACGAGGGCGTCGCCGGCAAGCGCGACCCGCGCGACTTCGCCATGTGGAAGTCGACCAAGCCCGGCGAGCCCGACTGGGAGACCCCGTGGGGCCGCGGCCGCCCCGGCTGGCACCTCGAATGCTCGGCCATGGCGCACAAGTACCTCGGCTCCGCCTTCGACATCCACGGCGGCGGCCTCGACCTGATCTTCCCGCACCACGAGAACGAGATCGCCCAGGCCAAGGCGTTCGGCGACGAGTTCGCGCAGTACTGGGTGCACAACGCCTGGGTCACCATGAGCGGCGAGAAGATGTCGAAGTCGCTCGGCAACAGCGTGCTGGTGTCCGAGATGGTGAAGAACTGGCGCCCGATCGTCCTGCGCTACTACCTGGGGACCCCGCACTACCGGTCGATGATCGAGTACAGCGAGGAATCCCTGCGCGAGGCCGAGTCGGCGTTCGCCCGCATCGAGGGCTTCGTCCAGCGCGCCACCGAGAAGGCCGGGGTGCCCGTCGCCCCCGCCGCCGAGGTGCCGCCGGCCTTCGCCGAGGCCATGGACGACGACCTGGGCGTGCCGCACGCGCTCGCGATCATCCACACCACCGTCCGCCAGGGCAACAGCGCCCTCGCCGCGGACGACAAGGACGAGGCCATCGCCCGCCTCGCCGAGGTCCGGGCCATGCTCGGCGTCCTCGGCCTGGACCCGCTCGACCCGCACTGGGCCGAGGAGACCGGTGGCGGCGAGGAGCTCCACGGCGTCGTCGACACCCTCGTACGGCTCGTGCTCCAGCAGCGCGAGTCGGCCCGTGAGCGCAAGGACTGGGGGACCGCGGACGCGATCCGCGACCAGCTCACCCAGTCCGGCCTCGCCATCGAGGACAGCCCCGACGGCCCCCGCTGGACGCTGGGCAACCGTTAGAAGACGTGCCGCTCGGGCCTCCGGGCGGCACACTTCACTTACAGACCTTACGTACGCAACACCCAGGATGAGAGTAGTCATGGCCGGGAACAGCCAGCGCAGGAACCGTCGCACGTCCAACAAGAAGGGTGCGACGATCGGCAGCGGTGGCCAGCGGCGCAAGGGCCTCGAAGGCAAGGGCCCGACGCCCAAGGCCGAGAACCGCAAGGGCCACAAGGCGTTCCGCGTCTCCAACGCGATCGCCCGGAACACCGCCAAGCGCAAGCCCGTCGCGCGCCGCGGCGGCAAGGGCCTGTCCGAGATGGTCGTCGGCCGCAACCCGGTCTTCGAGGCCCTGCGCGACGGCGTGCCCGCCACGACGCTGTACGTGCAGCAGTTCATCGACAACGACGAGCGCGTGCGCGAGGCCCTGAACCTCGCCACCGGCCGCGGCAACATCAACATCATGGAGGCGCCGCGCCCCGAGCTCGACCGGATGACGAACGGCCTCAACCACCAGGGCCTCGTCCTCCAGGTCCCGCCGTACGAGTACGCGCACCCCGAGGACCTCGCGGCGAACGCCTACGACCACCACGAGGACCCGCTGATCGTCGCCCTCGACGGCGTCACCGACCCGCGGAACCTCGGCGCCGTCGTCCGCTCCGTCTCCGCCTTCGGCGGCCACGGCGTCGTCGTCCCCGAGCGCCGCGCGGCCGGCATGACCGCCGGTGCCTGGAAGACCTCGGCCGGCACCGCCGCCCGTACCCCGGTCGCCCGCGCCACCAACCTGACGCGCTGCCTGGAGGCGTACCAGAAGGCCGGCGTCACGGTCGTCGGCCTCGCCGCCGACGGCGACCGCGAGGTCCACGAGCTGGAGGAGCTGGGCGGCCCGGTCGTCATCGTCGTCGGTTCCGAGGGCAAGGGCCTGTCCCGCCTGGTCGGCGAGACCTGCGACTTCCTCGTCCGCATCCCCATGCCGGGCGGCGCCGAGTCGCTCAACGCCGGTGTCGCCGCCGGTGTCGTGCTCTACGAGGCCGCCCGCCGCCGCATGGCCTGACCTCGCACCTGCTGTACCCCGGCCCCGGCCGTGGCGTGATCTTGACGGGCCTCGGACATTTGCGAGCTGTCAAGGCAGTGTCCTAAACCCAGATCACTCGGTTAGATGAGTGTGGACACCAGAACGCCCCGGCCGGGGTTCGACGATCAGCCCGCGCTGAGCATGGTCAAGGTGGATTCCGATCCCGCCCAGGTGATCGTGAACCACGCCAGCTTCCGTGTGCGGCTCGCGCCGGCCCCGCAGCCCCAGTTCGGCTCCGGCGCCCGCACCGCGGCCCTCGCCGGAGCCGGCGTCGCCGCCGGAGCGGCCGGCCCGCGCCGCCGTCCCGTCGTGTGGACGGGCAAGTCCGCACCGGGCGCCACCGGCCTCCTGCAGGCCGTGCGCGAGTCGTCCGTCTCCACGCTCGAACCGGCCGTGGGGCGCGGGGGCCACGGCGGCCACTCCGGTCACGGGACCGGCGACACGCAGGCGATCCCGCGGATCGACACCACGATGCCCACCCCGGTGGTGCCCGCCGACTCCGCGCCGCTCCTGCCGCCGATGCGCCGCGCCGAGGGCGCGTACGACGACGTCTACGAGCTCCGGCCCGAGGCGGCCGAGCCGTACGACGACGCGCCGCAAGGCCGCGCCGCCCAGCGCCACGGCAACGACAGCGTCCGGCACGCCTACTACCCGGGCCGCCGGATGAACCTCGGCGTGGTCCTCCTCCCGCTCCGCGTCTTCCTCGGCTTCATCTCCATCTACGCGGGCATGGGCAAGCTCTGCGACCCCGTCTACTTCGACGGCGGCGAGCGCGGCTCGATGGTGAAGTGGCTCAACTCCCTCCACCCGTGGGCGCTCGCCGAACCCCTCCGCGACTTCGCCCTCCAGCACCCCGTCGGCGCCGGACTCACCGTCGCCTTCCTCCAGGTCGTCGTCGGCGTCCTCACCGTCCTCGGCCTCTGGCAGCGCGTCGCGGCCGTCGTCGGAGCCCTGCTCTCCGCCGCGCTCCTGCTGACCGTCAGCTGGAAGACCGTCCCGGTCTACGACTCCGCCGACATCATCTATCTCGCCGCCTGGTCCCCGCTGATCATCGCCGGCGCCCCCGTCTACTCCCTCGACGGCCGGATCGCCGGCGAGGCGTGGCGCACCCTCGGCCCCCGCGCCGACCTCTGGGACCTGCGCCGCCGCGTCATCCGCCGCAGCACCCTCCTCGCCTCCGTCGTCGTCGGCCTCACCCTCCTCGTCGGCTCCGTCCTCGGCGGCGCCGTCCGCTCCACCGAGATGGTCACCGTCCCCGGCCCCAACGACGACCCGATCAACCACCTCCCCGGGCAGCCGCTCCCCACCGAGCCGCAGCGCCGCGCCCCCTCCAAGAGCGCCTCCACCGCCCCCAAGCCCGCCGAGACCACCAAGGCCCCCGCCGAGCGCGAGGAGACCCAGGAGGCCGCGCGGCCCACGGAGTCCACCCGCGAGTCCACCCGGACCCAGAGCCCCACCGCCACCCGCGGCAGCTCCACCGGCGGCACCGGCAGCCGTACGCCCACCCAGTCCAAGCCCGCGCCCCCGCCGTCCACCAGCGACAGCCCGAGCAGCACCGGCGGTTCGTCCGGCGGCGGCTCCGGCGGCTCCGGCGGCGGCAGCACCCCGACCGAGAGCGGCTCCACCTCGGGCGGCGCCCGCAACCCGATCGGCGGCCTCCTGGGCTGACCCCGCGCCCCCGACACGGGAGAGGGCGGCACCGCGCTGGATCGCGGTGCCGCCCTCTCCCGTGTCGTGCTCCCGTCGCCTGACACCCCCTGGTCCTGAGCGGGGACGCGGGCGGCCGGCCGTCAGGCGCGCTGCGCGGCCAGCTCCTTCGCGGCCTCGGTCAGGTCCTTGGCGGTGTCGATGGCCCGCCAGTACGCCCCCTGGGGCAGCGGGAAGCCCGCCAGCCGGCGCTCACGGGCGAGCCGGGGGAACGTGGTCCGCTCGTGGTCGCCGAGATCCGGGAGGAGCTCCGTGAAGGTCGCGGAGAAGACGTACACGCCTGCGTTGATCAGGAACGGCGACGGCGGCGCCTCGACGAAGTCGGTGATGTGCCCGAAGGTGTCGGTCTCGACGGCGCCCCACGGGATCCGGGGGCGGGCCAGGGCCAGCGTCGCGACGGCGTCCCGCTCCGTGTGGAACGCGGCCATCTCGCGCAGCGAGAAGCGCGTCCAGATGTCGCCGTTCGTGGCGTACCAGGGCTGGTCCGGGGCGGGCAGGTGCGCGGCGGCGTACTTCAGGCCGCCACCGCGGCCCAGCGGCTCGGACTCGACGACCGTCGTCACCTTGAGGGGGAGGTCGGCCGTCTCCAGCCACTCCTGGAGCACCTCGGCGAGATGGCCGCAGGAGACGACGGCGTCGGTCACGCCCTCGGCGGCCAGCCAGGAAAGCTGATGGCCGATGATCGGGGTCCCGGTGCCCGGGATCTCGACCATCGGCTTGGGGCGGTCGTCGGTGTACGGGCGCAGCCGTGAGCCCTGGCCGCCCGCCAGGACCACGGCCTGCGTCGGAGAGGTGTGCATACGGGGAACGATAGGCGTCGCCCCGTACGCCCGACGGCCGGACGCGCGACGGGGGTCAGCTCGCGCGCATGACGCCGGTCGCGTACGCGGTGTCGCAGACCGGGCGGGAGAACGACTGGGCGCGCGAGGGTCCGTAGTGCTCGACGGCGGCGCGGCCCAGCGCGCGGGCGATCGAGATGCAGTGCTTGGCCAGCGACGGCCGGTTCTCCACCTCGCGCTGGAGGTGGGTGAGGGCCGTGCCGGGGTCCTTCTCCTGGAGCTCGGCGAGGAGCTGGTCGCGCAGGACGTCCTGCGGGGCACGGGACTTGGCCCGGACGGAGACCTCCGAGGAGGAGGCCGTCAGCTGGGTTCCGGAGTCCTGGCCGGCCCACGGAACGGCGGACACCGCGAGCGTTCCCGAGAGCACCAGGACGACGGGCAGGACGAGGGCGAGAGAGCGGCCGATTCGGCGGGCAGTGTGCGTCACGCAGGCGAGCGTAGCGGCCGGTAGTGATATGGCGACATTTAGTCACTCTCGCGGGGGATGGTTCGAGGCGCCTTTTCGAATCCCGTGTTGACGCGTCGGCCCGGAGCAGCCCCGAATGCCGGGGTTTTCCGCGGTACGCCCTTTTAAACGGACGGCCCCGCATCTGCCGAGGAGATGCGGGGCCGTCCGGGAGAGCCGGGGAGGCTCGGGTGGCGTCAGTCGCTGAGACGCGCGCCCGTGGAGGTCGAGAAGACGTGCAGCTCGGCGGCGCGCGGCACGACGTGCAGCGTGGTGCCCTTGGCCGGGACGTCACGGCCGCCGACGCGGACGACCAGGTCCTTGTCCTCGCCGCCGACGCGGGTGGAGCCGTAGACGAAGCCGTCGGAGCCGAGCTCCTCGACCACGTTGACCGTGACGGCCAGGCCGTCCTTGCCCGTCGGGCCCTGCACGTCGAAGTGCTCGGGGCGGACGCCGACCGTGACCGTGGTGTCGCCGTTGGCGGCCGCCGCGGCGATGGCGTCGCGGGAGACGGGGACGACGCTGTTGCCGAACTTCACGCCGCCGTCCGTGATCGGGACCTCGACCAGGTTCATGGCCGGGGAGCCGATGAAGCCGGCGACGAAGAGGTTGGCGGGACGGTCGTACATGTTGCGCGGCGAGTCGACCTGCTGGAGCAGACCGTCCTTCAGCACCGCGACGCGGTCGCCCATGGTGAGGGCCTCGGTCTGGTCGTGCGTCACGTACACCGTCGTGATGCCCAGACGGCGCTGCAGACCGGCGATCTGCGTACGCGTCGACACACGGAGCTTCGCGTCGAGGTTCGACAGCGGCTCGTCCATGAGGAACACCTGCGGCTCGCGCACGATCGCGCGGCCCATGGCGACACGCTGGCGCTGACCGCCGGAGAGCGCCTTCGGCTTCCGGTCCAGGTACTCCGTGAGGTCGAGGATCTTCGCGGCCTCTTCGACCTTCGCCCGGATCTCCGACTTGTTCACGCCGGCGATCTTGAGCGCGAAGCCCATGTTGTCGGCGACGCTCATGTGCGGGTACAGCGCGTAGTTCTGGAACACCATCGCGATGTCCCGGTCCTTCGGCGGCAGGTGCGTGACGTCGCGGTCACCGATGCGGATCGCGCCGGAGTTGACGTCCTCGAGGCCCGCGAGCATGCGGAGCGACGTCGACTTGCCACAGCCGGACGGTCCGACCAGCACGAGGAACTCGCCGTCGGCGATCTCGATGTCCAGCTGGTCGACGGAGGGCTTGGTGGCACCGGGGTACACCCGGGTCGCCTTGTCGAAAGTGACGGAAGCCATGGTGATGTGTCCCTTCACCGGCAGGAACGTGCCGGACGATCCGAGTAAAGGAAGGATTGAGGTCTAGTCCACCCAGGTGAACTCCCCGTGACGCTACCTCCCCGCACCCGATCTGTCAGCACCCTCCCCACGGTGAGATTCCCGACCACCCCCCACCCCCCGTTCGTTACACTGCACTCGCTGCCTCCTTAGCTCAGCTGGCCAGAGCACCGCTCTTGTAAAGCGGGGGTCGTCGGTTCGAACCCGACAGGGGGCTCCACACGAAGGGCCGGCGCAGGGGCGAGATCCCCCGGCGCCGGCCCTTCGACATGATCACGGCCTTGCCACCTACGCGCCAGAAGGCCCGGTCGAAGCAGCTGTTACAGATACCTCTGCCTCATCAAGGCACCCGCCGTGCACGGCGCGGCGCGCGCGGCCCGTCGCCCGGGCCTGCGCTCCTGTCTCCGCCCCGCTCCAGCCCGGGCGCCGTCCGCACGCCTGACGGCTCGGGGTGATGGGCGGCGAACCACGATGCGGCCGAGGCGGTACGCAAGGGCGGCTCAAGACGATGCCTCCGCCGGGGCGCTCAAACTCCGGGATGGATGGGGCCTGTGCGCGGGTGCCGGCTGGTGAGGTGTGGCGGATGGGAGTCAGGGCGGATGGCGGGTGGAGGGTCGGTGGGGGCCGCAAGCTCGGACCCGGTAGAGAGGGCTTGCTCCCCAACATGTGCCCCAGTAGCTCATGCGAACCGATCACAGAGCGCCTTCGGTCGTGATCTTCTACAGAGGTGGAAGCCATAATCGCCAGCGCCATCGCCGTCTTGGGCACCCTGCTTGGTTCGGGGATCACCCTGGGAGTCCAACGGCGCACCACTGAAAGAGGTCACCAGTTCACGCGGGACGAGAAGCTGCGTCAGGAACGGCTGGACGCGTACACGGCCTATGCGGCGGCTTTGATCAACTACCGGCGGTGTCTCGTGCACCTTTGGTTCTGTACGCATGAGCAGCCCCCTCCGGAAGCTGCCGAGGCTGTGCAGATCCGGGCATATGACCTCAGGTCCAAGGCTCAGGAGGCTCTGTTCCGGATGCAGATGCTCACCGACAACGAAGAGCTGAGCCGCAAGGGTGAAAGCTTGCTTGCCGAGGTCACAGCCGTACATAAAACGGACAGCCGGTCAGAGCTGGATCAGCGAAGGGTACACACGCGGGATGGCATCGCTCATCTCGTCAGGGCAGCGAAGCAACACCTCTGAGGCTAGCTGTCTGGTGGAGCAGTCAGCTCAGTATCCGCCCAGGTCAGACGTGGTTCCGCCCTCCCGCTCTTGTAAAGAGGCGGCGGCCCGCTTGGGCCCGGCGAGGACCGACAGTGGAGGTGGCGGTGATCGCCGTCCCGCCGCACAGTTTGAGATCCCCTGTGAGCCCCTCCGGTCCGTCGTGAAGGATGACTGCATGGATGCACAGCAGGTGAAGGCTTTGCTTGCGATGCTGCTCGATCGCGGCGCCGACATCGGGGCACGTGACGATGCCGCCATGGATCTGTACGCCACGGATGAAGAGCAGGCCCGCCAGGCCCTCCTCGCCGTGGCCGTCGACCCGGAGGCGCCGGAGATCGTCCAAGCGAGCGCGGGTGAATCGCTGGGACAGATAGCCGCAAGGACTGGACGGGTCCTCTCGGAGGAGGAGCGCACTCGCCTGACGCCTGCTGCCGGCGGTGAATACGCGGTCGTCCAGCCGGGCTGAGTAGAGCAGCCTTCGACATCCTTGGCTGACATCAGCAACAGTGGATGACGGCAGTCCAGTGTGGCTGTCGACAGCGAGTGCGAGCAGGAGGTTGCCCTCTCTCGGGGAAGCCAGGCCGAACTTCTGAAGCGGGGATCGTCGGTTCGAACCCGACAGGGGGCGGGCGGCGGTCCGGTCGTCCCGGAGGTTGGTTCGCCGAAAGAGGCCGCCGCGGGGACCCCGGAAGAGATGGCCGTCCTGACCGGCACCGGCGAAGTGCTCCAAGTGGTGAGCGGGCTCTGGGGCGATTTCGGCCGGGAAGGCGACCGGTCGGATGCCGGCGGCGGACTTCGGTGCCTTGTCGGCCACGGCGTACACCTCGGCCACAGTGAGATTGGGGCGCTCGGGGACGTTGTATCGGTCGGCGCCCTTGTTGCGGCAGGGGTTGCGGCGGATCAGCTCGTCGTCCACGGCCGTGTTCAGGGTGGCTCGGAGGAGTTGGTACGCCTTGACGACGGTCGGCTCGCCCACGCCTTCCTCGAGGAGGGCGGTCCGCCAGGCCCGTACGCGGGTGCCGGCCGTGGGTTGTTGAGATGGGAGTTGGGGTGGCCAAGGTCGGGTGACGGAGCCATTCAGCACCTGGTGTCGGCGCCCCAAAGCAGAATGGACTTATGAGCGATGCGGCTTCGATTGCACTGATCACTGCGTTGTCAACGCTTGCCGGCGCTGGCATCACCAGTTGGCTGAGTTTGCTAACTAATCGTCACCAGTTTAGACACCAAGAGAGGTTGACGAACAACGAGCGAGATGAGGCCAGGCGAGACCAATACCGCACAACACGCAAGGAAGCGTACGTACAGTTCATCAATCAGGCAGTACGGACTGCGCAGGCGATAGGCGCGACGGTCAAGCCGGAAGCGCGAGTCTCCGAGGAGGCTTACCTCAACGCCGCTGCACAGGCTGATGAGAGGCTGGCGGAGCTGTGGCCGCTTCTGGCGCTGGTGACCATCGAAGGGCCAGCCCAGGTGGCCGACCTGGCAGACCAGGCCGCGAATGCTCTGATGGCCGAGCGTGCGAAGGCTGGCAAGTTCCATCGACACCCTGATTCGAAGGAAGAATTGATCGCGGCCTCACGCGCCCGTTGGCAAGCACAACGCGACTTCGCACGGGCTGCTCGGGACACCGTTGCCATCCCTGCACAACCAGGCGAGAGCGAGTTGCTTGCACGGCCGCACTCCCCCGAACTTACCGCTCCAGCCCAGCCGCTCCGTGACCTCGGATAGCCTCTGCCCACCCAGGGTTCGGGCTACGTGAAGCGGAGGCCGGCTGTGTCGGTACGTGAGACCCTCGCCAGGCTCTTCAAGCGAACGGCCGGGGTCTCTGACGGTGAGCTGTTTGCTGTGGAACGACCTTGCGAGTGCTCACCAGAGTGGCCCGGCCTGGAGTCGACAGCGAACGGGCACATGCTTCCGGCTCAGCCCTCCAGTCACTACAGCGTTCTGACGAACCCGGAAATCGGTCCGTTCGTCGCGCGGTGCACAGGCTGTCGGGCACGCTATCCGCACCCATGGGTCGTTCCGCAGGGCGCACCGATGCCCTTCGACTGGGCTCGTGACTGAGTAGGTTCCGGGCCGTCTGCGGGCCGTGGAGGGGCAACCAACGGCGGCCATGCGTGGCGCCCGCGCCCCGAAGCACCGAGACCGCCTCGTCGGCCATGTCGTATCGCCCCCGGGTTCCTCGATGACGGGGAGCGTATGTGCCCTGGAAGGCGGCAGCCACGGCCTTTCGGGTGCGCTCCTGATCTCGTGCATCCCTCCAGCCCGGCCGCCGTCCGCACGCATGACGGCTCGGGTCGGTGGCGAGTCGTCGCTGGTTCTCCTAGTGGCCGTAGACGTGGGCCCGCACCAGGGGATCGTTCTCCAGGATGAAGTCCGAGACCTGCCAGAACTCGTTCAGGCGCGGGTGCTTCAAGGCGGCTTCACGGTCGAGCTTGAGCCCGAAGAGCGGTCCGTCAGGGTTCGCCAGGCCGGCGGTCACCAGGGTGGAGGCCGGAGAGGTCTGGCCGGCCACAGGACCGACACGGCACGCGAAGGCGACGTGATCCGTCCACTCGTCGGGTCCGGCACCCCAGGTACCGAAGATCACGTCTATCCATGCGTCGTGGTCTTGATCGGCGTGGTGGTAGCAGTTCGCGAAGTACACGGCGTGGGGAGCGCCGTCGGCGTGGATGAAGTCCCATGCCCGCTCGATGGGGGCGTCGCAGCAGTCACACGTGAAGTCGCGCGTCTGGCGGTCGGAACCAAGGGTCAGCAGCATGTCGGACATGATGCTCCATGCATGCAGTGGCATCACTCGCAGGTCACGTCAGTGATCACCCTCCCTCTGTTGTAAAGCTGGGGTCGTCGGTTCGAACCCGACAGAGGGCTTCACGCGAAGGGCCGGCGCCGGGGAGAGATCCCCGGCGTCGGCCCTTCCGCATGATCATGGCCGTGCCGCCTATGTGCCAGAAGGCCACGACCACAGGGGTGGGCTCTTGCGCATGGGCGCCCGGCGCCGCACCTGCTCCACAGCGCGTGCGGGGCGACGGCAGACGGGATGGGAGGTGGGGCGGGTTTCAGCTGAGGCGGTCGGTACGGTGCAACTCTTGGAGCGAGCGACAGCAGGGGCAACCATGGGCACAGACACGCCACATCACGAGTTCCGGGTGGGCGACGTTCTACGAGTCAGCTGCCCGCCGGCGGAAGGTCGAGTGGCCGAGGTGTCCTGCTTCCACGCTTCGATTGAGTGGCCATGGGCCGAGATCGATCCGCAGTCTCACATCAAGTGGAACGGGCGGAGATCCTTCGGGATGTCGCCCGACTCTTCGGGCTGGATCATGAGCCTGTTCAAGACCGATCCTGAGCCATGGAACCTGCACGTCGGTGACAGCTGCCTTGTGGGCATACCCGAGACGCTGGTGCGGATCATCGATATCGGCCGCTACGACCCTCCGCAGGATGTCGGCTGGCTTCCCCGCCCGCACACGATGCTGGTCGTCGTGCCCGCCGACTACCCGGATGAGGCTCTTTCCGAGGACGACGGAGACACGATCGACCTTGAATCAGCGGCACTGGTGTCGATCGAGTTGGTGTCTCAGAGCTGATCAGGGCGGCTCCTTGCGTGCCGTGCAGCCCTGTCAGCCCAGCTTTTCAGCGCCCGGTGCGTACCCGGGGTGACTGTCCAACTGCGTGGCAACGCCGACGAACAGCGGCGGACGAACGCGATCACCTGAAGACCAGCAGCCCAGGTGAAAGGCGCGGTAGCCCTTGGAAGCGCCCCTGGCCGAGCTGCCGCTTCGGGACGAAGAGGTCCTCGGGACAGGAGCGCGGTAGCGGCAACCCGATAGCGGGGACTCGCCGCGCAGGAATCCGTCCACCGTGAAGGCATCCGCAGACTGACAGATCTCGGGCGGGTGTGGGTCGCTGGTCGGCGGTGCGTCGGGTGGTCAGGGCGAGGGGGTGATGTGGAGTTCGGTCAGGAGGGTTTGGATGTGTTGTTCGATGGTGTCGCGGATGGGGCGGATGGATTCGAGGGTGTGGCCGGCGGGGTCGGCGAGGGTCCAGTCGAGGTAGCGCTTGCCGGGGAAGTAGGGGCAGGCGTCGCCGCAGCCCATGGTGATGACGACGTCGGAGGTCTGGACGGCTTCGGGGGTGAGGGCCTTGGGGGTCTCGGCGGAGATGTCGATGCCGACTTCCGACATGGCTGCGATGACGGCGGGGTTGACCGTGTGGGCCGGGGCGGAGCCGGCTGATCGGACCTCGACGCGGTCGCCGCCCAGGTGGGAGAGGAAGGCGGCGGCCATCTGGGAGCGGCCGGCGTTGTGGACGCAGACGAAGAGTACGGAGGGGATCGCGGGGGAGGGCATGGTGGGGCTTCCTGGGGCGGGGGGTCAGTGGTCGGTGGTGGCGAGTCGGGGCTCGGGCGTCGGGGTGGGGGCGACGGTGGTGGTGGGTGTGGGGCGGCCGAAGAGGGCGACGGCCAGAGCGAGGGCGATTCCGGTGCCGAGGAGCTGGGCGGCGATGAACGGCGGCACGGAGCCCGGGGCGATGCCCGCGAAGGTGTCGGAGAAGGTCCTGGCGAGGGTCACGGCCGGGTTGGCGAAGCTGGTGGACGAGGTGAACCAGTAGGCCGCGCCGATGTACGAGGCCACGAGGGCCGGTCCGAGGCGCTGCTGGGCCGTGCGGCCGAGCCCGAGGACCAGGAGGACGAGGCCGGTGGTGGCGACGAGTTCGCCGAGCCACAGGTGGCCGGCGGAGCGGTCGTGACCGGACAGGCGGATGAGGGGTTCGGCGAACATCGCGTTCGCCAGGACCGCGCCGCCGACGGCGCCGACGACCTGGGCGGGGACGTACGCCGCGACGCTGCGGAGTGCGAGGCCGTCCGTGTCGTGGCGCCCGCTCCACCACATGGCCAGTGTCACCGCCGGATTGAAGTGCGCCCCGGAGACCGGTCCGAGCAGGGCTATCAGCGTGCCGAGGCCGAGGACGGTCGCGAGGGAGTCGGCGAGGAGCTGGAGGGCCACGTCGTCGGTCAGCCTGGTGGCCTGGATGCCGGAGCCGACCACGATCGCGACGAGGGTGGCGGTACCGACCAGTTCGGCCAGGGTGCGACGCCCGAGGGGAGCCGTCATCCGACGGCTCCGGCGGGGACGGCGTCGGCCGGCGTCCGCAGGAGGGAGGAGAGGCGGGCGAGGGTGGCGGGGAGCACCCAGTAGTAGACCCAGGTGCCTCGTCGTTCCGAGCCGACCAGACCCGCTTCCCTCAGCACCTTGAGGTGGTGGGAGATCGTCGGCTGGGACACGTCGAACGGGCCGGTCAGGTCGCACACGCAGGCTTCGCCGCCCTCGTGCGAGGCGATGAGCGACAGCAGGCGCAGCCGGATCGGGTCCGACAGTGCCTTGAACACCTTGGCCAGGTCCGCGGCGTCCGCTTCGCCCAGTGGTTCACGGACCATCGGCGAGCAGCACGCCGCCTGCTCGTCCTGGCCGATCACCGGCAGCTCTGATTTCGACATGTGTCTACGTTGACAGGTGTCTAATTCAGGGGCAATGCCGGACCCGTCGGGCCGCATCGGCTCCGCAGGGCGCACCGATGCCCTTCGGTGGGGTTCGTGGGCGGGTTCCGGGGCCGCCGAAGGGTGCTGCGGGGGCCGCGGGTCCGGGAGGATTGGGGGGTGGGGTCGGGTGTTGCGGGAGGGGTGGCGATGGGGCGGCGGGGCGGGGGGCTCATGGGGGTGTGGGCCGAGGAGCAGAGGGCGGCGCAGAGGGAGCGGGAGGGGCAGCGGGAGGCGGTGCTCCGGCGGGAGAGGGAGGCGGAGCGGGCGCAGCGGGCGTACGAGAGGGACGTCGCGCGGATGCGGCGGGAGGAGCGGGCGGCGTACCGGCAGCGGAGGGACGCGGACGCGTTGCGGCGGACGCGGGAGATCGACCGGCGGGTGGCGGAGCTGGAGTCGTTGCTGGCGGTGGGGTGCCGGGGTGCGGCGTTCGGGGTGGAGTCGCTGCGGCGGGACGAGGTCGTGGAGCCGTTCGAGCCGGGGCCGTTGGGCGAGCCGGTGGCGATGCCGGATCGGCGGTTCTACCGTCCGGCGTCCGGGTCGGCGCAGGCGGAGCGGGACGCGGGGGCGCGGTTCGAGCGGGACCGGCACGAGGCGCGGGCGGCGGAGGCGCGGCGGGTCGGCCAACTGGCGTCCCGGCGGCGCGAGTACGAGGTGTGGGCGGCCGGCCGGCTGGCGGAGATACGCGCGCACAACAGCGGGATCGCCGGGATGGTCGGGGCGTTGCGCGAGGGGGACGCGGACACGGTCGTCGAGTTCTTCTCCGCCGTGCTGTTCGCCTCGACGGCCTGGCCCGAGGGGTTTCCCCGCGAGGTGTCGGCGGCGTACGAGCGGGGCAGGCGCCGGCTCGTGGTCGACTGGGACCTGCCCGGGTACGAGGTCGTGCCGGTGGCGAAGGGGGTCAAGTACCTGCCCGGCACGGACCAGGAGAAGGAGGTGCCGCGGCCGGTGACGCGGCGGCGGGCGCTCTACCGGGACGTGCTGGCCCAGAGTGTGCTCCTCGCGGTGCGGGAGCTGTTCGCCGCGGACCGGTTCGGTGCGCTGGACGGTGTCGCCCTCAACGGGTACGTGGGCGGTGTCGATCCGGCGACCGGGCTCGCGTCGCGGGTCTGCGTGGCCTCCGTGGCGGTGGACCGGGGTGTGTTCGACGGGCTCAACCTGGAGCTCGTCGGGGCGGTGGAGTGCCTGACCGGTGGGCTCGCCGGACGGCTCTCCGCCAGGCCGGACGAGCGGGCGGCCGTCGCGCCGCTGGTCTCGCCGGGCCAGGTGAGCGAGGACGTCGTCGTCCAGGGCGACGGGGAGGAGCCCGATCTCCTGACCATGGACCCGATCGCGTTCGAGGGGCTCGTCGCGCAGCTCTTCCGGGCCCGCGGGCTGCAGGCCGTCACCACGCGGCGGTCCAACGACGGTGGTGTCGACGTGGAGGCGCTGGATCCCGATCCCATCAGCGGCGGGTCGATCGTCGTCCAGGTGAAGCGCTACCGGAACACCGTTCCGCCCACCGCCGTGCGGGACCTGTTCGGGACCGTGCAGGGCGCCGGCGCGAACAAGGGCGTCCTCGTCACCACGTCGAGGTTCGGGCCCGGTTCGTACACCTTCGCCAACGGCAAGCCCCTCACCCTGATCTCGGGGACGGAACTCGTGGACCTGCTCCGCCAGCACGGGCTGCGGGGCCGGCTGGGCCCCGTGACACCCTCCGGGCCCGAGCCGGCGCCCGCCGCGCCCGCCGTCGTCCCGGCCGTCGAGGCCGACGCGGACTTCAACCTGCTGGGCATGGTGTGGACCGGTGCGGTGGCCCTCGACGTGTGCGCGCTGGTCTGCGCGGGCGACCGGATCATCGGCGACGAGTGGTTCGTCTTCTACAACAACCCGGCCACCCCGGACGGTTCGGTGTCGACGGTGGCCGCCGCGCCGGGCGACCGGGCCGCCGTGCGGGTCGGGTTCGACGCCCTTCCGGCGCGCGCCGACCGGTTGGTGCTGGTCGCCGCCGTCGATCCCGAGGCCGACCCGGACGCGGATCTCCGCGGCTTCACCGAGGCGGGCATCCGGCTCCGTGACGACGCGGGGACGGAGCTCGACCGGCTGGTCGTGTCCGACGGGCGGCCCGGCGAGACCGCGCTCGTGCTCGGGTCGTTCCGGCGGCGCGCCGGTGGCGACTGGGACTTCGTCGTCGGGGGGAAGGGGTACGGGGGCGGGCTGGAGGAGCTGGTGGGGGACTTCGGCATCGACGTGGAATGAGACCGCGCGGGCCCCACCCGGCCGGAGCCGCGCGGGCCGCACCCGGCCGGAGCCGGGTGGGGTTCTCGTTCCGTTGGGGCCGGGTGGGTTTTTCGTCCGGTCGGTGGCCTGCTCGGTCAGCGGCCGCTGAGGCGGTTGGCCAGGACGGCGATGCGGTCGGTGGTGGCGGCGTGGCCGGCGGCCTCGCGGCGGTCGGCGCCGCGGAAGGCGGCGTACATGGTCTGGACGCCTAGCCAGCGGAGGGGTTCGGGCTCCCACTTGCGGACCTTGTGGCCGACCCAGGGGAGTTCGGTGAGGTCGGTGGGCCCGGACTGGCCGGAGTCCTGCTGGATGAGGTCGCGGAGGGTGCGGGCGGCGAGGTTGGCGGTGGCGACGCCGGAGCCGACGTAGCCGCCGGCCCAGCCGAGGCCGGTGGAGCGGTCGAGGGTGACGGTGGCGCACCAGTCGCGGGGGACGCCGAGGACGCCGGACCAGGCGTGGTCGATGCCGACGCCGGCGAGCTGGGGGAAGAAGCGGACGAGGATGTCGCGGAGGGCCTCGACGGTCTGCGGCTGGGTGCGGCCGTCGTTGTCGGTCTTGGAGCCGAAGCGGTAGGGGACCCCGCGGCCGCCGAGGGCGATGCGGCCGTCGGCGGTCCGCTGGGCGTACATGTAGGCGTGGGCCATGTCGCCGAGGGCCTCGCCGCCGGCCCAGCCGAGGGCGTCCCACTGGGTGTCGGTGAGGGGCTCGGTGACGATCATCGAGGAGTTCATCGGGAGCCAGGTGCGGCGCTGGCCGGCGAGGGAGGCGGTGAAGCCCTCGGTGCACCGCAGGACGTAGGGGGCGCGGACGGTGCCGTACGGGGTGACGGCGTTCTTGGGCCTGATCTCGGTGACGGGGGTCGACTCGTGGAGGGTGACGCCGAGCGCCTCGACGGCGGCGGCGAGGCCGGTGACCAGCTTGACCGGGTGGAGGCTCGCGCCGTGCGGGCTCCAGGAGGAGCCGACGGCGCCGGTGACGCGGATGCGTGCGGCGGTCTCGCGGGCGCCGTACAGCTCGCGGTCGGTCTCGCCGAAGGCCGTCTCGGTGGCGTGGAACTCCTTGAGGCGGATGAGCTGCGCGGGGGAGAGGGCGACTTCGAGGACCCCACCGCGGTGCTGGTCGGCGTCGATCTTCTCGGTCCCGAGGACGTCGAGGACCTCGGTGACGGTGGCGTTCATGGCCTGCTGGAGGCGGACGGCGGCGTCGTGTCCGTGGAGTCGGGCGTAGCGGTCGCGGCCGGCGATGCCGTTGTAGAGCCAGCCGCCGTTGCGGCCGGAGGCCCCGTAGCCGCAGAACTTGGCCTCGAGGACGGTGATCCGGAGGAAGGGGACGGCCTTCTTCAGGTAGTAGGCGGTCCACAGGCCGGTGTAGCCGCCGCCGACGATGCAGACGTCGGCCGTGGTGTCTCCGGGGAGCGGTTCGCGGGGCGCGGAGGCGCCCTCCTGCGCGAACCAGAACGAGATGCCGCCGTTGACCGTGCTCATGTGTATCCCTCTTCCGGGTGCGTGGGCGGGACGTTACCCGGGGCCTTGGTCCTCTGGATACGGGTCCTTCGGCGCGGGGTGCGGGGTGGTGTCCGGCCTAGGTTCGAGGGTGCGGATCTCGTGCGGATTTCGTCGTTCCGGAAGGACTCTCCCATGGCCGTACGCAGGACTCGCCGCGGTGTCGCCGCGGCGCTCTCGGCCGGCCTCATCGGCCTTGTGGCGGTGGGGTGTTCGGGTGGCGGGCCGTCGGCCGCCGAGGCGGTGGCGGCGGCACCGGCCGGGAACGCCGACGTGCTCGGGACGCTGCCGGCGGCCGTGGAGGGTACGAAGATCGTCGTCGGCGCGGCGAAGGTGCCGCACACGGTGACGGTGTACGTGGACCCGCGGTGCGGCTACTGCGCGCGGTTCGAGGCGAGCGCCGGGACGGTCCTCGCCGACGAGGCCGCGGCCGGCACGGTGAGGGTCGAGTACGTCGTCGCCTCCTTCCTCGACGCGCGGACCGGCGGTTCGGCCTCGGCGCGCGCGGCGAACGCGCTGAGGGCTGCGGTGGACGCCGGGCCCGGGAGGTTCGCCGCGTACCAGGCGGCGCTGTTCGCCTCGCAGCCCGCCGGGGAGTCGGCGGACGGGTACGCGGTGGACCGTCTGCTGCGGATCGCCGACCAGGTGGAGGGGTTGCGGGGGCCGGCCTTCGACCGGGCGGTGCGGGACGACGCGCACCGGGTCTGGGTGGCCGACGCGGAGAGGGCGTTCGAGGAGTCGGGGGTGGGCGGCACGCCGACGGTGCTCGTGGACGGTACGGCCCTGCCGGGCGGGGACGCGCTGTACGACGCGACGCAGTTCGCACGGGCGCTGCGCGACGCCGGGGTGGGCCGCACCCTGCCGTGAAAAGAAGGCGATCGGGGGAGGGGGCCCGTTCTAGGGTCGGGGGATGACTCATGGAGCCGAGGGGCTGCGCCGCGCGTCCGTCCGCGTACCCGAGGGGCCGCAGCGTCCCGTCGTCCGCGTACCCGAGGAGCTGGCCCGGTCGCAGGAGCGGTACAACGGCGCGGCGGGGCGGGCGTTCGTGGCGGGGCTGCCGGGGATGGCCGGGGAGTTCCTCGGGCGGTGGGGGCTGCGGGTGACGGGCCCGTCGATGTACGGGGTGGCCTCGCTGGTGCTGCCGGTGGAGCGGCGGGCGGACGGGACGCCCGCGGCGCTCAAGTTCCAGCTCCTGGACGAGGAGTCGGAGGGCGAGCCGGTCGCCCTGCGGGTGTGGGACGGGGCGGGCTCGGTGCGGCTGCTCGACCATGACGCCGCGACGGGGACGATGCTCCTGGAGCGGCTCGACGAGACCCGGCCGCTGTCGTCGCTGGCCGACACCCGGGAGGCGCTGCGGATCGTGGCGGGGCTGCTGGCCCGGCTGGTGGCGGTGCCCGCGCCGGAGGGGATGCGACGGCTCGGGGACATCGCGGTGGGGATGCTGGCTGAGGTGCCGGCGGCGGTGGCGCGGCTCGGAGCGGAGGACGCGGCGGTCCTGCGGGACTGCGCGGCGGCGGTGCGGGAGGTGGCGGGGGAGCCGGGGGACCGGCTGCTCCACTGGGACCTGCACATGGGGAACGTCCTGGCGGGTGGTCGCGGCGGCGGGGACGACCGGGGCCGTCCGGGCGGACCCGGAACCGGAGGTCCCGGCGCGCGCGAGCCCTGGCTGGCGATCGATCCGAAGCCGCTGGCGGGGGACCCCGGCTTCGATCTGCTGCCGGCGCTGACGGACCGGTTCGATCCCGACCCGGCGGAGGTCCTGTGGCGCTTCGACCTGCTGGCGGAGGTGGCGGGGGACCGGCGGCGGGCGGCGGCGTGGACGCTCGGGCGGGTGCTGCAGAACGGGCTGTGGGACGTCGAGGACGGCGAGCCGGGGCTCGACGCCGAACAGGTGGCGCTGGCCCGAATCCTGCTGGCCAGGAGGGCCTGAGCCGGGGCAGGCTGACCTCATGATCCGTACAGCCACGCCTGCCGACGTCCCTGTCATCTACGCCATGGTCCGCGACCTCGCGGAGTACGAGAAGGCCCTCGACGAGGTCCACGCGACCCCGGACCAGCTCCGCGAGGCCCTCTTCGGCGAGCATCCCGCGGCCTTCGCGCACATCGCGGAGACCGACTCCGGCGAGGTGGCCGGGTTCGCGCTCTGGTTCCTCAACTTCTCGACGTGGCGCGGAGTCCACGGCATCTACCTGGAGGACCTGTACGTCCGTCCGGAGGCGCGGGGCGGCGGTCACGGCAAGGCGCTGCTGCGCGAGCTGGCCCGCATCTGCGTCGACCGGGGCTACGGGCGCCTGGAGTGGTCGGTGCTGAACTGGAACAAGCCGTCGATCGACTTCTACGAGTCCCTGGGCGCCCGCCCGCAGGACGAGTGGACGATCTACCGCCTGACGGACGGGGCGCTTGCGGAGCTCGGTGGGGCGAGGGTGTAGGAAGAACGCATGAACACGGACATCGAGCAGCGGTTCCAGCGGATCACCGCCTTCATCGAGGCGCGGCTGACGCCGCTCTTCGACCCCGCGAACGGCAGTGACCACGGGTTCGGCATGGACGACACCTCGCGGGCGCTGCGGGCCACGCGGTACACGGTGCAGGCGGCGTCGGCCGTCAACGGCCTCGTGGAGAAGCGGGAGACGGCGCCGGAGCTGCGCCAGGTCGTCGACCAGGCCCTGGAGCAGAACTGGGACGTGCTGCGTCAGGTGGCCCGGATGTGGGAGGACCACCCGGACTTCCTGAAGGAGTTCAAGGCGCACTCCTGGGACGTCGTCGGCGTCTGACGGCGCCGCGCGCCCGCCCTCTTCCCGCGGGCCCCGCCCTCTTCCCGCGGGGAACGAAGGGTCTACGGGACGAGGACGACCTTGCCCGTCGTGCCCCGGTTCTCCAGGGCGCGGTGGGCTCCCGCGGCGTCCGCGAGGGGGAAGCGGTGGACGGCGGGCCGGAGGGTGCCGGTGGCCGCCGCGTCGAGGGCGGCGAGTTCGAGGCCGCGGACGTCGCCGCCCGCCTTGCGGATCATGACCGGGCCGAGGACGGACTCCGAGGTGATGCCCCGGGCGGTGAGCTCCTCCTCGGTGAAGGTGAGGGCGCCGGCCTCCAGGCCGCCGGCGCCGGACCATCCGAAGACGAGGTGCTGCCCGCCCTTGCCGAGGAGGTCGACGGCGGCGCGGCCGGCGTCGCCGCCCACCGAGTCGAAGACGACGGTGGCCTGCCGGCCGATGCCGTCGAGGTGGGCGCGGACCGTGTCGGGCCAGCCCGGCTCCGTGTAGTCGACGGCGAGGTCGGCGCCGTTCTCGCGGACGAGCGCGACCTTCGCGGGGCCGCCGGCGAGGCCGATGACGTGGGCGCCGGCGTTCTTGGCGTACTGGACGAGCAGGGTGCCGATGCCGCCCGCGGCGGCCGGGACGACGGCGACCGAGTCGGGGCCGAGCGTGGTGAACTGGAGGATGCCGAGGGTGGTGCGCCCGGTGCCGATCATGGCGACGGCCTCGGCCTCGCCGAGGTGGTCGGGCAGGGCGTGGAGGCGGGCGGCGTCGGTGACGGCGAGTTCGGCGTAGCCGCCGGGGTTCATGCCGAGGTGGGCGACGACCCGCTTGCCGAGCCAGGACGGGTCGGTGCCCTCGCCGAGGGCGTCGACGGTGCCGGCGACCTCGCGGCCGGGGATCGTGGGCAGCTCGGTGGGGGCGGGGAACGGGCCGGTGGCGCCCTCGCGGAGCGCGGTGTCGAGGAGGTGCACGCCGGCCGCCGCGACCCTGATGCGGACCTGGCCGGCGCCCGGGAGGGGGTCGGGGGTCTCCTCGTGGACGAGGTTCTCGGCGGGGCCGAAGGCGTGGAGGCGGATGGCGTGCATGGCGGTCCCCTGTGTCGTCGTACGGGCCGGTGGGCGGCTTGACGGGTACAGCCTCCGACCTCAAGCGCGCTTGAGGTCAAGGCCGTCGGGCCGGCCGGCCCGGGCTCCGGTCCCGGGGCGGACCCGGCGGCCGGGGCGGTCGGCGCGCAGGGCGAGCGAGACCGCCTCGACGGCGCTGGTGAAGGAGACCTCCGACAGCACGCCGGGGGCCGCCACCTGGTCGCCGACCAGGTACACGCCGTCGCCCCGGTCGACGGCGGGACGGTCGCGCCAGGTCGTGCCGGGGCGGTCGACGGCGCCCGTACGCCCCTGGGAGACGGACTCGCGCCGCCAGACGGTCCGCTCGCGCCAGCCGGGGAAGCCGAGGTCGAGGAGGCGCTCCGCGTGGGCGACGCCGTCGGCCTTGCCCTCGTCGGGGCCGATGGGGAGCTGGGCCTGGAGCAGCTGCTGTCCGGCGGGGGCGAGGGAGGGGTCCTGCGCGGTGAAGCGCTCGACCCAGCCGGGCGCGTCGAGGTCGGAGACGACGAACGGGTCGCCCTTGCGGGTGCGCAGCGCCAGGTCGACGAGGACGGTACGGCCGCTCTCCCAGGTCAGCGACGGGTCGCCGAGGAGCCGGGCGGCGGCGGGCAGGGCGGTGGCGACGATCACCGGGCCCTCGCCGGTCGGCAGGGTGTCGACACGGGACGAGGTCTCGATGCGGACGCCCGACTCCCAGGCCCGCGCGGCCATCCGGTCGATCAGCTCGCCCCAGCCGCCCCGGAGGTAGTGGGCCTCGGGCGGCAGCGAGGCGGCGCGGTGCAGGCGCTCCTGCACGAAGCGGGCGGAGAGGGCTCCGGGGTCGTGGTGGAAGAGCGCGACCCCGCTGTACGCGGCGGCGGTCGCGGCGGTGCGCGCGCCCGCGAGGCGGCCGGCCCAGGTGCGGAAGTCTAGGTCGACGGGGGCCTGTCCGGCGCCGCGGAGGGCCTGGCGCAGCAGGCCGAGCGGGGGGACGCGGCGCAGGGCGCCGTCCTGGTGGAAGCGGAACCGCAGGCTCTCGGCGGCCGGCAGCGGGGCGAGCGGTCCGAGGAGGCCGCGCTGCTTCAGCCAGGTCCAGTGGGGGCCGCCGGCGTAGAGGGCGTGCGGGCCCTCGTTGGTGCGGTAGGGGCCGTCGGCGGTACGGGCCCGGCCGCCGAGGGTCCGGTGGGACTCGTGCAGGGTCACCTTGGTGCCGGCCTCGGCGGCGGTGATGGCCGCGGTGAGTCCGGCGAAGCCGCCGCCGATGATCGTGAGCTTCCGCATGTCCGTCTCCCTCGTGTCGGTCTCGTAGGGGGGACGTGGGGCGGGTCCGCGTTCGTGACATCGGGGCGCTGTCAGTGGCGTACATCACCATGGAGGCATGGCGACGACACGGAAGAAGAAGGTGGCGGGGGCGCGACGGCCGGAGGTCCGGCTGCCTCCGCTGGAGGCGTACGGGGGCGGGCTGGAGCCGGACGGGGACTACGACGGGCTCGACCTCGCGGGGCTCGACCTGACCGGTCAGTCGGGCGAGGGCGCGCGGTTCCTGGACTGCGCGCTGCGGGAGTGCGGGCTCGACGGGGCGCGGCTGACGGGCGCGCGTTTCCTCGACTCGGTGCTGACCGGGGTGCGGGGGGTGGGCACGGAGCTCGGCGGTGCGCAGCTGCGGGACGTGGAGGTGGTGGAGGCGCGGCTCGGGGGCGCGCAGCTGCACGGGGCGGTGCTGGAGCGGGTCGTGGTGCGGGGCGGGAAGAGCGACTACCTGAACCTGCGGGGGGCGAAGCTGCGGGACGTCGTCTTCGAGGGGTGCGTCCTGAGCGAGGCGGACTTCGGGGGCGCGGTCCTGGAGCGGGTCGAGTTCGCGGACTGCGTGCTGACGGGGGTGGACTTCTCCGGGGCGCGGCTGCGGGACGTGGACCTGCGGGGGGTGCAGCGCCTGGAGATCGCGCGCGGGGTGGAGTCGCTGGCCGGTGCGGTCGTCTCGACTGCCCAGCTCCTCGACCTGGCGCCGGTGTTCGCGGCGCAGCTGGGGGTGCGGGTGGAGGACTGAGCGCCCGGGCGGGGGCGGGCGGAGGACCGGGGGCCCGCGGCCGGGGAGGGGCGGCCGACTCCGGGGGCTCCCGGTGGCAGGGCTCCCGGGGTCAGGGCAGGCGGGGGAAGCGGGCCTGGAGGGACCAGACGGCCGGGTTGTCGGCGAGGCCCTCGTGCATGTCGGTGAGGTCGGCGATCACGTCGTGCAGGAAGTCGCGTGCCTCGCGGCGCAGTTCGGCGTGGTTGAAGGTGATCGGCGGTTCGTCGCCGGGCATCCAGTCGGCCTCGACGTCCACCCAGCCGAAGCGGCGCTCGAAGAGCATCCGGTCCGTGGACTCGGTGAAGTCGAGCTCGGCGTACTGCGGCTGGGCGGCGCGGCTGCCGCGGGGGTCCTGGTCGAGCTGCTCGACGATGTCGCACAGGGCCCAGGCGAAGTCGAGGACCGGCACCCATCCCCAGGCTGTGGACACCTCGCGGTCCGCCTCGGTGTCGGCGAGGTAGACGTCCCCGCAGAAGAGGTCGTGCCGCAGCGAGTGGACGTCCGCGTGGCGGTAGTCGGTCTGTGGCGGGTCGGGGAAGCGACGCGAGAGGGAGTAGCCGATGTCGAGCACGGGACCGATGGTGTCACGGCGCCGGACCGGCCACGCACGCGAGGATCACCGCCGGCGGCCGCTCCCGCCCGCCGCACCCGGCTCCGGGGCGCGGTGGGCGGGCGGCTCCGGCGTGCGGCGTGCGGGCGGCTCCGGCGTGCGGCGGGCGCGGCCGGTCAGCGGCGGCCGTGGACCGCGCGGGCGACGCGGGGGCCGAGCCAGCGCTTGAGGCGGCGGAGGGCCTCCAGCTGCTCGGCGGCGCGGTCGATCCGGTAGTAGAGCTGCGGGGGGATGTGGGGGAGGAGCGGCGAGTGGCGCTGGCCGAGGAGCGCGAACATCTTCGCCGGCTCCAGGGCCATGTAGCGGGGGAGGTTCTCGTACCACTGGGCGCTGTAGCGGGCGGCGCTCCGGGCGGAGACGAGTTCGGCGCGGCGCCGCTTGCCGTAGGTGGTGAGGGCGGCGTCCAGGTCGGTGTGGCCGCGCAGGGCCTCCGCGAGGGCGAGGGCGTCCTCCAGGGCCAGTGTGGTGCCCGCGCCGATGGAGTAGTGCGTGGTGTGGGCGGCGTCGCCGAGGAGGACGAGGTTGCCGTGGTGCCAGACGCGGTTGGCGAGGGTGCGGAAGGTCAGCCACTGGGCGGCGGCGTCGGCCCGGTCGCGGCCGATCAGCTCGTGTCCGTCGAGGAGGTCGTGGAAGAGCTTCTCAAGGAGGGCGAGGCTGTCGGCCTCGCCGCGGGAGTCCAGGCCGAGGCCCTTCCAGGTCGCGGGGGAGCACTCGACGACACAGGTGGAGCGCTCGCCGCTGAAGCCGTAGGCGTAGCACCAGATCCAGCCGTGCTCGGTCTCCTTGAAGGCGAAGCTGAAGGAGTCGAAGACCTTGGTGGTGCCGAGCCAGATGTAGTGGTTGCGGCCAGTGGTGACGGTGGGGCCGAAACGGTCGGCGTGGGCCTCGCGGAGGACGCTGTTGACGCCGTCGGCGGCGACGACCAGGTCCGCGCCGGCGAGTTCGGGCGCGTCCGGCCCGGTGACGTCGTGCTCGAAGGCGACCCGGACGCCGAGCTCCCGCGCGCGGTCGGCGAGGAGCCCGAGCATCCGCCGCCGTCCGATGCCGAAGCCGGCGTCGCCCCGGTGGACGGTCCGCTCGTCGCGGACGATCGCGACCCCGTCGGTCCAGGTCACGGACGCCTCGGCGACCGCCTGGGCCGACTCGGGGTCGCCCGCCCGCAGCTTGTCGAGGAGCCCGGCCCAGTAGGTGACGCCCCAGCCGTAGGTGGAACCCTCGGCGTTCCGCTCGTACACGGCGATCTCGTGCGACGGATCCTGCCGCTTCAGCAGGATCGAGAGGTAGAGGCCGGCGGGGCCGCCGCCGACGATCGCGAGCTTCACGTGCGCTCCCACTGGGACTGAGTGCCGGTACCGGACCGCGGCATGACGCCGTGCGGTCGAATGGCAACGCACAGTAGCAGTGGGCGGGCCCTCTACGGCAGCAGACGGCGCTCCTTGGCGACCGCCACGGCGCCCGCGCGGGTGTCGACGCCGAGCTTGGCGTAGATGCGGCCGAGGTGGGTCTTCACGGTCGCCTCGCTGATGAACAGGGCGCGGGCGATCTCCCGGTTGCCCAGTCCGCGGCCGAGCTGCCCGAGGATGTCGCGCTCCCGGTCGGTGAGGCTCGGCCCGGCGGCTCCCCGCATCCGGTCCATGACACGGCTGGCGACCGGCGGGGACAGCGCGGTGCGGCCCTGCGCGGCGGAGTGGATGGCGGCGAAGAGCTCCTCGGGCCGCTCGGCCTTCAGGAGGTAGCCGGTGGCGCCCGCCTCGATCGCGCGGGTGATGTCGGCGTCCGTGTCGTAGGTGGTGAGGACGAGGACGTGGACGCCGGTGGGCGCGATCCGGCGGGTCGCCTCGACGCCGTCGATGCCCGCGCCGAGCTGGAGGTCCATCAGGACGACGTCCGGCTTCAGCTTGGCCGCCATGGCCACCGCCTCCTCGCCGCTCCCGGCCTCGCCGACGACCTCGATGTCGGGGGTGCTGCCGAGCAGGGCGAGCAGCCCGGCGCGGACGACGACGTGGTCGTCGCAGAGCAGGATGCGTACGGACATCAGGGCTCCAGGGTGAGCGGGATGGCGGCGGAGAGCACCGTGCCCTCGCCCGGGGCGGATTCGACGGTGAGGGTGCCGCCGAGCTGCCGGGCGCGGACGCGCATGGCGGGCAGGCCGTGGCCGCGGACGCCGCCGGGGGTGTCGGCGGGGTCGAAGCCGCGGCCGTCGTCGGCGATGTCGAGGACGACCTGGTCGTCGAGGTAGCTGAGGGTCAGGGCGGCGGAGTCGGCGCCGGCGTGTTCGCGGATGTTGGCGAGGGCGCCCTGCGCGATCCGCAGCAGGGCCGACTGCACCCGCTCGGGCAGCGGCACGGCGGTCCCGTCGACGCGGAAGGCCGCCGACTCGCGGGTGGCCAGGCCGCGCAGCGCCTCTTCGAGGCCGCCGCCCTCGGCGAGGTCGGCGGGCGCCAGGTCGTGGACGAAACGGCGGGCCTCGGCGAGGTTCCGCTCCGCGATGGACTCGGCCGTACGGACGTGGCGGCGGGCCGTCGCCGGGTCGCTGTCCCAGGTGCGGTCCGCCGCCTGGAGCAGCATCTGCTGGCTGGACAGGCCCTGGGCGAGGGTGTCGTGGATCTCCATCGACAGCCGCTGCCGCTCGGCCAGGGTGCCCTCGCGGCGCTCGATGGCGGCCAGTTCGCGCCGGGTGCGGATGAGGTCGGCGATGAGGGCCCGCTGCCGCGCCGCCTGACGGTCGGAGTAGACGAAGACGCCGGTCGCGATGGCGGCGACGGCCGGCGGGGCGACGATCAGGTTGGGGTCCCAGCCGCCGTGCGCGAGCTGCACCTGGGCGAAGACGACGAACGCGGTCAGCAGGGTGACCAGGCCGAGCGCGGCGCGCGGCGGGAGGGTCCGCAGGCCCGTGTAGAAGAGCGGCACGGCGCACCAGGCGAAGCTGGGCGCGAGGACGACGAGGACGATCCAGACGGCGACGACCGTGCCCAGCCAGGCGATGCGGCGCGGGGCCGCGCGGGTGCCGACGACCGGGCCGAGGAGGTAGAGGGAGGCGAGGGCGCCGGAGAGCGCGACGATCCAGGGGCTGCGGTCCTCCCAGGGGTGGCGCAGCAGGAAGCGGGCGAGCGAGGCGCCGAGCAGGAGGAAGAACGCGATGTGCATGACCCGTGCCAGCCAGCGGGTGTCGGGGTCCTGCTCCGTCGGCCGTGTCACCTTCGCACCTCCCTGCCACCCCTGACCTGGGGACATCTGTCCATGGTGGCCCGGGGGGACCACGGGGGCATCAGCCGATCGGCTGACCCGGCCGTCCTCCAGTGTGCGTGAGGAGGGCAGCCGCTCCGTGGACCGGCGGGCGGGGTGTGCGGCCACACGATGGATGGCAGAGCGAACGAACGTCCTCCCCGCAGCGCCTCACCTCACGGAGTTCCCCATGAAGAAGATCCTCTTCGGTGCCACCGCCGCCGCCGTCATCGCCGCCGGCACGTTCGGCGCCGTCTCGGCGAACGCCTCCGCCCCGGCCGCGGCGCCCGCCGCGATCACCGCCGACGCGGGGAACGCGAACCTCCGGCAGTCGACGCACCTGACGATCGAGGCCGCCACGAAGGCCGCGCAGGCCGCGCTCGACGCCGCCGAGAAGGAGAACCAGCGCGTCTCCGTCGCCGTCGTCGACCGCAACGGCACCACCCTCGTCACCCTCCGCGGCGACGGCGCCGGACCCCAGTCCTACGAGTCGGCCGTGAAGAAGGCGTACACCGCCGTCTCCTGGAACGCCCCCACCTCCGAGCTCGCCAAGCGCCTCACCAACGCCCCCACCCTCAAGGACATCCCCGGCACCCTCTTCCTCGCCGGCGGCGCACCCGTCACCGCCAAGGACGCCCCCGTCGCCGGCATCGGCGTCGCCGGCGCCCCCTCCGGCGACCTCGACGAGAAGTTCGCCCAGGCCGGCGTCGCCTCCCTCGCCAAGTAGCCGACACCTCGGCCCGCGAGGGCCGAGCGGCGAGAACGCCCCCACGACCGGTGGCGGCGCCCGGATCCCCCGCCGGGCGCCGCCGCCTCTTCCGTACGGCCTTCCGCCCATGCGCCCCGTTCGGGCGGGTTGCATAGGATCGGTGTGTGATCCACCGCAACCGGACCGCAGCCGCCGCCCTCGCCGTCCTCGCGCTGCTCGCGGGCGGCTGTACGCAGGCCACGGGCGGAGTCCGGGGCGCCCCGGGGGCCGCCGGGCTGCGCGACCCGTACTTCCCGAAGCTCGGCAACGGCGGCTACGACGTGGGGCACTACGCGCTGTCCCTGGCCTACGACCCCCGGACCGGGCGGCTCGACGGCACGGCCGAGATCACGGCCCGTGCCACCCAGGACCTCAGCGCCTTCAACCTCGATCTCGCCGGCCTGACCGTGAGCGCGGCGACCGTCGACGGCGTGCCCGCGGCGCACCACCGGGCGGGGAACGAGCTGACCCTCCGGCCGCGCGAGGAGATCCCCGAGGGCGCGGAGTTCCGGGCCACCGTCCGGTACGCGGGAGTGCCCGAGCCGATCACGGACGCGGACGGCTCCGAGGAGGGCTGGATGCGCACCGACGGCGGGGCGATCGCGGTCGGCGAGCCGCAGGGCTCGATGAGCTGGTTCCCCGGCAACCACCATCCCTCCGACAAGGCGGCGTACGACATCACGCTGACCGTCCCGGCCGGTCTCGACGCGTTCTCCAACGGGGTCAGGACCGAGCAGCGGACGGGGGCGGACGGCCGCGTCACCAGCGTCTGGCACACGGCCGAGCCGATGGCGAGCTATCTGGCGACGGTAGCGATCGGGCGGTACGAGACGTCGACGGCGACCGCGCCGGGTCCGGACGCGGACGAGGACGGCGGCTCCGGCGGCGCCGGGTCCGACGCCGGCGCCGTTCCCGTCCTGACCGCCGCCGAGCGGCCGGTCGCGAAGGCCAGCGCCCCGCTGCGGGGCGAGATCCCCACGATCCTCGGCCGTCAGGCGGAACGTTTCGGCCCGTATCCCTTCTCGTCCGCCGGCGCGATCGTCATGACGGACGGGACGCTCGGCTACGCCCTGGAGACCCAGACCCGGCCGGTCTTCCCCGCCGCCTCCTTCGACCGGGCGACCCTCGTCCACGAGCTGGCCCACCAGTGGTTCGGCGACTCGGTCACCCCCGCCGGCTGGCAGGACCTGTGGCTGAACGAGGGCTTCGCCACCTACGCCGAGTGGCTGTACGCGGAGGAGTACGAGGACGTCCCCGCGCGCACCCGCTTCGAGACGGCCTTCGCCCAGGACGCCAACTGGGCCTTCCCGCCCGCCGCACCGCCGTCCGCCGAGAACCTCTTCGACCCGCCCGTCTACCAGCGCGGGGCGATGGTCCTGCACAAGCTCCGCGAGACCGTCGGCGACCGGGTCTTCGACGAGATCCTGCGCGGCTGGCCCGCGAAGTACCGGCACGCCAACGCCACCACGGACGACTTCACGGCCTACGCGGAGAGCGTGTCGGGGAAGGACCTCGACGCGCTGTGGGACGTCTGGCTGTACGGCGACGGGAAGCCGGCGCGGCCCTGAGCCCGGCGGCGGGGCCGGGCGGGCGCGCGGTTCAGCCGAGCTCCTTGCGCAGCACGACGCAGGGCCGGCCGTGGGCGAGGTCCGGGCGCCGGGCGGTCTCCTCGTAACCGAGGGCGGTCCAGAAGGCCAGGGCCTTCGGGTTGTTCTCCAGGACGGCGAGCCGCAGTCCGGTGCGGCCCGCGGCGCGGAAGCGCTCCTCGACGTACCCGGCGAGGCGGCGGCCGTGGCCGGCGCGCCGTTCGTCCGCGTGGACCATGAGGAGGCCCAGCCACGGGTCCGGGTCGGCCGGGTCGGGGTGGCGGCCGAGCGTCACGGCGACGGCCACCAGGCGGCCCCCGGAGCGGGCGAGCAGCACCTCGGCGGTGGGCTCGGCGAGCTCGTCGGCGAGCGCGGCGGCGACCTGCTCGGGGCGGATGTCGGACGGGTCCGGGAAGTCGCCGGTGAGCTGCTGGAACTCCACGTTCGACGCGTACAGCGCGGTGAGCTCGGTCAGCAGCGCCCCGGGGAGGGCGGCGCCGTCCTCCAGGGCCTTGGGGGCGAGGGCTTCGACGATCACGCGCACAGGGTAGAGCCCCGGCCGGGACGTCCCGGCCGGGGCTCCACGGAGGTGCGACGGATCAGAGGTTGACGCCGAAGTCGCGGGCGATGCCCTCCAGGCCGGAGGCGTAGCCCTGGCCGACGGCGCGGAACTTCCACTCGGCGCCGTTGCGGTAGAGCTCGCCGAAGACCATGGCGGTCTCGACGGCCGCGTCCTCGGAGAGGTCGTAGCGGGCGAGCTCGGCGCCGCCGGCCTGGTTGACGATGCGGATGTACGCGTTGCGCACCTGGCCGAAGTTCTGCGAGCGGCTCACGGCGTCGTAGATGGAGACCGGGAAGACGATCTTGTCGACGTTCGGCGGGAGGGCCGCCAGGTTGACGTTGATCTGCTCGTCGTCGCCGCCGCCCTCGCCGGTGCGGTTGTCACCGGTGTGGACGATGGTCTGGTCCGGCGTCGACTTGTTGTTGAAGAAGACGAAGTGCGCGTCGGACGCGACCTTGCCGGCGGCGTCCACGCCGATCGCCGAGGCGTCGAGGTCGAAGTCGGTGCCGGTGGTGGTGCGGACGTCCCAGCCGAGGCCCACGGTGACGGCGGCGAGGCCGGGGGCCTCCTTGGTCAGGGAGACGTTGCCGCCCTTGGACAGGCTCACAGCCATGGAAAGTCCCTTTCATCGTGATGTCGTCGCCTGGAGAAACGCGTGCGCGGCCCCGGCGGTTCCCGACCGTTCCTCCACGGGGTTCCCCGCGGGGTTCGTGGTGAAAACAGGATGACTCCCCCGGCCCCTTCCGGGGAACATGGGGGGCATGTCCGGTCCCTATCCCATCCGCGGCTCCGTCTCGCTCCCCGAGGCCGAGCTCCAGTGGCGTTTCTCGCGGTCGTCGGGGCCGGGCGGGCAGCACGTCAACACCAGCGACTCGCAGGTGGAGCTCCGCTTCGACCTCGCCGCCACCACCTCGCTCCCCGAGGTGTGGAAGGCGCGGGCGCTGGAGCGGCTCGCCTCCCGTCTCGTGGGCGGCGTCGTGACGGTCCGCGCCTCGGAGCACCGCTCCCAGTGGCGCAACCGCGAGACGGCCGCCGTCCGGCTCGCCGCCCTCCTCGCCGAGGCGACGGCCCCGCCGCCGAAGCCCCGCAGGGCGACGAAGATCCCGCGCGGGATCAACGAGCGGCGGCTCCGCGAGAAGAAGCAGCGCTCCGAGACCAAGCGGACCCGCCAGTCCCGCGACTGGGGCTGACCGGCGCCCCGGACGGGGTTCAGGACAGGTGGCGGTACTTCCCCTGGAAGTACGTGAGCGGACCGCGGGCGGTGGCCGGGGACAGGGCGGCCGTCAGGACGCGGCCCACGACCAGCGTGTGGTCGCCGGCGACGACCCGGCTCTCGGTGCGGCACTCCAGGGTGGCCAGCGCACCGCCCATCAGCGGGGCGCCGCTCTCCTCGCCGCGGGCGTAGGGCAGGTCGGCGAAGAGCAGCCGGTCGCTGACCCGGTTCTTCATGGCGAAGCGGCCGGCGACGTGCCGCTGGTCCTCGGCGAGCATCGACACGGCCCAGACGGGCACGTCGGTGAGCAGGTCGTCCATGCGGGAGCCGTTGCGGAGGCTGACCAGGACCAGGGGCGGGTCGAGGGAGACCGACATGAAGGCGGTGGCCGTCATGCCGACGTCCTCGCCGCGCGGACCGTCGTCGGGGTCGTGCGCGGTCACCAGGACCACGCCCGCCGCGAGGCGGGACATGGCCGCCCGGAACTCGTCGTTGCTCACCCCCTCAGCATGAGGGATGGCCAGGTCGGAGACGGGGGGCGGGGCGGGGGTCTTCTGCAGCACACCGGCCACGCTAGGCCGGGGCCCGGGCCCGTCGCATCGGGCCGGGGGACCAGTCCGCCACCCCCCGCGGGTCCTAGGTCCTGTCCGGAAGGTTCCGTCGGGAGGCGTCCGGCGGGGCTCCCCGCCCTATGGCGCGAGGGCTCGGGAGGAAAGACACGACCCGCTATGACCTGCTGTGACTTGAGTCACAGAGGGCAGTATTTGCTGACCCTGTGTACCGGGTGCGCAGCTCGCTGTGATTCAGTGGCAGTGACAGTGCAACACGTAGCCGATGAGAACCCTGGAGTTGCTGTCGAGGTCTCGGGGAGAGCGAGCGATGGAGACCGAGTCGGAGCCGTACGTCCGTCTCTCGACCCTGCGGCAGCTGCATCAGGTCGTGGCGGACCTCAACACTGCGCGCAGCCTGGCGGACACCCTGCAGACCGTCGCCGACGGTGTCGTCGCCGGCCTCAACTACGAGCTGGCCTGCGTCAATCTCGTACGCCCCGACGGTGACCTCGTCGTCGCCGCCTTCGCCGGAAGCTCCGCCGCCGAGGCCCTGATCACCGGCCGGGTCGGCTCCCGCGCCTCCTGGGAACGGCGCCTGTCCATGGGGTCCGCCTGGGGCGACCTGCGGTTCATCCCGCACACCGAGGGCTGGGTGCTGATGGAGGACGACGTCCCCCAGTGGCACACCGACGGCCCGGCGCCCCGCTTCGAGGACGAGTGGCACCCGCACGACCGTCTCTACGCCCCGATGTACGCCTCCGGCTCCGGCCGTGAGCTCCTCGGCGTCATATCCGTCGACCGCCCGCGCAACGGCAGGCACCCCGGCCCCTGGGGCCAGGAGGCGCTCCAGATGTACGCCTCCCAGTCCGCCATCGCGATCAGCAACGCCCGGCTCCGCTCGAACATGCAGCGCGCCCTGGTCCGCCTGGAGCGGGAGCAGCAGGCCCTGCGCGCCAGCGAGGAGTCCTTCCGGCAGGCGTTCGAGTACGCCCCGTCCGGCATGGCGATCGCCGAGATGGGCGGCGACCAGCACGGCCGGCTGCTGCGGACCAACGACGCCCTGTGCCGGCTCCTCGGCCGGCCCGCCTCGGTGATGCGGCGCTACTCCTTCGCCGACCTCGTCCACCCCGAGGACATAGGCACCCTGCTCCGGACCTCCGCCGAGGGCGGACGGGCCGAACTGCGGCTCGGACGGCGCGACGGCACGTACGTCTGGGTCTCCCTGCGCAACTCGGTCGTCGCCGACACCGCCGACGGCCCGCGCTTCCTCCTCACCCACGTCGAGGACATCGAGGAGCGCAAGCGGCACGAGCTCCAGCTCGCCCACCGGGCCTCGCACGACGCCCTCACCGGGCTCCCCAACAGCGCCGAGCTGCGCTCCCGCCTCTCCGCCCGCATCTGCGAGCGCCCGTCGGCGCCGGGGGACGAGGCGGCGTACGGCGCGTACGACTCCGCCAGGGACGGCGGCTACGGGGCCGCCGGCCACGGCTCCTCGTACGACACCTCCTATGACACGTCGTACGACTCCGGAGCCGATCCGCAGCCCTATGACCACGAGCACGAGCACGGCTTCGGTTTCGAGCCGGCCGGCGGCGCCGGGCCCTACGACCACCACGTGCACGCCGTCGCCCCCTCGGGCGGCGAGGTCGACGACGGCACCAAGGGACTCGCCGTCCTCTTCTGCGACCTCGACGGCTTCAAGTCGATCAACGACCGCTTCGGGCACCACACCGGCGACGCCGTCCTCATCGAGGTCGCCCGGCGGCTCACCACCGGCGTGCGGGACGGCGACACGGTGGCGCGGCTCGGAGGCGACGAGTTCGTCGTCCTCGCCGACGGCCTCGGCGCCGCCGACGCCGCCGACCTGGCCGTGCGCCTGCGCAACGCGATCATCCCGCCCATCCGGGTGGACGGTCGGGCGGTCCGGGTCGGCGCCAGTTTCGGCATCGGCTGGGCCGAATGCGGGATGACCGTGGAAGAGGTCCTGAACTCCGCCGACCAGCGGATGTACGTGGAGAAGCGGTCCCGCGCCAAGGTCCACCGCCGGGCCGGCTGAGTCGCGCGCTCGTCCGTTCGGGGTAGGCTCGGCCGGTCGGCGACGGCTGGCGAGCATGGAGAGGATGACCCGGATGGCTGCCGGTAACGACGGCGCGAGCAAGCCCGAGGAAGACGATCCGTTCGGCTACCTGTACGCGGACGGGCAGGCAGCGGGCGCGCAGCCCCCACAGGGCGGCGGCTACGGCTACCCCGGCCCCGCCCCCGCGCAGCCCGGCGTGCCCCGCACCTCGTACAACCAGGTCAGGACGGTCGGCGAGCGCCAGTACGGCGGTCAGTCCCAGGGGCACCACCAGCCCTACGTCCCCCCGCAGCAGCAGGCCCCCTACGGCCAGCCGCAGGCGCAGTACGCCGCGCCCGAGACGTACGGCGGCCAGCCCACCCGCCACTCCCCGGTCCCGCCCCAGCGCGGCGGCGGTTCGGGCCGCGGCCCGAACACCAGGGGCCTCCTCATCGGTGCCGTCGCGGTCGTCGCGGTCGTCGTCGTCGGCATCACCGCCGCCGTGATCAGCAACTCCGGCGACAAGAACGAGAACGACCGGTCCGGCGGCACCCCGTCCACCGCTCCCTCGTCCCAGCCCTCCGGTCAGCCCAGCGGCGACCCCAGCCCGGACAAGACCCCGGAGGAACTGCCGAAGCAGGACGCGGCGACGCTGAAGCTGGGCGGCTCGGCCCTCACGGAGACCACCGTGAAGGGTGCCGAGGGCGCCGGAGGCGTGTACGTCTCGGGCTTCAACGCGCTCGGATCCTCGGTGACCTGGAAGGCGAACATGCCGTCGGACGGCAAGTACCGCCTGACCGTGCGCTACGCCATCCCGGCCGTCGACGCCAACGCCACGCTGACGGTCAACGGCACGCCGAACTCGTCCCCGCTCGGCCTGAAGAACTTCGTCCACTCCACGGACCCGAACCTCGAGAAGAACTGGCAGACCACCTGGGCGCCGGTCACCCTCAAGAAGGGCGAGAACGAGATCCGGATCTCGTGCGAGCAGGGCAACCAGTGCAACGTCCTGCTGGACTGGCTGGAAGTCACTCCGGAGCTCGGTCAGTAGCCGACCCGGTCCCTCAGAGGTCCTCCTCCGTCACCTTCACCCGCGTCAGCAGCTCCTCGTAGGCCGCGGCGTCGTACTCCCCGGCCACCGGGGAGAGGACCGTCGCCGCCGAGAGGGCGACGGCGCGGGTGAGGCGTTCTGGCCAGGGGGAGCCGTCGACGAGGCCGGAGAGCAGGCCCGCGACGGCGGAGTCGCCGGCGCCGGTGGGGTTGCCGCGCACCGCCGTGGGCGGGGCGGCGCGCCAGACGCCCTCGGGGGTGGCGGCGAGGAGGCCCTCGGGGCCGAACGAGGAGATCACGGCGTGGGCGCCCCGGCGGCGGGCGTCGCGGGTGGCGCGGTGGGGTTCGCGGGAGCCGGTCAGCCGGGCGAGTTCGTCGGCGTTGGGCTTGACGAGGTCGGGGCGGGCGGCGATGCCGCGCCGCAGGGGTTCGCCGCTGGTGTCGAGGAGGACGGGCACGGCGGCGGCGCGGGCGAGCCGGACGAGTTCGGCGTAGGCCCCCACGTGGACGCCGGGCGGGAGGCTGCCGCAGAGGGCGACCGCCCGGGCTCCGTCGAGGAGTTCGGCGAAGCGGGTGCGGAAGGCGGTCCACTCGGCGGCGGTGACGGCCGGGCCGGGTTCGTTGAGCTGGGTGGTGTCGCCGGTCGTGGCGTCGACGACGGCGACGGTGCGGCGGGTGCACCCTGCTGTCTCCACGAGCGCGTCCCGCACGGGGGTGGCGGCGAGCCGGGTCCGGAGCACGGCTCCGGTGGCGCCGCCCGCGAAGCCGGTGGCGACGGTCTCGTGGCCGAGGGCGGCGAGTACGCGGGCGACGTTGAGGCCCTTGCCGCCGGGGCGTTCGATGACCTGGGTGACGCGGTGGGAGGTGTGCGGGGTGAGGGCGGGGACCCGATAGGTCAGGTCCAGCGCCGTGTTGAGGGTGACTGTGAGGATCACCTGTCCACCCCCGTACTCCGTACTCCGTGTGAAGTCCTGCGGAACACGTGTTCCGACGGGCACCGATCATGCCAAACGAAAGGCGATCGGCCCAGACCCCCGGCCGACCGCCCTCGCGTATGACTCCTGATCAGACCGCTGCGGCCGCCGTGGGGTCGACGATCCACTCGCCCTTGCGCATGACGCCCTTGAGGTCGAAGTCGGCGTCGAGGACGACGATGTCGGCGTCCTTGCCGGGCTCCAGGGAGCCGACGCGGTCGTAGGCGCCGAGGAGGCGGGCGGGGTTGGCGGAGATGGCCTGCACGACGGACTCGACGGGGATGCCGTCGACGGTGACGGCGCGCTTGAAGGCGCGGTCGAGGGTGAGGGTGGATCCGGCGATGGAGCCGCCCTCGACGAGGCGGGCGACGCTGTCCTTCACCTCGACCTCCAGCGGGCCGAGCATGTAGCGGCCGTCGCCGAAGCCGGCGGCGTCCATGGCGTCGGTGATGAAGGCGACGCGCTCGGGGCCGGCGCGGTGGAAGGCGAGCTCCAGGGCGGCGGGGTGGAGGTGGGTGCCGTCGTTGATGAGCTCGACGGTGATCCGCTCGTCCTCCAGGAGGGCGGCGATCGGGCCGGGGGTGCGGTGGCCGAGGGCGGGCATCGCGTTGTAGAGGTGGGTGGCGACGGTGGCGCCGGCGTCGATGGCCGCGACGGTCTGCTCGTAGGAGGCGTCGGTGTGGCCGATGGCGGCGATCACGCCGTGCTCGGCGAGGAGGCGTACGGAGTCCAGGCCGCCGGGCAGCTCGGTGGCGAGGGTGACCATCCGGGCCTGGCCGCGGCCGGCGTCGATCAGCTTGCGGACCTCGGCCGGGTCGGGGTCGCGCAGCAGCGTCTCGTCGTGGGCACCCTTGCGGCAGGGGGAGATGAAGGGGCCCTCGAAGTGGAGGCCGGCGATCTCGCCCTGTTCGGCGAGCTCGGAGAGCAGTCCGGCGCGCCGGGCGAGGAAGTCCATCTCGCCGGTGACGAAGGAGGCGACGACGGTGGTCGTGCCGTGCAGGCGGTGGGTGTGGACGCCCTTGAGGACCTCGTCGACGGTGCCGGAGGTGAAGGAGGCGCCGCCGCCGCCGTGGTTGTGCATGTCGACGAAGCCGGGGACGAGCCAGTGGCCGGTCAGGTCGACGCGGGGGGCTCCCTCGGGGGCGGAGCCGGTGATGCGGCCGCCGTCGACGATCACGCGTCCGTTCTCGACGATCCCGGTGGGCAGCACGACGTGTGCGCCGGCGAGAACCTTGTGATCGGCCATCAGGCGGAAACCTCCGAGTCGGTGGGGGGCTGGTCGGCGAGCAGGTCCCAGGCGAGGAGGCCCGCGCCCAGGCATCCGGCGGTGTCCCCGAGGGCCGCCGGGACGATGGCGGGCAGCTTCTGGAACGTGACTCGCTCCTCCACCGCGGCCCGGAGTGGTGTGAACAAGGTTTCCCCGGCCTCGGCCAGCCCGCCACCGATGATGAGCGTGCGGGGGTCCAGCAGGGTGAGGGCGGTGACGAGACCGTCGGCGAGGGCGTCGACGGCGTCCTGCCAGACGCGTGCGGCGGCGGCGTCGCCGGATTCGACGGCCTTGGCGCAGTCGGCGGCGTCGGCGTCCGGGTCGCCGCTGGCGGCGGCCCACGCCTGGGAGACGGCGGAGGCGGAGGCGTACCGCTCCAGGCAGCCGCGCTGGCCGCAGCCGCAGTCGGTGCCGCCGGGGCGGACGACGATGTGGCCGATCTCGCCGGCGTAGCCGTGGGCGCCGGCCTCGATGCGGTCGCCGATGCCGATGGCGCCGGCGATGCCGGTGCCGAGGGGGACGAAGAGGAAGCGGTCGGCGCCGTTGCCGGCGCCGATGCGGCCTTCGGCGAGGCCGCCGGTGCGCACGTCGTGGCCGAGGGCGACGGGGATGCCGTCGAGCCGGCGGCTGAGGAGTTCGCGCATGGGAACGTCGCGCCAGCCGAGGTTGGCGGCGTAGACGGCGATGCCGTTCTCGGCGTCGACGATTCCGGGGACGGCGACTCCGGCCGCGGCGGCGGGTCGGCCGTACCGCTCCTGTCCGAGGGCGCGGAGGTCCTCGGCGAAGTCGAGGATGGTCTCGACGACGGCCTCGGGGCCGCGCCTGCGGCCGGTGGCGCGGCGGGCCTCGTGGAGCAGGGTGCCGTCTGCCCCGACCAGGGCGGCCTTCATGCCGGTGCCGCCCACATCGAGGGCGATGACGTGTCTCACGGAGGACAGTTTGGCGCGCGGGGACCCAAAAGGTCTAGTCCACTGTCGAGGATTGTTGCGTACGGATACAAATTCGACGTCCGGACTGCGTTGCGGAAGTGATACCCAAGTGGTGTAGACCTCATCCCTGGACGCGCGAGAGACTTGCGGCCCTGCGACGAGCAAACACGCAGCTCAGCGCAGCTCAACGACGAGCAAAAGGTGGATGAATCCGTGGAGCGGCGACGATTCCTTGGACTGACCGCGGCCGCCGCCGCCCTCGGGCTGACCTCCACGGTCGCCGGGTGCGGCTCCCTGGGGGGTGACTCCGGCGACGTGACGCTCCGGCTGGTCGCGGCCGAGTACGACCTGACCGGCGGCGACTCCACCAAGAAGTACTGGACCGACCTCGTCGCCGCCTTCGAGGCGAAGCACCCCGGCGTGACGGTCGAGCTCCAGATCGAGTCCTGGGACGACGTCGACCGCAAGGTCGCCGAGATGGTCGCCGCCGGCGAGGCCCCCGACATCGCGCAGATCGGCGCCTACGCCGACTACGCGGCCGCCGACAAGCTGTACGCGGCCGACGAGATCCTCTCCATCCCCGTCCAGGCCAACTTCCTCGCGCCGCTGGTCGCCGCCGGCGAGTCCAAGCGCACCCAGTACGGCCTGCCCTTCGTCGCCTCCACCCGGCCCCTCTTCTACAACGAGGAGCTCTTCGCCGAGGCCGGGCTCAAGGCCCCCAAGACCTGGGACGAGCTCGCCGCGGCCGCCGAGAAGCTGAAGGACAACGGTGTCCGCACCCCCTTCGCGCTGCCCCTGGGCCCTGAGGAGGCCCAGGCCGAGACGCTGATGTGGCTGCTCAGCGGCGGCGGCGGCTGGACCGACGCCACCGACCACTACGCCGTCGACTCCGACGCCAACGTCCGCACCTTCGAGTGGCTCCGGACGAACCTGGTCGGCAAGGGACTCACCGGCCCCGTCGCCCCCGGCAAGCTCAACCGCAAGGCCGCCTTCGCCGCCTTCGCGCGCGGCGAGGTCGGCATGCTCAACGGCCACCCCTCCCTCGTGAAGGAGGCCGCCAAGAAGGGCGTCAAGGTCGGCCAGGTCCCGCTGCCCGGCATCGACGGCACCCCCAAGAGCTCCATGGGCGTCGCCGACTGGATCATGGGCTTCAAGCAGAACGGCCACCGCAAGGAGATCGGCGACTTCCTCAACTTCGCCTTCAGCGACGAGAACGTCCTGAAGTTCGCCGGGGACAACGACCTGCTGCCGGTCACCGTCAGCGCCTCCGCCCGCATGGAGACCGACCCCGAGTACGCCAACCTGCGCGAGTTCCTCAAGGGTCTGCCCAACGCCCAGCTGCCGCCGGTCGGCAAGACCTCCTGGGCGAAGGTCAGCGAGAACGTCAAGCAGAACATCGGCAAGGCGGTCTCCCCGGACGCCAAGCCCGCCGCCGTCCTCGCTGCGATAGGCCGGGTGGCGACGGCCGCCGAGGCCGCCGAGTGACCGTCCGGCGGCCCACGGCGTGAGCCGCGCGGGCCGCCGGGTAATAGGTTGGTCGTATGACCGCGAGTGAGGAACGAGACGAGGACGGCCTCGCCGCGCGCGAAGAGGCCCTCCTCGCCGTCGAGCGCCGCGCCTGGCCCGGCCCCGGTGCCAAGGAGCGGGCCGTCCGCGAACGGCTCGGCCTCTCGCCGACCCGCTACTACCAGCTGCTCAACGCCCTCCTCGACGACCCGCGGGCACTCGCCCACGACCCGGTGACGGTCAACCGGCTCCGCCGCGTCCGGGAGGAGAGGCAGCGGCGGCGGTAGGGGTGCCCCGCACCCGCGCCCCGTCGGCCCCGCTGACGCGGCCGCCGTACGTCGGTAGGGTCGGGAGCATGGTCAGCAGCCTCCCGCACCCGACCACGTCCGCCGGCCGCGACGGTCTGGCCGCGCTCCTCGCGCGGCCCGAGAAGGCCGTCGTCGCCCTCGACTTCGACGGCACCCTCGCCGAGATCGTCGCCGACCCCGAACAGGCCCGCGCGCACCCCGGCGCGGTGGCCGCCCTCTCGGCCCTCGCGCCCGAGGTCGCCTCCGTCGCCGTCGTGACGGGCCGGCCCGCCGGGGTCGCCGTCCGCTACGGCGGCTTCGCCGGCGTCCCGGGACTGGAGCACCTCGTCGTCCTCGGGCACTACGGCGCCGAACGCTGGGACGCCGTCACCGGCACCGTCCAGGCCGCCGCCCCGCACCCGGGCGTGGCGTCCGTCCGCGCCGAACTCCCCGGCTTCCTCGACCGGGCCGGGGCCTGGCCCGGGGTCTGGATCGAGGAGAAGGGCCGGGCCGTCGCGGTGCACACCCGGCGCGCGCTCGACCCGGAGGGCGCCTTCGAGGCGCTCAAGGGCCCCCTCGGCGAGCTCGCCACCCACCACGGCCTCGTCGTGGAGCCGGGCCGCATGGTCCTGGAGCTGCGGCCCCCCGGCATGGACAAGGGCGTGGCCCTCGCCGCGTACGTCCGCGAGGTGGGCGCCGGGTCGGTGCTCTACGCCGGGGACGACCTCGGCGACCTGCCCGCCTTCGCCGCGGTCGAGAAGCTCCGCGCCGACGGCACCCCCGGCCTGCTCGTCTGCAGCGGCTCCACCGAGGTCCCGGAGCTGTCCGGCCGCGCCGACCTCTCGGTCGACGGCCCGTCGGGCGTGGTCGCGTTGCTGGCGGCGCTGGCCGAGGCGGCACGGGGGGACTGAGGACCCGGACCGGCGGCGGGACCGCACGGGACCCGCCGCCCCCCGTCCGGACCCGCCGTTCACCCGAGCAGGAGGTCCACCAGGCCGGTCAGGCCCTCCTCGCCGCCGCCCGTGTCGAGGCGACGGCGCATCAGCGCGAAGTACGGGCGGAGCAGCTCCGGGCTGACGCCCTGCCCCGCGGCCGTGTCCAGGAACGTGGGCGTGCCCGCCACCTGCATCGCGAGGCGGGAGGCGACGTCCGTGGTGTGGTCGCCGCTCGCCAGGCGCCGCCCGGTCTCCGCGGCGGCCGGCCCGGCCATCGCGCGGATCCACTCCCCGAGCAGCGGAGCGAACGCGACGGGGTCGACGTCCTCCCGGCGGATCAGCGCGAAGGCGTGCGCGACGCCCGCGAACATCCCGTACATCGCGCTCAGCAGGGCCACGTCGTGGAGGGCCGCGAAACCGGCGTCCTCGCCGACGTACACCGTGCCCAACGGCACGGCCAGCGTCTCCCGGTGTTCCTCGAACAGCTCCCGCGAGCCGCTGTGGAACACGTACCCCCCGGCCTGCGGGACCCCCACCATCGGCGGTACGGCCATGATGCCGCCGTCCAGGTAGCGGGCGCCGCGCTCCGCGGCCCAGGCGGCGCGGGCCCGGGCCTGGGCGGGGGTCGTGGTCGTGAGGTTGACGAGGTCCCTGCCGGTCAGGTCGACGCCGTCGACGGCCGTGCCGACGGAGGCGTCGTCGAGGAGGCAGAGGACCACGGGGCCGCCGCCCGCGGCGACGGCCCCGGCGGCGGTGGCGGCCGCCACCGCCCCCTCGGCGGCGAGCGGGGCGGCCCGGCCCGGGGTGCGGTTCCAGACGGTCAGGGGGTGGCCGGCGGCGAGCCAGGCGCGGGCCAGGGCGGTGCCCATCGCGCCGAGGCCGAGGAGGGTGACGGGGGACTTCCCCGGGGGGTTCGCTGTCATGCCCACCAGGCTGCGCCGACGCTCCGGCCCGCTCAAGTACCCACTTCGGAGTGGGTGGTTACCCTGAGGTGAGCGGACAGGCCAGAGGGGTGGGGGAGATGGCGATGCTGAACCGGCCCGGTGCCGAGGACGGTCACGTCTGCGGGATCGACGCCGCGATGGAGGTGATCGGCGGCAAGTGGAAGGTCCTCATCCTGTGGGCCCTGCACGAGCGGCCGCGCCGGCGCTTCGGCGAGCTGCGCCGGCTCGTCCCGGGCATCACCGAGAAGGTCCTCGCCTCGCATCTGCGCGAGCTGGAGGCGGACGGGGTCGTGGACCGCGTCTCGTACGACGAGGTCCCGCCCCGCGTCGAGTACGCCCTCACCCCGGCCGGCCTGCGGCTCAACGACGCCCTGGAGCCCCTCGCCGCGTGGGGCCGCGAACGGGCCGGGGCACGGCCTACCGGCTGAGGGCCTCCAGCTGGTCCAGGAACCAGCGCTGCGGGGGCAGGGCGGTGGCCGTGGCGGCGAGGCGCTTGGTGCGGTCGGCGCGGTCGGCGTCGGGCATCGAGAGGGCCGTGTGGAGGGCCTCGGCGGTCGCGGAGACGTCGAAGGGGTTCACCGTGAGGGCGTCGTCCTTCAGCTCCTCGTAGGCGCCGGCGCCGGTGGACAGGACGAGGGCGCAGCCGGCCTCGGAGACGACCGGTATCTCCTTGGCGACGAGGTTCATGCCGTCGCGGACGGGGTTCACCAGGGCGACGTCGGCGAGGCGGTAGGCGGCCAGGGAGCGGGCGAAGTCGTCCTGGACGGAGACCAGGACGGGCTGCCAGCCGGGGGTGCCGAACTCGGTGTTGATCCGCTCGGCCAGTTCGGCCACCGAGGCGGTGTAGTCGCGGTAGACGTCGAGGTCCTGGCGCGAGGGGTAGGCCGAGGCGAGGTGGACGACCCGCTCGCGCCACTCGGGGTGGACCGTGAGCAGCTCGCGGTAGGCGAGGAGGCCGCGCAGGATGTTCTTCGACAGCTCGGTGCGGTCGACGCGGACGATGGTCCGCCGGTCGCCGACCTCCGCGCGCAGCCGGGCGAGCTTCTCGTCGACCTCGGGCCGGTGGGCGAGGGCCCGGAGCTCGTCGGCGTCGACGCCGAGGGGGTGCACGGAGACCCGGGTCCCCGCGGTCCCGCCGTCCGCGCAGCTCCGGAACGCGGAGGCCCAGACGGTGGTGTGGAAGCCCAGCTCGTCGGCGCCGAGCATGCCCGACATCAGCTCCGCGCGGATGTCGTCCGGGAGCATGCGGAGGTAGTCGGGGGAGGCCCAGGGGGTGTGGGTGAAGTGGGAGATGCGCAGGTCGGGGCGGAGGGCGCGGAGCTGTCCGGGGACGAGGGCGAGGTGGTAGTCCTGGACGAGGACCGCGGCCCCCTCGGCGGCCTCGGCGGCCAGGGCCTCGGCGAAGGCGCGGTTGTAGGCGCGGTAGGAGGCCCAGCGGCGGCGGAAGTCGGCGTCGAAGACGGGGGCGCGCGGGATGTCGTAGAGGTGGTGGTGGAGGAACCACAGCACGGAGTTCGCGATGCCGTTGTACGCGTCGTCGTAGACGTCCGGGGGGATCTCCAGCATGCGGACGCCGGGCTCGCCGACACCGCGCCGGACGGCCTCCCGGTCGCCCTCGCCGAGGGCGGCGCAGACCCACAGGCTCTCCTGCGGCGTGTCCGAGGAGACGGCGCTCAGGCCCGAGACCAGGCCGCCGCCGCCCCTTCGGGCGTCGAGTGAGCCGTCCTCGCCGCGTACGTACGAGACCGGGCCCCGGTTGGATGCCACGAGCACAGTAGCCATGTGGCGAACCTAGCCCGTCCGGTAAACGCTCAAACGTACGTATACGAGACGGGTGGATCCGGCCACGCTGCGTCGCCGCAGGTCAGCGGCGTGGCCGGGCGCGCGACCTGCCGTGTCGCCGGTCGCGTGGCGGCCCGTCGAGGGTCGGACGCGGGTCAGTCGCGGCGGCCGCGCATCGCCGCCCTCGCGACCAGCGCGGTCGCCGCGAGGGCGACGGTGAGGGCGCCGAGCAGCCAGAGGCGCTCCTCGCCCGCCGCGGCCGAGGGGCCGCCGCGGGGCGGTCCGGGGGCCGGGTGCCCGATCCGCGCCGCGTGGGCGAGGGGCGCCGCGCGGCCGGCCGGGACGGCTTCGGTGGGGCCGGTCTCCCGGCGCGCGCCGGAGACCGTGCCGGGGTCCGCGTGGACGGAGCCGTGCGGCGCGGCGCCGTACCGCCCGCCGAGGGGCTCGGCCCCGTCCGCGGCGGCCGGACCGGCCGCCGCGAACGCGAGCGAGCCCGCCGTGAGGACGACGGCGGCCGTGCGGGCGACGATCGCCGGCACGGTGCCCGGGTGATGGTGTCTGCAGCCCATGAAGGGGAAATGTATGCAAACAGGATCATCATGGGGCGTTACGCCACGCGGCGGCGCGCGTACTCCGCGATCTCGGCCATCGGGGGCCGCTCCTCGGTGTCCACCGCGTACGTCCGCGGCTCGAAGCCCTTCTCCCCCCGCTCGAACTGGGTCAGCCGGGGCCGCACCAGATGGCCCCGCGACAACCGCAGCTGCGCGGTCCGGTAGATCGCCGCCGCCATCCGGCCCAACGCCTGCCCGTCCTGGTGCCGGTGCCTGCGCACCCCCACGTCCACCTGGGCGAGCGCGTCCAGGCCCACCGTGTGCAGCGCGTCGACCAGCAGCCCCAGCTCCACCCCGTACCCCACCGGGAACGGCAGCCGTTCGAGCAGCGAGCGCCGGGCCGCGTACTCGCCGCCGAGCGGCTGCACGAAGCCGGCCAGCTGCGGCCAGTGCAGGTTGAGCAGCGGGCGGGCGACCAGCTCCGTCACCCGGCCGCCCTGGGCCGGGGCGGCGCCGGACGCCGCCCCTTCGGGGGCGTCGCCGAACGGCCGGTCGTACATCGCCTTCACGAAGTCGACGTCCGGCTCGGTGAGCAGCGGGCCCACGATCCCCGTCACGAAGTCCGCGGAGAACTCCCGCAGGTCGGCGTCGACGAAGCACACCACGTCCCCGCGGGTCGCCATCAGCGAACGCCACAGGACCTCGCCCTTGCCGGGCACGGCCGGCATCCGGGGGAGTATCGCGTCGCGGGCGACCACCCGCGCCCCGGCCGCCGCCGCCACCTCCGCCGTGCGGTCCGTGGAGCCCGAGTCGATCACCACCAGCTCGTCGACGAGCGGCACCGCCTCCGACATCAGCTCGCGGCGGATGACGGCGACGATGTCCCCGACCGTCGCCTCCTCGTTCAGCGCGGGCAGCACCACGCTGACGGTCGTCGAACGCTTGGCGGCGAGGATCCGCTCCAGCGGCCGGTCGGCCACTGACCAGGACCGCCGGTCCAGCCAGCGCTCCACCTCTTCCAGCACGTGATCTCCATCTCGCGTTACGGACGGCCGGTCCAAGCATCCGGGCCTTCGGTTACAGTCTTGAACAACGCGGATCCCCGATGCACGTCGGGGTGCCGACCGCGTCGGAGCGTGGGAACGAAAGTCCACCGCGCTTCACAATCGAATACCGCTCATCCAGAGGGGCAGAGGGAAACGGCCCGTTGAAGCCCCGGCAACCCTCCAGTCGGTTACTCGTCCTCCAGCGAGGTCCCCGGCTAGGGAAGGTGCCAAATCCGTCTCATGGCGAAAAATTCGTCATGGGAAAGATGAGGAGAAAGGGCCTCGCCTCCATGGCTGTACAGACTGACGCTCCCGCCACCACCGTCGACCTCGGTCCCGCTTCCGGGCTTTCGTGTCGCGAATGCGGAGAGCTCTTCCCGCTCGGTCCGATCTTCGCCTGTGCGCTCTGTTTCGGACCTCTCGAAGTCGCGTACGACCTTCCGACCGGTGACCCCGAGGCGCTGCGCAAGCAGATCGAGGCCGGCCCCGCCAACATCTGGCGCTACGCCCCCCTGCTGCCCGTCCCGGCCGACGTCGCCGAGAAGCCGAACCTGAACCCGGGCTGGACCAAGCTCGTCCAGGCCGACAACCTCGCCCGCGAGATCGGTGTCGCCTCCGGCAAGCTCTTCGTCAAGGACGACTCCGGCAACCCGACCCACTCCTTCAAGGACCGGGTCGTCGCGCAGGCCCTCGAAGCGGCCCGCGCCTTCGGCTTCACCACCCTCTCCTGCTCCTCCACCGGCAACCTGGCCGGCGCCGTCGGCGCCGCCGCCGCCCGCGCCGGCTTCCGCTCCTGCGTCTTCATCCCGCACGACCTGGAGCAGGGCAAGGTCGTCATGGCCGGTGTCTACGGCGGTGACCTGGTCGCCATCGAGGGCAACTACGACGACGTCAACCGCTTCTGCTCGGAGCTCATCGGCGACCCGCTCGGCGAGGGCTGGGGCTTCGTGAACGTCAACCTCCGCCCGTACTACGGCGAGGGCTCCAAGACGCTGGCCTTCGAGATCTGCGAGCAGCTCGGCTGGGTCATCCCCGACCAGCTCGTCATCCCGATCGCCTCCGGCTCCCAGCTCACCAAGATCGACAAGGGTCTGCAGGAGCTGATCAAGCTGGGCCTGGTCGAGGACAAGCCGTACAAGATCTTCGGCGCCCAGGCCGAGGGCTGCTCCCCGGTCTCGGCGGCCTTCAAGGCCGGCCACGACGTCGTCCGCCCGCAGAAGCCGAACACGATCGCCAAGTCGCTCGCGATCGGCAACCCGGCCGACGGCCCGTACGTCCTCGACATCGCCCGCCGCACCGGCGGCGCCGTGGAGGACGTGAACGACGAGCAGGTCGTGGACGCCATCAAGCTGCTGGCGCAGACCGAGGGCATCTTCGCCGAGACCGCCGGCGGCGTGACCGTCGGCGTCACCAGGAAGCTCGTCGAGGCCGGTCTGATCGACCCGGAGCTCACCACCGTCGTCCTCAACACCGGCGACGGCCTCAAGACCCTGGACGCGGTGGCCGACACCTCTCAGGCGACCGTCACCATCCGCCCGAGCCTGGACGCGTTCCGCGACGCCGGCCTGGCCCTCTGAAAGGTTACGAAGACATGGCCGTGAACGTCCGCATCCCCACCATCCTCCGCACCTACACCGGCGGTCGGTCCGAGGTGCAGGCCGAGGGTGCGACCCTCGCCGAGGTCATCGCCGACCTGGAGAAGAACCACACGGGCATCGCCGCCCGCGTCCTGGACGACCAGGGCAAGCTGCGCCGCTTCGTCAACGTCTACGTGAACGACGACGACGTGCGCTTCGAGCAGGGTCTGGAGACGGCCACCCCGGCCGGCGCCGGCGTCTCGATCATCCCCGCGGTGGCCGGCGGCTGCTGAGCCGTTCCGTGCCCCGTCTTTCTTGAATTGCCCCTTCCGCGACAATAAGCGGAAGGGGCAATTCTGCATGGTTGAGCGGGGTAGAGTTGGGGAAGTCCCCTCCGCTGCTCATGCCGGACGCATATGAAAAGGCGTCCCCGCGCGACAAGAAGCAGCCAAAGTGCCTGTGCGTTGTGTACGTTCTGCGCCTTTTGCCGGGCCCGACTTGCCCCGGCATCCAGGGGATTCTCCCCAATTCCCCTTTCCGTCGCGCCCAGAATTCTCGCTCGAATGACCTGTTGCAGAGGGCAGTTGGGCAGATACATTCAGCGGCGGTCGACGCGTTCCGGCGCAGGGTCTGACCCGGGTTCCGCGAGGTGCGGGTCCCGCGCAAGGGCCAGTAATAGGGGAGTTAGGCATGGCTCAGGGCACCGTCAAGTGGTTCAACGCGGAGAAGGGCTACGGCTTCATCGCGGTCGACGGTGGTGCGGATGTTTTCGTCCACTACAGCGCGATCCAGATGGATGGCTACCGCAGCCTCGAAGAGGGACAGCGAGTCGAGTTCGAGATCTCGCAGGGCCAGAAGGGTCCGCAGGCGGACATGGTCAAGCTCGCCGTCTGAGCGCGGCGCGATCGGCCACCGACGCAACGCCGTCGAGGGGTCCGCATCCCTGAGGGGATGCGGACCCCTCGCGCGTTCCCCCGCCCTCACGCGCGCCCCCGCACGCCCCTCCCGCCACATCCCGATCGTCGAGAGTCGCTTGCACCCTCCCGTCACCCGACCGCCGCCCCTCAAGGACGTTCCTTCGGAACGGCTTGCACTCTCCTATGCCGAGTGCTAATCATTGGCGTTAGCACTCGGAAGGTGAGAGTGCTTACGAGGATCGGGCAGATGAGGCCCGCGGCCAGGTGGGGCAAGGAACCATCGGGCACGCAGGCCGTCCGTCGCGGGCGTCGGCGCGGTCCTGGAGCGTTATCCACCCCATGTCCGGGAGGACCACTTCACATGGCCAAGATCATCGCGTTCGACGAGGAGGCCCGGCGCGGTCTCGAGCGCGGCATGAACCAGCTCGCTGACGCCGTCAAGGTCACCCTCGGCCCCAAGGGCCGCAACGTCGTCCTCGAGAAGAAGTGGGGCGCCCCCACGATCACCAACGATGGTGTCTCCATCGCCAAGGAGATCGAGCTCGAGGACCCGTACGAGAAGATCGGCGCCGAGCTGGTCAAGGAAGTCGCCAAGAAGACGGACGACGTCGCCGGCGACGGTACGACCACCGCCACCGTCCTCGCCCAGGCGCTCGTCCGCGAGGGTCTGCGCAACGTGGCCGCCGGTGCCAACCCGATGGCCCTCAAGCGCGGTATCGAGAAGGCCGTCGAGGCCGTCTCGGGCGCCCTGCTCGAGCAGGCGAAGGATGTCGAGACCAAGGAGCAGATCGCTTCGACGGCCTCCATCTCCGCCGCCGACACCCAGATCGGCGAGCTCATCGCCGAGGCGATGGACAAGGTCGGCAAGGAAGGCGTCATCACCGTCGAGGAGTCCCAGACCTTCGGTCTGGAGCTGGAGCTCACCGAGGGCATGCGCTTCGACAAGGGCTACATCTCGGCGTACTTCGCCACCGACATGGAGCGCATGGAGGCGTCGCTCGACGACCCCTACCTCCTGATCGTCAACTCCAAGATCTCCTCGGTGAAGGACCTGCTCCCGCTCCTGGAGAAGGTCATGCAGTCGGGCAAGCCGCTGCTGATCATCGCCGAGGACGTCGAGGGCGAGGCCCTGTCGACCCTGGTCGTCAACAAGATCCGCGGCACCTTCAAGTCCGTCGCGGTCAAGGCCCCGGGCTTCGGCGACCGTCGCAAGGCCATGCTGAACGACATCGCCATCCTCACCGGCGGCACGGTCATCTCCGAGGAGGTCGGCCTCAAGCTGGAGAACGCGGGCCTCGACCTGCTGGGCCGAGCCCGCAAGGTCGTCATCACCAAGGACGAGACCACCATCGTCGACGGTGCCGGTGACAGCGAGCAGGTCGCCGGTCGCGTGAACCAGATCCGCGCCGAGATCGAGAACTCCGACTCGGACTACGACCGCGAGAAGCTCCAGGAGCGCCTGGCGAAGCTCGCCGGCGGCGTGGCGGTCATCAAGGCCGGTGCCGCGACCGAGGTCGAGCTCAAGGAGCGCAAGCACCGCATCGAGGACGCCGTTCGCAACGCGAAGGCGGCCGTCGAGGAGGGCATCGTCGCCGGCGGTGGCGTCGCCCTGCTCCAGGCGTCGAACGTCTTCGAGAAGCTCGAGGCCGACCTCACGGGTGACGAGGCCACCGGCGCGAACATCGTGAAGCTGGCCCTCGAGGCCCCGCTGAAGCAGATCGCGGTCAACGCCGGCCTCGAGGGCGGCGTCGTGGCGGAGAAGGTCCGCAACCTGCCCGTCGGCCACGGCCTGAACGCCGCGACCAACGAGTACGTCGACCTCATCGCCGAGGGCATCATCGACCCGGCGAAGGTCACGCGCTCCGCGCTGCAGAACGCCGCGTCGATCGCCGCGCTGTTCCTCACCACCGAGGCCGTCATCGCCGACAAGCCGGAGAAGGCGTCCGCGCCGGCCGGCGGCGGCATGCCGGGCGGTGACATGGACTTCTGATCCTCCGGGATCGGTTGTTCATCGCTGAACGCGACCGAGGGCGGCACCCCCACCGGGGGTGCCGCCCTCGGGCGTGTGCGGGGCGGTGATCAGCGCACGTCGACGTAGTCCGGTGCGGCGACCGGCGCGTGGAAGTGCGTGGCGTCGCCCCAGTACCGGATGCGCCAGCTGCCGTCGACGGTGGCCTTCGCCTTCAGCGTGACCTTGCCGGTGGACGCCGAGCGGCCGGTGGCGACGTTGCGCCAGGTCGTCGAGCCCTTCGCCAGGAACTGCAGGGCGACGGCCCCGTTCCCGTACGCCCGCCAGGCGCCGCCCGTGTAGTGCTGGAGGGTGGCGGTGGTGGTGAGCGTGCCGCCCTTGGCGACCGGCTCGGGACCGGCGTTCAGGCCGATGACCCGGGCCTCGGTGCGGGCCAGCCGGAAGACGGCGCTCGTGGTCCCGGCGAAGACGTCGGTCTCCGGGTGCCGGAAGCGGTAGTAGCCGCCGCGGCTGGCCGCCGTCATGGTGGTGGCGTAGTAGTTGCTCGCCGTGGAGAGGGCGATCCGGCGCCAGCCGGTGCGGCCGTCCGGCGAGACCTCCAGGTAGAGCGGCTCGTCGAAGTACGCCTCGGCGTCGTACGTGGCGCGCAGGGTACCGGTCGCGGTGACCTTGCCCTCGTTGGTCAGGACACGGGACCCGAGGATGATCCGGGCCTCCTGCGGCATGACGAGGCGTCCGCCGACCGCGGTGCCGAAGCTCTGGTACGGATCGACCGGGACGGCGGCCCAGCTGTCGACGCGGAGCCCCGGGAGGGCCGGGATCGTCGCCGTGAAGCGGCCGTCGGCGTCGGTGGTGACGGTCTTGGCGAAGCCGCTCATCAACGTGCTGTACCAGGACGGCCCGACCTGGACCTGCTGGCCCGCGAGGGGCGTCCCGCCGTTCTGAGGGTCGGTCATCCGGCCGGTGACGACCGCCTGCTGCCCGGGAAGCACCCGGACGCGGTCGGCGGTGGCCTGGACGGACACGGTGTGCGGGCGCACGGAGTAGAGGGTGTGGGTGTACGCGACGCTGCCGTGCACCTCCTCGCTCTCCTCGGCGAAGGCGACCCGGAAGTCGTCGCCCGGCCTGGCGACCGTGTACGCCTGGCCGGTGAAGGCGCCCGTCTCCGTGGTGACGGCCGACTGCACGGGGCCCGCCTCCGGCGTGATCCGCCGGATGTCGACGGACCGGCCGGTGATCGGGACGAGGTCGCCCGAGCCGGGCTGGACACCGGTCAGGGTCCCGCTGGGGACGGTGGTGCGGTCGTCCCAGCCGGGGGTGGAGAGGCCGAACTCCAGCTGCGGCTTCAGCGTGAAGTCGAGCGTGCCGGCGTCGGTGCGGGTGCCGGTGTTGCCCTGCGAGTCGGTGGCCGTGACGTCGAGGGAGTACCGGCCGAGCGCGGGCAGCGTGCCGCCGTCCTCGGTGAGCTTCAGGGGGTCGGCCGAGGTCAGTCCGAAGCGGCCCTTGACCCACGAGTACTCGGGGAGCGAGGGGATCTCGGCGACGACGGTGTCGCCCTTGCGGATCGTCACGGCGACCTTGGTCACCGTGACGCCGGGGACGTCGGTCCAGGCCGCCACGTGGAAGATGCCGCGCTGCTGGTCGTCGGTGACGGCGGGACCGATGGACACCGGGGACGGGGCGGGCGCGTCGGCGGCCTGCGCCGGGGTGCCGGCGGTGCCGAGGAGCAGGGCGGTGGCGACGGCCGCCGCGAGCGTGGTGGCGGAGGTCCGCCGCAGGTCAGAGCGCATCGATGTACTTCACCTTCGTCTCGCTGTGGAAGTAGCCGCTCGCGGACTGCTTCACCATCGCCCAGGTGCCGTCGCCGTAGTTGGTGGCGCGGAAGCTGAAGGAGCCGTTGCTGCCGGTGGCGACGTCGCGGGTGACCCAGTACCACTCCGAGTAGCCCTTGGGCTTGAACACGAGCATGACCTTGGCGCCCTTGAGGGGCCGCCAGGCGCCGCTCGTGTACTGCTGGAGGGTGCCGGAGACGGTCATCTTGGCGTTCACGCGGGGCCGCGAGGGGCTGATGGTGAAGGCGGAGAAGCGGGTCGGGATGCGGCTGAGCCGGATGGTGCCGGTGACCTTGCCGACGAGCTGGTCGGTCTCGTAGTGGTACAGCCGGTACATCGCGTTGTGGTAGGCGCGGGCGGAGATGTCGAACGGGCAGCCGCCCTCGGTGCCCCCCTCGGCCTTGCCGTTGGCCAGGTTCCTCCAGGTGCGGCCGTTGTCCAGGGACGCCTGGAGGAAGACGTACTGGTCCCAGCAGACGAAGGTGTTCGCGGACACCTTGCCGGTGGCGCGGACCGTGCCGTACTCGTCGAGCGCGACGCGGACGCCGCCCCAGGCGAACTGCTGCGGGACGGCGATGGCCCCCTGGTCGTAGGCGCGCGAGGCGTAGTACACCGACGGCGCGAGCGAGGTGTACACCTGCGTCGTGTGCGAGGCGCGCGCCGGGTACGAGAAGGAGCCGTCGGCCGCCGCCGCGCCACTGCCCATGAGGCCGGAGACCCCGAGGGAGGCGGACTCGGGCTTGCCGGAGGTGGTGATGAGCGGCGCGCCCGCGTACGGCTTCCAGCCGTCGGGGGTGAGGCGCTCGACGCGGCCGGTGACGGTGACGTTCGTGCCCGCCTGGACCCGGTACTTGTTCAGGTCGGCGGTCAGCCGGTACGAGGTCTTCTCCACGCCGACCTCGGGGACGGCCGCGGGCAGGGTGGCCACCGTGTCGGCGTTCGGGGCGACGACGACGGCGGTGCCGCCGCGGACCTCGGCGTTCGGGGAGAACGGCAGCGAGAAGGCGCCGTCCTCACCGGTGGTGGCCTTGACCGTCAGCGTCTTCCAGCCCTCGGCGACGAGCTGGAGCGTGACGTCGACCCCGGTGCCCGGGAGGGCGGGCGCGGTGGCCCCGGTGACCGGGTCCCAGGTGGTGGCGCGGCCGGAGAGGACGACCTTCCGCTCGGCGAGGCTGGTGGTCTTCCGGTCGAAGGCGAGTCCGGAGACGCCGGCGTGCAGCTTGTGGACGTAGGTGCCGCCGGTCCACCGCTGGGCGGTGCCGCCGGGCTGGCGGTACTCGACGACGACCGGGTAGGTGCCGTACGGCGTGCCGTCGGGCAGCCGCGGCGCCGTGTCGGAGACGTGTCCGTAGGGCCGGCCGGTGTCGTTGTCCCCGGCCTGCCAGGTCAGGGCGTCGGTCGACGCGAGCACCGTGGCGTCGGGGCCGGTGGAGGACATGATGCTGGCCTTCACCCACAGCGGATCGCCGCTGATCCGGACGCCGATCCTGGCGTCGTCGGTGGTGAAGGTGGCGGTCACGTCGGTGGCCGCGTGGGCGGCCGGTGCCGTGATGACGGCGGGCACGGCCATACCGGCCGAGAGTGCGAAGACGGCGGCCGCACGGACAAAGGCGTGCGGAAGCCTGCGCGTGGTGCGCGGCAAGAGGGACCCCCCACAGGTCTGAGATGGCGGCTTCGCCGTTGGTCGAGGCGGCCGCGTAGCAGGAACCTTAGCGCTCACGTGTTGAACATGTTCATTCGCTTTACGGGAGTGCCGGGGTGATCCTGGAATGAGCAGGAGAGGCGTCCGGGGGCGGTTTCGGTGCTTTCGGCGCCTGCGGTGTGCGGAACCGGAAGGGGTCGCGGCCATGGTCACCCTGATGACGACACCGGCCGATCGCGAGCTGGTCGTCACCCGCACCTTCGACGCCCCGCCGGGCCGGGTCTGGACGGCGTGGACGAGCCCCGAGCACGTCCGCCGGTGGTACGGGTCGGTCGCCCTGACCACGACGGTCGTCGAGATCGACCTGCGCCCGGGCGGCGCCTGGCGATGGGGGCAGACCGCGCCCGACGGCCAGCAGATCGTCTTCTCCGGCGTCTACGAGGACATCGTCCCGACCGAACGGCTCGACTACACCGAGGTGTTCGAGCAGATGCCGGACGCCCTGCCGGTCCGCGTGACCCTCGCCTTCGACGCCACCCCCGACGGCGGCACGGCCCTGACCAGCACCTCCTTCTGGCCGTCGAACGACATCAGGGACCAGGCTCTGGCCGCGGGCATGGAGGCGGGGGTGCGGGAGCAGTACGACCGGCTCGCGGAGTACCTGACGTCGATGTGAGACCCCGGCGCTCGGGCGAGGGCGCCTCGCCTACGCGGGGCGCCGGAACAGGGCCGTCCAGAGGAAGGACTCCCCGAACGCGGGGGAGTCGGCCGGCTCGTCGCGCATCCGGCGCAGCTCGACCTCCGTCAGCCCGGCGAAGATCGACCGCAACTGGACGTCCGTGTAGGCGAGTCCGCCCTCCAGGCTCCCGCGCCGGTAGAACTCGGCGTCCGGCAGCTCCGATCCCATGCCGCCCTCGCCGGCCGCGAACGAGGTCAGGGCGAAGTGTCCGCCGGGTGCCAACACCCGGTCCAGGAGTGCCAGATAGCCGGCCCGGCGGTGCGGTGGCAGATGGTGGAAGCACCCCGAGTCGTACACCAGATCGTAGGGCCCGTCGAGCGCCGCCGTGAAGGCGTCCCCGCACACGAACCGGATGCCGACGGCCCCGGCCGCGCGCGCCCGCTCCCGCGCCCATCCGATCGCGGTCGCGGACAGGTCGACCGCGTCCACCCGGTAGCCGAGCGACGCGAGGTGGAGGGCGTTCCGTCCCGGCCCGCACCCCAGGTCCAGGGCCCTGCCCCGGACGGGCGGCAACTCCCTTTCCCCGTAGGCCACCAGGTTCTCGTCCGGCTTCTCCACGAAGAACGGCACGGGCTTCCCCCGGTCCTCGTAGAACCCGTCCCACCACGCGGCGCCACCCTCGGTCCACCGGTCCCCGCCTCCGGCGAACAGGCCGTCGAGCATCTCCAGAACATCGTCGATCGTGCGCACGCCACGGTCGTTCCCACCCATGCGGATCTCCCCTCCGAGTTCCCCTCCAGATTAGTGGCGGGAGCCACGAAAGCCCAGGTCAGAGTGGGTGTGTCGATCCCGTGTGCGCTCCTTGCGCGGTGTCCGGCGAGGGTCTCGGGCCCCGGCCCCCGCCAGGGCCCGCCCGGCCCCGTGGCCCCGCTTCCCGGGCCGTGAAGGGGCCCTTCCGGGCGGTGCGCGGGGCACTTTCCCGAGTGGTCCGGGTGGCCGGGGCCTTGGCCGCACGGGGCGGGCGGGGGCAGGGAGGAAAGGCGTCAATCTGGCGGACGGTCCGGTTCCGTGGAGCGGCCGAAAGTCCTCGGGTTTGAACCGGGTGGTACCCGCGCGGACCGGTCCTGCGGGACGGCGGGACGGGCGCGGCGCTGTCCGGTAGGCGGTGCACGGGATTGGCCGGACTGCCGGGTTGCCGTCGACTCCGGTGACCGGTAGGGGCATTGGCGGGGGGCGGACGGGCTGCCCATCATCGTGCGGGGTGGGTGGGACGGAGGGGCGGTCGGGTGGCCGACGGAGGTGCGGGGGGTGGGGGACGGATGAGTTCGTTCACCGGGCAGCGCTTGGGCAGGCTCATCGCGGAGCGGACCGGGCAGCCGGGGCTCGGGCACGACGCCGAGGTCGTCGGGAGGGTGCTGCCGTTCAAGGTCAGCGCGCACGTCGTCGACGAACTGGTCGACTGGGACCGGGCGCCGGACGACCCGCTGTACCGGCTGGTGATGCCGCACCGGGACATGCTCGCGCCCGCGGACTTCGCCGCCGTCGAGGCGGCGCTGCGGGACGGCGACCGGGTCAGGCTGCGGCTGGTCGTGGACGGGCTGCGGGAGCGGCTCACCCCGCATCCGGGCGGCCAGCTCCATCTGAACGTGCCCGAGGACGGCCGGGGGCTCCGGCACAGGTACCCGGAGACGCTTCTCGTCTTCCCACGCCAGGGGCAGACCTGCCACGGCTACTGCGCGTACTGCTTCCGCTGGCCGCAGTTCACCGGTGACACGGAGCGGCGGCAGGCGGTGGACGGGCCGGGGGCGGCGGACGCGTACCTCGCGGGCCACCCGGAGGTCACCGACGTGCTGCTCACCGGCGGCGACCCGCTCGTCCTGCGGGCCGAGCTGCTCGACACGTACGTCGCCCCGCTCCTGGCCCGGCCCCACGTCCGCACGGTCCGCATGGTCACCAAGGCCGTGTCGTTCGCCCCGGAGCGCTTCCTCACCGCGCCCGACGCCGACGACCTGCTGCGCCTCTTCGAGCGGATCGTGACCTCGGGGCGGCACCTCGCCCTCATGCTCCAGGTCTCCCACCCCCGGGAGCTCCACCCGGAGCCGGCCCGGCGCGCCCTGCGCCGGCTGCGCGCCACCGGAGCGGTCCTGCGCACCCAGGCGCCCGTCGTCCGGCACGTCAACGACGACGCCGACGTGTGGGCCCGCATGTGGCAGGAGCAGGTCGAACTGGGCCTGGTGCCGTACTACATGTTCGTGGAGCGCGACACGGGACCTCGCCGCTACTTCGGCCTGCCGCTCGCCCGCGCCCTCGCCATCCACGCCGACGCCGCCCGCCGGGTGTCGGGGCTCGCCCGGACCGCGCGCGGCCCCGTCATGTCCACCGAGCTGGGCAAACTCGTCCTGGACGGCGTCGCCCACCTCCCCGGCGGTCCCGCCTTCGCCCTGCGGGCCCTCCAGGCCCGCGACCCGGCCCTGGTGGGGACCCTGGCGCACGCCCGCTTCGATCCCGCGGCCCGGTGGTGGGACGACCTCCTCCCGTACGGGCCGCGGGACCGGGTCCTCGTGCCGGGCAAGCCGCTGACCCTGGAGGGTGTGGTGGGGTAGCGGGTCGGGCGGGCGGCGCGGCGACGGGGCGGAGGCGTCAGGCGGGCGGGGCGGCGAGGGCCGCGTCCTGGCCGGAGCGGCGGAGCGCGTCCGCGACGAAACCGTTCGCCTTCAGCTCCTCGACGGTGTCGCGGAGGAAGGCGACGGTCCGCGGTGCGCGGCCGACCGTCGTGCCCACGGCCTGCCGGATCTCCATGAACCGCTCGTCGAGCAGCCGCACCTCCGGGTGCGCCGCGGCGTACGCGGTCATCGGCTGCCGGATGCCGGCGCCCGCCTCCAGGCCCTCGTCCCGGAAGGTGTCGACGCCCTCCTCGCCGCGCACGACGGTCGCGTGCGCGAGGGTCCTGGACAGGAAGAGGTCGTAGGCCGAGCCCTTCTTGACCCCGATCCGGACGCCGGGTGCGTCCACCTCCGCGACGTCGGTCAGCGTCGAGCCGCGCGGGACGGCGTACACGCCCTCGATGACCACGTACGGGGCGGTGAACGCGACCTCCGCCTCCCGCGCCGGGTCCACCGCCAGGAAGCAGAGGTCGGCCCGGCCGTCCGCCATCGCCTCGAACGACTTGCGCGCCGCGTCGAAGCAGAGCAGCTCCACCCCCGTCCCGAGCCGCGCCGCGATCTCCCGCGCCAGGTCCACGGTGATCCCGGCCGGGGCGTCGGGGGTGCCCTGGGCGAGCACGGGGTTCCCCAGGTTGACGGAGGCCCGGAGGGTTCCGGTGGGCGCGAGGTCGGCGACGACGTCGGGATGCGGGGCGCGGTGCGGGGTGCGGGGCGTCATGGCCGGAGTCTAGGCAGCAGTGCCCCGGTGCACCCGGTCGAGGCGGGCGAGTTCGTCGGGGGTGAGGCGCAGGGATCCGGCGGCGACGTTGGCGGCGAGGTGCGCGGGGTCGCCGGTGCCGGGGATGGCGAGGAGGTGGGGGCCCTGGTGGAGCGTCCAGGCGATCCGTACCTCCGCGGGGCCCACGCCGTGGGCGCGGGCGACGGCCAGGACCTCCTCGTGCTCGTCGGGGGTGGCGCCGGTCTCGCGGCCCGCGGCGGCGATCGCGTAGAACGGGACGAACGCGATGCCCTGCTCGCCGCAGTGCCGGACGAACGCGTCGTACTCGGGGCGGACCCCGATCCCGTACATGTTCTGCACGCAGACGACCGGGGCGATGGTGCGCGCCTCGGTGAGCTGGTCGGGGGTGACGTTGGAGAGGCCGAGGTGGCGGATGAGGCCGGCCTGCCGCAGGTCGGCGAGGGCGCCGAAGCGCTCGGCGATCGAATCCGTGCCGAGGACACGGAGGTTGACGACGTCGAGCCGGTCCCGGCCGAGCTGCCGCAGGTTCTCCTCGACCTGGGCGCGCAGCGCGGCGGGGGTGCGGGCGTGCTCGGTCCAGGCGCCCGAGAGGTCGCGGGCGGGCCCGACCTTGGTGGCGATGACGAGGTCGTCGGGGTACGGCCCGCCGAGCGCCGTGCTGATCAGCTCGTTCGCGGAGCGGAGCGGCGAGAAGTAGAAGGCCGCCGTGTCGATGTGGTTCACCCCGAGTTCGACCGCCGTGCGCAGGACGGCGATCGCCTCGTCACGGTCCCTCGGGACGGCGTTCTCGACGAGCGCCGGGCCGCGTTGGGGCAGCCGCATGGCGCCGAAGCCGACGCGGTGGACGGTGAGGTCGCCGCCGAGGGTCCAGGTGCCGGAGGCGGAGGCGTGGGCCGGGGTGGTCGCGCGGGTCGTGGTCATGCCGGGGATGATCTCCCGGCCGGGCCCGCGGTGCCACCGGGTTCTCCTGGGGCGGCGCCGTTCCCGGGGGCCAACGGGACTCGTGGAGTGGGGGGTTGACCCCACCCCGCACCGGCGTGCCTGCCGGATGGGGCGGCGGAGGCCGGTGCGTGAGGCTGTGCGCATGACGACGAACCGTGGACGCAAGGCCCTGATGCTTGCCCTCTCCGCCGCCGCCGTGGCCGGCGCCGGACTCGCCGGCGGCGGGGCCGCCTCCGCCGCCGCTCCCGCCGGCGCGGCGGAGGGACTCGTGTGGGGGGAGTGCGCGCCGGCGGTGAAGCCGCTGCCCGGCCAGGAGTGCGCGACCCTCTCCGTACCCCTGGACTACGCCCGGCCCGACGGCGAGCGGATCGGCCTGGCCGTGGCACGGCTGCGCAGCACGCGGCCCGAGGTCCGGCGCGGGACGCTCATGGTGATCCCGGGCGGGCCCGGGAGCTCCGGGGTGCAGCGGCTCGGCCAGAAGGGCGCCGCGCTGGCGGCGGAGATGAACGGGGCCTACGACCTGGTGGCGTTCGACCCGCGGGGCGTCGGCGGGTCCGCGAAGGCCCGGTGCGGTTTCGATGAGGACGACCGGCGCCTGGTGACCCTGCGGTCGTGGCCCGCGGCGGACGGCGGCATCGGGGAGAACGTCGCCCGCTCGCGCCGCATGGCGGAGGCGTGCGCCCGCAACGGCGGGGCGATGCTGCGCGGCCTGACGACGGCGAACCAGGCGCGGGACCTGGACCGGCTGCGGCAGGCGCTCGGCGAGCGGAGGCTGTCGGCGTGGAGCGTGTCCTACGGGACGTACGTCGCGGCGGTGTACGCGGAGAAGTTCCCCGGGCGGACCGACCGCTGGGTCCTGGACAGCAGCGCCGACCCGGACCCGGGGCGGGTCGCCCGAGGCTGGCTCGCGGACATGGCGCGGGGCGCCGAGGACCGCTTCCCCGACTTCGCCGCCTGGGCGTCGGACCCGGCCCGTCCGGCCGCGCTGCGTCTGGCCGAACGCCCCGAGGACGTGCGCCCGTTGGTGCTGGACCTCGCGGCCCGTCTGGACCGCGAGCCGCGTCCGTCGACGACGGCCGGCGTGCCGCTCACCGGCACCGGGCTGCGTCAGGCCCTCCAGCAGGCCCTGTATTCCGACACCGCCTTCGAGTCCTTCGCCCGGCTGGTGTCCCAGGCCCTCGACCCGCGGGGGGTGCCGGTGCTGCCGCCGGAGCTGACCGGACCGATGCCGGACGAGGCCGCGACCGTCAGCGTCGGCGTGATCTGCAACGACGTGGACTGGCCGCGTTCCGTCCCGGCGTACCAGCGGGCCGTCGCCGCCGACCGGGTGCTCCACCCGCTCACGGCGGGCATGCCGGCGAACATCACGCCGTGCTCCTTCTGGAAGGGCGGAGCGGTGGAGAAGCCGACGCGGATCACCGACCGCGGCCCCTCGAACGTCCTCATGATCCAGAACCTGCGCGACCCGGCGACCCCGTACGCGTCCGGTCTGAGGATGCGCGCGGCCTTCGGCGACCGCGCCCGGCTCGTCTCCGTCGACAAGGGCGGCCACGCCGTCTACCTCGGCAGCGGCAACGCGTGCGGCGACCGGGCGGTGACCCGCTTCCTGACGGAGGGCGTGCGCCCGGCGGAGGACGTCCTCTGCCGGTAGGCGGGACGGCCGGGGGCGCGGGGACCCGGTGCGTACGGGAGGGGCCCGGCGGACGGTCGTCCGCCGGGCCCCTCCCGCGTGCTCTCCGGTCCCTGCCGGAGCGCCGTCCGCGTCAGACCTTCACCGGCTCGGGCTCCGGCCCGGCCCCCTGGGTCGGCGCCGCGGGCGCGGCCGGGGTGCCGGCCGCCACCGGGGCGGTCTCCGGCTCCGCGTCCGTCTCCACGTCGAACTCCTCCAGGAGCTCCTTGCCGAAGCCCCAGAAGTACGTCGCCGCGAAGCCGACCAGGTAGCCGACGAGGAGTCCGCCGCCGTAGATCGCGATCGTCGCGCCGAGGCCCTTGTTGCCGTCGAGGAGCGGGAAGAGCGCCCAGCCGGAGGGGCCGATCGCGGTCGAGCCGACCTTGTCGCCCAGCATGCTGAAGAAGCCGATGAACGCGCCGCCGGCCGCGCCGCCGAAGCAGGCGGTGACGAACGGGCGGCCCAGGGGCAGGGAGACGCCGTAGATGAGCGGCTCGCCGACGCCGAGGAAGCCGGCCGGGAGTGCGGACTTGATGGTGCGGCGGATGGAGCCGTTGCGGGGGAGCTTCAGGTAGACGGCCATGGCCGCGCCGACCTGGCCGGCGCCCGCCATCGCGAGGATGGGGAGCAGGACGGTGTACCCCTGCTGCTCGATGAGCGTGGTGTGGATCGGGATGAGCGCCTGGTGCAGGCCGAGCATCACCAGCGGCAGGAACAGGCCGCCGAGGACGAGCCCGGCGCCGGCGCCGGCGTGGACGAGGAGCCAGTCGGCGCCGTCGCCGATGGCCTGGGAGATCTCGCCGGCGACGAACATCAGGCCGAAGACGGTGACGAGGCCGGAGATGAGCACGGTGAGCGTCGGGGTGACCAGGACGTCGAGGGACTCCGGCACCCAGCGGCGGCACCACTTCTCCACGTACACGGCGAGGACCGCGGCGCCCAGCGCGCCGAGGACGCCGCCCTGGCCGGGGGAGAGCGTCTGGCCGAAGACGTCGACCTTGGCGACGCCCGCGAAGACGATGATGGAGGCGACCGCGCCGCCGAGGATCGGCGTACCGCCGAACTCCTTGGCCGTGTTGTACCCGACGAAGACCGCGATGAGCGCCATGAAGCCGCTGGCGATGGCGGCGAGCGCGGGCGTGACGCCGGGCAGCCAGCCGAGGTTGACGAGCAGGCCGTTGAGACCGGCGATGATGCCGCAGCCGATGAGGGCGGGGATCAGCGGGACGAAGATGTTCGCGATCCTGCGGAGGAAGAGCTTGAACGGGGTGGCGTTCTTCGCCTTCCGCTCGGCCCTCAGGGCCGCGCCCTGCGCCGCCAGGTCCTCGGCGGAGTGCGCGGGCCGCGGCGTCTCGGCCACCAGGGCCTCCAGCTCCGGGGTCACGCGGGCGACGGTGCCGGGGCCGAGGACGATCTGGTAGGTGTCGTCCTCCACCACGCCCATCACGGACGGCAGGGCCTTGAGGGCCTCGTCCTGGACGAGCGAGCGGTCGTGCAGACCCAGCCGGAGGCGGGTCATGCAGTGGGCCACGGAGCTGATGTTCCCGGCGCCGCCGACGAGGGGGAGGATCGCGGCGGCGATGGCGCGGTTCTTGTCGTCTGTGCTCATGGTGCGGTGGGCCTTGCTGTGAGGGGGTGCCGTGCGGTGGGGACTACGGGGTGGGCTCGGTGGCGTGCAGCGCCGCCCGCAGGTGGCCGCGGGAGTCCGTGAGCCGCCGGGCTGCGGTCGGGGCGTCGACCTCGGCGAGGATCATGAGGATCGCGTTCTTCACCTCGCCGTCGGCGGCGGCGAGCGCCGTCTCGATCTGCTCGTCGGGGGCGCCGGTGGCGAGGGCGACGATCCGCCGCGAGCGGGCCTGGAGCTTCTCGTTGGAGGCGCGGACGTCGACCATGAGGTTTCCGTAGGTCTTGCCGAGCCGGATCATCGTGATCGTCGAGATCATGTTGAGGACGAGCTTCTGCGCGGTGCCGGCCTTGAGCCGGGTGGAGCCGGTGAGGAGCTCGGGGCCGGGCACGACCTCGATGCCGTGCTCGGCGGCGGCGGCCAGCGCGCTGTCCGCGTTGCAGGACAGGCCGATGGTCAGGGCGCCGAGCGTCCGGGCGTGCTCGACGGCGCCGATGGCGTACGGGGTGCGGCCGGAGGCGGAGATGCCGACCACGGTGTCGTCGGCGGTGAGGCCGAGTTCCGTGAGGTCCCGGACGGCCAGTTCCTTGGAGTCCTCGGCGCCCTCGACGGCCTTGACCATGGCGGACGGGCCGCCCGCGATCAGGCCGACGACCTGGGCGGGGTCGGTGTTGAAGGTGGGCGGGCACTCGCTGGCGTCGAGGACGCCGAGGCGGCCGGCGGTGCCGGCGCCCAGGTAGAGGAGCCGTCCCCCGCGGGCCATGCGCTCGGCGGTGGCGTCGATCGCGGCGGCGATGGCGGGGAGCTGCCGGGCGACGGCGGCGGGGACGGTCCGGTCCTCGTCGTTCATCGTCCGGGCGATGTCCAGGGTCGGGAGCTGGTCGATCTCGGCGAGCTCCGGCCGGAACGCCTCCGTGGTGAGGGTGGCGAGCTGGGCGCGGAGTTCGGAGTACGTGGAAGCGGACATGTGCGGCTCTTTCGGTGCGTGGACGTCGTCGGCGGCGTTGGCGTCGACGTATGACGCTCGGCGGGCTGGTCGGGGTACGGGTCGGTGCGGGGTCGGAGGGCGGGCGGCGGCCGGGTCGGCCGGCGGGTCAGCGGGTGCGCGGGGAGTGGCGGTGGGCGAGGGCCTCGTAGGAGGCGGCGAGGGCAGGGGCCGCCGTCTCGTACGTGCGCTGCGTCACGCAGGTGAACAGGCAGTCCACGACCAGGAGTTGACTGGTCCGGGACGACATGGCCGCGGGCCGCAGTTCGCTCTCGCGGGCGGTGGAGGTGGTCAGCACGTGATCCGCGTACTGGGTGACGGGGCCGTCCGGGCGGCCGGTGATCGCGACGGTGGTGGCGCCGTGGTCGAAGGCGACCCGGAGCGGTTCTATGACGTCGCCGGTCGAGCCGGAGTGGGTGATGGCGAGGGCGACGTCGCCGGAGCGGAGCTGCACGGCGTTGGTGACCGCGAGGTGCGGGTCGCTGTGGGCGTGTGCGATCAGCCCGATGCGCAGGAGCTTCTGCGCGAGGTCCTGGGCGACGAGGCCGGAGGCGCCGACGCCGTAGATGTCGACGCGGCGGGCGGTGGCGAGGGCGGCGACGGCGGCGCCGAGCTGGACGGTGTCGAGGCCGGCCGCGGTGTCGGCGAGGGTCTGCTGCTCGTCGTGGGCGAGCTTGGCGACGACGTCGGCGATCGGGTCGTCGACGGCGATGTCGGCGGTGACGGCGGGCGCGCGGCCGGACTGCTGCTGGGCGGCGAGGCCGGCGAGGGCGAGGCGCAGGTCGCGGTAGCCGGGGTAGCCGAGGAGGCGGGCGGTGCGGACGACGGTCGCCTCACTGGTGCCGGTGAGCTCGGCGAGGCCGGTGACCGTGAGGGCGGCGCAGCCGGCCGGGTCTCCGGCGACGGCTTCGGCGACCCGCTGCATGGAGCGGGTCATGGAGGGTGCGAGGGTGCGCACCTTGGCCGCGAGCGCGGCGGGCGGCGGCGGCGCGTCGCCGGTGAAACTTTCCTTCACGTCATTGGTCACAACTGAAAGATACTTTCGGCCGCCGGGCCCGACAAGACCCCTTCGGTCCCGGAGGGGTCCCGGATTCCGCCGGGACCTTCGTCCTGGCCCCGGGCCGGGTGACAATGAGGGCATGGACGACATCGACCCCGTGGAGCAGGCCCTGCACACCGCCCGCGCCCTGGTGCTGGCCGACCTCGCCGCCCGCGAGGTCGCCGCCGCCGACGTCGTCTCGATGGTGGAGGAATCCGTCGCCCACCGGCGCTGGTGGGTCGAGCAGTGGCCGGAGGGCCGCACCTACGTCGCCGGTCTCGTCGCCCAGGACGTCCAGGACGCCCTCCTCGAACGGTACGGACGCTGGCCCCTCTGCCCCGTCTGCTCCACCGGCGGCCCCCACGCCCTCGACGTCGAACCCGAACTCGGCCCCGACCCCCACTGGGTCTGCGCCGAGCAGGGCGTCGTGGTGGCCCCGGTGGGCGGTCTGACGTGAGGTGCCGACCGGAAGGACCCCGCGCGTGACCCTCTACATCGACCCGCCGACCTGGCCCGGCCACGGCCGTATGTGGTCCCACCTCGTCAGCGACGCCTCCTTCGAGGAGCTGCACGCCTTCGCCGCCTCGATAGGCGCCCCTCCCCGGGCCTTCGAGCGCGACCACTACGACATTCCCGCCGACCACTACGCCGCCGCCGTCGCCGGCGGCGCCGTCGAGGTCGGTTCCAAGGAGCTCCTCCGGCGCCTCACCACCGCCGGCCTGCGCCGCCCGAAGAGCCGCCCGGTCACGTAGGGCCTGCCTTCCGGGTCGGGCCACGTAGGGCCTGCCTTCCGGGTCGGGCCGGGCTCGCGGCCCCGTCCGTCAGCCCAGCCGGGCCGCGACGGCCCGGGCGCAGGCGAGGGATTCGGTGCGGGTGGTGTCGACCTCGACGTCGTAGGTGACGCCTTCGTGGACGACGGTCGACTGCCGGGCGGCCATGCCGGGGGTGCGGTCGCCGCGGGCGATCTCGCGGCCGGTGGCGACGTCGGGGTCGCAGCGGACGGCGACCCAGAGGGCGGGGAGGCCGTCGAGGGCGGTGCGCCAGCGCTGCTGGGAGGCGGCGCCGCCGAGGAAGACGTCGTCGACGATCACCCGGGCGCCGGCGCGGGCCATGGCGACGACGCCCTCGGTCCAGGCGGCTTCCAGGGCGCGGAACTCCTCGCCGACGCCGACGCCGCCGTCCTCGTCGAAGACGATCCCGCCCGGCGAGCCCCACATCTTCTTGGGCAGGGCGTCGACGAACGAGTCGCAGCCGAAGGTGAGCCAGGGGTCCGGCAGGACCGACTGGAGGCATCGGACGATGCCGGACTTGCCCGAACTGGAGGCGCCGTTGAGGATGATCATCCGAGTCGTCACGGGGTCACCGTACGGATTCGCACGGTGGCGCGCAGGGGGATTACAAGCGGGGCGGGTGCGGCGAGACCACCCGCTGGTCCGCGGGGGAGCCGGAGGCGACCACGCGGGTCCTCGACGTGTGGAGCCGCAGTGCGACGGCGGCCGTGCCGAGGCCGACGGCGGTCATGGCGGCGCCCGCCCAGGCGGTGGAGGCGAAGCCGAACCCGGCGTCGATGACGGTGCCGCCGAGCCAGGGGCCGCCGGTGTTGCCGAGGTTGAAGGCGGCGGTGGTGGTGGCGCCGGCCAGGGTGGGCGCGGCTCCCGCGACGTTGAACATGCGGGCGTTGAGGGCGGGCGCGGTGTAGAACGCGGAGACGCCGAGGAGGAAGGTCAGCACGATCGTGGCGGCCGGGCTGGACGCGAAGAGGGCCAGGGCGACCAGGAAGACGGTCGAGGCGGCGATGCCGCTGAGCATGACGCCGAAGAGGTGGGCGTCGGCGACGCGGCCGCCGATCGTCGTGCCGACGACGGCGCCGATGCCGAAGAGGGCGAGGACGCCCGAGACCCAGCCGTCGTCGAGGCCGGAGACGTCGGTGAGGAGCGGGGCGAGGTAGGAGAAGGCGCAGAAGACGCCGCCCGCGGCGAGGGCGGTGACGACGACCGAGAGGAGGACCTGGCGGTCGCGGTAGATGGCGACCTCGCGTCGCAGCCGGGGCCTGGTCTCGGGGAGCGGGATGTGCGGGATGCGGGTCACGACGCCGACGAGCGCGATCACGGAGGCCGCGCCGACCGCCCAGAACGCCGACCGCCAGCCGAGGTGCTCGCCGAGGAACGCCCCGGCGGGGACGCCGAGGACGTTGGCGATGGAGAGGCCGCCGATCATGACGGCCATGGCCCGGGCCCGTGCGCCGACGGGCACCATGGCGATGGCTACGGCCGCGCCGACCGCCCAGAATCCGGCGCAGGCGAGCGCGCTGACGATCCGCGAGGCGAAGAGGACGGCGTAGTTGGGGGCCAGCGCTCCCGCGACCTGGCCGAGGCCGAAGACGGTGATGAGCGCGACGAGGGTGGTCTTGCGGGGGAGTCTCAGCGTCGCGACGGCGAGGAGCGGCGCTCCGACGACCATGCCGATGGCGAAGGCGGATATGAGGAGGCCGGCGCGGGGGATGGAGACCCCCATGTCCTCCGCGATGGGCGGCAGGAGTCCGGACAGCATGAACTCGCTCGTGCCGAGCGCGAAGACGGAGAGCCCGAGGATGTAGACGGCCAGCGGCATGCGGCCGCCGGGCGCGGCGTCGGTGACGGATGTCGTGTGCTCGGCGGAGGAAGACGGCATGACATGCGTCAACGAGCGATTTGTTCCTGTCATTCCGGCTGGCGGGGGTGTCTTGCCATCCGAGACGGGCCGCCCGCCCGGTCCCGGTGCGGCTTCCGCGCCCGCCGCAGTGTCGGTGCTCCGTGATAGCGAGGCCCCATGAGCTTCGACATCTTCGTGTGCCGGTTCGAGCACGGCGAGCCGGCCCCCCTGGACATGGACACGGCGTACGAGGTCCTGGGCCCCCACGTGGTGGCGCGGGACCCCGCGTCCGGCTTCCTCCGGATCGGCACGGGCCCGGGGGAGGAGGCGGACGTCTACGTCCACCCGCCCCACGGCATCACCTTCAACCGGTTCGGCGGGGAGGGGATCATGGAGCTCCTGGCGGTGCTGCTGGAGCGTCTCGACGCCTGGCTCGTCGTCCCCGGCGGCACCGTCGTGGTCCGGCGCGACGGGGAGCGGGCGCACCTGCCGCCGACGGCGGGCGACGACACGGTGGTCGTCGCCCGCACGGGCGCGGAGATCGCCGCGGCCGTCCGGGCCGCCTGATGCGGGGGACGGCGGGATGAGCCGCACCGTGTTCCTCGTCCGGTTCCGTGACGGCGAGCCGGGGCCGCTGCCCCTGGAGGTCGTGCGGGAGGTCCTGGCGCCGTACGTCGTCGCCGCGGGTGAGGACCTGAGGGACGGCGTGCTGATCCGGACGGCCGACGGCTGCGAGGTCGACGTGGACGTCGACGACCTGTGCGTCGCCGTCAGCCGCTTCCCGCGCGGACCGTTCTCGGATGTCCTGGCCCGGCTGGTGGACCGGCTCGGGGCGACGGTCATCCCGACGGACCGGCCGGTGGCGATCCGGGAGGAGGGCGACCGGGCGCACCTGTCGGCGGACCTCCGGGACGGCGCCGTCGTGGTCGCGCCGACGGGGCCGTCCCTGGAGGCGTTCCTGAGCGGACCCTGAGGCCGAGGGCGGCGACCGTACGTCCGCGGGCGCGGCGCGCGGACGATCGCGGGTCGCCGCCGCTCACGCCCGTCCGGCGGGGCCCGTCAGCAGGGCGAGCTCCCGCTCCACGTTCTCGCGGGCCCGCGCCTCCCAGGCGGCGGCGCCGTAGGGGGTGCGGAAGAGGCGGGGGAGGGCGAGGAGCTGGCGGAGGACGGCGGCGCGGCCTTCGCGGAAGGCGTCGTCGGGGACGAAGGCGTACTCCTCGCGGACGGCGGCGGCATACCCCCGGTACGTATCGGGGTCGGAGGCCAGGACGGCGAGGTCGGCGTCGCAGAGGGCCTCGCCGTCGAGGTCGCCCGGGTCGGGGTCGTGGGTCGTGGTCAGCCGGACGAGGCGGGCGACCTCGGCGACCTCGTGGGGGGTGAGGCCGGCTTCGGCGAGGGCCTTCTCGGCGAGGGCGGCCGAGCGCTCCTCGTTCTCCGAGCGGTCGGGGCGGTAGACGGCGTCGTGGAACCAGGCGGCCAGTCGGACGAGCTCCAGCTCGCCGCCCTCGCCGCCCTGGTCGGCGAGTTCGTCGATGCGGTCGAGGACGGCGCGGAGGTGGTCGACCGTGTGGTAGCGGCGCTGCGGCTCGGCCCAGCGGGCGAGGAGGTTCCGGCCGTACGGGGCGGGGTCGGGGCCCTGGCGGCCGGCGCGGGCGGCGAGCAGGGTGGCGGTCCAGCGGCGGAGGAGCGCGGGGTCCTGGTCTGCGGTCATGGGGGCATTCTGCCCGGCGGGGGGCGTGGAGCGGGCGCTTCCCCCGCGTCGTCGCGAGCGACCTCATCTCTCTCTTACATACCCCCCATGGGTATGCTACGGTGCTCCGCACAGGTACCCCCTAGGGGTATGCCCCGACGGTGGTCGGGGGCCGACGCGAGCGAAGGGTCAGGGCAATGTCAACCGTCAATCCCCGGCGCTGGTGGGCACTTGTCGTGCTCGCCGCCGCCCAGTTCATGGTCATCATGGACACGTCGATCATCGGGGTCGCGCTCCCGGAGATGCAGAAGGACCTGGGCTTCACGCAGGGCGAGCTCCAGTGGGTCTTCAACGCGTACGTGATCGTCTTCGGCGGCCTCCTGCTCCTCGGCGGACGCCTCTCCGACCTCCTCGGGGCCCGGAAGGTCTTCGTCACCGGCTGGGCCGTGATGATCGCCGGCTCGGTCCTCGCCGCCGCCGCTCAGACCGCCTGGGTCGAGATCGCCGGCCGCGCCGTGCAGGGCGTCGGCGGTGCGCTGATCGCGCCCTCCGCCATGACCCTGCTGATGATGCTCTTCATGCACGACCCGAAGGAGCTCGGCAAGGCGATGGCGCTCTACGGCGCCGCGGCTCCCGCCGGCGGCACCGCGGGCGTCTTCCTCGGCGGCGTCTTCACCGAGTGGGCGGCCTGGCAGTGGGTCTTCATCATCTACATCCCGATCGGCCTGGCGACCCTCGCCGCGACCCGGCTCCTGCCCGAGGTCGGCGCGCGCCGCGGCTCCGTCGACGTCCTCGGCGCCGTGGCCGTCACCGCCGGTCTCGCGCTCGCCGTCTTCGCCGTCGTCCGCGCCCCCGAGGTCGGCTGGGGCGCCACCGCCACCGTCCTGGAGCTGGTCGGCGCCGCCGCCCTGCTCGTCCTCTTCTTCGTGATCCAGAAGTCCGTCCGCGAGCCGCTCATGCCGCTCGCCGTGTGGCGGGTGCCGCGCCTCGGCTCGGCCAACCTGGCGATGACGCTGCTCGGCGCCGCCTGGATCCCGATGTGGTACTTCCTCAACCTCTACCTCCAGCAGGTCCTCGGCTACGGCGCCTTCGCGTCGGGCGCCGCGCTGCTGCCGATGACCGTGCTCCTGATGATCTTCATGACGGCCGTCACCGCCCGCCTCATGGGCCGCTTCGGGGCGAAGCCGCTCATCGGCGCCGGCCTCCTCGTCCTCGCCGCCGGTCTGGTCTGGCTCGCGGCCGTCCCGCCCACCGGCACCTTCCTGGTCGACGTCCTGCCCGCCTCGCTCGTCGCCGCGCTCGGCATGTCCCTCGCCTACATCCCGGCGATGATCGCCGCCATGTCCGGCGCCCCGCAGGAGCAGGCCGGTCTCGCCTCCGGCATCGTCAACACCACCTACAACGTCGGCTCCGCGCTCGGTCTCGCCGCGCTGACCGCCGTCGCCATGTCCCAGGGCGCCGACCGGCTGGGCGACCTGCCCCGGCTGACCGACGGCTTCTCGGCCGCCTTCATCGGGGCCGCGATCGTCGCCGCCGTCGGCGGCGTCGTCACCCTCCTCGTCATGAAGAGCGACAAGGCCGTCGCGGCCGAGGCCGCCGCCGCGCCCGCGCCGCAGGGCGAGAAGGTCTCCGCCTGATCCGTCCCGAAGGGGCCGCCCGACGTCCGACTCCGGACGCCGGGCGGCCCCTTTTCCCGTCCCCCGGAAAGGAAAGCCGTGGAACTGAACACCCGCGCCGTGCACGTCGTCAACGAGCCCTTCCCCGACGGCAGTCGGCCGCTGTCCGTGCCGCTCGTGCAGTCGTCCGCCTTCGCCTTCGACTCGGCCGCCGACCTCGCCGAGGCGATGGCCGGGCCCGACGGGCGGTACGTCTACGGCCGCCGCGGGAACCCGACCGTGCGGGCCCTGGAGCAGACGCTCGCGGGCCTGGAGGGCGGTGAGGGGGCGCTGGCCTTCGCCTCCGGGATGGGGGCGATCAGCGGGGTGCTCCTGGCGCTCCTGAGGCCCGGCGACCGGGTGGTGGCCCAGCGGTGCCTGTACGGGGGGACGCACGCGGTCCTCGCGGACCTGGCCGAGCGGTACGGGATCGAGGTCGTGCGGATATCCGGCGACGACCCGGCCGAGCTGGAGGCGGCGGCCGTCCACCCCGCCACCCGGCTGCTCGTCCTGGAGACCATCGCCAACCCCACCGGACACGTCCCGGACCTGCCGGGCCTGCTCGCGGCCGCGCGGGCGCTCGGGGTGACGAGCCTGGTGGACAACTCGCTCGCCTCGCCGGTGCTGTGCCGGCCGCTCGCGCTCGGCGCGGACGTCGTCGTCCACTCCACCACCAAGTACCTCTCCGGGCACTCGGACGTCCTCGGCGGGGCGGCCGTCTTCGCGGACGACGGGCTGCGCCGGCGGATCTGGCCCCGGACGGTCGAACTGGGCGCCTGCGCGGACCCGTTCGCGGCCTGGCTGACCCTGCGCGGGATACCGACGCTGCCCCTGCGGATGCGGGCGCACTGCGCCAACGCGGAGGTGCTCGCCGAGCGGCTGGCGGCCCGCCGGGAGGTGACGGCCGTCCACTACCCCCGGCTCCCGGGGCATCCCTCGTACGCCCGCGCGCGCACGGTGCTCTCGGGCGGCGGCGGGCTGCTCTCCTTCGAGCTGGCGGGGGGCCGGGAGGCGGGCCGGGACTTCATCGAGCGGGTGCGGCTGGCGAGGCTCGCGCTGTCGCTGGGCGGGGTGGAGACCCTCGTGACACATCCGGCCTCGACCTCTCACCGGGAGCTGGACGAGGGCGACTTGGCGGTGGCGGGGATCGGTGCCGGGCTGGTGCGGATGTCGGTCGGGATCGAGGACGCCGAGGACCTGTGGGCCGATGTCGAACAAGCCCTCGCGTGAGCCTTCTTTTGGGTTGACAAAATAAATGTTCAATTCGTAGATTGGGGTGTGCCAGGGAAAGACCACTCCTAGGTCAAGGGGGAAGCGCGATGCGCTACTTCGAGGACTTCCGGCCCGGCGACGTCCACGAGCTGGGCGCCGTCACCGTCACGGCGGAGGAGGTGCTGGAGTTCGGCAGGCGCTTCGACCCGCAGCCCTTCCACACGGACCCCGAGCGCGCCGAGCACTCGCAGTTCGGCGGTCTGATCGCGAGCGGGTTCCACACCCAGGCGATGTTCATGCGGCGCTACGTCGACGGACTGCTCGCCTACAGCGCCTGTATGGGCTCGCCCGGCATCGACGAGGTCCGCTACCTGCGGCCCGTCCGCCCGGGCGACGTCCTCACCGCCCGCGTCGAGATCCTCGGCTCCACCCCGTCGCCGTTCAACCGCGCCACCGGCACCGTCAAGCCCCGGTGCACCCTGGTGGCCCCCGACGGGACGGCCGTGTTCAGCATGATCCTGCACAGCATCTTCCGCCGGCGCCCCGCCGACTCCGAGGCCGACCATCTGTCGTCGATGCCCGCGGCCGAGGACCCCGTCGCCTGCGCGCGACCGGCCAAGACCTGTGTCCCGGCCATGAGCGCCTGACGAACCGTCCTTCGTCGGGCCCCTGAGCACGGCCGTCCGTACCTCTCCGCACATCCGTTGCCCACGTGAAGGGGGACCTCCTGTGGAGGCCGTATCCCGCACCGCCCAGTGGACCGCCGCCGCGCGCGCCCTGGAGACCGAGCGCGAGGACCGGCTGTTCGCCGATCCCTACGCGCGCACCGTCGCCGACGAGATCGGCTTCGAACTGCTCGCCCGCTACGACGGGGGCGGCATCGTGCCGTTCCTCGCCATCCGCACCACCTACCTCGACCGGGCCGTCGTGAAGGCGGTGGAGGAGCGCGGCATCCGCCAGGTCGTCCTCCTCGCCGCCGGCATGGACACCCGCTTCTTCCGGCTGCCCTGGCCCGACGGCGTCACCGTCTACGAACTGGACCGCCCGGCCCTCCTGGAGGCCAAGGCGGAGATGCTCGCGGGCGAGCCGCGGCCCGCCGGCCGCACCCGCGTCACCGTCCCGGTCGACCTGACCCAGGACTGGACCGGCCCCCTGAAGGAGGCGGGCTGGAAGAGCGAGGAGCCCGTCCTGTGGGTGGTCGAGGGACTGCTGTTCTTCCTGCCCGAGCAGGCCGTGCGGACCCTTCTCTCGACGCTCTCCGCGCACGCCGCTCCCGGCTCCGTGCTGCTCGGCGACGTCATCTCCCGGGCGGCCCTGGACAACCCGCTGGCCCGCGGCTTCATGGCGGCGCTGGAGGAGGACGGCAACCCGTGGCTCTTCGGCACCGAGGAGCCCGAGGCGCTGCTCGCCGACTGCGGCTGGGGCGTACGGGAGGTCCGGCAGCCCGGTGAGGAGGGCGCCGACTTCGGGCGCTGGCCCTACCGGGTCGCCCCCCGGGCCCTGCCCCGCGTCCCCCGCTCCTTCCTGTTCACCTGCGATCTCCCCACCCACCGCGAGGAGGAGGCGGCATGAGCGCCCACGAGTTCCACCAGAGGGTCATCGGCGACGCGGGCGCGGCCGTCCGCGGTCTGACCGTCGCCCTCGGCGAGCGCCTCGGCCTCTACCGGGCGCTGGCCGCCGACGGTCCGCTGACCGCCGGGCAACTCGCCACGCGGACCGGCACGAACCCGCGCTACGTCGAGGAGTGGCTGCACGCCCAGCTCTCCGCCGGGTACGTCGAGCGGCACCCGAGCTCCCTCACGTACACGCTCCCCGCCGACCACGTCGAGGTGCTCGCCGACGCCGGCGCCGTCACGTACGCGGCCGGGTTCTTCACCGCGCTCAAGGCGCTGTACGCCACCGAGGACCTCCTCGTCGAGGCGTACCGCACCGGGGACGGCGTCGGATGGGCCGAGCACGACGCGGCCCTCGACACCGGCATGGGCTCCTTCTTCCAGCCGACCTACGAGCACAAGCTGGTCCCGGACTGGCTGCCCGCCCTCCACGACGTCACCGGCAAGCTCGCCGCCGGCGGCACGGTCGCCGACGTCGGCTGCGGCGTCGGCCACACCACGCTGCTGATCGCCCGCGCGTTCCCGCAGGCCACCGTCCACGGCTTCGACTACTCGGAGGAGGCCGTCGCGATCGCGCGCCAGCTCGCCGAGGAGGCCGGGCTCTCCGACCGGGTCGTCTTCGAGGTGGCCTCCGCCGACGACTACCCGGGCTCCGGATACGACCTGGTGTGCTTCTTCAACGCCCTGCACGACATGGGCGACCCGGTCGCCGCCGCCCAGCACGTCCACAAGTCCCTGGACGCGGACGGCACCTGGATGCTGGTCGAGTCGAACGTGTCGCCGCAGGACGTCGACACACAGACCCCGGCCGCCCGCATGTTCATGGCGCTGTCGGCCGTGATGTGCCTGCCCGTCGCGGTCGCCCAGCGCGGCCCGCACGCGCTGGGCAACCACTCCGGCGAGAAGGCGTTCCGGGCCATCGCCGAGGAGGCCGGCTTCACCCGCTGGCGGCGCGCGACGGAGACCCCGGTGAACGCGGTCTACGAAGTCCGCCCGTAACCCCACCGCCAGCGAGCGAGGAGCCACCTCATGGGCACAGCCGCCCCCCTTCCCGTCACCGACCGGTTCCTGGAGGTCCTGGAACGCCTCAGCGAACGCTCGGTCGAGGACTACTACAACCCGTACCAGACCTTCCAGTGGCCCGAGAAGCTGGAGGAGAACCGTTTCTGGATGACGCCGGAGCTGCTCACCGTCCACGGCACCGAGCACTACGACACCCTCGGCGAGGAAACGCTTCACCGCCTCTCGAAGTGGGAGTCGGTCAACTTCTACAGCCTCAACGTGCACGGCATCCGCGAACTCCTCATCGAGGTCGTCGGACGCATCCACATGCCCGGCTTCGAGGTGCCCTCCGACTTCTTCCACCACTTCATCGGCGAGGAGAACGAACACATGTGGTTCTTCTCGGAGTTCTGCCGCCGCTACGGCAACAAGATCTACGGCTCCACCGCGATGCGCGCCGACGCGGCCTGGGAGCCCGAGGTGGAGAACTTCCTCGTCTTCACCCGCATCCTCTTCTTCGAGGAGCTCGTCGACCACTACAACTCCCGGATGGCGAAGGACGACTCCCTCTGCCACACCATCCGCGAGGTCAACCGGATCCACCACCAGGACGAGTCCCGCCACATCGCCTTCGGCCGCGAGCTGGTCTCCCTCCTGTACACCCGGATGTGCCAGGCGGTCAGCGCAGAACGGGTCCGCGAGGTGGAGGCGTACCTCAAGCGGTACGTCGTCTACAGCGTCAACTCCCTCTACAACCCGCACGTCTACCGCGACGCGGGCATCGCCGACCCGCTCGCCCTGCGCAACGCGCTGGTCGCCGACCCCGGCCGCCGCCCCCACGAGCGCAAGGCGATCCGCAAGCCGCTCGCCTTCTTCCTGAAGACCGGGATCTTCTCCGACGACACCCTGCCCGTCGTCTGACGCACAGGCCCCGTCCGAGACCTCCCACCCGAGAGGTGAAGAGACCATGACCGTGACGACCCCCGCGACCGTCGGGGAAGCCCAGGGGCAGGCGAGGGGTCTGCCCTCGCTCGGCCCGGAGGGGACCCGCCTGCTGCGGCTCCTCGACGACACCTTCGAGAGCTGGGGCGTGACCGCGGGCGCCCGCCCGATGACCATGCCCCCGCTCCTGCCGGCCGCCGACCTGGCCGGGCTCGACTACTACGACAACTTCCCCCACCAGGCCGTCGTCGCCGCCCCGCTCGATCTGGAGCGCCGCACGACGACACCCTTCTCCGCCGACACCGGCACCTTCCCCAGCGAGGCCCTCCAGCCGGCCGCGCTCGGCCTGCCGTCGGCGTCCTGCTACGCCGTCTACCTCGACCACCGGGGCCGCCGGGTCGCCGACGACACCCTCGTCACGATCTGCTCCTGGTGCTTCCGCAAGGAGACCCACTACGAGGGCATGCGCCGCCAACTCGGCTTCCGCATGCGCGAGATCGTGGCGATCGGCACGCGCGAGCACGCCGAGACCCACCTCGCGGACTTCACCGGCCGTATCCAGGCGTTCGCGAACGCCCTCGACCTGCCGCTGCGCAGGGAGGCCGCCTGCGACCCGTTCTTCGACAAGGGCGGCTCGAAGGCCCTCCTCCAGCGGCTCACCCCGGTGAAGCACGAGTTCCTGTACGAGGACCTGGCGATCGCCTCGGTCAACACGCACCGGAACTTCTTCGGCGACCGCTGCGACATCACGCTGGAGTCGACCGGCGGACCGGCCTTCACCAGCTGCGTCGCCTTCGGCCTGGAGCGATGGCTGTCCGCGCTGACCCGGCGCCACGGCGGCTGGGAGGCCGCCACCCGGGCGGTGCTCGACGCGAACGCCCGCCTGCGGGCCGATGCGAGCGGCGCGGCCGGGCCGGTGATCTGACGTGCCGGCCCGTCCCGCCGCCCCGCCGGCGGGCGGCCTGGGGTGGGCGAACCTCGGCATGGACATCGTGTCCGTCAACCGTGTCCGCAGGCTCCTCACCCAGTACGGGGAGCGGTTCTTCGAGCGGATGCTCACCCCCGGCGAGCTCGCCGACTGCCGTACCTCCACCGGGCTCGACGTCCTGAGCATGTGCGGGCGGATCGCGGCCAAGGAAGCGGCCTTCAAGACCCTGCGGGTCAGAGGCAGGTTCCTGCCGTGGCCGGACATCGTCGTGCGCCGCTCCGAGGGCGGCTGGCCGCTCGTGGAGCTGCACCGGGCCGCCGCCGAGATGGCGGCCGCGTCCGGCATCACCGAGATCACCGTGTCCATCAGCCACGACGTGGACTACGCGGTCGCCGTGGCCGCCCCGATCATCGCCGCGACACCCGTGCCCGCGCCCCCCACCCCTTCCGTATCCAGCAGCAGCTAAAAGGAGAGCAACCATGGCCGACGGCCTGCAGACGGTGAAGAACTGGATCCTGGAGCGTCACCCCGAGCGCGACGACATCCCCGCCGACCTCGACCTCATCGAGAACCGGCTCATCGACTCGCTGTCCTTCGTCGAGTTCGTCTTCCTCCTGGAGCAGGAGAGCGGCACCGCCATCCAGATGGAGACCCTGGAGGTCGACGCCATCCGCACTCTCGGCGCCATCGAGCAGCACTTCTTCAAGGCGCCGGCGGAGGTCCAGGCATGAGCCGCCGCCTCTTCACCTCGGAGTCCGTGACCGAGGGACACCCCGACAAGATCGCCGACCGGATCAGCGACACCATCCTCGACGCGCTCCTCGCCGAGGACCCGTCCTCGCGCGTGGCGGTCGAGACCCTCATCACCACGGGCCTCGTGCACATCGCCGGCGAGGTCACCACGACCGCGTACGCCCCGATGGCGAAGCTGGTCCGCGAGGCCGTCGTCGACATCGGATACGACTCCTCCGCGAAGGGCTTCGACGGCGCCTCCTGCGGCGTCTCGGTCTCCATCGGCGCCCAGTCGCCGGACATCGCCCAGGGCGTCGACACGGCGTACGAGTCCCGCGTCGAGGGAGCCTCCCCGACGGGGGAGGACGCCGCGCTCGCCGCTCAGGGCGCCGGCGACCAGGGCCTCATGTTCGGCTACGCCTGCGACGACACGGCCGAGCTGATGCCGCTGCCGATCGCACTGGCCCACCGGCTGTCCCGCCGGCTCACCGAGGTCCGCAAGGACGGCACCGTGCCGTACCTGCGGCCCGACGGCAAGACACAGGTCACCATCGAGTACGACGGCGACCGACCGGTCCGCCTCGACACCGTGGTCGTCTCCTCCCAGCACGCCGCCGACATCTCCGTCGAGGGCCTGCTCACCCCCGACGTGCGCGAGTACGTCGTCGAGCACGTCCTCAAGGAGCTGGTCGAGGAGGGCGTCAGCCTGGAGTCCGACGGCTACCGCCTGCTGGTCAACCCGACCGGGCGCTTCGAGGTCGGCGGCCCCATGGGCGACGCCGGACTCACCGGCCGGAAGATCATCATCGACACGTACGGCGGGATGGCCCGGCACGGCGGCGGCGCCTTCTCCGGCAAGGACCCCTCGAAGGTGGACCGCTCCGCCGCCTACGCGATGCGCTGGGTCGCCAAGAACGTCGTCGCGGCCGGGCTCGCCCGCCGCTGCGAGGTCCAGGTCGCCTACGCGATCGGCAAGGCCGAGCCCGTCGGCCTCTTCGTGGAGACCTTCGGCACCGGCACCCTGCCCGACGAGCGGATCCAGGAGGCCGTCACCTCCGTCTTCGACCTGCGTCCCGCCGCGATCATCCGCGACCTGGACCTCAAGCGGCCGATCTACGCGGCGACGGCGGCCTACGGCCACTTCGGCCGCGAACTCCCCGAGTTCACCTGGGAGCGCACCGACCGCGTGGAGCAGCTGAAGAAGGCGGCGGGTGCCCCGCGGGCGCACGAAGGCGAAGGGGGCTGAGAAGGATGCGCATCGCTGTCACGGGATCCATCGCGACCGACCATCTGATGACCTTCCCCGGCTGGTTCAGCGAGCAGCTCATCGCCGACCGGCTCGACCGGGTCTCCCTGTCGTTCCTCGCCGACGACCTGGAGGTCAGGCGCGGTGGAGTGGCAGCGAACATCGCCTTCGGGCTCGGGGTCCTCGGACTGCGGCCCGCCCTGGTGGGAGCGGTCGGCGCCGACTTCGAGCCGTACCGGGTCTGGCTGAAGGACCACGGCGTCGACACCGACTCCGTGCGCGTCAGCGAGACGCTCCACACCGCGCGCTTCGTCTGTACCACCGACCGGGCCCAGAACCAGATCGCCACCTTCTACGCGGGGGCGATGGCCGAGGCGCGCGCGATCGACCTGCGGGAGGTCGCCCTGCGCACCGGCCGGCTGGAACTGGTCCTGGTCTCCCCGGACGACCCCCAGGCCATGCTCCGGCACACCCGCACCTGCCGTGACCTGGGCATCCCCTTCGCCGCCGACCCGTCGCAGCAGCTGGCGCGGCTCGACGGGGGAGAGGCGCGGGAGCTGGTGGACGGGGCGCGGTTCCTCTTCACCAACGAGTACGAGACGGCCCTGCTCCTGGAGAAGACCGGCTGGAGCGAGGCCGACGTGCTGCGCCGGGTCCGCACCTGGGTCACCACCCACGGCGGGGCGGGCGTCCGGATCCGCGGCGAGGGCCGCGCCACGTCGGCCGTGCCGGCGGTCGCGGTCCCCGCGGTCGTCGACCCGACCGGGGTCGGCGACGCCTTCCGGGCCGGGTTCCTCGCCGGGACCCTGTGGGGCGTGCCGGAGCGGTGCGCGGCGCAGCTGGGCTGCGCGGTCGCCGCGACCGTCCTCGACTACGTGGGGACGCAGGAGTACCGGCTGCACCGGGACTCCCTCCTCGACCGGATCAGGACGACGTACGGGGTGGGCTGCACGGCCGCCCTCGTCACCCACCTGGGGGCCCTGTCATGAGCGCGGCCCGGCGCCCGCTCCGGGAGGAGCTCGCCACCCGGGTCGTCGTCGCCGACGGCGCCATGGGCACCATGCTCCAGGCCGCCGACCCGACGATGGACGACTTCCGGGACCTGGAGGGCTGCAACGAGATCCTCAACCTCACCCGCCCCGACATCGTCGCCTCCGTCCACGACGCGTACTTCTCCGTCGGCGTGGACTGCGTCGAGACCAACACCTTCGGGGCGAACCTGGCGGCGCTCGCCGAGTACGGCATCGAGAACCAGGTGTACGAGCTGTCCGAGGCCGGCGCCCGGATCGCCCGCGCCTCGGCGGACGCGCACACGGCCGCCGACGGACGCCCCCGCTGGGTCCTCGGCTCCATGGGCCCCGGCACGAAGCTGCCGACGCTCGGCCACGTCACCTACGAGTCGCTGCGGGACGCCTTCCGGCAGAACGCCGAGGGCCTGATCCGCGGCGGCGCGGACGCCCTGCTCATCGAGACCTCGCAGGACCTGCTCCAGACGAAGGCGGCCGTCATCGGCGCCCGCCGCGCCCTGGACTGGGTCGGCGTGGACCTGCCGGTCATCGTGCAGGTCACGGTGGAGACGACCGGCACCATGCTGCTCGGCTCGGAGATCGGCGCGGCGCTCACCGCCCTGGAGCCGCTCGGCATCGACATGATCGGCCTGAACTGCGCCACGGGCCCGGCCGAGATGGCCGAGCACCTGCGGTACCTGTCCCGGCACGCCCGTGTCCCGATCTCCGTCATGCCGAACGCGGGCCTGCCCGTCCTGACCTCCGACGGCGCCCACTATCCCCTGTCGCCGGCGGAACTGGCCGACGCCCAGGAGGCGTTCGTCCGGGAGTACGGCCCCGCCCTGGTCGGCGGCTGCTGCGGCACGACCCCGGAGCACCTGCGGGAGATCGTGGAGCGGGTGCGGGGCGCGGCGGTCCTCGACCGCCGTCCGGCGCCGGAGCCCGGCGTCTCCTCCCTCTACGGCCATGTGCCGTTCCGCCAGGACAGCTCCTACCTGGCGATCGGCGAGCGGACCAACGCCAACGGCTCGAAGAAGTTCCGCGAGGCCATGCTCGAAGGGCGCTGGGACGACTGCGTCGAGATGGCCCGCGAGCAGATCCGCGAGGGCGCGCACCTGCTCGACCTCTGCGTCGACTACGTGGGCCGCGACGGCGTCGCCGACATGGAGGAGCTGGCCGGCCGCTTCGCGACCGCCTCCACCCTCCCGATCGTCCTGGACTCCACCGAGGTCGACGTCCTGCGCGCCGGCCTGGAGAAGCTCGGCGGCCGGGCGGTCGTCAACTCCGTCAACTACGAGGACGGCGACGGCCCCGACTCCCGCTTCGCCAAGGTCACGGCCCTCGCCAAGGAGCACGGCGCGGCCCTGATGGCGCTGACCATCGACGAGCGGGGCCAGGCCCGCACCGCCGAGGCGAAGGTCGCGATAGCCGAGCGGCTCGTCGAGGACCTCACCGGCACCTGGGGGATCAGGGAGTGCGACATCCTGATCGACACCCTGACCTTCACCATCTGCACCGGCCAGGAGGAGTCCCGCAAGGACGGCATCGCGACCATCGAGGCCATCCGCGAGCTCAAGCGCCGCCGCCCGGACGTCCAGACGACCCTGGGCCTGTCCAACATCTCCTTCGGCCTCAACCCGGCCGCCCGCATCGTCCTCAACTCGGTCTTCCTCGACGAGTGCGTCAAGGCCGGTCTCGACTCGGCGATCGTCCACGCCTCGAAGATCCTGCCGATCGCCCGCCTCGAACCGGAGCAGGTCCGCGTCGCGCTCGACCTGATCCACGACCGGCGGGCCGACGGCTACGACCCGCTCCAGCGGTTCCTGGAGATGTTCGAGGGCGCCACGGCGAAGTCCCTGAAGGCCGGCAGGACCGAGGAACTCCTCGCCCTGCCCCTGGACGAGCGCCTCAGGCGCCGCATCGTCGACGGCGAGAAGAACGGCCTGGAGGCCGACCTCGACGCCGCGCTCGCCCTCCGCCCGGCCCTGGAGATCGTCAACGAGATCCTGCTCGACGGCATGAAGACCGTGGGCGAGCTGTTCGGCTCCGGTCAGATGCAGCTGCCGTTCGTGCTCCAGTCCGCCGAGGTCATGAAGACCGCGGTGGCCCACCTGGAGCCGCACATGGAGAAGTCGGACGCGGAGGGCAAGGGCACGATCGTGCTCGCCACCGTCCGCGGCGACGTCCACGACATCGGCAAGAACCTCGTCGACATCATCCTGTCCAACAACGGCTACAACGTCGTCAACATCGGCATCAAGCAGCCCGTCTCCGCGATCCTGGAAGCCGCCGAGGAGCACTCCGCCGACGTCATCGGCATGTCCGGCCTCCTCGTGAAGTCCACCGTGATCATGAAGGAGAACCTCCAGGAGCTGAACCAGCGCGAGCTGGCCGCCAAGTACCCCGTGATCCTCGGCGGCGCCGCCCTCACCCGCGCCTACGTCGAGCAGGACCTCCACGAGATCTACCAGGGCGAGGTCCGCTACGCCCGCGACGCCTTCGAGGGCCTGCGCCTCATGGACGCCCTCATGGGCCTCAAGCGGGGCGTCCCCGGCGCCTCCCTCCCACCCCTCAAGCAGCGCCGCGTACCCCGGCGCGCGACCCCCCTCGCGGAGGTCCGCACCCCCGAACCCGCCGGCCGCTCCGACGTCGCCGCCGACAACCCCGTACCCGAACCCCCCTTCCTCGGCACCCGGGTCGTCCGCGGCATCCCCCTCGCCGACTACGCCCCCTGGCTCGACGAGACCGCCCTCTTCAAGGGCCAGTGGGGCCTCAAGGACGCCACCACCATCGAGACCGAGGGCAGACCGCGCCTCCGGGCCCTGCTCGACCGCGTCGAACGCGAGAACCTGGTCGAGGCGGCCGTCGTCCACGGCTGGTTCCCCTGCGTCTCCAAGGGCGACGACCTGATCGTCCTGGACGAGGACGGAGGCGAGCGGACCCGCTTCTCCTTCCCCCGCCAGCAGCGGGGCCGCCGCCTCTGCCTGGCCGACTTCCACCGCGCCGAGGACTCCGGCGAGGTCGACGCGGTCGCCCTGCAACTCGTCACCGTCGGCCCCCGGATCGGCGAGGAGACCGCCCGCCTCTTCGCCGCCGACGCCTACCGCGACTACCTCGAACTCCACGGCCTCTCCGTCCAGCTCGCCGAGGCCCTCGCCGAGTTCTGGCACGCCCGCGTCCGCGCCGAGTGGGGCATCGCCGGCGCCTCCGAACCGGCCGGCCTCGACGGCATGCTGCGCACCGAGTACCAGGGCTGCCGCTACTCCCTCGGCTACCCCGCCTGCCCCGACCTGGAGGACCGGGCGAAGATCGCCGCGCTCCTGCGGCCCGAGCGGATCGGCGTCGAGCTCTCGGAGGAGTACCAGCTCCACCCCGAGCAGTCGACGGACGCGATCGTCGTCCACCACCCGGAGGCGAGCTACTTCAACGCCGGAGGCAGACGCCTGTGAACCCCACCTTCTCCTTCGAGTTCTTCCCGCCGAAGACCGACCGCGGCGAGCAGACCCTCTGGGACGCCCTCCGCCGCGTCGAGGCACTCCGGCCCGACTTCGTCTCCGTGACGTACGGCGCCGGAGGCTCGTCCCGCGACCGGACGATCGACGTCACCCAGCGGATCGCCGCCGAGACCACGCTGCGGCCCGTCGCCCACCTGACGGCCGTCGGCCACTCCGTCGCCGAACTGCGCGCCATCATCGGCGCCTACGCGGACGCCGGCGTCCGCGACGTGCTCGTCCTGCGCGGCGACCCGCCGGGCGACCCCCGCGGTCCCTGGACCCCGCACCCGGAGGGCTTCACCCACGCCCACGAACTCGTCTCCCTCGTCCGCTCCCTGGGCGACTTCCGGATCGGGGTGGCCGCCTTCCCCGAAGGCCACCCCCGGTCCCCGGGCCCCGCCGCCGACCTCGCGCACTTCGTCGCCAAGTGCCGGGCCGGCGCCGACTACGCCATCACGCAGATGTTCTTCGACCCCGAGGACTACCTGCGGCTGCGCGACCGGGTCGCCGCCGCCGGCTGCGACACCCCGATCATCCCGGAGATCATGCCCGCCACCGACGTACGCCAGATCCGGCGCTTCGCCGAACTGAGCGACGCCGCCTTCCCCGAGGACCTGGCCCACCGCCTCGAAGCGGCCCGCGACGACCCGGCCGCCGCGTACCGCACCGGCGTCGAGCACGCGACCGCCATGGGCCTGCGCCTGCTCGACGAGGGCGCGCCCGGCCTGCACTACATCACGCTCAACAAGTCGACGGCGGCCCTCGAAATCCACCGCACCATCCTCAGCGCAAGGAGCGTTGCCCATGTCTGACCTCACCACCGGCTTCTCCGACTTCAAGGTCGCGGACCTCTCCCTGGCCGCCTTCGGCCGCAAGGAGATCACCCTCGCCGAGCACGAGATGCCCGGCCTGATGTCGATCCGCCGCGAGTACGCCGCCGCGCAGCCCCTCGCCGGAGCCCGCATCACCGGCTCCCTGCACATGACCGTCCAGACCGCCGTCCTCATCGAGACGCTGGTCGCCCTCGGCGCCGAGGTCCGCTGGGTGTCCTGCAACATCTACTCCACCCAGGACCACGCCGCCGCCGCGATCGCCGCCGCCGGCATCCCGGTCTTCGCCTGGAAGGGCGAGACCCTGGAGGAGTACTGGTGGTGCACCGAGCAGGCCCTCACCTGGCCCGGCGCCGACGGCCCGAACATGATCCTCGACGACGGAGGCGACGCCACCCTCCTCGTCCACAGGGGTGTGGAGTACCAGAAGGCCGGCGCCGTCCCCGACCCCTCCACCGCCGACAACGACGAGTTCCGGGTCGTCCTGGAACTGCTGCGGGACACCACCCTCGACTGGACCGCGATCGCCGCCTCGATCCGCGGCGTCACCGAGGAGACCACCACCGGCGTCCACCGCCTGTACGAGATGCACCGCGAGGGCGCGCTCCTCTTCCCCGCGATCAACGTGAACGACGCCGTCACCAAGTCCAAGTTCGACAACAAGTACGGCTGCCGCCACTCGCTGATCGACGGCATCAACCGCGCCACCGACGTCCTCATCGGCGGCAAGACGGCCGTCGTCTGCGGCTACGGCGACGTCGGCAAGGGATCCGCCGAATCCCTCCGCGGCCAGGGCGCCCGCGTCATCGTCACCGAGATCGACCCCATCTGCGCGCTCCAGGCCGCCATGGACGGTTACCAGGTCGCCACCCTGGACGACGTCGTCGAGACCGCCGACATCTTCATCACCACGACCGGCAACAAGGACATCATCATGGCCGCCGACATGGCCAAGATGAAGCACCAGGCCATCGTGGGCAACATCGGCCACTTCGACAACGAGATCGACATGGCCGGCCTCGCCCGCATCCCCGGCATCGTCAAGGACGAGGTCAAGCCGCAGGTCCACACCTGGACCTTCGCCGACGGCAAGGTCGTCATCGTCCTCTCCGAGGGCCGACTGCTCAACCTCGGCAACGCGACCGGCCACCCCTCCTTCGTCATGTCGAACTCCTTCGCCGACCAGACCCTCGCCCAGATCGAGCTGTTCACGAAGCCCGAGGAGTACCCCGTCGACGTTCACACCCTCCCCAAGCACCTCGACGAGAAGGTCGCCCGCCTCCACCTCGACGCCCTCGGCGTCCGCCTCACCACCCTCCGCCCCGACCAGGCCGCCTACATCGGCGTCCCCGTCGACGGCCCCTACAAGCCGGACCACTACCGCTACTGATGTGTACCGCATGCGTCCACGACACCCGCGACCCGTGGCTCCCCGACCGTCTCCTCACGACGGAACGGGACCTCCTGATGCCGCTCCTCCGCCGCACCCCCGAGGAGGCGTACGCGCTCCGCACCGCCTGCCCCGGCTGGACCGTCCGCCAGGTCCTCGCCCACTGCGGCGCCGCCCTCGTCCGCATCGTCGAGGACCGCCTGGAGGAAGGCGTCTTCCTCCCCGAGGCCAACGCCTCCGACGTCGCCGAACGCGAGGACTGGGCCCTCGGCCGCGTCCTCGACGAACTCGAACGCGGCCTCACCGAGGCGGGCCCCGTCATCGCCGCCCGCGACGACGGCCGCCTCGACGCCGTCGCCCTCGGCGAATGGGTGCACGCCGGCGACGTCCGCGAAGCCCTCGGCGCCCCCGGCGCCTACTGCGGTGCCAGCCTCGACCTCGCCCTCCCCCTCCTCTCCGTCACCAGCCGCAGCCGCGAGACCCCCCGCCTCCTCGGCCTCCTCCCCGACCGCGACCACCCCCTCGCCCTCGGCAACGAGCTGCCCGGCCGCCCCGCCGCCCACTTCCGCGGCGACGCGCCCACCCTCATCCGCATCTACTCCGGCCGCCCCCTCGTCCGCACCCTCTACCACCTCACCGGCGCCACCGAGCAAGAACTCTGCCTCTACCGCTGACCTCCCCCGTTGGGCCGTGACGTGCCGCCGAGCCCGCCCCCTCCGTAGGGCCCCCGGCCCCGCCGTGCGGCACACGGGCCGCCGAGCCCCAGGCCCACCCTCCGCCCCAGCCGCGCACGCCGTGGGAGGCCGGGCCCTGGCCCCCCGCCGTGTGGGCAATCGTCCCGCTGGGGCGGGACGGGTGGGCACACGGGACGGCGCGCTCGGCCGCGCCTTCGCCCCTTGTGCCTGGACCCGCACGAGTAGTGCGCCGCGCAAGGGGTGCGGGTGAGGGCCCGGAAGCCTAGGCCCGGCAAGGGGCGCCGTCCGTTGCGCCCACCCGTTCCGCCCCAGCGGAACGATTGCCCACAACGGGGGGGCCTGCGCCGTTCGCACACCCACCCACCATCTCCGAAGGGACCCCGTATGAACGTCACGCTGGATCGGATGCTGCACGCGCAGACGTTGGAGGACCCGCATGCCACGGCGGTGACGTGGGGCGACGAGTCGCTGTCGTTCGGGGAGCTGGCGGAGGCGGCGTTGGTGGTGGCGGGCCGGCTGAGGGGACTGGGGGTGGGGGCGGACACGCGGGTGGGGGTGTTCGTGGAGCCGTCGTGCGAGCTGGTGGTGGGGGTGTGGGGGGTGGTGTGCGCGGGAGCCGCGTACGTGCCGCTGTCGCCGGAGTATCCGGAGGAGCGGGTGCGGTACATGATCGAGGACAGCGGGACCCGGATCGTGGTGACGCAGGAGCACTTACGGCACAGGGTCGCGGAGTTGGCCCCGAGGGGGACGCGCATCCTCACCCTGGACGGGCCGACGGAGGCCGAGGACCCGGGCCCGCCGCCGTACACGATCGCCGCGACGGACCTCGCGTACGTGATCTACACGTCGGGGTCGACGGGCAGGCCGAAGGGCGTGATGGTCGAGCACCGCTCGATCGTGTCGCAGATGCGGTGGATGGCCGAGGAGCACGGGCTGGGCCCGGGCGCGGTCGTGACGCAGAAGACGCCGATGAGTTTCGACGCGGCGCAGTGGGAGATCCTCGCGCCGGCCGTCGGGGCGAGCGTGGCGGTGGGGCCGCCGGGGGTGTACCGGGACCCGGAGGGCCTGGTCGACGCGGTACGGGCGCAGGGCGCGACGATGCTGCAGGGCGTGCCCACGCTCCTCCAGGCACTCGTGGACACCGAGCGTCTGGGGACCTGCACCACCCTCCGCAGGGTGTTCTCCGGTGGGGAGGTCCTGTCCCGGAATCTCGCCGCGCGGCTTCTCGCGGAGCTTCCGGACGTCGAGCTGGTCAATCTCTACGGCCCCACCGAGTGCACCATCAACGCCTCCTCGTACACGGTCGACAGGGCCACGGTCGGGGCGGACGGCCCGCCGGCCGTCCCCATCGGGAGACCGGCCCGGGACACGACGTTCCACATACGCGACGGCGAACTGTGCATCGGCGGCGTCCAGGTCGCGCGGGGGTACCTGGACCGGCCGGAGCTGACGGCCGAGCGATTCGTCACCACGGAGACCGGCGAACGCCTCTACCGCACCGGCGATCTGGCCCACTGGAACGACGACGGCACCGTCCAGTTCGCCGGACGCGCCGACAACCAGGTGAAGTTACGCGGCTTCCGCGTCGAGCTCGACGAGATCGCGCTCGCCGTCGAGGACCACGACTGGGTGAGGAACGCGGCCGTCATCGTCAAGGACGAGCCCCGCACCGGCTTCCAGAACCTCGTCGCCTGCGTCGAGCTGTCGCCCAGGGAAGCCGCGCTCATGGACCAGGGCGACCACGGCGCCCACCACCAGTCCAAGGAGTCGAAGCTGCAGGTCAAGGCCCAGCTCTCGAACGCCGGAACCCGTGACGACGCCGATCTCGCCGGCCGTCCCGCCGTCCAGCTCCCGGGCGTCACCCCCTCCGCCCTCGTGCGCCGGGCCGTCTTCGCCCGCAAGACCTACCGCTTCTACGACGGCGGCCCCCTGACCCGCGCCGACCTCCTCGCCGTCCTGGCCCGCCGCCCCGAGGGCGTCGGCTCCCGCGCGGTGGGCAGCCTCACCCTCGCCGACGTGGGCGGGATACTCCGCTGGTTCGGCCAGTTCACCAGCGAGGAGCGTCTCCTCCCCAAGTACGGCTACGCCTCCCCGGGCGCCCTCTACGCCACCCAGCTCCACGTCGAGGCCCGCGGCATCGCCGGCCTCGAACCGGGCACGTACTACTACCACCCGGTCCGCCACCGGCTGTACCTGACGGCCCCCGGCACCTCCGACGGCGCCCCGCACCTCCGCTTCTCCTTCCGCGGCAAGCGGTCCGCCGTCGAGCCCGTCTACAGGAACAACGTCCAGGAGGTCCTGGAGATCGAGGCCGGGCACATGACATGCCTCTTCGAGGAGATCCTCCCGGCCCTCGGCCTCGACGTCCGCCCGTACGACGCCCCCGGCACCCCCGGCGACCCGGACGTCTTCGGCGGCGTCGAGGTCGTCCCCCACGACCCGGAGACCAGCGGCGACCCGCAGGTCGACCTCTACGTCCAGGTCCACGGGACGGCGATACCCGGCCTCCCCCGCGGCCACTACGCCTACGTCGACGGCGACCTGCAGCCGCTCTCCGGCTCCCTCGTCGAGAGGAAGCACGTCATCGCCATCAACCAGGCGGTGTACGAGCGCGCCTCCGTCGGCATCACCGCCGTCAGCCGCACGACCGATCCCACCCGCGCCTACATCGACCTGGGCCGCACCCTCCAGCGCCTGCAACTCGGCGAGCACGGGCTCGGGTTCATGTCCTCCGGCTACAGCTCCAGAACGGGCCACCCCCTGCCCGCCGCCCGCCGCGTCGACGAGATCCTCGCCGCTGCCGGCCGCCCCACCGGACCGTCCTACTTCTTCGTCGGCGGCCGTGTCAGCGACGAGCAGCGCCTCGGCGAGGGCATGTACGAGGACACGGTCCACATGAAGGGCCCCGCGGAGATGATCCGCGACGACCTCGTCCACCGTCTCCCCGACTACATGATCCCCAACCGTGTCGTCGTCCTGGACCGCCTGCCCCTCTCCGCCAACGGCAAGGTCGACACCAAGGCCCTCGCCGACCTCGCCGTCGTCAACGCCGGTCTCCACGGCCGCCCGCACGTCCCGCCCCGTACGCGCACGGAGAGCCGCCTCGCGGAGATCTGGGCGGCGGCCCTGAAGTACGAGGACGCGGCGGCCGTCTCCGTCCTGGACGACTTCTTCGAGTCCGGCGGCAACTCCCTCATCGCAGTCGCCCTCGTCACACGGATCAACCGCGCGTTCGACGCCCGGCTCCCCCTCCAGATCCTCTTCGAACGCCCCACCGTCGAGAAGCTCGCCCACCAGCTGGACGGCGCCGCCGCCACCCCCGCCTCCCGACTCGTCCGCCTCCACGCGCCCGGCGCCCAACCCCCCGTCTACTGCTGGCCCGGCCTCGGCGGCTACACCATGAACCTCCGCCACCTCGCCGAGGAGGTCGGCATCGACCGCCCCTTCTACGGCGTCCAGGCCCACGGCATCAACCGCGGCGAGGAGCCCTACTCCACCATCCGCGACATGGCCGCCGCCGACGTCGCCGCCATCCGCCGCCGCCAGCCCCACGGCCCCTACACCCTGTGGGGCTACTCCTTCGGCGCCCGCGTCGCCTTCGAGTCCGCCCACCTGCTGGAGGCGGCCGGCGAACAGGTCGAGCACCTCTTCCTCATCGCCCCCGGCTCCCCGAAGGTCCGCTCCTCCGAGACGGGCGGCGCCGACTACGCCAACCCCGCCTTCGTCACGATCCTCTACTCCGTCTTCGCCGGCCTCGTCGACCCCACCGTGACCGCCGCCGACCGCGCCTCCTTCGTCTCCCGCGTCGCCTCCGACCTCCCCTCGCTCGACCCCGACCTCGTCTCCCGCATCGTCGCCGTCGTCGAGGAGACCTTCGACTTCACCTACACCTTCCGCGAGCTCCGCGAACGCCAGGTCCACTGCCCCGTCACCCTCTTCAAGGCCCAGGGAGACGACTACTCCTTCCTCGACCACACCACCGGCTGGTCCACCCGCCCCCCGACGGTCGTCGAACTCGACGCCGACCACTACAGCCTGCTGCGACAGCCGGACCTGAGGGAGCTGGTGAAGAAGATCCGCTATCGGCTGGGGCTGTAGCCGGGAGGGGGAGGCATGGCCGCGAGGGTGGCCCGGAAGGCGCGGGTGTCAGGGTGATCGGGCCCCTGAACCCGTTCGGAGTCCGCCGCCACTTCCTCGAACAGGCGGCGCGCGTCGGCGTGGCGGCCTGTGTCCCCGTAGAGGGCGGCGAGGTTGGCGCGGCTGGCGAGAGTGTCAGGGTGGTCGCCGCCCAGGAGACGTCGGCGGGCTTCTGTGACCTCCTCGGTGATCGCAACGGCCTCTGCGTCGCGGCCCATGTCCGAGTAGACGGCGGCGAGGTTGCCACGGGTGATGAGAGTGTGGGGATGGTCGGCGCCCAAGAGGCGCAGGCGCGCGGTGAACACGTCTTCGAGGATCTCGGCGGCTTCGTTGTTCCGATCCGCTTGCCAGTAGCAGGTGGCGAGGTTGTTGAGGGCCCCGAGGGTGTCCGGATGCTCGGCGCCCTGGAGCCGACGTCGGCGCGTGACCACGAGTTCCTGGATCTCGATGGCCTCACGGGTGCGGAGTGCTTCCCAGTAGCTGCTGGCGAGGGTGCTGAGGACGGTAAGGGTTTGGGGGTGATCGGCGCCCAGATGTCGCTGACAGGTGGTGACCACGTGTTCTTGGATCTCGATGGCCTCGTTGACGCGGCCCGCACGCAGGTAGCTTGAGGCGAGGTTGTTGAGGGCGGCGAGGGTGTCCGGATGCTCGGCGCCCAGACGCTCCTGACGGACCGCGGCCACCTGTTCCTCGATCTCTATTGCTTCGTTGACGCGGCCCGACCGGAGGTAGTTCGCGGCGAGGTTGCCGAGGGCCATGAGGGTGTCGGGGGCGTCCGCGCCGGAGAGTCGCCGACGGGTGGCGACTACCTGCTCCTGGATCTCGATGGCTTCGCTGATCCGACCCATTGCCCCGTAGCTGCCGGCGAGGTTGTGGAGGGCGGTGAGCGTGTCACGGTGCTCGGCGCCGAGGATGCGTGCGTGGTCGGCGGCCACCCGCTCCTCGATGGTGATGGCTTCGCCGGTCCGTCCCGCCTGGTCCAGTGCCAGGGCCACATGACCGCGGGCGATGAGGGTGTCGCTGTGCTCGGCGCCCAGCAACCTGTGGGCGGTGTCGGCCAGGACCGTCCAGAAGGCGATTGCGGACTCGGCGAGACCCGCGTCGAGGAGGCTGATGCCGGAACGGTGCAGTACCGGATGCGGCTGAGGACGCCACAGGTGGTGCTGAGCATGGTCGGCCAGGACGTCCGTATTGGCACGCAGGACGGCTGCCAGTTCCTGGTGCACCTGGTCGACCTGCGGCCAGATGTCGAGGAGCGCGTCCCCCACCGTGATCGCCAGCGGACCGAGGACGGACTCGGGCATGGCTTCCCGGACCGCTCGTGCGGTGAGGGCGTGGATGCGGACCGCCCGGGGCTCGGCGCGGGTGTCGTAGGTGATCAGCGCGTAGCGGTGGAGGAGGCGCAGTACCGCGTGCGTCCGGTCCGGCGTGGCGGGGGCGTCTCCGGCCACGGAGAGGTGGTCGAGAAGCGGTGTCGTCGTCCACAGGCTGTGGGGATGGCCGGCCGGGTCGAGGAGGGCGGCCATGCGGAGGGCGGGGACGGCGACGCCGGTGCGGTCGGCGGCCTGGGCGGCTTCCAGGGAGAGGAGCAGTGCGGCGGAGATCTGGCGGCCGTAGCCCTCGGCGTCCGCGGTCTCCGGGAGGGCTTCGTCGAGTCGGGTGCGGCGGTCGGTGAAGAGGCGGAGGTAGGCGGTGCAGGTCAGCTCTTCGTTGAGCATGTGGGCGGCGGCGAGGCCGAGGGCGAGGGGGAGGTGGCCCAGGGCCTCCGCGAGGGCCGGGGCGCGGTCGTCGAGGAGGTGGGCCATGTCGTCGCCCGTGAGGCGCTCCCGCAGGTAGGCGTCGGCTTCCTCGGGGGAGTACACGTCGATGTCGATGCGGTTCCGCCCGCCGCCCGTCAGTCGGGAGTCGTTGAGGCGGGTGGTGGCGAGGACCCATCCGGTACCCGTGCGGCCGGCGGGCCACCAGGAGCCGAGGTCGGTGGGGTGGGTGATGTCGTCCAGGACGACGAGCCAGCGGCGGTCCGTCGTGGCGAGCCAGCGGAGGAGAGTGCGCGCGTCGGACTCGGGGTCCTGGCCGGTCGCGCCCGGGAGGTGGAGGTCTGCTGCGGCCTGGGCGTACTGGGTGATGACCTGCTGGGCCTCGGTCGCGGACGCCCAGATCACCAGGTCCACCCCGTCGGCCAGCGCGTCGAGGGCGCAGGACGCGGCCAGTTGGGTCTTGCCGAAGCCGCCGCCGCCGGAGAGGACCTGGGTGAGGACGACGGTGCCGCGGGCGGACCGGAGGGCGTCGATGCGTTCGCGGAGGCCGCTGCGGGGCTGGAAGGCGGAGGCGAGGGTGGGGATGGGGCCGACTTCGACGGGCCAGGAGACGCCGTCGGCGCCGGGTGTGGCGGGTCGTGCGGTGACGGGTTCGGCGGCGGTGGTGGTGCCGGGGTGGCCGTGGCGGGCGATGAGCGGGGCGAAGCCGGGGCGTTCGAGGGCTTCGTGGAGGGGGACGGCGTGGAGGCGGCGCCAGTCCATGGTGCGGTTGTCCTCGACGGCGACGCCGACGAGCCGGTTCTGGCAGAAGATCGCCGAGCCGGAGGCGCCGGCCCAGGGGCGTTGTCCGTCGCGGCGGGGTGCGGGCCAGACCGGGCAGTCGAGGACCCAGCCGGGGAGGGAGGTGCCGATGACGGACAGGTGGCCGTGCAGGTCCTCGAACTGTGCGGCGGGGGCGTCGTCGGCCGCGAAGGCCGGGAAGCCGGCGCCGGTGAAGGGGATGCGGGCGGTGCCGTCCGGACGCCCCCACCGCACGGGCCCCTTCCCGGCGTGCACGGGTGCGTCGAGCCAGAGCAGGGCGATGTCCGGGGCGTCGTCGGGGGGTATGCCGTCCCGGGTGTCCGGCCAGCACACCTCGGCCTGGCGCTCCGTGGTCTCCCCGAAGCGGGGGTGGCCGACGCGGGCCTCGACCCGTCCGGCCCACCGTCCGCCGTCGAGCACGACGTGCAGTGCGGTGAGGACGAGCCGGGGGCCGACGAGATAGCCGGAGCCGGACCCCTGGGGGTCGGCGGTGCGGACCCAGACGAGTCGCTGTGGGTCCATGGCGGGCCTCCGGTTCGAACGAGGGCGCCAAGGAGCGGCGTCCCGTCATCAGTGTCGCCCAACCGCCCCGCCCGCCGCAGGGGTTCGGCGGGTGGGGCGGATCACTTGGAGGTGATGAAGCGGAGGGCGAAGCCGGAGGCGGTGGTCCAGTGGGTGACGAGCTGGCCGTCGTCGGCGTAGAGCCTGGCCGCGGGCATGGGGACGTCGATGGCGCTGCCCGCGTGGGTGCCGGGCCTGGCGCCCTGGAGGGTGATCGAGATGCTCGTGGCCTCGTACTCGTCCCGGCCGCCGCCGGCGACGAGGAGGGCGGCGTGGCCCTCGCGGCCGGGGTCGAGGGTGACGGGCTTGCCGGGGTCGGGGTCGCTGTCCTTGATGACGGGGGTGTCGGCCTGGGAGTCGGCGCCGATCCTGACGTGCGGGTAGCGGTGGAGGTTGCACTTCTTGTCGCTGACGTTCTGGACGGTGAGGAGCACGTGGCGCGGGTCCTTGCTGTTCGCGGGCTCCAACTGGGAGGAGACGGCGAGCTGTTCCTGGGTGCAGGTGGCGACGGCGGTGGTTCCGCCGCCCGAGCCGCCGCCCGGCTTCTTCGTCGCGGTCGCGCTCGGCTTGGCCGCGGGCGTGCCCTCGGGTTCCGACGTGGTCGTGTCCTCGGGCCGCGGCGACGCGGTCCCGCCCGGTGCCGCCGAGCCCGTCGCGCTCGGCCGCCCCGATCCCGTGTCGTCGCCGGTGCCGTCGTCCCCGCTCGGCCCGCACGCGGTGGCTGCGAGCAGGGCGGCGGCGACCGCGGCGCCGACGGCGTGGGGCCGCAGGCCCCTGGACGTGGTGGTCGGCCTGGCAGAAGTCCTCATGGTGCATCCCCCGTGGTCGGCCCTGCGGGGCCGTGTCCGTCGTCTCGCCCGGTGGCGCGGGCGAGCGGATTCTGCTCGGTGACGAACCACGACACACGGGCACAGATGTTCTGTTACCGACTCAGGACAGGGAGGGGTCGGTTCCGTCGGCAGTCGCCGCAGTGCGTCTCGCTCCCGTCGGGGCGGAACAGCATCGGCTGGGTGTGTCCCTCGCCCGCGCACTCCCGTGCGCCCTCCAGTCGGACCGACAGACGTGGCTCGGGCGGTCCTTCGGCCTCGACGGCGGGGACCGCGCGTGGCGGCACCTCCCGCAGCAGGTACCTCACCAGCCCGCCCGGGCGGTGTACGGGCGTCCCCGCGCCCGGCAGTCCGCGCAGGACGTGCTCGTGGACCTCGGCCGAGCCGTACCCGGCCTCCAGCCACCGGGCGGCGAGCCCGGCCAGTTCCTCCCGCATCCCCGGCGGGATGTTCCGCAGCGCGGGGGAGAGCAGGGGCAGGACGCCGACGAGCGCGCGGGCCTCTTCGCGGAGCGGGCTCTCGGGCGGTGCCGGGGCTTGGGGCGGTGCCAGGTCCTGGGGTGGTGCGGGGGCCTGGGGTGGTGCGGGGACCGGGGGCGGTGTCGGGAGTCCTCCGGCAGGTGCCGGGGCCGGGGGTGCCCCGGGAGGTGCCTCCGTCTCCGCCTCCGTCTCCGCCGGCGGAAGGTCGGAGGTGTCTTCTCCCGGTTGTTCTTCTGGATGACCGCCGGTGGGCCGGATCCCCGGCCCACCGGCGACCGGCCCACCGGCCGCCGGAAAACGACGACCCGGTGCGAGCTGCGGGGACATCGGCTCCGGGTCGGCCGGCACGGGGTCCCGCGCGAGGAGCTTCACGGCCTGCTCGGGGCTCAACGGAACGCTGGAGAGGAGTTGTTGGGTGATCCAGCGGCCGCCCGCCACCTGGACGCGCCGCTCGTGGAGGAAGCCCTCCTCCTTGAGCTGGAGTTTGGCCTTGGTGAAGGCGCATGCCCCGATCCGGGCACGTTCGGCTGTTCGGGACAGGGGTTCCCGGGCGGCGCGCGGAAGCGAGAGCTGCCAGGTCAGGAGCCGGACGGCGTCGGAGCTGAGCCGGGGATGGCGAATGATGTCGTGCGAGAGCTGGGTGAAGGCCCGCACGGGCGCGTTAAAGTGCCGGTAGATCACGGTGGACTCGTATTCCACTAGTGGTTCAGGCCCCCGTCGATGGTTGCGAGCCATCGGCAGGGGCCGTTTTTCGTGAACGTAGCGCATATGCCAAGCGCATCCGGCCGTACTTCATGAAGATCGCTCTTGTGGGTGACGAGCCGTCACCGGCGTTGTCGTTCAGGCGGAAAGCGCGCCCTCCCGCGGCTGTACGTCCGCCGCCATGTCCACGACGGTGTCCGCGGCCTGGGTGACGACCGGGTCGTGCGTCGCCACGACCGTCACGCAGCCGTGTTCGTGCGTGGTGCGGGAGATCAGGGCGACGAGGTCGTCGGCGCGGGTGCGGTCGACGGCGGCCGTCGGTTCGTCGACGAGGAGGAGTTCGGGTTCGAGCAGGAGGGCCCGGGCCAGCGCGACGCGCTGGCGTTCGCCGCCGGAGAGCTGGTCGGGGCGGTGGGCGAGGCGGTGGCCGAGGCCGACCTCGTCGAGGAGGGCGCGGGCCTGGGCGCGCAGGGTGCGGGGGCGGCGCCCGGCGAGCGAGGCGGCGGCGAGGAGCTGCTCCTCGGAGGTGAGGCCGGTGAGGAGGTTGCCGCTCTGGAACATGTAGCCGATGCGCTCGCGGCGGGCACGGGCGCGCTCCCCGTCGGTGAGCGCAGCGAGGTCGGCGCCGTTCAGGAGGACCTGCCCCTCGTCGGGCCGCAGGAGGGCTCCCGCGACGGCGAGGAGCGTCGACTTGCCCGAGCCGGACGGGCCGACGAGGGCGGTCAGGACGCCCGGGGCGAAGGACACGCCGAGTCCGCGCAGGGCGGTCGTACGGGACTCGCCGCGGCCCAGGGTCACGGTGACGTCGTGGAGGTGGAGGCTCATCGGGCGGCTCCCAGCATGGTCATGGGGTCGACGGTGGTGACGCGGCGCAGGGTGAGCGCGGAGCCCGCGAGGCCGACGAGGGCCACCGCGGCCATGGTGCCCGCGAGGGTCCCGGCGGGCAGGCTGAAGGGCACCTTCTCGCCGACGAGCAGACCGAGCCCGGCGGCGAGGGCCGCGCCGACGGCGGTGCCGGTCGCGACGACCACGGCGGCCTGCGCGAGGGTGTGGCCGAGGAGGCGGCGCCGGGAGGCGCCCATGGCCCGGAGCAGGGCGAGTTCGGGGGTGCGCTGGACCGTCCAGACGGCGAAGAACGCGCCGACCACGAGCGGGGCGATCAGGAACAGGAAGGTCTGGATCGAGGTCATCGTGAGGCGTTCGCCGTCGTAGCCGGGGGCCGCGGCGAACGCGCTCTCCAGGGGAACGGTGGCGGTGTCGTGCCGCCGGTCGGCGGCTTCGAGCACCGCGGTGTCGGCCCCGTCGGGGAGCCGGAGCGCCATGGCGCTGTACTGGACCGGGGGCCCGGCGGCCGGGGCCGACGCGGTCGCGGGCGCGCCGGGTGCCGTGAAGCGGATCTGCCGCCAGGCGTCGGTGGTGACGTACGCGACGGGCACGTGCCCGTACGAGGAGCGGCCGGTGCTGCCGACGACCTCCAGGCGGATGCCGAGGCGGTCGACGGTCAGGGTGTCGCCGACCCGCACGCCCTCGTTCAGGAGCTGGCGGGAGACGACGACGCCGTGCGGGCGGGCGGCGTCGAGCCGGCGCCCGTCGTCGGCGCCGGGGTCGGTGAAGGCGCCGGGGACGACCCCGAACGCGGCCAGGTCGACCTCGGTGCCCCGGCCCGTCGTGCCGCGCGTGATCGTCACGCCCAGCGGGGTGGCCTCGACACCCTTCTCGCCGCTCCAGCCGGCGGCGGTCCGGTCGTCGATCAGGCTGCGGGCGAACTGGTCGGAGTCCGACCCCGTGGCGAAGGCGACATGGGTCGCGGGCAGGCGCCGCAGGGCGGAGACGGTGTCGTCGCCGAGTCCGGTGGTGAAGCCGGACACGATGCCGACGAGCGCCGAGACCAGGACGACGACGCTGCCCATCAGCAGGAAGCGGCCACGGGCCGCTCTCAGTTCCAGCAGGGCGAGGAACACGGGTTCCCTCCAAAGATAGGGACGGTACGTCCCCAAGATAGAAGATGGGGACGCCACGTCCCCAAGGGGGTCCCTCGGAAAGCCGGGCTCATAGACTTGACCCGTGCCCAAGATCCACGCCGCCACGGTCGCCGACCACCGCTCCCAGCAGCGCGCCGCCCTCCTCGAAGCGGCCCGCGAAGTCCTGGAGGAGGGCGACGCCTCCCGCGTGACCTTCGCCGAGGTCGCCCGCCGCACCGGCCTGGCCCGCAACAGCGTCTACAAGTACTTCCCCGACCGGCACCACCTGCTCACCGCCGTCGTCCGCGAGGCCGCGCCCCGCTGGACCGATCGCATCCACGCCGCCCTCGCCGCCGCCGGCGACACCCCCGAGGCGCGCGTCGCCGCCTACGTCACCGCCCAGCTGGAGATGGTCCGCGACGGCGAACACCGCGTCGCCCGCGCCGTCGCCGACGAGGGCGACGCCGCCGCCCTCCGCGCCGGCGCCGACACCGCCCACCGCGCCCTCCTCGACCCCCTCGTCGACGCCCTCCGCGACCTCGGCGACGACGACCCCCTCCTCACCGCCCGCTTCCTCCAGGGCTTCGTCAACGCCGCCACCACCGCCCTGGAGTCCGGCCACGACTACGCCGCCGTCACCGACCGCGCCGTCCGCCTCTCCGTCGCCGCGCTCCGGGGCCTCGCCTCCGCGTGACGCCTCCGTCCGGCGCGATCAGGACGACCGCCGCGCCGGCGACGCCGACGTGCTGATGATCCGCACGGCCCCCCGTGGCGTCAGGCTCGCCCGCTCCTCCGGACTCGCCGTCCAGCACTGATCCGCCACGGCCTCCCACAGATACCCGCTGGGCCGCACCAGCGTCAGCAACCCTCCGTGCGCGTACCGCACTTGGCCCGTCAGCGCCCGCTGCCCGTCCGTCACCACGTCCCCGACCCGGTACCTCACCCGGCATCCGTCCTCGCCACCGCCGCGCACAGCAGCGCCGTCAGCAACTTCGCCCCGCCGATGCCCACCACCCCCAGCCCGAAGCGGTGCACATCCCCGCCCGGCGCCCGCGTCACGTCCCGGTACAGACCGTTCGTGGGGAGACCCGCGGCGTCCATGGCCGCCTTGAGATCGCGGTACACCCGAGCGGCCTCGGGCTCGGAGACGGGTCGCATCGGGGGAGGGTTCGTGGTCGTCGGCATGGAGGGCTCTCTTTCTGGTGGATCTCCTCCGGAACGACTCCACGATGACGTGACCGGACCTACGCTCACCAGGAGTTGAGTTCCATGGCACGGGTGAGGAACGAGGCATATGCCAGGAGCGAAGGAACTGGACCCCGGCGACAGCATCGAGCAGTACCTCGGAAACGCGGTGCGCGAGGCACGCCTGGCACAGGGGCGGGACTGGACCCAGGCGCACCTGGCGACGAAGGTCTTCAGCAGCGGCAGCCGGATCTCCGAGATCGAGCGCGGCGAGGATCCCCCGGACCGCGACCTGGCGAAGAAGCTGGAGACCGTCCTACGGCTTCCGCCCGGGTCCCTGGTGAACCTGGTGAAGATCCTCACCGACCAGAACGTCCGCGACTACGCCAAGACCTACATGAGGCGGCAGCTCGAAGCCACGGCCATACACGAGTTCTCGATCGTCGTACCGGGCCTGCTCCAGACCGCCGACTACGCCCGCGCCGTGATGGAGGCGGGCCTCGCGGGCGACTCCGGCCAGATCGGTGGCTTCGTCGGCAGGCGACTGGAGCGTCAGGCCGTACTCGACCAGCCCGACCCGCCGTGGATGATGATCGTCCTCGACGAGGCGTGCCTGCGGCGTGACATGGGTGGTGCATCGGTCATGAGGGAGCAGATCGAGCACCTGATCTCGATGAGCGAGCGCCCCAACGTGAACATCCAGGTGCTTCCCATGAGGGGCGCCCCCGTGGCCGGTTCCGTCGCCCTCCTTACGCTGCCCAAGGGTGAGCGCGGGGCGTATACCGAGGGGTTCAGTACGGGCAACTACACAGAGGAACCAGCAGAGGTGATGAGGTTCCAGCGCGTCTATGATCTGCTGCAACAGGGTGCGTTGGGCGTCCGTAGATCCCTCGAACTGATGCGTGCTATCGCGAAGGAACACGATGACTGAGACCTCCCCGAACTGGCACAAGAGCAGCTACAGCGGCAACGACAACGACGCCTGCATCGAGGTCGCCGACAACCTCCCCGGCGTCGTCCTCGTCCGCGACACCAAGGACCACGCCCGCGGCGAGCTCACGGCCACGCCCGCCGCGTGGTCCGCGTTCACCGTCTTCGCGCGGACGTACGCCGGCTGACGAGCGGGCTCAACGAGACTTCCGCTTCTTTTGGTTGGGGCGGGGGACGCGCACCAGCGTGTCGAGTTCGCCCACGGCGGCGCGGAGGTGGGACGGGCCGCGGCGGAGGCGTTCGCCGGCGCACCACCAGGAGAGGCGGCCGTCGACGGGGCGGGGGTGCATGCTGAGGTCGTGCTCGGGGCACAGGGGCCATGCCTGCCACAGGAGCTCGACGAGGGTGTCCTGGGCGGCTTCGGCGATGGCCTCCAAGGCGGTGGCGGGGTCGTCCGCGGCTTCCGGGGGCAGGGAGTTGCCATGCCATTCGCCGTTGGCGAGGGAGACGTGGACCGCTTCCGGCTCGCCGTCGGCGTAGGGCGGGAGGGCCATCAGGCGGAGGGGCTCCTGGTCGGGCAGGGTGGCCGCGAGGTCCTGGTTGAGGAGGGCGAGGGCGTGGTCCCAGGCGGGGTACTCGCCGGGTAGGACGTGGCGGCTCTGGAGAGGGTCGACGAAGGGGTCCATGGGCGCCATCCTCCGGTACGCCGGGCGCGCGTCGCTCGTTCGGGCCCGTCGTCGTGCGGGTGGGGGAGGGGGCTGGTCTGCTGGGCGGGACCCCTCACGACATCCCACGGGAGCAGAACCATGGCCGTCATCATCACCGTCGAGATTCCCGGTGGTACGCAGGAGCAGTACGAGGCGAGCACCGCGCAGCTCCGGGCCACGGAATGGTTTCCGCCGGCGGAGCTCCTCGCGCACGCGGCGGGGCCGGACGGGACCGGGGGGTGGCGGGTGGTGGACTTCTGGGAGTCGGAGGACGACTTCCTGGCGTTCGTGGAGAACGCGCGGCCGATCTTCGAGCGGAACGGGATGCGGACGATGATCCCGAAGGTGCAGGAGGCCGTGAACGTGATGCTGCGAACGTAGCGGCGGCGGGCCGAAAACCCTTTGCGGGGCGGGTGCGGCGGGCGGCAGTCTTCCGGCCATGACCAGTCATTCCGACCGCCCCGCCGCGGACTCCGACCTGCCCGCAGCGGGCCCCCGACCCGTCGCGGACCTGTTCGCCGCCGACGGGCGACTCAAGGCGATCCCCCGCAGGCCCGCCCGCCGTGAGGCGCTTCTCGCGCACCTCGCGGAGACGCTGTTCGACGCGGAGCGCGAGTACCGCGAGCGGGAGGTCAACGAGGCCCTGCTGACCGTGCACGACGACTTCTCGGCCCTGCGGCGCTATCTCGTGATCGGCGGGTTCCTGGCGCGGACGAAGGACGGTTCGGCCTACCGCCGACAGCAGCGGACCGGCGTCCCCGGAGGCTCGATTCCCGCCGTCGCGTGACCGGGGCGGTGGTGGCCGGCCTGGTGGCCGGCTACGGGATCGCGATTCCGGTCGGCGCCGTCGGGGCGCATCTGGTGGCGGTCGCGGCGCGCTCCCCGTGGCGCACGGGTGCGGGCGCGGCGCTGGGCATCGCCGCCGCGGACGGGCTGTACGCGCTGGTCGCCGTCATCGGCGGTGCGGCGCTCGTGCCGCTCATCGCGCCGGTGACGGGCCCCCTGCGCTGGGTGTCGGCGCTGGTGCTCCTCGGTCTGGCGGGCCGGGCGACCTGGACGGCCGTACGGGCCTACCGGGCGCGGTCGACGCCGACCCGGGACGGGGCGGACGCCCCGCTCACCCCGGTCGGGGCGTTCCTGGCCTTCCTCGGCATCACGATCCTCAACCCGATGACCGTGATCTACTTCGCCGCCCTGATCCTCGCCCGTGGCCCGGCGGCCTCCTCGACGTTCACCGACGGCGCCGTCTTCGTCGCGGCCGCGCTCCTGGCCTCCGTCAGCTGGCAGCTGCTGCTGTCGACGGGCGGCACCCTGCTGGGCCGTGTCCTGACCGGTCCGCGGGGGCGCCTGGTGACCGCTCTCGCGTCGAGCGCGCTGATCGCGGTGCTCGCGGTGGGGCTGGTGAGCTGACGTGTGAAGGGCCGGTCTCCGGAGGCGTGTCGCCTCCGGAGACCGGCCCTTCTCCGGTTCAGTACCGGCTCGGGATGTGGGTGGCGCAACCGCCGCCGCCGTAGGTGGCGATGAGGAGGTCGCCGCCGGTCTGGGGGCCGACGATGCCGTCGGGACGCAGGCCGTCCCAGCTCTGGAACGCCCTGATGGCGCCGGCGGTGTCCGGGCCGAAGGCGCCGTCCTCGGCGATCGGGTGGTAACCGATCGAGTTCTGGAGGTCGTTGAAGAGCTCCTGGAAGCAGCGCACCCCGTTGTAGGTGTTCGCCTGGCCGGGCCCGATCCACGGGGCGGACGGGTTGGCCTGGGCCGGGGCGATCCACGCGCCCGCGGCGAGAGCGGTGCTCGCGGCGACGAATCCGAGTCGCGACAGCGGCGTCCTGACGTTCATGGGCAAGCCTCGATTCCTGCTGGTGTCGGCGTTCCGGCTGCCCCACACCCCCGTGCCGGGGCAACCACGACCACCCTGCCGCCCCCCTCCAACACCCCGCCAACAGCGGATCAACGGTGAGTGGTCTCCACCCACCTGGTCATGCGTCGGGCAGCAGTCGCACCATGTCGATGCCTGGGCGCACCTTGGCGATGGCGGCGAAGTCGTCGTCGACGTGCAGCAGCGTCAGCCGGTGCTGTTCGGCCGTCAGCGCGATGAGGATGTCCATGGGAGAGGGGCCCCGATGGTGACCGATACCGAGCAGGTCCCGCTGGATCGCGATGACTCGGGGCCACGGGTCGTCTGGTGTGGGCACCCAGGTGAAAGTCTGGCTGAGCATCGTGGTGAAGGGCTCGTTGTCCCGGTCTGAGCGCAGGGCGCGCATCAACTCGGCCTCGACTGGCGGGCAAATGGAGACCTGGCCCTGCGCCACTCGTCCCGGCCAGGGCTCGCGTACCTGTCGGCGGAGGAGGCGCCACACGGCCGACGTGTCGGCGAGGTAGTTCACCGGTCCGACCGCTCCTGCGCTTCCAGGAAGTCGAAGTCGAGGAAGTCCTCGGCGTTCTCCTGAAGCCACCGCAGCGCTCGCGCCCGATCATCCGCGCTGATGGATGCCGCTATGGTCAGCGCCCTGTTGATGGTGTCCCGCTTGGTCTTGGTGCCGAGCTGCTGTTGGGCGAAGGCGAGCATGTCGTCGTCGATGTCGACCAGGGTCTTGGACACCAGAGCCTCCAGCAGATCGTATATGTCGTTGTCAGAAGTATATATCGTGAGCCTGGGAGGCGTGTGCCGCAGCGTGCTCCGCCGGTGGGGTCTCCCCCTCGATGCGTCGTCCCCCAGGTCCCGGGACGTCTCGGGGGGCGGTACCGGGTTGCGGGGGTGGGGGAGGGGGCGTCAGGCTCCTGCGCTGGTCGGTGGAACGGGTCGAGGGTGCGGGGGGAAGCGTGACGGGGCGGGGGCTGGGCGGGGGGCTGCGGCAGCGGCATCTGGCGATGATCGCGATGGGGGGTGCGATCGGGGCGGGGCTGTTCGTGGGCTCGGGGTTCGGGATCGCGGCGGCGGGGCCGGGCATCCTCGTGGCGTACGCGGCGGCGGGGGTGCTGACGGCGCTGGTGATGCGGATGCTCGGGGAGATGTCCGCGGCCCACCCGGTGACGGGGTCGTTCGCGGAGCACGCGCGGCGGGCGTTCGGGCCGTGGGCGGGGCTGCTCGCCGGGTGGATGTACTGGGCGCTGCTGGTGGTGAGCGTCGCGGCGGAGGCCGTCGGGGCGGCGCACCTCCTGGGCGGCTGGGTGCCGGGGGTGCCGGGCTGGGCGTGGGTGGCGCTGTTCATGAGCGTCTTCACGGTGAGCAACCTGGCCGGGGTGCGGAACTTCGGCGAGCTGGAGTTCTGGTTCGCCGGCCTGAAGATCGCGGCCATCGCGGGCTTCCTCGTCCTCGGCGCCGTCGTCCTCGCGGGCCTGCTGCCGGGCAGTCCCTCACCCGGGGCCGGGCACCTCACCGGTGACGGCGGCTTCCTGCCGCACGGCTGGCACGGCGTGGCCGTCGGCATGGTGGCGGCCGTGTTCGCCTTCGGCGGTCTGGAGACGGTGACCATCGCGGCGGCGGAGTCCGCCGACCCGGTCCGCGCGGTGCGGACCGGCGTACGGGCCGTCATGTGGCGGGTCGCGGTCTGCTACCTGGGCTCGATGGCGGTGATCGTCCTGCTCGTCCCGTGGAACGCGCCGGGCGTCGCCGACGGACCGTACGCCGCCGTGATGGACCGCATCGGCGTCCCGGGCGCCGCCGACCTCATGAAGGCCGTCGTCCTCGTCGCCCTCCTGTCGGCGATGAACGCCAACATCTACGGCTCCTCGCGCATGCTGTACGCCCTCGTCGGGCGCGGCGACGCGCCCCGGGCGCTCGGCCGGCTCCGTACCGGCGTGCCCTACGCGGCGGTGCTCGCCTCCGCCGCGTTCGGCTTCGTGTCGGTGGTCCTCAGCCTGCTGTGGCCGCGCACGGTCTTCCCGTTCCTGCTGAACTCCATCGGCGCCGCCATCCTTCTCGTCTGGGCCCTGATCGCCGCCTCCCACCTGCGCCTGCACGGCCCTTCCGTACGGGCCTGCCTCGCGCTCGCGGGCATCGGCGGGGTGCTGCTCTTCATGCTCGGCGACGCGGCCAGCCGCACCCAGCTCCTCACCACCGGGGGCTGGGCGGCGGCCCTGCTCGTCTGGGCCCGGGTGAGGAGCCTCAGGAACGCGCGTACCGGGCCAGGAACAGATCCACTCCCGAGCTGATCACCCGCGTCAGCTCCGCGTCGTCGATCTCGGCGTCGGGGGAGAACGTGCGGACGAGCTGCGGCACGCCCAGCGTCGCCGCCACCAGCTGCTGCACGGCGAGCGCCGGGTCGGGCGCGTCGAGGGCGCCCCGCGCGTTCAGCTCGGTGAACGCCTCGACGAGCGGCCCGTTGTTCATGTCGTAGCTGACCCGGTACCAGAGCTGTCCGAGCTGCGGGAAGCGGTCGATCTCGCCGATCACCAGCCGCCGCAGCGACATGATGTCCGGGCGCAGCAGGATCCGCGCCCAGTCGGTCGTGAGTTTCACGAGCGCGGCCCGCAGGTCCGGGGCGTCGGCGATCGTGGAGTTGGACGGCTCCAGGTCGGCGTACGTCTTGGGCAGGACACCGCCGATGACGGCGAGGAAGAGCCGCTCCTTGCTGCCGAAGTGCTTGTAGATCGTCGCCTTGGAGACGCCCGAACCCCGGGTGATCGCGTCCATCGAGGCGGCCGAGTACCCCTCGGCCAGGAACTCCGAGAGGGCCGCGTCGATGATCGCCTGGCGCTTGCGCGAGGCGGCGTCCGCGGGGTCCGGGATGATCGGGATGCCGTACTCGTCGATGGCGTCCTGGGTCTCGGCTCCGGCTCCCATGGGGGTGTCCTTACGAGGGGTGACGGGGGAACGGCCAGTATATGAACTGAACGGTTTGGTCTGCAAAGGTCGGCCGGGGGTGGGCCGTGGGTGGGCCGGGGGTGGGTCGAGGCGTCCGGGGCTCCGACCCCCGGCGGCCGGGCGTCAGGCCGTCGGGGCGGCCAGGGCGGCCAGCGCCGGACCCGCCGCCACGCCCGTCAGGAACGCCAGGTTGAAGAGGCTGATGGCGAGCCCGTGGCGGGCCGGCGGCAGACCGCCCGTCGCCGCGCCGGTGAGCAGCCCCTGACCGCCGGCGGTGACGAGGGCACTCGCCCCCGAGGCGACGAGGACGACCGCCGGCCACGGCGCGCCGAGCGCGAGTACGAGGGCCCCCGCCGAACCGACCGCCAGCAGGACGCGCACCCGTCGCGCCCCCAGGACCGGCGCCGAGCGGATCAGCAGCCAGGACAGCAGGGCCCCGGCGAGCGCCGCCACCGACGCGGCCGCCCCCGTCTCCACCGCACCCCAGCCGGTGAGGGCGGCGACCCGGCGCGGAGCCGCGTACAGCAGGGCGAAGTTGACCGTGGAGACGGCGAGCATGAGCCCGACGGCGACCTGGAAGCGGCGGTTGCCGAGGACGTCGAGGGGGAGGGGGAGACGGAGCGGGAGGGGGGTGCCGCGGGTCCCGCGGGTCCCGCCGTGGCCGCTTCCCTCGGGGGCGGACGGCCGGGGGGCGCCGCTCGTGCCCTCGCTCGGGCCGGGGGATCCGCCGGTGTCTCCGAGCGGGCCGGGGCTGCCGCCGAGGATCAGGGACCGGCCCCGCTCCTGCTCCCGGCCCGCCAGGCGGAGGGCCGGGGCGAGCGCGAGGAGGCTGAGGAGGGGGAGGACCAGGGCCGCGCGCCAGCCCAGCGCGCCGGCGACGGCCGCTCCGGCGAAGAGGCCGGCGGTGCCGCCGGCCGCGCTGCCGATGGCGACCAGCCCCGGGGTGCGGCCGGTGGAGTCCCGGCCGGCGAGCTGGAACGCGGCGACGTTCAGGCCGGCAGCGCCCGCCGCCTCCAGTGCCCGGCCGGCGACCGCCAGGGGGAGGCCGGGGGCGACCAGGACGAGGAGCGCGCCGAGCACGACGAGGACGGCGGCGGCCCGGATCACCCCGGCGGGGCCGTGCCGCCGGCCGGCCGTGGCGGACAGGAGCGGCGTACCGGCCGCCATGCCGAGCCCGAACGCCGTCATCAGCCAGGCCGCCGACGCCGGTGAGACCGCCAGCGCGCGGGCCGCCGCCGGCAGGGCGAGGCTCGGACCGGACACGCCCATCGCGGCGGGCGCGGCGAGTGCGGCGAGGAGCAGCCCGGTCCTCGCCCCGCCCCGCGGGGCCCCCGTGCGCGCGGGTGCCGACAGGGCGGTCACGGCGCCATCCGTCCCATCAGGCCGCGCCGGAAGTCCTGCTCCGCCCGGCGGAGTTCGGCGGCGGTGTTCATCACGAACGGCCCGCTGCGGGCGACCGGCTCGCCGATCGGCTCCCCGGCGAGGACGAGCACCTCGGCCGCGTACGGCTCCTCCCCGGCGGAGGGGGCCTCGACCGTGAAGCGTTCGCCGTCCCGGGCCAGGACCGCGAGATGCCCGTCGGGCAGGTGCGCGCCGGACACGGTGGCGGCGCCCCGGAGGACGTACACCATCGCGTTGTGCCCGGCCGGGACGGTGAACTCGGCCCGACCGTCGGGCGCGAGCCGCCCGTGGACGACGAGCAGGGGCGTACGGGGGACGAACGGGCCGGTCACACCGTGGCTGGTGCCGGCGAGGACGGTCAGCGAGGAGCCGTCCGGGGTGGCGGCGACGGGGAGGTCGGCGGCCTCGGCGTTCTGGCTGTGCGGCGGGACGCCCTTGAGGCGTGCGGGCAGGTTCACCCAGATCTGGAGCATGTGCTGACGGCCGCCCGCCGCGAGGAACTCCTCGGTGGGCAGGGCCTCGTGGACGATCCCGGAGCCCGCGGTGAGCCACTGGACGCCGCCGGCGCGGACGACGGCCCGGTGGCCGCGCGAGTCGGCGTTCGCGATGTCGCCGTCGAGGACGTACTGGATCGTCTCGAAGCCGCGGTGCGGGTGCGGGGGCGCGCCCTTCGCCTCGCCGGGGCCCAGCTCGGCCGGTCCGACCTGGTCGACCATCAGGAACGGGTCGAGGTGGGGGAGTTCCTCGGTGGGGAAGGGGCGGCGGACGGGGAATCCGGCGCCTTCGTGCGTGTGGACGGGGCGGGTGACGCGGGCGACGGTCCGTTCGGTGACGGCCTGGTCGGTGACGGCCCGGTCGGCTGCGGCGGGCGGGGACTCGCTCAGGTGAGTGGCCATGCATCGAATGAACTACACCATTCAGTTCACTGTCAATACTGAACCGTTCGATTGACAGACTGAACCGTTCGGTTTAGCTTCATGGCCGTCGAGTCCGGCACCCGCCGGCTCGCCCGACGAAACGGGGGGTCCCCATGTCCGCGTCCACGATCCTCGCCCTGTCCGGCTCGCTCCGCGCCGACTCGCACAACACGCAACTGCTCCGTGCCGCGCAGAAGTTCAACCCCGGCACCCGGGAGATCGAGATCTACGAAGGACTGCGCGACATCCCGCCGTACGACCTCGACCTCGACACCCCCGAACGGCGGCCGGCGGCCGTCGGCGAACTCCGCCGCCGCGTGTCGGAGGCGGCCGGACTGCTCATCGCCACCCCGGAGTTCAACTACTCCGTCCCCGGCGTCCTCAAGAACGCCCTCGACTGGCTGAGCACCGACTGGACCCGCACCGAGGGCCTGCCCCTGCGCCACAAGCCCACCGCGATCCTCGGCGCCGGCCCCGGCAGCTTCGGCACCGTCCGGGCGCAGCTCGCCCTCCGCCAGATCCTCCTCTGCACCGACAGCGACGTCGTCGTGAAGCCCGAGGTCCACGTCTTCCGCTCCCACGAGCGCTTCGACGCCGACGGCAACCTCACCGACGAGCTCACCATCGAGCTCGTCCAGGGCCTCCTGGCCAACCTCCAGGACACGATCGAAGCCGCGGCGGCCCGGTCGTGACCCGCCCCGCGACCGTCACCTACGTGGGAACGGCGACGGTCCTCCTCCGCCTCGGCGACCTCACCGTCCTGACCGACCCCGCCTTCGACCCGGCCCCCGCCGACTACCCCGGCGCCCGGCCCCTGCGCCGCACCGCGGACCCCGCCCTCACCCCCGACGAGCTGCCGCCGCTCGACCTGGTCCTGCTCTCCCACGACCAGCACGTCGACAACCTCGACCACGCCGGCCGCGAGGTCCTCGCCCGTGCCGCGACCGTCCTCACCACACCCGAGGCCGCGGAGCGCCTCCGCGCCGACGGCCGCGCCACCGGCCGCGTCGAGGGCCTCGCGCGCTGGGAGACCCGCCGGGTCACCGCCAGCGCCACCACCGTGACCGTCACGGCCACCCCCGCCCGCCACGGCCCCGAAGGCACCGAGCACGTCACCGGCCCCGTCACCGGCTTCGTCGTCGAACACGACGGCCGCGCCCTCTACTTCTCCGGCGACACCGTCCGGCACGACGCCCTCGCCGAGATCGGCACCCGCTTCTCCCTCGACACCGCCTTCCTCCACCTCGGCGACGCCCACTTCCCCACCACCGGCGACCGCGCCTTCTCCCTCTCCGCCCACGAAGGCGCCGCCCTCGCCCGCACCCTCGGCGCCCGCACCGTCGTCCCCCTCCACTTCGACTCCTGGGACCACCTCTCCGAAGACCCCGCCCGCATCGACGAAGCCTTCTCCGCCCCCGACCTCGTGGGCCGCCTGCGCCGGCTCCGACCCGGCGCGGCCGAGACACTCTGAACCCGGACGCACCCCACCACCGTCCGTGCGTCCGTCCCTCCGGCCGTCCGGAACGGCACCGGCCTTCCCTGCTTCGTGCAGGGAAGGCCGGAGGCGGTTTCAGGAGGAGCGGCGGGTCCGGGTGGTGAGGGCGAGGGTGCCGGCGAGGGCGAGACCGGCGCCGGCGGCGAGGACGCCCCGGCGGGAGCGCCAGGAGAGGACGGACCAGGTGGAGCACGCCGAGAGGAGGGAGCCGGCGCTGGCCCAGGAGCCGACCGAGGCGACCGAGGCGGCCGAGCCGACGGAGCCGACGGAGAGGAAGGAGCCGACGGACCCGATGGAGAGCGCGGAGCCGACGGACCCGATGGAGAGGAAGGAGTCCCGGGACCACAGGGACAGGCAGGACCGTGTCGAGGCGGGTCGGTGGGTGGTCATGCGGCGATCCTAGGCACGGGCCGGGCGGCCCGGCGCGGATCCGGGCCCGGAAGGGCGATGAGTCTGCTCCGTGCGGGCGGTCCACCCCCTGTCGGCAGGGTACGAGCGAGGAGGACGGACGTGGGGCAGTTGTTGCGGGTGCAGAACTTCAACGTCTCCAGCGACGGCTACGGGGCGGGGGTCGGGCAGAGCCTGGAGCGGCCCTTCGGGCACGCGGACCCCGGGGCGATGTTCTCGTGGGCCGGGGCGACGGCGAGCTGGCCGATGCGGACGGACCCCGGGGGCAGCCGGGGCCTGGACGACTACCTGACGCGTGACTACCCGCGGAACATCGGCGCGGAGATCATGGGCAGGAACAAGTTCGGACCCCAGCGCGGACCGTGGCAGGACCACGAGTGGCAGGGCTGGTGGGGCGACGAACCGCCTTTCCGTACACCGGTGTTCGTGATGACGCACCACCTGCGGCCGTCGTTCGCGCTGGGTGAGACGACCTTCCACTTCGTGGACGACGAGCCGGAGAAGGTCCTCGCTCTGGCCCGTGAGGCCGCCGACGGCAAGGACGTGCGGCTCGGCGGCGGGGCGACGACGATCCGGGAGTTCCTGGACGCCGGCCTCGTGGACACCCTGCACGTGGCGGTCTCGCCCCTGGAACTCGGCGACGGGGCGCGGCTGTGGGAGTCGCCGGAGGAGCTCGACGACCGGTTCCACCACGACGTGGTGCCGAGCCCGGGCGGCCGGGTGACGCACCACCTGTTCTGGCGGAGGTGACGAGGAGGAGCGCGGCCCCGGCCACCGCCGGCCGGTGCTCGCCCGGTCAGTTCTCGATCAGCGGCGACACGGGGCGCTCGAAGAAGGTCTCCAGGACGACGGTGGCCTGGGTGCCGCTGACGCCCTCGATGGCGTAGAGGCGGCGCAGGACGTCCTGGAGCTGCTCGGTGGTGGCGGTCCTGACCTTCACGAGGACGGAGGCGCTGCCGGCGATGACGTGGGCCTCCAGGATCTCGGGGAGGGCGGCGAAGGCGTCGGCGGAGTCGCCCATCCAGGCCGTGGAGTCGACCATCACGTAGGCGAGGACGCCGCCGCCGACGGCCGCCGGGTCGACCTCGGCGGCCGTGCGCCGGATGACGCCCCGCTCGCGGAGCTTGCGTACGCGCTCGTGGGCGGCCCCCGCGGAGAGGCCGGCGGCCTGGCCCAGGGCGGCGTAGGACTGCGTGGCGTCCTGCTGGAGCCGGGCCAGCAGGACGCGGTCGATGTGATCCACGACTCTCCGTTCGGTGATGTGTTGTCATGACCGTAGCTCATCCTGCAATGTTCACGACCAGCAGGATGGCATTCGGTCGATGACCGCAGTCGATGGAGGGGGAAGGGTTCCGTGACCAGCGAGCGCCCTGGGCTGTACGAGATGTTCGACGAGCGGTTCCGCACCGGGCGGTGCATGAACGGCGACGATGCGCCGGAGGTGCTGTTCACCGGCTGCCGCTGGGCCGAGGGCCCGGTCTACGTGCCGGCCTGGCGGCAGGTCGTGTGGAGCGACATCCCCAACGACCGGATGCTGCGGTGGGACGAGGAGACGGGCGCGGTGAGCGTCTTCCGCCGCACCGCCGGGCACACCAACGGCAACACGCTCGACCGGCAGGGCCGGCTCGTCACCTGCGAGCAGGGCAACCGCCGGGTGACCCGCACCGAGCACGACGGCACCGTGACCGTCCTCGCGGACCGGTGGAACGGCAAGCGGCTGAACAGCCCGAACGACGCCACCGTGAAGTCCGACGGGTCGATCTGGTTCTCCGACCCGGACTTCGGCATCACCAGCGACTACGAGGGCTACCGGGCGCAGAGCGAGATCGGCGCCAACCACGTCTACCGGGTCGACCCGGCCACGTGCGAGGTGCGGATGGTCGCCGACGGCTTCGGGGCGCCGAACGGGCTGGTCTTCTCGCACGACGAGCGGCAGCTGTACGTCTCCGACACCCGCGCGGGCCTCATCCGGGTCTTCGACGTCCGCGACGACGGCACCCTGTCCGACGGTGAGGTCTTCGCCGACGCCGCCCACCGCGAGCGCGCCCGCTTCGACAACCTCCGCTTCGACGACGAGGGCCGCCTCTGGGTCGCCGCCATGGACGACGGCGTGCACTGCTACGACCCCGACGGCACCCTCATCGGCCGGCTGAACCTCCCCGAGGCGGTCGCCAACGTCTCCTGGGGCGGCGCGAAGCGCAACCGCCTCTTCATCACCGCCGAGACGAGCCTCTACTCCGTCGTCATGGCCGTCACGGGCACGCATCCCACGGGCCCGGGCCACCGGCCGTGGCGGACCGCCGCGGCCGTCTGACCCGCCGCACGGCCCCGCTGCCGCGACGGCCCCGTCAGCGGTTCCGGAAGCCGAAGCGGTCCCGCCGGGCGTCGTCGGTGTCCTGCTGGTCCTCGGCCACGGCGACGACCATGGCGCGGAGGGGGCCGTCGAGGTGGTCGGCGAGGGCGCGGGTGGCGAGGTCGAGGTCGGCGAGGAGGGGGCTGTAGTCCGCGGCGACGGCGGCGCCGAGGGAGCCGCTCGCGGCGAGGGCGTCGAGGTCGTACACGGCCCGGGCGAGCGCCGTCGTGGTCTTGCCGCGGAGGTGCTCGGCGGCCTTGGCGAGACCGTCGGCGGCGCGCCTGTGCTCGTCGTGGTCGACGAAGACGTTCCAGTTGCCCGCGGTCGTGCCCGCGGTCGTCCCCGCCAGGGGGTCCGCGTGCCGGGCGCCCGCCGCGCCCGCGATCCCCGCTCCCGCGCCGAGGCCGTCGGCGCCGCCGCCCGTCGCCCCGGCGACACCGGATCCGCCGCCGACGGCCCGGCCCGCCCCGCCGGTCGCCCCGGCGATTCCCGCCCCGCCGCCGACGGCCCGACCCAGGCCGCCCGTCGCCCCGGCGACACCGGCCCCGCCGCCGACGCCCGGGCCCATGCCGCCGGATGCGCCGCCGAGTGCGGCGGGGACCGACGGCAGGGCGGCGACGTCCGCAGAACCCCGGGCGCGGGACGCGCTGTCGTGGGCGTCGGCGGTGGTCGTGCGGACGTTCTCCTCCAGGTCCTCGCGGGCGACGTCGACGTGTCGCCGGAGTGCGGCGTCGGGAGGGGTGGTGGCCAGGTCGGGGTGGATCGCCGCGAGGTACCCGACGATCTGCTGGGCCCGGTGCTTGCCGATGACGATCGTGTCACCGCAGGACTGCACCCCGGCGGCGATCTCGATCGTGGCGCGGGTCGTCCGCCCGAAGCAGGAACGGACGCGGGACCAGTGCTCCTCCAGCGCCTTCATGGCCTCGCCGCGCCCGCTGGAGAGCAGCCGCTCCACGGCCTTGTCGGCGTCGGCCGCGTCGTCCCCGAGGGACGACGCGTACGCGCGCAGGTTGCGGTCGGCGTCCCCGGACCGGTCCTCGTTCGCCTCGATCCAGGGCAGTGCGTACCGGCGCATCAGCGCCGCTTCCTCATCCGTCCGTTCGACCGCCATGACGCGAACTCCCCCAGGGTCACCGTCTGTTGGGCATCGACGGTCTCATGTGGCCCTTGCACCTACAAGAGTCGGGAAGGGGTGGGCGAGGGTGGCCGTCGGGGGAGGGGGCGGACGGTCGGGGGCGGACGGTCGGGATCCGGTCTCCCGGCCGGTCGATGTGCGTGATTCAGTCGATGTGCACGATCTGGAACGCCTCCGCCATGCGGCCCGGAGGCAGTCCGCCCGCCGCCGCGTGCTCGCCGAGCCAGGTGCGCAGGAGGCCGGCGAGGTCGTCGAAGTGGGCGGTCTGGGAGGTGTGGATGCGCAGCGCCTCGACCTTGCGGTCGAAGACGGAGGTGACGTCGACGTACTGGTTCGGGGTGGGGCCGGTCATCAGCCAGAGCTCGTGGACCGTCCAGGGCTCCAGTCCCTCCTCCTTGAGGAGTTCGGGGTGGGCGAAGGGGTTGCGGGCCTCCGGGTACACCGCGCGCAGGCAGGCGTCCCCGACCGCCCGGTGGTCGGGGTGGAGGTCGGCGACGCGCGCCCAGTTGATCTCGGGTGAGGGGATGACCGCACGCTGGGGGCGCACCTCGCGGATGACCCGGCACAGGTCGCGGCGCAGCTCCACGGAGGCTTCCACGAAGCTGTCGGGGTAGCCGAGGAAGCGGACGTCCGCGACGCCGCTGAGCTTGGCGGAGTGCACCTGCTCGGCGCGGCGCAGGTCCGCCATCGCCTGCCGGGGGAGCTGTTCGTCGTAACCGCCGGCGCCGCCGTCCGTGACGATGCAGTACGTGACGCGGGTGCCGCGCGCGATCCACTGCATGACCGTGCCGCTGACGCAGAACTCGATGTCGTCCGGGTGCGCGGCCACGACCAGCAGGGATTCGGGCGCGCCCCGGTCGGTGAGCTGGGTGAGATCGGTCGCCAAGTCCTCCATGGGGCAAAGCCTGTTGGGGCGGCCGGGGGCGTCGCAAGGCCGACCCGTGGCGTGAACTGGACATGGCACTTACGCGCCATTCAAAAACTTGGTAGATTCAAATCATTGAGGTCGACCAGTGTGGCAAGTGCGTGAAGACGTCCACGACGGACACTTCGGATTCGGAGAGGCGACCGCCATGTGCAGGATTCTCGGCTCCTTCGCCGCGGGAGCGGACCGGCCCGACCCCGCCGAACTCGCGGCGGCCTCGGCCCGCCAGCGGCACGGCGGCCCCGACGAGCACCACATACTCAGCGGACCCGGCTGGTCCCTCGGCTGCGACCGTCTCGCCGTGACCGACCCGTGCGGCGGACAGCAGCCCTACCGGCTGCCCCACCTCCCCGGCATCCTCGCCGTCCTCAACGGCGAGATCTACAACCACGCCGAACTGCGCCGCACCCTCGCCGCCCGCGGCCACCGCTTCCCCGACCTCTGCGACGGCACCGTCCTCCCCGCGCTCTACGCCGAACACGGCCCCGCCTTCGCCGAACACCTCGACGGCATGTTCGCCGTCGCCGTCCTCGACCTGCGCCCCGGAACCACCGGACTCGTCCTCGCCGTCGACGACATGGGCATGAAACCCCTCCACCTCCACCACGACCCCCGCGACGGATCCACCCGCTTCGCCTCCGAGATCCCCGCCCTCCTCGCCTTCGAAGGCGTACGGATCTCCCCCCGCGAGGACGCCCTCGACACCGTCCTCGCCACCCGCACCTCCTTCTCCGCCCACACCGCCCTCGACGGCGTCAGCGTCCTTCCGCCCGGCGCCACCGCCCTCGTACGGCCCGGCACCGCACCCGTCGTCCGCCGCCGCGGCGCCCACCGCGCCACCCCCGTCGGCGACACCCAGGACGTCCTGCGCCACGAGGTGCGCCGCCTCGCCCGCGCCGAACTCCCCGTCTGCGCCATCACCAGCGGCGGCCTCGACTCCGGCCTCGTCACCGCGCTCGCCGCCGAACACGCCCGCGAGACCGACGCGCCGCCCCTCCACACCTTCCACCTCACCTACCGCGGCCGGTGGCCCGGATCCGAAGCCGCCCACGCCCGCTCCGTCGCCCGCCGCGCCCGCACCGTCCACCACGAGGTCGCCGTCGACCCCGACGAACTCGGCTCCCTCCTCACCCGCACCGTCCGCCACCTCGGCCAGCCCAACGCCGACCCCGTCACCGTCTCCACCTACGCGCTCTTCCGCGCCGTCCGCCAGAACGGCTTCACCGTCGCCCTCACCGGCGACGGAGCCGACGAACTCTTCGGCGGATACGACCGGATGAGCGCCGCACTCGCCGCCCCCGCCGGCGCCGACTGGGCCGGCGCCTACACCGACGCCCTCTCCGCCGCCCCCCGGCTCCTCCGCGAGCACCTCTACACCTCCCACTACCGCGCCTACATCGCCGACCAGGGCTCCGCCGCCGACCGCATCGAACAGGAACTCCGCTCCGCCGAGGCCGTCGGCGAGGACCGGCTCACCGCCATGACCGCCTTCGAGACGCGCTGGCGGCTCCCCGCCTACCACCTGCGGCGCGTCGACCACCTCTCCATGGCCTGGGCCGTCGAAGCCCGCATGCCCTTCTGCCAGCCCGCCGTCGTCGCCCACGCCCGCGCCCTCCCCACCGCCGCGCGCACCGGCAAGGCCGCGCTCCACGAGGCCGGCGCCGAGCTCCTCCCCGCCGGAGTCCTCCGGCGCCCCAAACAGCCCTTCACCCTGCCCGTCGCCGCCATGCTCGCCCCCGGCACGCCCCTCCTCGACACCGTCCGCGAACTCCTCTCCCCCGCCCGCCTCGTCCTCGGCGGCCGCCTCCGCGCCGACCGCGTCTCCCGACTCCTCGCCCGCCACCTTGAACGGCCCAGCCACCACGACGCCCAGGCGCTCTGGGCTCTCGCCGTCCACGAGCTCTGGACCGACATCATCCAAACCCTCCGCCTCCCCCTCGACTACGCCGCATGACCCCCCGCCGTGCCACCCGGGCGGGCCCGCCTGTCGCCTGGGCCCGCGCCCTGCCCCCCTCGTACGGCCCCGCCCCGTCCCTGCGAGCCCGCGCCCCTCGTACGGGCCCCCGGCCCGCGCCCTCGTGCGGGCGCACGCCGCGGCTGGGCCGGGCCCTGGCCCCCCGCCGTGTGGGCGCACGCCGTGGCAGGGCCGGGCCCTGGCCCACCTCCGTGTGGGCAATCGTCCCGCTGGGGCGGGACGGGTGGGCACACGGGACGGCGCGCCTGGCCGCGCCTCCGCCTCTTGTGCCTGGACCCGCACCAGCAGTGCGCCGCGCGTGGGGTGCGGGCCCGGGGCGCTGAAGCCTAGGCCCGGCAGGGGGCGCCGTTCCGTTGTGCCCACCCGTTCCGCCCCAGCGGAACGATTGCCCACAACGAGGGCGGCACCGGCCCGGCGGAACGATGGCGCACAACGGGAGGGGGAGGGGGAGGGGTGAGGGGAGTGGTGGTGGGGGTGGAGGGGGCGCCGGGGCCGACGTTGGTGGTGAGAGCCGAGGCGCTGCCGACAGGCGCGGGAAGCGAGGTCGCGGAGGCGAGAGAGGCGCTGGTGGGGACGGCGTACGAGGGGATCGGGAAGATCGCGCTGTACGAGAGGGCGGGGGCGACGCTGAGGTACCGGTTCGTGCAGGCCCTGCCGGACGGCGGGTTCGACTTCCGTGCGGGGTGCGGGCATTCGCTGCTGGCGTGCGTCGTGGCGGAGGGGCGGGGCGGGCCGGTCGAGGTGCGGGCGGTGACGACGGGGGACGTGGTGCGGTGCGAGCCGGAGGGAGACGAGGGGGACGAGGGGCACGCGTACACGCTGAGTTTCCTGAGGCCGCCGGGCGGACCGGGGACGCTGCCCACGGGGAGGGCGGTGGACGTGCTGGACGGGGTGCCGGTGTCGATCGTGCGGTACGGCAACCCGTACGTGTTCGTGGACGCCGGACGGGTCCCCGCGGAGGACGACGCGCTCAGGCGGCGGCTGCTGGGGCTGCGGGCGGAGGCCGCCCGCGTGCTGGGGTACGCGCAGGGCTCGGCGCTGCCGAAGATCGCGGTGTTCGCCGACGGCGGCGCCGAGGGCCCGGCCGTGCGGGCCCTCACGGTCGGCGGCTGGCATCCGCGGCTGGCGGTGACCGGGGCCGCCGCGTTCGCCGCGGCGGGGGCGATCGGGGGGACGGTCGTGCCGGCCGTGGACGGCGAGGTGCGGACGCCCGGCGGCACGGTGACGGTGTCCGCGGGGCGGGACCGGGTGCGGGTCCACCACAAGCGGGCCGAGGTGCTGGAACGCCTCGAACTGCCGTGGCGTGTCCACGCAACGGCGTGAACGCGCAGGCCGCTCGGAGGGCTTGGCGTGTGTTTCCTCTGCGACGCTGAAATGGACCGGCAATCGGTATCCGTGGGGAGAGCAGACACACATGAAATTCGAGAATCTGCGTGTCGTCGTGACCGGGGCGTCCCGCTATTTCGGTCGCGCGCTCGCCGTCGGATTCGCGCATCTCGGCGCGGAGGTCTATGTGTCGGCGAGGACCGTCGAGGCCGCCGAGCGGACCCGTGCGGAGGTGATGGGTTCGGCGCGTGACCGGATCCACGCGTTCGGCTGCGACCTGAGCAGGCCCGCGGAGATCCGTGATTTCGCGGCGCGCGTCGGCGAACGCACCGACCGCGTCGACCTGTTGGTGAACAACGGGGCCCGGTGGCTGGACGGCATGGACCTGGAGGCCGCGAGCGACGCCGAGATCGTGGAGACGATCGAGTCGACGGCCGGCGGCACGGTCCTGATGGTGAAGCACTTCCTGCCGCTGCTCCGCGGCTCGCTGCGGCCCGACATCGTGAACATGGTGGCCGTCCGCGACGCCGGAGGCGCCTCCGCGGCGACGGCGGGCGCGGCGCACGAGGCGTTCTGGGCGGCGAAGAGCGCCCAGGCGGGGTTCGCGGACATCCTGTCGCGGCGGCTGCGGCCGTCGGGGGTGCGCGTCTTCTCCCTGTTCCCGCCGGACTTCTCGACGTCGGACCCGCGCTTCGCGGAGTGGGACGGCTCCGATCCGGACGGGGTGGCGCCCGACGAGAAGCTGACGACGCAGGCCCTCTTCGAGTGCGTCGTCTACGCCGTCGAGCAGCCCCGCGACTGCTTCATCCGCTCGTTCCACTTCGAGCCCCGCTGACCGCCACCCCCCGAACGACCGAGACCCGCTGACCGCCCTGCGCCGACAGCGCCCCGCCGCACGCGACCGCTGAAGCCCACCGCACCACAGCGTCAAGGAGGTCCCATGAGCACCCCTGTCTGGATCACCGCGACTCCTCCCGCCACCCACGGCGAACTCCACATCGGCCATCTGGCCGGGCCGTACGTCGCCGCCGACGTCCTGACGCGCTTCCTGCGCGCGGAGGGCGAGGCCGTCCGGTTCACCACCGGCACCGCGGACCACGCCTCCTCCGTCGAGGTGCGGGCGCTGCGGCACCACCGCAAGCCCGAGGAGGTCGCGGAGGGCTACCGTGCCGCGATCACCGCGGACTGGCTGCGCTCGGGCGTGGAGTTCGACCACATCGTGAGCCCGCGCCGCGACAAGGGCTACGGGCGCTGGGTGCAGGACCTCTTCGGCCGGCTGTTCGCGCAGGGGGTCATCGCGCCCCGCACGCGGCTCCTGCCGTACTGCGAGCCGTGCGACCGCTGGCTGTACGGGGCGCACGCGAGGGGCGGCTGCCCGCACTGCGGCGCCGTCAGCGACGGCGGCACGTGCCACGAGTGCGCCCGGCCCAACGACGGCGGCGACCTGATCGGGGCCCGCTGCGCGCTCTGCGACACCCCGGCGGTGGCCCGCCGCTGCCGCCGGCTGTACGTGCCCCTGGAGCCGTTCCGGGAGACGCTCGCCGACTACTGGGCGACGGCCGGTCTGCCGCCGCGCCTCGCGGCGCTCTGCGAGTCGCTCGTCGAGGACGGCCTGCCGGACATCGCCGTCGGCCACCCCGCCGAGTGGGGCCTGCCGGTGCCGGTCGAGGGCTTCCCCGACCACCGGATCGACGGCTGCTTCGAGGCCGCCGCGATGCACCTGTTCGGCTACGACGTCACGGGCCCGCTGCCCCGCCGCGCCATCCACTTCTGCGGTTTCGGGCACGCCTTCTGCCACGCGGTGCTGCTCCCGGTGCTGCTCCTCGCGCAGGACGTCAAGCTGCCGCAGGACTTCAACGTCAACGAGTCGTACGTCATCGAGGAGGGCGTCCAGGAGGGCAACGTGTGGGCGCTCGACCTGCTCACCGAGTACGGCTCCGACAGCCTGCGCCGCCATGTCCTCCAGGCCCGCCCGCTGGGCCGCCGCACGGTCTTCCACCGGGACCGGCTCGCCGCCGCCCGGCTGGAGCTGGACGAGAACTGGAACAGCTGGCTGTCGCGGCTCTTCTCGTCCGTCCGGGAGGAGTGCGGCGGGCTCGCCCCGCAGGCGCTGCCCGGCGGCACCGGCTGGGACGTCCTGGAGCGGCGGCTGCACCGGGGGGTCGACGACCTGCGCGAGGCGTACGGCCCCGACGCCTTCGACCCGCGGCGGGCGGTGGCCGTCCTCGACGAGATGGTCCGCTCGGTGGCCGACTTCGGTCATGTGAACGCCCACGAGCGCTGCCGCCCCAGCACCTCGTGCCGTCATCTTCCGGCGCTGGCGGCCCAGTTGTCGGTGGCGTCCGCGCTGTCCGCGTGGGCGCGGCCGGTGATGCCGGAGGGTGCCGACCGCCTCGCAGCGGCGCTCCGGGCGGAGCCGGGCCGGCCGGTCGACTGGCAGGCCCTGTCGGCCCCGCTGCCGGGGACCAGGCTGGCGCCGCCCTCGGGCCCGGTCTTCGGCTTCTGACGGTCCGGGGCCGGCCCCGGACGACCGGCCCCGGCCCCCGCACGACCTCTCCTCGCACCGCGCGAACCGCCCCGGCACCCGCACCCGCACGACCCGCACCCTCACCCACCCTGCCGCGTGACCGTGCGCGCCAGCGACGCGCAGGGACACGTGGCCCCCCACTCCACAGGAGCTTCACGTGTCCCTGCGCGTCGCCATGCTCAGCGTCCACACCTCCCCGCTCCACCAGCCCGGGACGGGGGACGCCGGCGGAATGAACGTCTACATGGTCGAACTCTCCCGCGCCCTGGCCGAACTGGGCGTGGAGGTCGACCTCTTCACCCGCTGCCGGGGCGAGGACCGGCCCCGGACCGTGGAGCCGGCCCCGGGGGTGCGGGTGCGTCATCTGCACGCCGGGCCGCGCGGGCCGCTGCCCAAGGAGGCCATGCCCGACCTGGTGGTGCCGTTCTCGCTGGCGCTGCTCAAGGAGGAGCGGCGGTACGACCTGCTCCACTCGCACTACTGGCTCTCGGGGCAGGCGGGCCGGATCGCCTCGGTGGGCTGGCGGGTGCCGCTCGTGCACACGGCCCACACGCTGGCGCGGGTGAAGAACGCCTCACTGGCGGCGGGCGACACCCCCGAGCCGGAGCTGCGGGTGCGCGGCGAGCACCAGGTGGTGGGCGCCGCCGACCGGCTGATCGCCAACACCGCCGACGAGGCGGAGGCGTTGCGCACGCTGTACGGGGCGGAGGGGGAGCGGACCGAGGTCGTGCGGCCCGGGGTCGACCTGCGGACCTTCCACCGGGGTGAGGGCCGGGCGGCCGCCCGGGCACGGCTCGGGCTTCCGGCCGACGCGTTCGTGCCGCTCTACGCGGGCCGCATCCAGCCGCTGAAGGGGCCGGACGTGCTGGTGCGGGCGGTCGCCGAGCTGCTGCGGGAGGCGCCGGACCTGCGGCGCAGGCTGCTGGTGCCGGTGATCGGGGGCCATTCGGGCGCGTCCCGCGAGGGGACGGTGTGGCGGCTGGCGGAGGAGCTGGGCGTCGCCGACGTGCTGCGGCCCCTCCCGCCGGTCCCGCAGGCCGCGTTGGCGCAGTGGTACCGGGCGGCCGACGTCCTGGTGGTGCCGTCGCGCAGCGAGTCGTTCGGCCTGGTCGCCCTGGAGGCGCAGGCGTGCGGGACGCCGGTCCTCGCGGCGGCGGTCGGCGGGCTGCCGACCGCGGTGTGGGACGGGGTGACGGGGCTGCTGGTGCGCGGTCACGACCCGGTGGAGTACGCCCGGCGGCTGCGGTGGCTGGCGGCCCGTCCGGAGGTGGTGGAGACGATGGGGGAGGCGGCGGTGCACCACGCGGGCGGGATGAGCTGGCGGGCGTCCGCGGCGCGGACCGTCGAGGTGTACCGGGGGGCGCTCGCGGAGACGCGTCGGCCGGCCGTGCGCGGGATGGTGGGGCAGGGGCGGCGGCACGCCCCTGCCCCGGCGGCCCCTCTCTCCTGGAGGAACGAGAAGGCCGTAGCACAAGTCTAGCATCTCTTTTGGTTCGACCAAAGGTATGGCGAGCTCCGGATGCCTCAATTCCGTTGCGGGAAAGGCGTATTGACGCATCCACGCCATGGCGGGTCCACGCACCGAGTATCCCTGGATTCGCACTCGAGGCCGGGACAGTATGGAGATGTCTTCAGGGAACGCCCGGCGGCACGGGCCCCCGGAAGGCGGAAATCCCCATTCCGAATCCTGGAGGAATCATGTCCGCTGCGCAGAACTCCCGCCTCGCCACCGCCGTCCGTCAGCTCCTGGTCGCGATGGTCGCCTGTACGGCCGTCGCCGGTGGCGCCGCCCTCGCGGTCTCGCCCGACGGCGACCCCGTCGTCCCGCAGACCGTCGCCGGCGTCGCGGACGACAACGGCTGGCCGGTCGCCCCGCCGAAGCCGACCCCCAGCCCCACCAACTGAGGCAATTGCCAGGGGAATGCCCCCGGAATTCCGTGACCGCCCGGCCCCGTGATCGCTGCCACGATTGCGGGGTCCGGTGTTTTCCGTGACTCCGCGCCTTTCCGTGCCTCCGGGCCTTTCCGCGCGTCCGGGCCTTTTCCGTGCGTCCGGGCCTTCACGGAGAATCCCGCGCGCCTCAGTCGAGCCAGCCGAGCCGCACCGCCCGGGCCCCCGCCTCGAATCGGCTCGTGGCCCCCAGCTCCTGCATCAGCTCCGAGATCATCCGGCTGACCGTCCGCAGCGACACCCCGAGCGTCCGCGCGATCCGCTCGTCCTTCATCCCCGAGGCCAGCATGTGCAGCGCCGCCCGCTGCTGCTCCGACAGGCCGTCGCCGCCCGCCTCCGTCGCCGCCTCCACGCCGTACGGCGTCGCCGTGTGCCAGCAGTGCTCGTACAGGCTCAGATAGGGCCGCACCAGCGCGCTGCCCCGCGCCAGGATCGCGCCCTCGCCGGGCTCCTCGGGCCGGATCGGCACCAGCGCGAACTGCTGGTCGGCGATGATCAGGTTCATCGGCACGACCGGTGCCAGCCGGATCTCCACCCCCAGCTCGGCCCGCTGCCCGAGGAACTTCTCCATGTGCGGGTCCGTCGCCTCCTGCCGGCCGTAGATGGCCCGCACCCGCACCCCGTTGGCGATCTGGCGCCGGTCCCGGTCGAGCATCCGGTCCGGGTTCTGCCGGCCCGGCGTCCCCGGGTGCAGCGCCGCCGAACTCTCCTGCATCACGTCCGTGATGTCCTCGATGGCCTGCTGGATCCTGCGGTAGTCGGTCAGCGCCTCGACATGCGCCTCCGCCCGGGTCAGCGCCTCCGCCCGCAGATAGGAGCCCGCGAGGATCTCCAGCGTGCTGTACGCCTCGTCCGCCTCGGCCAGGTGCTCCCGCAGCCGCTCCCGCTCCCGCTCCAGGAGTCGCAGCAGCGCGATCTCCGGATCGATCGCCGCCACCGTGTCCGTCTCGGAGCGCCAGCTGCCGTCCTGCACGGCCGTGACCGTGGCGTGTGCCTGCCCCGTCGGCACGATCAGACCCAGGGCGAGGAGTTCGGCGCGACATCGCTCGTACTCCTCCGCCGCGAGCCCCAGCGTCCTGCGGACCTCCTCGAAGTCCGAGACGCCCCGGCGGCGCAGCTCCTGGTACACGGCCAGCAGGACGTCGGTCGCGCCGTCCCCGATGCCGTCGCCCGCAGTGACCATGGCGAAGTGACCCCCCTCATCCTCCGAGTCGCCCCGCCCTCACCCTGTCATACGGCTCGGCGGGCATCCGTGCCATGTCAACTCCTCGTACTAGGCCACGGGTTCCGGCCCCTCACCGTCCAGCAGGCCGAGCCGGGCCGCCTTCACCCCGGCCTCGAATCGGCTGGCCGCGCCGAGCTCCTGCATGACCTCCGACAGCAGCCGGCTGACGGTCCGCAGCGACACCCCGAGACTGCGCGCGATCTGCTCGTCCTTGATGCCGGACGCGAGCATGTGCAGCGCGGCCCGCTGCTGGTCGGAGAGGCCGTCGCCGCCGCTCTCGCCCGGCTCCTCGCCGTACCGGGAGGCCGCCTGCCAGCAGTACTCGTACAGCGCGAGGTAGGAGCGCACCAGGCCCGGGCCGCGGGCGAGGATGACGGGGGAGTCCTGGTCGTGCGGGTCGGTCGGCAGCAGGGCGAAGTTCTCGTCGGCGAGGACCATGTTCATCGGGACGACGGGCGAGAGGCGCAGCTCCACGCCGAGGGCGGCCCGGTCCGCCAGGTGCTGGGTCATCTCGGGGACGGTGCCGACCCGGCGGCTGTACATCGCGCGGACCCGCACCCCGCGGGCCGCCCGCGAGCGGTCCCGCTCCAGCTCGGCGGCCATGTCGTCGCGCCGCACCGAGCCGGTGTGCATGACGTGGACGGCGCCGCGGACCGACTCCGTCAGATCCGCCAGCTCGCGCGCCACCCGCTGCGGGTCGGTGACGATCTCCACCTCGACCTCGGAGCTCGGGGCGGCGCCGGTCCGCAGGAACGGCCCGGCGAGGGCCTCGATCGCGGTGTGCGCCCGCCCGGCGGCGGCGAGCCGGTCCTGGAGCCGGTCACGCTCGCGGCGCAGCAGCCGCAGGAGGGCGACGTCGGGGTCGACGACCCGGGTGGGGGCGGCGGGGGCGGCCGGGTCCGCGGCGGTGGTCAGTCCTAAGGAGGCGAGTTCGTCGCGGCAGCGCCGCCGTTCCTCGGCGGAGAGGCCGAACCGGTCCGCCACCTCGTCGAAGCCGGCGTCGGGGCACGCCCGCAGCTCCTGGTACAGGGCGAGAGCCTGTTCGCTCCCCACGCGGGTCACGGCGGCGTTTCTGGACACGGCGCAGCTGACTCCCCTCGGATCCCGCGGGATCCCTGATGAATCGCCCCGCTAGACCCTGCCACACATTCCAACGACACGCACGGAGTTGACCGTGGATCAGACGGTGGAGGCGTTCGCCCGGCAGTCGGGGCACAGACCCTTGAAGACGATCTCCGCGTCGTCCACCCGCCACTGCGGAAGGGCCCGGCGGGGCGGCTCCGGGGCGGCGGCGGAGACGTTCTCCACGCGGCCGCAGCCGGTGCACAGGGCGTGCTGGTGGGGCGGACCCGAGATCTCGAAGACGGCCGGCAGGCCCGGCCGGTCGAACTTGCTCACCAGGCCGGTCTCCTGGAAGTGCCGCAGCATCTCGTACACGGCCTGGCTGGTCAGCGTGCCGAGCCGCTCGCGGGCCGTGGTGGTGATCGCCTCGACGTCGAGATGGCCGCCGGCCGCGAGCACCGTGAGCACCTCCAGGCGCGGGCCCGTGACCCGCAGCCCGACGTCGCGCAGGCGCTGGATCACCGCCTCGCGGCCCGTCAGCTCTTCCACGACTGCCATCTTCTCCGCCCGTCCGCGCCGCCTGGTCGGCTCAAACCTTTGTGGGCATCGTACCTCTTGCCCGCCCGCCCCGGCAGGCGTCCTTCGGCCGTTCCGCCCGGTCAGTCGCCGGTCCTGCACACCAGCAGGACGCTCTCGGTCCGGTCGTCGATCCGGTGGCGCCGCCGTCCCTCGACGTGCAGTCCGGCCGCGTGCAGCTCGGCCGCCAGCCGCTCCGGGTCCACGATCCACTTGTCGGTGGTCAGCACCACCCGCTCCGTGGACAGCTTGCCGGTCCGGGCCGCGTAGTACGTGATCCGCTCGCTCATCGACGGCAGGTCGAAGACCTGCCGCGCCACCACCCACTCGTCGATGCCGTCGAAGCGGGGCACCTGGAAGGCCCAGGTGCGCTGCGGCTCCGCGACCAGCCCCGGCATCCGGTGCGCCGTGTAGTCGAGGGCCAGCGCCCCGCCCGTCTCCAGGTGGGCGGCGACCTCCCGCAGCAGCGCCGGCCGGCTCGTCGGCGGTACGGCGGAGACCATCGCCCCCGCCAGGAGCGCGAGCCGGTAGCTGCCGTCGAGGCGGAGCTCCGTGAGGTCGGCCCGGTGCGTCACGACGAGCCCGGCCACCTGCGGGCCGATCCGCCGTGCCCAGCCGTCGAGGCGCTCCAGGGCCGAGGCGTCCCGGTCCACGGCCTCCACGGCGAAGCCGTGGCGGGCGAAGGGGACGGCGAGCCGCCCCGCTCCGGAGCCGAGGTCCAGGACGGGTCCGCCGGCGGAGCGGGCGAGGCCGAGGTAGCGGACGATGTCCGCGCTGTGCGGGCCGAGCAGGGCGTCGTGCAGCCACACGGAGCCCTCGTCGGCGGGGGAGACCGACTCCAGCCCGGGAAGGGTGTCCGCGGTGACCCGGACACCCGCGCCGGGGGAGGGCTCCGCGGCCCGGTCGTATCGGGACGGCAGGACCGGCGCGAGCGCTGCGGGCACGACGGGCAGGGAAGTGCCGCTCGGTGTGTGCATCCGCTCCTCCAGGGGCTCGCTCGGTCCATGCCGTCCGGACGAGGTACCCGTGCCGCCGGGACCGCGCCGCTGGACCCATCGTGACCTGGGGAGGGAGCCCCGATCCACCGGATCGGGCTGCGTGAACACGCGATGGCGTGGATCTGCCACGGTCCCCGCGAGGAGGAGGCGCGTCGGGCGAGATCCGGAAGAGGCCGCCCCCTAGAGCGGTCTGGCCAGTCGGCCGGGGCTGAGCGGGGTGAAGCCCTGGTCGGCGTAGAAGGGGAGGGCCGGGTCGGCCTCGACGGGGAGCTTCACGCGCTGCTCGTGGGCGTCGTAGGCCCGCATCCGCTCGCTCGCCGCGCCGAGCAGGGCCGTGCCGACGCCGGTACGGCGCGAGCCGGGCGCGACCGCCAGCGCGTACACCTCGCCCTCGCCGGGCACCGGGACGCCGCCGGCGGCCATGCCGACGACCGAGCCCCGCGTGTCCGTGGCGACCAGCCAGCCGAGCCATCCGGGTGCTCCGCCCGGAATTTCAATTTCCGCGCGTATGCGGGGGAGTGCGCATTGGGCCGAGATCAGCCGTCGCATCGGGATTTCGTCCAGTATTCCGGCGTAGCTGCTCCGGATGATGTCGGCCAGCAGCCTGGATATCGTCGTCGCGTCGCCGGCCGCTGCCGTGCGAACGCCAGCGAGCTGCATTGGTTTTGCACCCTTCGACGTACCGTGTCCCAGCCCCAACGTACCCACGATAGCGGCGAATTCGACGCTCCGTGACCGATGCGAAATCTACGAATTCGCTTAGTAAATAACGACGTTCGCCATTACCGGGGGAACGCGCAGCAGGCGACGATCAGGGGTGTCATCGCGAAGGCCGCCGCCGCGATCGTGAACAGCCCGCGGAGCACGGGGTGTCCGGCGCTGTGGGGCATGAGGATGCGGCGCATGCGCAGCGCCGCCGACGGCCCGCCCGCGGCGAACGCCGAGCGCGGCGCCCGCCCCGAGGCCAGCGCGTACAGCGCGGTCGCCAGCGCGTCCCGGGTGCACCGGCGCAGCGCCCGGTCGTCGGCGGCCATCTCGAGCAGCAGCGGTACGGCTCCGCCGCCGTGCCGGGCCAGCGGGAGGCGCGGGAAGACGGCGGCGAACGCCTCGGCCGCCGCGACGAGGAGATGGTGCCGTCCGGTGATGTGCGCCCGCTCGTGGGCCAGGGCCGCCGCCAGTTGGTCGGGGGTCAGCGTGTGGACCGCGCCCGAGGTGACGACGACCCGGCGCGAGCGGCCCGGCAGGCAGTAGACCGCGGGCCGCTCGTCGTCGAGGACGGTGGCGCGCAGCGCGGGGTCGTACCGTCCGACCAGGCGCAGCACCCCCGCGTGCCGCACCCGCACCCGGCGGGCACGGGCCAGCCGGCGGACGAAGGCGCCGGCGGGCACGGCCAGGACGGCGAGCGCGAGCGACAGGGCGAGCGTCTCGCGGCCGTCGAGGGCCAGTAACCGGCCGGGGCCGGGCGGCCGGAGGGTGAGCGCCATGTCCGTGAGGCGGTGGCTGCTCTCCCTGGTCAGGACCATCTGGGCGGGCAGCAGGGCCGCCGCGCCGGCGAAGACGGCCCCGCAGGCGGCCCAGACGCCGAGCGCGAGCCGGGGGGCCTGCTGGGCCCAGCGGGACCGGACCACCAGCCAGGGGACGAGGCAGCCGGTCAGCAGGACGAGCCCGAGGGGGACGAGGACGTGGTGGTTCACGCGCCGCCCCCCGCCGGGCCGTCGGGCGCCGCGCCGCGGGCGGCGCGCAGGGCCGCGTCCAGGGCGGCCATGTCCTCGTCCGAGATGACCTCGACGAACCGGAGCAGGGCGGCGGGGCGGTCCCGGCTGTCGCCGAGGGCGTCCCGCATGAGGCCGGCCGTGTACTCCTCGCGGCCGCGGACCGGTTCGTACAGCCAGGCCCGTCCGGCCTTCTCGCGGCGGAGCCAGCCCTTGCGGTGCAGGATGTCCGCCACGGTCATCACGGTCGTGTAGGCGACCCTGCGCTCCCGGTTGATGTCGTCGACGACCTCGCGGACCGTGGCGGGCCGCCGCCAGGCCCACAGCCGGTCCATGATCTCGGCCTCCAGCTCACCCAGCCGGCGCACATGGATCCCCTTCCCCCTGGGCGGTTCATCGTACGGTCCGCCTCCCCGCTCCAGGTATACCCCCCAGGGGTACGATGGCGGGATGTCGACCCTCATGGGCAACCGCCCCTGCGCGAAGGTCTGCGGCCCCGGCCTGCCCGGTGCGGCGGAGCTGGTGCTCCTCCGCCGGGTGCTCGGACTCTGCCTTCGCCTGAGCATCAGGCTGTCCGCCGACTGTCCTTCGCCCAAGGGCGGTTGATCCCTCCGAGGAGGCCGGTCGCTACGTCCGGATGAGCCGGGCGATCGCCCTCGACGCCTCGCCCACCTTCTCCTTCGCCTGGTCCCCGCCCTGGGCGATGGCCTCCGTGACGCAGCAGCTGAGGTGCTCGTCCAGAAGGGCCACCGCACAGGACTGGAGCGCCGCGTTGATCGCCGAGACCTGGGTGAGGACGTCGATGCAGTAGACGTCCTCGTCGACCATCCGCTGGACCCCCCTGACCTGCCCCTCGATGCGCCGCAGGCGTCTGATGATGTCTTCCTTGTGCTGTCCGTAACCGGCCACGACGGGCTCCTCGGGGTTCGGCGGGAAGGGGTGCGTCAGCGGTCGGCGGCCTGGAAGCCGCGCAGCCGCAGGCTGTTGCCGACCACGAAGACCGAGGAGAAGGCCATGGCCGCGCCCGCGATCATCGGGTTGAGCAGCCCGGCCGCGGCTAGCGGCAGGGCGGCCACGTTGTAGGCGAAGGCCCAGAAGAGGTTCGAGCGGATGGTGCCGAGCGTCCTGCGGGACAGCCGGATCGCGTCCGCCGCGGCCCGCAGGTCTCCCCGTACGAGGGTCAGGTCGCCGGCCTCGATCGCGGCGTCCGTGCCGGTGCCCATCGCCAGACCCAGGTCGGCCTGGGCGAGCGCCGCCGCGTCGTTCACACCGTCGCCGACCATGGCGACCGAACGCCCCTCGGCCTGGAGCCTCTTGACGACGTCGACCTTGTCCTGCGGCATGACCTCCGCGATGACCTCGTCGATGCCGACCTCGGCGGCGACGGCCTCGGCGACCGCCTTGTTGTCGCCGGTGAGCAGGATCGGGGTCAGGCCCAGGGCCCGCAGCCGCCGGATCGCCTCCGGGCTGGTCTCCTTCACGGCGTCGGCGACCTCCAGGACCGCGCGCGCCTCGCCGTCCCAGGCGACCGCGATGGCGGTCCTTCCGGCCTTCTCGGCGGCCTCCTTGGCGGCCTTGAGGGACGGGGTGAGCTCCATCGCCCACTCCTGGAGCAGCTTCTCCCGGCCGACGAGGACGGCGCGGCCGTCGACGACGCCCTGGACGCCGAGCCCGGGGATGTTGGCGAAGTCCTCGGGGGTGGGCAGGGTGCCCACCTTCGCGGCGGCGCCGGTGGCGACGGCCTGGGCGATGGGGTGCTCGGAGGAGTGCTCCAGGGCGCCGGCCAGGCGCAGGACGTCGGTCTCGTCCGTACCGGCGGCCGTGTGGACCTTGATGAGCGTCATCCGGCCGGTGGTGACGGTGCCGGTCTTGTCCAGGACGATGGTGTCGACCTTGCGGGTCGTCTCCAGGACCTCGGGGCCCTTGATGAGGATGCCGAGCTGGGCGCCGCGGCCGGTGCCGACCATGAGGGCGGTCGGGGTGGCCAGGCCGAGGGCGCAGGGGCAGGCGATGATCAGGACGGCGACGGCCGCGGTGAACGCGGCGGTGAGTCCCTGCCCGGTGCCCAGCCAGAAGCCGAGGGTGCCGAGCGCGAGCGCGATGACCACGGGGACGAAGACCGCGGAGATCCGGTCGGCTAGGCGCTGGGCGGCGGCCTTCCCGTTCTGCGCGTCCTCGACGAGCTTCGCCATCCTGGCGAGCTGGGTGTCGGAACCGACGCGGGTCGCCTCGACGACCAGCCGGCCACCGGCGTTCAGGGTGGCGCCCGTGACGGAGTCGCCGACGGAGACCTCGACGGGCACGGACTCGCCGGTCAGCATCGACGCGTCGACGGCCGAGGAGCCCTCGACGACGGTGCCGTCGGTGGCGATCTTCTCGCCCGGACGGACCAGGAAGCGGTCCCCGACCTGGAGTTCGGCCGTAGGCACGGTGACCTCGCGGCCGTTCCTGAGGACCGTCACCTCCTTCGCGCCCAGCTGCATCAGCGCCTTCAGCGCGGCGCCCGCCTTGCGCTTCGAGCGGGCCTCGAAGTACCGGCCGGCCAGGATGAAGGCGGTGACGCCGGCCGCGGCCTCCAGATAGATGTTCCCGGCGCCGTCGGTGCGGGCGATCGTGAACTCGAAGGGGTGCGTCATGCCCGGGGTGCCGGCGGTGCCGAAGAACAGCGCCCACAGCGACCACAGGAACGCGGCGATCGTGCCGACCGAGATCAGCGTGTCCATGGTGGCCGCGCCGTGCCGGGCGTTGGTCCAGGCGGCCTTGTGGAAGGGCCAGGCGGCGTACACGACGACCGGCGCCGCGAGCGTGAGGCTCAGCCACTGCCAGTACTCGATCTGCAGCGCCGGGACCATCGCCATCGCGATGACGGGCACGGCGAGCGAGGCGGCCGTGATCAGCCGCTGCCGGAGGGGCCGCAGCTCCTCGTCGGCCCGCTCCTCGTCGGAGGGGCCGTCCCCGGTGCCACCGCCCGCGGGCCGCTCCGGCTCCGGCTCGGCGGCGGTGTAGCCGGTGGCCTCGACCGTGGCGATCAGGTCGGCGACGTCGATGTCGGCGTCGAAGGTGACCTTCGCCTTCTCGGTGGCGTAGTTGACGGTGGCCTCGACCCCGTCCATGCGGTTGAGCTTCTTCTCGATGCGGGCCGCGCACGAGGCGCAGGTCATGCCGCCGATGGCGAGCTCGACCTGGGCGGGGCCCGGAGTGGTCGTCGTCATTTCCTGCTCCTCTTTTCCTGGGGGCTCGGTTCGCCTCCGGGGCGCTGGTGCCGGTGTCGAGTCGGCGATCGTGCTCGACCCTCCTTCGTCGGGCCTCCGCGCGCTCGCCGTCTCGACACCGACGCGCCCCTTCGGCTCACCCGCCTGGGGGGCCGGGCCGGGCCGGGGCCGCCTGCCGGGCCGACCTTCAGGTACCGGGACGGGGGACGCCGGTGGGTGTCGGTCGGCCCGGCGGGCGGATCAGGCCCGGCCGGTCAGCTCGTAGCCCGCGTCGTCGACGGCCGCGGTGATCGCGGCGTCGTCGGGCTCGCCGCCGGTGGTGACGGTCACCAGGCCGGCGGTGACGTCGACGTCCACGGAGATGACGCCGTCCAGCGCGGTGACGGAGGTGGTGATCGCGGTCCTGCAGTGGCCGCACGTCATGCCGGAGACGGCGTAGACGGTGACGGTGCTGTCGGCGACCGCGGTGGCGGTGGTCTCGCCGGTGGTCGAGCAGCTGTTGTCGGGGGTGCAGCAGGAGCCCATGGCTTCCTCCTCGGTCGGTTCCACTTCATCGATACCCTCGGGGGGTATCCGGTCCTGAGTCATGTATACCCCCCGGCCGTATGGACCCGCAAGCGGTTCCGCGACTTGACTTGATACCCCCCAGGGGTATGGTGAAGTGCATTGAAGGGGTCGCCACGGCGCACCACGTCCACCCACGCACGGGAGAGCAGCCATGAACACCGGAGTGAAGATCACTGCCTATGCCGCCGCGCTCGTCGCGACCTTCGGGACCGCGTACGGGGTCGGCGTGGGGGTCGGCCCCGTCGAGGAGTCGGCGAAGGCCGGGCACGGCGACCACGCGGCCGCGCCCTCGGAGAGCCCGGCCGCCGACGGGCACGCCGGTCACGGGGAGGGTGCGACCCCGGACTCCGCCGCCGCGGAGCTCCCCGGCGGTCTGCAGGTCTCCCAGGACGGCTACACGCTCGCCCTGGAGACGCCGACACCCGCGGCCGGCCGGAGCGTCCTGAAGTTCTCGATCAAGGACGCGGCCGGACGGAAGGTCACCGCCTTCACCACCGAGCACGGCAAGGAGCTGCACTTCATCGTCGCCTCGCGGGACCTCACCACCTTCCGTCATCTGCACCCGGTCAAGGCGGCCGACGGCACCTGGTCGGTGGCCGCGGACCTCCCCGCCGCCGGGGGCTACAAGGCGTTCGCCGACTTCAAGCCCGCGGCCGCCGGCGCCAAGGGCGTCACGCTCGGCGCCGACCTCTCCGTGCCGGGGGCGTACGCGCCGAAGCCGCTGCCGGCCGTCGCGGCGACCGTCGCGGTCGACGGCTACCAGGTCCGTCTCGGCGGCACGCTGGACCCGGGCAAGGCCGGAGAGCTCCGGCTGACCGTGACCAAGGGCGGAAAGCCGGTCACCGATCTGGAGCCGTACCTCGGGGCGTACGGACACCTCGTCGCCCTGCGCGACGGCGACCTCGCCTATCTGCACGTGCACCCCAACGAGGGGGGCCCCGGCCCGGACGTCTCGTTCACGGCGACCGCGCCCAGTGCCGGGACGTACCGTCTCTTCCTGGACTTCCAGCACCAGGGGAAGGTGCGCACGGCGGCCTTCACCGTCACGGCCGGCGCCACCGGTGCGACCGGTCCGGCGACCGTTCCCGGGGCCGGCGAGGCCACGCACGGTGCGGGAGGCCACGCGCACGGCTAGTCTGGTCATTGGACTAGACCTGTAGCCGGCACGCGTGGAGGAATGGGCTCGATGAGCAACCGTGCAGTCCTTGAGGTGATCGCCCTCGACGAGGAAGACGCGGTCGCCGCCCAGACGGGTGGGGCCGACCGCCTCGAACTCGTCACCGACATGGCGGCGGACGGGCTCACCCCGTCCCGGGCCCGCTTCGCCGCGATCCGCGCCGCCGTCGACATCCCGCTGCGGGTGATGCTCCGGCTCACCGACGGATTCTCGGCCGGCGGCCCGGAAGGCGTCGACGCCCTGGTCGCACGGGCCGCGGAACTCCGTGAGGCCGGCGCCGACGAGTTCGTCCTCGGCTTCCTCACCCCGGACGGCGAGCCGGACCTGGTGGCCGTCGAACGGCTGATCGCCGTCCTCGACGGCTGCCGCTGGACCTTCCACCGGGCCATCGACCGCGCCGCCGACCGCGACGGCCTGCGCAAGCGGCTCGCCGACCTCCCGGGGCTCGACACCTACCTCACCGCGGGCTCCGCCACCGGCGTCGACGACGGCCTCGCCACCCTCAAGGCCGAGGCCGCCCGGGCCGGCGAGCCCGGCTACGAGGCCCGGGTCCTCGTCGGCGGCGGCCTCCGCCTCGACCACCTCCCCGGGCTCCGCGCCGACGGACTCGACGCCTTCCACATCGGCGGCGCCGCGCGGCCCCAGGGCTGGGCCGCACCGGTCTCCGCCGACGCCGTCCGCACCTGGCGCACCGCGATCGACGCGTAGGACCCGTCGGCGGCGGCCGGGTCCGCCCGGCCGCCGACCGCCCGCCCCCGGGGAAATCGCCTCGCCGGACGGGCGGGACGGCCGCTACCCTCCGCGCCATGGCAGCCACCCCGACGCGACCCGACGAACCCGACATCGACACCGGCCTCGTCGCGGGGCTCGTCGCCCGCCGCTTCCCCGCCTGGGCCGGACTGCCGGTACGGGCCGTGGACTCGGCCGGCACCGACAACGCCATGTTCCGGCTCGGCGACGAACTCGTCGTCCGGCTCCCCCGCGTCCCCTCCGCGGCGCGCCAGGTGGAGAAGGAGCAGCGCTGGCTGCCGCGGCTCGCCCCGCACCTGCCGCTGGCCGTCCCCGTCCCCGTCGGGCGGGCCGAGCCGGGGGACGGATTCCCGCTGCCCTGGTCCGTGTACCGCTGGCTCGACGGCGCCGACGCCTTCGACGCCCCCGTCACCGACCTCGCCCACGCGGCGGTCGCGCTGGGCCGCTTCGGACGGGCCCTGCGCGCCGTCGACGCGAGCGGCGGGCCCCGGTCGTTCCGGGGCGGCCCGGTCACCGCGTGGGAAGAGGGCCACCTCCCCGCCGCGATCCGCGACCTCGGTGCCGACGGCGTCGTCGACGCCGAACTGGCCACCGCCGCCTGGGAGTCGGTCCTGCGCCTGCCGCAGTGGCAGGGCGCCCCCGTGTGGATCCACTCCGACCTGCTGCCCGGCAACCTCCTCACCCGCGGCGGCCGCCTCAGCGCCGTCATCGACTTCGGCGGCCTCGGCACCGGCGACCCGGCCTGCGACATGATGCCCGCCTGGACCCTGCTCACCGCCGGCACCAGGGACCTCTTCCGCGAGGAGTCCGGCGCCGACGACGCCACCTGGGCGCGCGGCCGCGGCTGGGCCCTCGCCTGGGGCCTGGTGACCGAGCACTACTACCGCGCCGGCAACCCCGTCCTCGCCGAGGTCGCCCGCCGCACCCGCACCGAGGCGCTGGCGGAGTTCGCGGCGGCCCGCTGACCTGCCCGCACGGAGGTCCCGCGGACACGGCGAAGGCCCGTCGCTGCCATCGGAGACGGCGGTGACGGGCCTTCGCGGGTTCGGTCGTGCGGGGGAGGGGGTCCTGCTCGTGCCGGGATTCCTGCTCGTCCGGGCATGTCGGCCCGCGTACGCAAGACGCCTACTTGGGGTCGCGGTCGAACTGGGCCTTTGACCAGCGGTATCCGAGTGCGGTGAGCGCCAGGCACCAGACGACGGCGATCCAGCCGCTGTTGCCGATCTCGGTGCCGAGGAGCAGGCCGCGCAGGGTCTCGATGGCGGGGGTGAAGGGCTGGTACTCGGCGATCGGCCGGAACCAGCCCGGCATGGTCTCCAGCGGGACGAAGGCGCTGGAGATCATCGGCAGGAGGATCAGTGGCGTGGCGCTGTTGCTGGCGGCCTCGGCGTTCGGGCTCCCCATGCCCATCCCGACCGCGATCCAGGTGAACGCCAGGGCGAACAGGGCCACCAGGCCGAAGGCCGCGAACCACTCCAGGGCCGTGGCGTCCGTGGAGCGGAAGCCGATCGCCGCGGCGACGGCGCCGACGAGGGTCACACTCGCGACCGATTGCAGGACGCTTCCGGCGACGTGGCCGAAGAGGACCGAGCCGCGGTGGATGGCCATGGTGCGGAAGCGGGCGACGATGCCCTCCGTCATGTCGGTGCAGACGGAGACCGCGGTGCCCACGGTGGTGGCGCCGATGGTCATCATCAGGATGCCGGGGACGATGTACGCGATGTACGCCGAGCGGCCTCCGCCGCCGCCGATGCCGGCGCTCATCGCGTCTCCGAAGACGTAGACGAAGAGCAGCAGCAGCATGATCGGGGTGAGCAGCAGGTTCAGGGTGAGCGACGGGTAGCGGCGCGCGTGCAGGAGGTTGCGGCGCAGCATGGTCGTCGAGTCGCGGACGGCGAGGGAGAGGGAGCTCATCGGACGTTCTCCTTGGTCGGGTTCTGCTGGCCGGGGATGTCGGGCGTGGCGGTGAGGGCGAAGAAGACGTCGTCGAGGTCGGGGGTGTGGACGGTGAGTTCGTCGGCTTCGATGCCGGTGGTGTGGAGGTGGTCGAGGAGGGTGCGCAGGGCGCGTTGGCTGCCGTCGCCGGGGATGTGGAGGGTGAGGGTGTCGTCGTCGCGGGTGGCGTCGGTGAGGGTGTGGGCGGCGGTGCGGTAGGT